>CAVPQV010000001.1:0-486313 GCA_963707625.1 uncultured Gammaproteobacteria bacterium
CCTGATAGGATGCACGGCAGGCCCGTCCACCAACGGCCGCTTTGCGGCCGCTCAACTCAATCGTGGACCCCCCGGGAGCCAGTTCAGCACGCGGTTGTATTTCGGCATTGTTGCGTGGTGCGCAACATGCTATGATGCGCCATGATCCAATCGATCCGGCACAAAGGCCTGCGTCGGCTGCACGAAACGGGTAGCGCTTCAGGCGTCCAGGCCAGTCATGCCAAGCGACTCCGGTTCCAACTTGCGGCCTTAGAGACCGCGCATGTGATCGATGATCTGGATATCCCCGGGTTTGGGTTGCACCCGCTCAAGGGGACGATGAAAGGCCGCTGGGCTATTTCGGTAAATGGCAATTGGCGGCTCACGTTCGAGTTCCGGGATGGAAACGTGTTCGTGTTGGACTATGAGGATTATCACTAATGGCCATGTACAACCCCCCGCATCCTGGCGAGTTCATCACTGAGGTCTATCTCGAGCCCAATGGCATCAGTGGGCGGGAGCTGGCCGCTAAGCTCGACGTTGCAGCGTCGACGCTGAGCCGCATCCTCAAGGGATCTAGCCGCATCACCCCGGAGATGGCGCTTCGCCTTTCCAAGGCGGTCGGTCGTTCGCCCGAGAGTTGGCTGTCTATGCAGGACAACCACGATCTTTGGGTGGCCCGTCAGCAAGTCAACCTGACAGGGGTTGGCAAATTGCGGTTGGCGGTGGCCTAACCGCTCACCGCTCATTCAAGCGGCCGTGCAGTCACCGCATGCCGCACCTGCCAAGCCTCCGATATGATGCTTGCCAGGCGCGGCATGCCGATTCCCGGCGCGGCCGCTCAATTCAATCGTTAGCCACCAAGGGACGAGCGGAATATACTGAGCCCGATGAGCCAGCCCCGCCCCGATTTCCATGGCCTGTCGGTCGCCGAGCGGATTCAGCTCGCGGAGGACATTTGGGACAGCATCGCCGCTGAGGAACCGGACTCGGTCGCGCTCACGGCCGCTCAACGCAAGGAAGTTGCTGCTCGGGCCCAGGCGCATGACGAGGACCCGTCGACTTCCCTTCCCTGGGAACAGGTACGCACCGAGCTATTCCAGCAAAATCACTGATGCGGATTCTGTTTCGGCCCGAGGCTCGTACAGAGGCTCTTGAGGCTAAGGCTTGGTATGAGGCGCGCTCCGTCGGCTTGGGATTGGAATTCGCGCGATCCTTGGATGCAGCGATCGCCGCGGCCTTCCGGAATCCCGCAGCGTATTCCTTGGTTGAGGGCGACTGCCGTCGAATCCTACTACGCAAGTTCCCATTTTCCTTGGTGTATCGCGTTCGCGCTGACGAGTTCCTCGTGATCGCTATTTTTCACCATCGCCGCAATCCTTTGGCATTGGCTCCGCGCGTTGGTGGCTAACCGTTCATTGGAGCGGTCCGTACCGGCACCGCGGGCCGTGCCCGCCGTGCCCCTGGTAGGACGCACGCCGGTCCCGTCCACCAACGGCCGCGTTGCGGCAGCTCAATTCAGTCGTTAGACCCCACGGCGGCTTCCTCGACGTGAGTTGACATTCGTATCCGTTCGGATACACTGCAGCTGTGTACACGCTGCTCTAAACTGAAGAGTTCCTAGAGTGGCTCGACGCCCTCTCGGACAAGCGCGCTCAGCTCCGCATCGCTGCCCGTCTCCGCCAAGCGGAGGCCGGCTTGCTCGGCGACTGGGGACCGGCCGGCGGCGAAGTTTCGGAGCTGCGCGTCGATACCGGACCGGGATAGCGCCTGTACTTCACGCGCCGCGGCAAGATTCTGATCGTCATGCTTGCCGGCGGCGACAAATCGTCCCAGAAGCGCGACATTAAGCGCGCACAACGCATTGCCAGTGAACTGGAGTTGGACCATGAGTAAGGCCAAATCGACCAAGAAGCTCGTCCCGTTTGACGCGGCCCGTTACCTGGATAACGACGCAGCGATCGCCGAGTACATCAGCATCGTGCTCGAGAGCGGCGACCTCGACCACCTTCTCCTTGCGCTCGGCGATGTAGCCCGTGCACGGGGCATGGCCCAAGTGGCACGAGATGCTGGACTCGGGCGCGAGAGCCTCTACAAGGCACTTACTCCCGGCGCCAAACCGCGGTTCGATACCGTCGTAAAGGTAGCCCGCGCCCTTGGCGTGCAACTTTCCGCCCATGCAGCTTGAGCTGAGGTCTAACCGTCCGTGGAAACGGGGTAGAACCCCGCCACATGTTTAGCATGAGAAAAGCCAATGGCCGCGAAAAAGCTCACATCGCCCCGCTCGTCGAAGAGTGGTCTCAAGCGCGTCGACGCGCACGCGATCAAGCCTTCCGAATACCGGGAACTGCCCCGACTGACCGACGCGATGATCAAGCGCGGCGTGGTCAGGCGCGCAGGCCGGCCGGTCGCGGCCAATCCCCGGCTGCAGGTAACCATCCGCTTGCCCGAATCGGTGTGGTCCAGCTGGAAGGCGACCGGCGCTGGGTGGCAGACGCGCATGGCTGAAGTTCTGAGCAAGCGCGCGCCCCGTTGAAGCGCACGGAGCAAACGCTGATTCCCTTCGACGCAGCGCGGTACCTCGCCGACGAATCATCGATCATTGCACGTACCGCTCATGTGTCCGATCATCGAGCAGCCCCAGGGCGCATAGGGAGTGGTCATGGCCAGGCTCAGGTTTTCCGCATTCCCGCTGCCGCTGCTCGCCGCTTTGCAGGCCGGTTGCGCCGCCATGCCGGAGCGTGCCCACACCCCAAGCCCTAGCCTGGAAGCCCCGCGCCCCACTTGCGATACCTCCATCGGAACCATCTCCCTGGCCGCCAGGATCCGCAACGACAGCGGCGCGGAAATCGAATTCAACCTGGATGGCGATCGCGGCCCGCCCTACGATCCGTGGTACCTGGGCTACCGCGTGCATTCGAGTGCCGCGGGAGAGCCGTACCGGCTGGTGCACAACTCCGGCCACGACTCGGTGTGGACACGCACGGTGGCGATCGCGCCAGGGAACTCGGCCGACTTCAACGTTCCCATGTTCGGCCTGAGGCCGGCCGACTACGCGCGCCAGTTCCGGATCGAGCTGCGCGATTCCAAAGGCAGGTCCTACTGGACCCCGGCCTTCGAGCTGTGCGCAGTCTCGCGCGCCAACTGCGGATGCCCGCAGCTCGGCGCCCTGGCCGCCAACCCGCGGGCGCCCGGGCAAGTCTGCCCGGCAGCGGCGATCGCGAGCGTGGCGAATGCGGCGGCGCAGGTTGAGGTAGGCGCGGATTGCCGTCGGTAGATCACCGGATCTAAAGATCGTGACTGACCCCGAACCCGATCCCACCGTCTCGAACCCGCGCCCCGCAGACTGCTACTGCGGCCTGTGGTCCACCCATCCCGCGCAGCTGCGGCAGCAGGGAATCCCACAGGGATTCTGCGGCATCTGCCAGCGCTGCCAGCGCCCGGGACACACCCGTCATTTCCCCGGACCGGTTCCCTACACCGGTTCCTGGTGCGACACTTGCTATCGCAATCTGGCGTGGACGTGGCCGCTGCGTTCGCCGGCCGCCTGGTTCATGCTGTTGCTGTTGGGGCTCGGTGTTTTTTCCATCTATCATTTCATCAGCAAGTTGACCGGGTGAGATCCGCACCGCCGTGACAAACCTCCCTAATTGCCCCCTGTGCCAGTCGGAGTTCACGTACGTGGACAACGGCCAGCATGTCTGTCCCGAATGCGCGCACGAATGGCCCGTCGGCGCGGCTGCGGAAGCACCCGAGCCCAAGCGCGTTTTCCGCGATGCCAATGGCAACGAACTGCAGGACGGCGACAGCGTCACGGTGATCAAGGACCTCAAGGTCAAGGGCACCTCCTCCGTCGTCAAGGTCGGCACCAAGGTGAAGGGCATCCGCCTGGTGGACGGCGACCATGACATCGACTGCAGGATCGAGGGCATCGGCCCGATGCAACTGAAGTCGGAGTTCGTGAGAAAAGCGTAGTTCGATTCCGCCAGAAGTGGCCGCGACCGCCACGCACACATGCCCACAGCCATCCATGCCGACATCACCGGGCTGCGCGTAGACGCGATCGTCAACGCGGCGAACGAGTCGCTGCTCGGCGGCGGCGGCGTGGATGGCGCGATCCATCGCGCGGCCGGTCCGGCGCTGCTCGCGGAATGTCGGACGCTGGGTGGATGCACGACCGGCGATGCCAAGTTGACCCGGGGGCACGGGTTGGCTGCGCCCTTCGTCATCCACGCGGTCGGCCCGGTCTGGCGCGGCGGCGGCGCTGGCGAGCCGGCGCAACTCGCCCGCTGCTACCGGCGCGCGCTGCAGCTGGCGGCCGAGCATGGCCTGCGCAGCATCGCCTTCCCCTGCATCAGCACGGGCGTGTACGGGTACCCGCCTGAGGCCGCGGCGCAGGTTGCGGTTCGCGTGGTGGACGCAGCGCTGACGACCATGCCCTCGCCGCCGGAGGTGCTGTTCTGCTGTTACTCGGCCGAGGACCTGGCGGTGTACCAGCGCCTGCTCGAGGCGCGGGACTGAAGGCATGCCGCGCGGCGCTGTGCTAGCCTGATTTCCCCCGCCTGCGGGAGTGGTGTCATGAAGCTGCGCGCGCTGCTGCTGTCCCTGACCATCGCCTTGGCCCTGGCCGCCTGCGGCAAGCCGGTGCCCGCCGAGAAGGCCGCCTTCGTCGGCGAGTGGCAACGCCCGGAAATGTACCTGCTGATCACCCAGGACGGCAGCGTGAGCTACAAGCGCCTGAAGGGTGGCGGCACGGTGTCGGTGGAAGGCCCGCTGCAGGGTTTCGAGGGCGACGGTTTCACGGTCGGCATCGGGCCGATGAAGACGGCCTTCAAGGTCAACGTGCCTCCGCACCAGGCCGAGGACGGCCAGTGGAAGATGACCGTGGACGGCATGGAGCTGACACGCAGCGCGCAGTAGATTTCGACCACCCTGGCATTGGAGGCCACCGGCATGAGCCCGAGCAAGACGACCGCGAAGAAGAAGTCCGCCGCGAACAAGCCGGCAGCGAAGAAAGCTGCAGCGAAGAAGCCTGCGGCGAAGAAGGCCGTAAAGAAGACCGTAAAGAAGGCCGCGAAGAAGTCCGCGCCCGCGAAGAAGTCCGCGCCCGCGAAGAAGAAGGCCGCGCCCGCGAAGAAGGCCGCGCCGGCCAAGCAGCCTGCGCCTGTGAAGAAGGCCGCGCCAGCGAAAAAGCCCGCACCCGCGAAGAAGCCACCCGCGAAAAAATACGAACAGAAAACCCAACCCACCGGCGAAAGCGCGGACGCGCACATCTCCGCCATCGCCGATCCCGGCCGCCGGCAGGATTGCCGCACGCTGGTGGAAGTCTTCAGCCGGGCCACCGGCAAGCAGCCGAAGATGTGGGGGGCGTCGATCGTCGCCTTCGGCAAGTACCACTACAAGTACGCCAGCGGCCACGAGGGCGATTCCTGCCTGGCCGGCTTCGCCTCGCGCAAGGGCGCGATCACCCTGTACCTGAGTTGCGATCCGGTCGAGCGCGGCGAGTTCATGCGTCGCCTGGGCAAGCACCGCGAGGGCGTGGGCTGCGTCTACATCCGGGACCTCGACGGCGTGGACCTCGAAGTGCTCGGTGAACTGGTGAAGCGCTCGGCCGAATACATCCGCCTCAAGCACCCTAACGAGGCCGACTAGCCCCGGCTAGCCGCGCGGGTGGTGCTGCGCGTGCAGGCGCTTGAGGCCTTCGCGCGCGACCAGGGTGTAGATCTGCGTGGTGGACAGGCTGCTGTGCCCCAGCAGCATCTGCAGCGCGCGCAGGTCGGCGCCGTGGTTGAGCAGGTGGGTGGCGAAGCTGTGGCGCAGCCCGTGCGGGCTGACCTTGGCGGCGTCGATGCCGGCGCGCACGGCCAGCTTCTTCACCAGCGTCCAGAATTGCTGGCGGCTGAGCGCCTCGCCGCGCCGCGACAGGAACAGCGGCTCGAGCTGGCGTTTGCCGGCCAGCAGCGGGCGCGCGTCGGCGAGGTAGCGCTCCAGCCAGTGCTGCGCCTCCTCGCCCATCGGCACCAGGCGCTCCTTGTTGCCCTTGCCACGTACGCGCAGCACGCCCTGGCGCAGGTTCACCGCGCTCGCCGGCAGCGCCACCAGTTCGCTCACGCGCAGGCCGGCCGCGTACATCAGCTCGACCATCGCGCGCTCGCGCAAGCCCACCGGCGTATCGGCATCGGGTGCGCGGATCAGCGCCTCGACCTCGCTTTCCGACAGTGCCTTGGGCAGCGGGCGGCCGAGCTTGGGTGACTCCAGCAGCGCGGTCGGGTCCTGCGCGATCGCCGACAGGCGCGCCTGCTGCGCGTAGAAGGCGCGCAGGGTGGACAGCAGGCGCGCGTTGCTGCGCGCCGCGTAACCGCGCGCGCCGCGCTCGGCGAGGTAATCGAAGACCTGCTCGCGGCGCACCTGCAGCAGCGCGATGCCGCGCGGCTGCAGCCAGCGCGCGAAGCCGTCGAGGTCGCGCCCGTAGCTGGCCAAAGTCGACTTCGACAGCCCCTGCTCGGCCCAGGCGCGCTCCAGGAAGGCGGCGACCAGTGCGCTGTCGGCGGCGCTCGCGGGCGGCCGCGCGCGGGCGTCGCGGCGGCGGTCGGCGGTGCTGGCGCGCGTAGGCATGCGGGCAGCTTAAGCGAGCGCGCGCCGCGGCGGCTATCCTGTGCGCCTATGCAATCCTCCGCCGACACCGCGCCGCGCGCGCTGGCCACTCCCGCCGGGCCGGGCTGGCGCCTGCTTGCGCTGGCCTACGACCTGCTGCCGCTGATCCCGCTGCTGTTCCTGGTCAGCGCGCTGTTGCTGTGGCTCAACGGCGGCAAGACGATCGAGCACGAGCCGCTGCTGCAGTGGCTGGCGCTGGCCGGCATGTGGGCGGTGGTCGGCGGGTATTTCGTGGTGTCGTGGCGGCGCGGCGGGCAGACCATGGGCATGCGCCCCTGGCGCCTGCGCGTGCTGGCGGCGGACGGTTCCGCGGCCAGCGTGCGCGCGCTGTGGCTGCGCTACGCGGTGGCGACGCTGACGCCGATGCTAGGGCTGGCCTGGGCGCTGTTCGACCCGGAGCGGCGCGCACTCTACGACCGCGCCGCCGGCACCGCCTTCGTGCGCCTCGCGCCGCCGCCGAAAGCCTAGATCCGCTTCGCCAGCACGCCCCAGCACAGCCCCAGGATCAGCAGCGGCGGGAACACGAAGGCCAGGCGCACGTCGAAGCGGTACACGTCGGCCAGGTCCACGAACATGCGCTGCAGCAGCAGGGCGCCGATGCCGACCAGGATGCCGAGGAACAAGCGCTTGCCGAAGCCGCCGCTGCGCAACGAGCCGAAGGCGAAGGGCAGCGTCGCCAGGCACAGCACGATCACGTTGTAGGGATAGAACCAGTGCGCCCAGTAGGCGCTCTCGAACTTGACCGCGTCGAGCTGGTTGCGCTTGAGGTAATCGATGTTGCTGCGCAGCTCGGCGCTGCTCAGGTAGCGCGGGCGCGCCAGCTGCGCCGCCAGCGTGCTTTCGTCGATCTCGGTCTTCCAGCGCTCGCTGGCGATCTTGTCCACGCGCACCGAACGGGCGTCGAAATGCGTGCGCTCGACATCGCGCAGGATCCAGCCGCTGGCGCTGTGCTCGGCCTTGCGTGCGTGCGCGAGGGAGAGCAGCTGCCCCTTGCCGTCGAACTGGTACAGGCGCACGTCTTCGAGCTCGGTCCAACTGCGGCCGTTCTCCAGGCGCGGTGCGCTGTTGCCGCGCGCATTGAGGAACAGGTCGCCCTCGCGCGCCCACAGGCCGGAATAGCGCGCGACAATCATCTGCTTGCTCTTGGCGTTGGCCAGCTCCTCCGCCCGCTGCTGGCCGGCGGGGCCGGCCGTTTCCATGCTCACGACCATCAGCGCGGTGAGCACCAGCAGCGGCACCAGCGCCGCCAGCCCCATCTGCAGCTTGGACACGCCGACCGCGCGCATCACCGTCAGCTCCGAGCTCGCGGCCAGGCTGCCCAGGCCGAGCAGGCTGCCGATCACGGCCGCGGTCGGAAAGATGTCGTACATGCGCGTGGGCGTGGTCAGCAGCACGTACAGCACGGCGTGGCTGAGGGTGTAGGACTCCTTGCCGACGTCCTGCACCTCGCCGAAGAATTCGTTGATGCTGACGAAGCCCAGCAGCACCGCCCACGCGGCCAGCGTGGCCAGCAACACGGTGCGCCCCAGGTAGCCGGACAGGCGGCGCGGGAAGCGCTTCATGCGCGCGCCGCCGCGGATTGGCGCGGCAGCCGGCCGTCGCGCAGGAACAGCCAGCCGGCGAGCAGCAGCATCGGCACATGCACCCACCACAGGCCCAGCCAGGGCGGCATCTTGCCGTTGCCGATCAGGCCGGTGCCCAGCAACAGCAAGAGCATGCCGACCAGGTAGACCAGCAGCGCGAACAGCACCAGGCCGTACTGCGGCTGGCGCGGCTCGCTGCGCGCCAGCGGCAGCGCGAACAGGGTCAGCGCCACCACCAGCAGCGGCATCGCCATGCGCCAGTGCAGCTCCGCGCGCGCCAGCGGCGTGCCATCGGCCAACAGCGCCAGGGTCGAGTGCGCGGACAGGTCCTTGCCGGAAGTGTTGCGCTCGCGGTCGGGCACGCGCACGTCGTTCTTCTCGAAGCGCATCATGCGGAAATCGCGCTGCCCGACCGCGCCCTCGACGCGGAAGCCGTCGCGCAGGCGCAGGTAGCGCTGGGTTTCTCCGATCAACTGCAGCGAGCCTTCGCTGGCGGTGACGATGTCGAGGCGGCCGTTGACGTCGCGCTGCACGAACAGCTCGCGGAAGCGCGTGCCGTCGGTGGACAGGTCGGTGACATAGAGCACGCCGCCCTTGCCGGGCAGCTCGACGAAGCGCCCGGGTTCCAGGCCAGCGATCAGGAAGGAACGGTTGGCGACCTCGATCATCTGCCTGGCCTTGTGCGCCGAGGCCGGGGCGATCCACAGCGAAGCGCCAGCCACCAGCAGCAGCACCGGCAGGCTCACGTACAGCAGCGGCTTCCACAGCCGCTGCGGTCCGATGCCGATGCCGGCCAGCACCGCCATCTCGCTTTCGGCGTACATGCGCCCGATCGCCAGCAGCAGGCCCAGGAACAGGGCCAGCGGCAGCACCAGGGTCAGGAAGCGGATGGATCGCAATCCAAGCTGCGACAGCAGCAGGCCGGCCGGCACCTTGCCCCTGGCGATCTCGCCGAGCAGGTCCATGAACAGCGCGCCCAGCGTCACCAGCAACAGGACGATCGCCACCGCGGTGACCGTCTCGGCGAACTGGCGCAGCAGGTGCCTTTCGATCAGGAGCATGCGCTGGGGGTTCGCTTGGTAAACTGTCGGGCCCGGCGCCATGCGCCGTCCCCCAATTGTACGGAAAACCACTGCATGGCCCTCGAATTCCACTTGAACGCCCCCGACCCCGCCGCCGCCGAGGTGGATTGCGTGGTCGTCGGCGTGTACGCCGACGGCAGCCTCAGCCCCGCGGCGCAAGCGCTGGACGGCGCCAGCGGCGGGCGCATCGCCGCCCTGGCCGCGCGCGGTGATGTCAGCGGCAAGACCGGGCGCACGGCGCTGCTGCAGGACCTGCCAGGGGTGAAGAGCCCGCGCGTGCTGACCGTGGGCCTGGGCGAGAAGGGCAAGTTCGCGGTGCCGCAGTACCTGAAGGCGATCGCCGACGGCGTGCGCGCGCTGCGCACCGGCCCGGTGAAGCATGCGCTGATCACCCTGACCGAAGTGCCGGTGAAGGGCCGCGACGCGGCCTGGGGCCTGCGCCAGGCGGCGATCACCGCCGACCATGCCGCCTACGAGTACACCGCCACGCGCAGCAAGGCGGCGGAAGTCACCCTGTCCGCGGTGAGCTTCGTGGCGGAAGCTTCGCTGGCGCCGGAACTGGCGCGCGGCGTCGCCATCGCCAGTGGCGTGCAGCTGGCGCGCGAGCTGGGCAACCTGCCGCCGAACATCTGCAACCCCGGCTACCTGGCGACCCAGGCCGAGGGCATCGCCACCCAGTTCGACAACGTCAGCTGCGAAGTGCTCGAGCGCGAGCAGATGGAACTTCTTGGGATGGGCTCCTTGCTGGCGGTCTCGCGCGGCTCGGCCAACCCACCCAAGCTGATCGTGCTTCGCCACACGGGCGCTGGCGACGCCAAGCCGTACGCGCTGGTCGGCAAGGGCATCACCTTCGATACCGGCGGCATCAACCTCAAGACCGCGGGCGGCATCGAGGAGATGAAGTTCGACATGCTCGGCGCCGCCTCGGTGCTGGGCGCCTTCCTCGCCGCGGTGCGCATGCAGCTGCCGATCAACCTGGTGTGCGTGGTGGCGGCGGTGGAGAACATGCCCGACGCCGACGCCTACCGCCCCAGCGACGTGCTCACCTCGATGAGCGGCAAGACCATCGAAGTCGGCAACACCGACGCCGAAGGCCGCCTGATCCTGTGCGACGCGCTCACCTACACGCAGCGCTTCGAGCCGCAGGCGGTGGTGGACGTGGCCACGCTGACCGGCGCCTGCGTGATCGCGCTGGGCAAGTACGCGCATGGCCTGATGAGCAAGCACGACGACCTCGCGGTCGAGCTGGCCGCGGCCGGCGAAGCGGTGTTCGACCGCGCCTGGCGCCTGCCGCTGTGGGACGAATACCAGACCATGATCGAGTCCGCCGTCGCCGACATCTACAACATCGGCGGCAAGGGCGCGGGCGCGATCACCGCCGGCTGCTTCCTGTCGCGCTTCACCGAGGGCCAGCGCTGGGCGCACCTGGACATCGCCGGCACCTCGTGGGACGAGGGCCGCAAGGGCCTGGCCAACGGCCGCCCGGTCGGCCTGCTGGCGCAGTGGCTGCTCGACCGCAGCGCCGGCTAAGCCCGGGGCCCTGGCGATGGCGCGCGCGGACTTCTACCTGATCGCGAAGCCACGCTTCCTGGAAAAGCCGCTGCTGCTGGTGTGCGAGCTGGCGCGCAAGGCCTGCGACAGCGGCCAGCCGCTGCTGATCCTGGCCAGCTCGGCCGCGCAGGCGGAAGTGCTCGATGAACTGCTGTGGGAGTTCGACCCGGACGCCTACATCCCGCACCAGGTCGCCGGCGTGGACGAGGACGATGAACTGGCGCCGGTGCTGATCGTGGCGCCGGAGTTCGAGGCGCCGATGCGGCCGCTGGTGCTCAACCTGCGCAACAGCGCCGTACCGGATGGCTTCGAGCGCGTGCTGGAAGTGGTGCCGGCCGACGAGTCCGCGCGCGAGCCTTCGCGGCTGCGCTGGAAGGACTACGCGGCGCGCGGCCTGGCCGTCCAGAAATTCGACATGTAGCGGGGGAAAATGGGGTCAGAGGAGATTTTCCTCGGCAGCGGTCTACGCCCTGGCAGCCGGAAAATCTCCTCTGACCCCATTTTCCGCCAATACGGCTTCGACGGCGTCGATGGCGCTGGGCACGGCGGCGGTGAGGTTGCGGTGGCCGTCCTTGGTGATCAGCACGTCGTCCTCGATGCGGATGCCGATGCCCTGCCATTTCGCCGGCACGCCCTTGGCGCCCGGCGCGATGTACAGGCCCGGCTCGATGGTGAAGACCATGCCCGGCTCCAGCTCGCGGAACTCGCCGGCGACCTTGTATTCGCCGACGTCGTGCACGTCCAGGCCGATCCAGTGGCCGGTCTTGTGCATGTAGAAGCGCCTGTAGCTCGCCCGCGGCGATGTTGTGCTTGAGCGTGCCCTTGAGCAGGCCCAGCGACAGCAGGCCTTCGGTCAGCACCGACACCGCCGCCTCGTGGCCGTCGATCCAGGCCTTGCCCGGCCGCGCCTGCGCCATGGCCGCCGCCTGCGCATCCAGCACCACCTCGTACAGCGCGCGCTGCTCGGGCGAGTAGCGCCCGCTCACCGGCCAGGTGCGGGTGATGTCGGAGGCGTAGCCGGCGTATTCGGCGCCGGCGTCGCACCAGCAGCAGGTCGCCGTCGCGCAGTTCGGCGTTGTTGGCGCGGTAGTGCAGCACGCAGCCGTTGGCGCCGCCGCCGACGATCGGCTCGTAGGCGGCGCACGGCGTCGTGGCTGCGGTAGACGAACTGCAGCGCGGCCTCGACCTCGTACTCGTGTCCGCCGGCGCGGGTGGCGCGCATGGCCGCGAGTTGCGCCTGCACGGCGATGTCGGCGGCGCGCTGCATCAGCTTCACTTCCGCCGCGCTCTTGAACAGGCGCAGCTCGTGCAGCAGGTGGCCGAGCTCGAGGAACTCGTGCGGCGGCTCGGCGCCCTGGCGCAGCGCGCGCGCACGCGGTTGACCCAGCCGATCAGCTTGACAGGTCGAAATCCTTGTCGCGGCCGAAGTGGTAGTAAACGCGGCTGCGCCCTTCCAGCAGGCCCGGCAGGATCTCGTCGAGGTCGGCGATCGGGTACGCGTCGTCCATGCCGAAATCGGCGACCGCGCCTTCCTGGCCGGCGCGCGGGCCGTCCCAGGCTTCCTTGTCGGCATCGCGTTCGCGGCAGAACAGCAGCGCCTCGCCATGCTTGCGCCCGGGCACCAGCACCAGCACCGCCTCGGGTTCGAGGAAACCGGTCAGGTACCAGAAATCGCTGTCCTGCCGGTACGGGTAGGTGGTGTCCTTGCTGCGGATGCGCTCCGGCGCCGCCGGCAGCACGAGGATCGCGTCGTCGCCCGCCATGCGCATCAGCTGCTTGCGGCGACGCGCGTATTCGGCCGCCTTGATGCTCAATTCAGCGACTTCCGGTGGCGCGGACCGAGCACGCAATCGCCGTGCAGCAGCAGCGCGGACACGCGGATGAACTCGGTCACCTCGGCCAGCGCCTCTTCGTCGCCCTCGGGGTCTTCGTAGCTCAGCTCGCTGGCCGCCATCCTGGCCAGGTCGCGCAGCGCCTCGGCGCCGTCCTCCGACAGCGGCGGTCGGGCCCCGGCCGACAGGCCGAAGCCGCCGAGAAAGCCGCGGCACCAGCCCAGCAGTGCATCGCCGCGCTCGCCGACCGGTGCGTTCTCATCGGGCAGCAGCAGCTCGAAGCCGAAATCGGGCGACTCCATCAGCGTCTCGGTGGCGACGTAGAGGCGGTCGAGGGCGCTGCCGGCAACGACCTGAACGGGCTCGGGATCGGCCATCACCGGACCCAGCCAGCTCGCCTGGGGCGGCTCGCCGCCGCCAGACAGGAAGCCGCACAGCGATCCATGCAGTTCCGCCGCGTCCACGCCCAGCTGCAGCTGCGCGATCTGTTCGCCGACTTCGGCATACCCGGGCATCTGGATGGCTGTCATGGCGCGCCTGTGCGGTTGCACGACCATTCTACTAGCCGTGCCGCCCGCCTTGTGGGGGCAAGCCCCCCTGCCTACACTGGCTGTTCGAGAAGGGGCGAGGGTGCAACTCGTGGTGCAAGGACCCGAGGGGGGCGTCGGCAGCTGGGCGCAGCTGGGCTTGCTGCTGGCGGCCGCTGCCCTGGCGTTCCTGTACTGGCACCTGGTCAGCCGCCGCCGCGAGCAGGAAGCGATCCTGCAGGGGCAGATCCGCGAGCGCGATTCCCGCCTGAACCTGGCGCTGTGGGGCTCAGGCGACGAGTTCTGGGACTGGAACGTGCGCGACAAGAGCCTGTACCGGCTCGGCGCCGCGCGCCTGCTTGGCCAGGGCTCGCTGGAAACGATGAGCACCGACGACTGGCGCAACAACTCGATCCATCCGGACGACTGGCCACGGGTGCAGAAGCTGCTGGAGGAACACATCTCCGGCCAGTCCGAGATCTTCGAGTCCGAACACCGCGTGCGCACCGCCAGCGGCGACTGGATCTGGGTGCGCTCGCGCGGCAAGGTGGTCGAGCGCGACGCCGCCGGCAACCCGCTGCGCATGGCCGGTACCGCCCGCGACATCACCGTCGCGCGCCGCGCCGAGCGCGAGCGCCGGGTGGCGCTGGAAGTGCTGCGCAGCATGGGCGAGGCGGTGGCGGTCATCGACCTCGACTTCGCCTTCATTTCCGTCAATCCCTCCTTCTCGCGCATCACCGGCTACAGCGAGGAAGAGGTCGCGGGGCAGAACTCCTCGCTGCTCGATTCCCCGCAGCACAGCGCGGACTTCTACCGGCGGGTGCGCGACATCCTCGAGCGCACCGGCCACTGGGCCGGCGAGATGTGGCAGCGACGCAAGGACGACGAGGAGTTCCTGGGCTGGCTCGAAATGAGCGAGGTGCGCGACTCGCTCGGCATCCGCAGCCACTTCGTCGCGGTGGTCAACGACATCACCGACAAGAAGCGCGCCGAGCAGGAGCTGCGCTACCTGGCCAACTACGACACCCTCACCGGCCTGCCCAACCGCGCGCTGCTGTCCGAGCGCCTGGGCCGCGCAATCGTGCGCGCGCGCCGACAGGAGACGCGGGTGGCGGTGCTGTTCCTCGACCTCGACCGCTTCAAGGACATCAACGACTCCATGGGCCACGCCGCCGGCGACCGCCTGCTCAAGGCCGCGGCCACGCGCCTGCAGGCGACGGTCGGCGCTGCCGACACGGTGGCGCGCCTGGGCGGCGACGAGTTCACCGTGGTGCTGGAGGACGTCGAGAGCCTGATGGCGGTGGAGCGCAAGGCGCGCGACATCCTGATCGCCTTCACCACCCCGCTGGAAGTGGACGAGCGCCACGACGTCAGCATCACGCCCTCGCTCGGCATCAGCCTGTACCCCGACCACGCGCTGGTGCCGACCGACCTGCTCAAGTTCGCCGACACGGCCATGTACCAGGCCAAGGCGGAAGGCCGCAACACCTACCAGATCTACAACGAGACCATGGACACCGAGGCGCGCCAGCGCGCCGCCATCATCGCCGCGCTGCGCAAGGCGCTCGAGCGCAACGAGTTCCGGCTGATGTACCAGCCGCGCATGTCGCTGGCCGACGGCAGCATCACCGGCGTGGAGGCGCTGCTGCGCTGGAAGAGCGCCGAGCTGGGCGAGCTCTCGCCCGTCGGTGTTCGTGCCGCTGGCCGAGGAAAGCGGGCTGATCCTGAGCATCGGCGAGTGGGTGGTGCGCACCGCCTGCCAGCAGCTGAAGGAATGGCGCCGGCTGGGGCTGACCGAGCTGTCGGTGGGCATCAACGTCTCGGTGCTGCAGCTGCTGCGCGGCAACCTCACCGCCTTCCTGTCCGAGCAGCTGCACCACAACGGCCTGCCCGCCGAGCGCATCGAGCTGGAGGTCACCGAAAGCATGGTGATGCAGAACGCGCAGCAGGCCACCGCCGTGCTCAACGACCTGCGCCGGCTGGGCGTCAGCCTGGCGATCGACGACTTCGGCACCGGCTACTCCTCGCTGGTCTACCTCAAGCGCCTGCCGATCGACACCCTGAAGATCGACAAGGAATTCATCGACGACCTCACCCGCGACGCGGACGACGAGGCGATCACCTCCACCATCATCACCATGGGCCATTCGCTGGGCCTGAACGTCATCGCGGAAGGCGTCGAGACGGAGGCGCAGCTGAACTTCCTGCGCGACCACGGCTGCGACGAGATCCAGGGCCACTGGCTGTCGCGGCCGATAGACGCGCGAGCACTGCCTGGCCTTCATCCGGGGCTGGCAGCCGGAAGGCATCTTCGCCGCGCTGCCGCTGCCGGACTGAGGTAATCTTTTCGCCATGGACCCGAACGACGCCCTCGCCCAGGTGCAGCAGATGTCCGCGCGGCTGGACAAGCTGCTGGAGCTGGTGCGGCGGCTGGCCGATGAGAACCGCAGCCTGCGCCAGGGCCAGGAACAGCTGGTCAACGAGCGCGCGCAACTGCTGAACAAGAACGAGCTGGCGCGCTCGCGCGTGGAGGCGATGATCAACCGGCTGAAGTCGCTGGAGAACAACGCGTGAGCGAGCCGGTCGAAGTACGCATCCTGGATCGCGACTTCACCGTCGGCGTGGAGCCGGACGAGCGCGAAAGCCTGATGGCCGCCGCCGCCTTCCTCGACCAGCGCATGCGCGAGGTGCGCGGCAACAACCGCGCGGCGGCGCTCGACCGCGTCGCGGTGCTGACCGCGCTCAACCTCGCCGCCGAGCTGCTGCAGGCGCGCAAATCGGGCGGCTCCAGCGACCAGGCGCTGGCGCGCGCGCTGGGCGACATGAACCGCAAGCTCGACGGCCTGTTCGACTCGCTCGCCTCGCGCTGAAACTGCACGACAAATTCACACGCCGGTCGAATTCACGGCGCTATACTGGCGTCGTATCCTCTGCCGTGTTCGACAGCGTGCGCTAACATACACCTTGTCCGATAAACACGACGCGGGTGTTGCGTGCGATCGCGGTGTGCATGTCCGCCCCGTTGCGGAAAGCCTGATGCGATCGCGCAGATGCCCCACTTGATCCCACGGATCAAGGTCGTTTCGCAGGCATCGACATGGTGGAGGATGCAATTTTGCCAGTGAGCGCGGATCCCCTGCGGCGAACCCGCCACGAGCTGCGCCACCGGCGCCGCGCCACCACTCCCGCCGAACGCATGGCCGCCGCCGAGGCGATCGCCGACAGCCTGGTCGCGCACCCCCGTTTCCCCAGCGAAGGCTACGTGGCCGGCTATTGGGCCATGCAGGGCGAAGTGCCGCTGCACCTGCTGCAGCTGCGCATGGGCGACAGGCCTGGTGTGGTGCCTGCCCTGCGTGCAGCCCGACCAGAGCCTGCGCTTCGCGCCCTGGCGGCCCGGCGATCCGCTGGTGGCGAACCTGTTCGGCATCCCGGAGCCGGAGCTGGCGATGCAGTCGCTGCTGCCGGCCGCGGAGATGGCGCTGATCGTGCTGCCGCTGCTCGGCTACACCCGCGCCGGCGACCGCCTCGGCATGGGCGGCGGCTTCTACGACCGCAGCCTCGCCTTCCGCCAGTCGGCGCCCGCGCCGCCGTGGCTGGTCGGCGCCGGGTATGCTTTCCAGCAACTGCAATCCTTCGACGCGCAGCCCTGGGACGTGCGCCTGGACGCGATCGCGACCGAACAGGGAATCTTCGAGACATGAAGCACTGGCTGATGAAGTCCGAGCCGCAGCACTTTTCCATCGACCACCTGAAGAAGGCGGGCACCGAGCCCTGGACCGGCGTGCGCAACTACCAGGCGCGCAACTTCATGCGCCAGATGCAGGAGGGCGACCAGGTGTTCTTCTACCACTCCAGCACCGCGGTGCCGGGCATCGCCGGGCTGGCGCGCGTGGCCAGCCCGCCCTACCCCGATCCCACCCAGTTCAACCGCAAGTCGCACTACTTCGACCCGAAGGCGACGCGCGAGCAGCCGCGCTGGGACATGGTGGACGTGCGCTTCGAGCGCAAGTACAAGCACGTGCTGGCGCTGTCCACGTTGAGGGAAAGACGAGGACAGGCTCGAGGGACTGGGCGTGCTGCAGCGCGGCAGCCGCCTGTCGGTAATGCCGGTGACGCCGGCGCAGGCGCGCGTGTTGCTGGCAATGGCGGAGGAAAACGATGGCCGGTGAAGAAGGCAAGCGTCGCTCGGGCGACAAGGCGGCGGAATACGTGCAGGAAGGCAGCATCGTCGGGGTCGGCACCGGCTCCACGGTGGCCTTCTTCATCGAGGCGCTGGCGCGGATGAAATCGCGCATCGAAGGCGCGGTCTCCAGCTCGGAACAGAGCACGCGCCTGCTGCAGGGCCACGGCATCCCGGTGCTCGACCTCAATGCCACCGGGCCGCTGTCGCTGTACGTGGACGGCGCCGACGAATGCGATCCGCACCGGCGCCTGATCAAGGGCGGCGGCGCGGCGCTGACGCGCGAGAAGATCATCGCCGAGGCGAGCAAGCAGTTCGTCTGCATCATCGACGCCAGCAAGCTGGTGCCGGTGCTGGGCCGCTTCCCGGTGCCGATCGAGGTGATCCCGATGGCGCGCTCGCTGGTGGCGCGCGAGATCGTGCGCCTGGGCGGCCAGCCGGTGTGGCGCGAGGCCACCGTCACCGACAACGGCAACTGGATCCTCGATGTGCACAACTGGCAGGTGGGCGATCCGGTCGGCCTGGAGGCGCAGCTCAACCAGGTGCCGGGCGTGGTGTCGGTGCGGGCTGTTCGCGCGGCGGGCGGCCGACGTGGTGATCGTCGACGGGGTGGTGCGCGACTAGGGAAAAATGGGGTCAGAGGAGATTTTCCTTGGCCCCATTCAACGCCAGCTGCTGAGGAAAATCTCCTCTGACCCCATTTTTACGCGGGGGTGGCGGCGCTGCCCTGCAGCTTGAGCATGGCGCCGAGGCCGCCGTGCAGGGCGCTGACGTCGTAGCCCATCGAATTGAGGATGAAGGCGGCGGCGGCCGAGCGCTCGCCGGTGTTGCAGTACACGAGCACGCGCCCGCCCTCTTCCAGCTGCCCGCCCATGTCCTCGCGCAGGCGGTACAGGGGGACGTTGGTGGCGCCGTGGATGGCGCGCAGCGCGAATTCCTCGGGCATGCGCACGTCCACCAGCTTGACGCCGTCCTGGACCATGCTCGCGGCCTGCTGCGGCAGCACCCACGACACCATCGGCGGCTTGAGCACGGCGTTGAAGGCCTCCCTCGACAGCTTCATCAGCCGGCCGCCCTGCAGCATGCGCACGGTGGCGTTGCGCGGCGCGTTGGCGAGCAGCGCGTCCTCGCCGAAGACATCGCCCTCGCGCAGGTACGCGACCACCTGCGAGCTGCCGTCGAGCGTCTTCGACACCGCGGCAGTGCCCTCGCGGATGACGTAGAAATTGTCGGGTGCGTCGCCCTCGCGCATGATCACTTCGCTGGGGCTGACGTTGACTTGCTCGAAGGCCTGGAACATGCGCTCCAGGTTGCCGGTCGGCAGCTTGATGAAGGCGTGGCTGTGCAGCAGGCGGAACACCCAGCTGTTGGCGCCGGCGCGGGCATCGTGGAACAGGTAGCTGGGATCACGGCTGAGCTGGTCCCAGGTGATCACCTTCTCGACGAAGCGGCGCTCCAGGCGCAGCGCCTTGACCGCCGAGCCCGCCACCTTGGCGCTGAAACGGCGCGGCACGGCATCGTTGAGGGCGTAACGGCCGTGGCCGCTGCCGGCGACGTGCTGTACGACGCGGCCGTCCGGATAGGTGCACTTCACCTCGCCGTCGAGGATGTAGACGGTGTCTTCGTCCAGGTCGCCGGCGCTGAAGATGGTCTCGTTACGACGGTACTCGGTGACCGAGGCTTCCAGACCCAGCTGTTCGCGCGTCTCCGGACGCAGGGCGTCGAGCGGAAACAGCTTGGCGAGTTCGGTCGCTGCTACGGGCATGGGTGGCGCTCCTGGGTCCCGGTCCCAGTCTAACCCCTGCAAAAGCCGGAACCCAAGGTCGGGTTCCAGGCCGGCGCCCCGGAAGGCGCCGGCCGGAGGTCGGTCAGGCCCGGGCGGCGGCGGCCTTTCGGGCCGGCTTCTTCAGCGGCACCGGGGCGAACAGGCGTACGCCCTGGAAGTACCACACGCGCAAGGGGTTGCCCTTGGGCGAGTAGCCGATGAAGGTGAAGCCTTCCTTCCACTGCGCCTCGTTGCGATGCGCGGCGAGGCCCTTGTTCTCGAGTTCGATGATGATGCCCAGGCACAGCGGCTTGGACAGTCCGAGGTTGTACTCCTCCAGCGCCTGCTTGCTCTGCTCCAGGAACTCCGGCGCGAGCTTGCTGCCGCGGGAATCCTCGGCGATGAAATTGCGGTAGTAGTACATCGGCTGGCGCAGGCGCGGCACGATGCGCGGGTGCGCGGTGCTGGCGCCGACGATCTCGCCCTTGTCGTCGCGGGCGATGCAGACGACCTGCTTGGCGCGCTTGGCGGCGTCGCCCTCCTGGCCGATCGCGTTGCTCGCCGTCCAGAACTTCACCAGCTCGGCTTCCAGCTCCGGCGTCACCTTCTTCCAGACCTTGCTTATCTTTGCTGCCATTGTCGTACTCCCCTGTTTGCGCGAAAAAATCGGTAAATGGCCGGGGCCGAGGCCCCGGCCGGCGCTGCCACTTGACCGCTGTTACTTGTTCTTCACCATGGTGCCGATCAGGGTGATGTATTCCTTGAACTCGAGCTTGCCGTTCTTGTCGGCGTCGAAGGCGGACATCATCGGTGCCTTGGCACCGGCCTTCTTGATCAGCTCGAGGCTGGCGTACTCCGACTGCTCGAGGGCGCCGCTCTTGTTGGCGTCCATGGCATTGAAGTTGGCGCGCAGCTTGCGCACCGTGTTGGCCTGCTGCACCTCGCCCCAGCCGGCGCGGAATTCTTCCATCGACAGGGTCTTGTTCTTGTCCTTGTCCCAGCGGCTGAACACCGACTCTGGCGTCGCGGCCTGGGCATTGGCGTTGGCGGCCTGCGCCAGCACGGAGCCGGCGGCGGTGGCGGAAATCACGGCGGCCATCGCGACGGCGACCAGCTTGTTCGTCTTGCTCATGGAGTCACTTCCTCTTTCTTGAGTTCTTGCTCGAAGGTGATCAGGTCCCTGATCTCCGGCGTACGCAGGCCGACCATCATCGGGTTGCGCACGTTCGGCAGGAACGCGATGTCGAAGATTTCGGAGATGTCGCCCTCGAAGCGGATCCAGTGCATCACGTCGCCGTTGGTCAGGGAAACGATCTGCACACCGCACCATGGCTCGACATCGCGCTTGGTGAGCTCCTCGTCCAGCTGGAGGCCCTCGAAGCGCTTGTTCCGGGGCTTGGACAAGCCGACTGCGGCGATGTTCCCGATGATCGACAGGCCGCGCAGGAAGCCGGGCAGGAAGGCCAGCGGCACGAAGCTCTTGGTCTTGAAGTCCACCCAGCCCAGGTGGCCGGTGCCGGCGTTCAGGACCCACAGCTTGCCATTGGCCCAGCGCGGCGAATGCGGCATGGACAGGCCTTCGCACACGATCTCGTTGGTGGTCATGTCGATGACCACGCCGCCCGACATGCGGCGGTCGCGCCAGCCGTCCACGGCATCGGACTTGCACACGGCGGTGACGTACTTGGGCTCGCCGTCCACCATGGCCAGGCCGTTCAGGTGGCAGCGGTCTTCCGGGGCCAGCTTGCTGATGAAGTCCGGCTTCCACAACGGCTTGAAACTGTGCGTCTGGCTCAGCTCGGCGATGCAGCTGTACTTGGTGTTTACGAACACGACCTTGCCCGACTTGCAGATGCCGAGCTCGTGGATGTCGAGGTCGCCGATGGTCTGGGCGTTGCGCGGCACGTAGCACTTGTCGAACTGGCCGTGGATCACTTCGTTCGGGCGCAACACGTTCTCGAAGCGCCACAGCTGGTACAGGCCGCCAAGGTAGATCCGCTGCGCGTTACCGACGATACCCATCGCGCGCTCGAAGATGCGCTCGAAGAAGGACACGCGGCCCTGCTTGTCGCTGCCGACCAGGTAGACGCGGCCGGTCTGGTAGGAAGTGATCGCGATCGACATGCGGCTGCTGGACAGCCAGCCGGCGAGGCCGCGCGAACAACTCTTCTCGACCTTGAGCTTGGTGAGGTCCACCGGCGGCTTGGCGCCCGGCTTGGCACCCGCGGGAACCGGCGCGGGAGTGGAGACATCCGCATTGACCTGCTGCAGGCCCTCGTCGATCTGTACCTTGTCGCTGATTTCCTGGATCTCGTCCGTCGACTTCTTGTTCGCCACTTGCTTCTCCGAATTCTGCACTGTTGCCGAACGCGTATTCTGCCCGACCGGACCGGCCATGGATACCCTGAACCGGGCGGAAATCGCCGGTGCAACGCACTACACCCGGTTCGGCACGGACCCTTTAAAAAAACGAAGCCCGGCATGCGCCGGGCTTCGTCGTCACCCTGCCGCTGCGATCAGCCGCGGTAGGGCTTGGGCTCCATCACCGGCTCCGGAGCCGGGACCGGGCAACCGTCCGCACCCACCGCTTCACCGGCGGGCGTACCCAGGCACTTGTCGTCGCAGTTGTTGACGCCGTCGCCGTCGTCATCCAGCTCCGCGCAGGTCTTGGCCGGGGCCACCACCACCGGCGCCGGGGCCGGAGCCGCGCCACCGAAGGTGTAGCGGATGCCCAGCTGGCCGCCGAAGAAGCTGTCCACCGCCCCGCCGTCCTGCCAGTTCAGGCCACCGTAGATCGACACGTTCTGGTGACGGGCCGTGAAGCCCAGCTCCAGCAGCGCGCTGGTGCCTTCCACCGAGGTCGCACCGAAGAACGTGTTGTTGATCCCGTAGCCGGTCTCGCCGTCGAACTCGCGCACCGCCGAGATGGTCAGGTACGGGGTCCACAGCCAGCCCGCGTCGGCATCGCCGAAGCTCTTGCGGAACGCCACACCCAGACGGCCACGGCTGGAGTCACCACCCTCGCTGCGGAAGGTCATGCCGTTGATCGTCGACAGCACGTCCAGGTTGTCCACGTTGGTCTTGGTGTACTGCAACTGCGGCTCGATCTTCAGCCCGCCAGCCAGCGTCCAGGCATAACCCAGCTCCAGGTTGAAGCTCTCGGCATCACCCGAGGCGTCCATCGCCCCCGCCACCGAGTTCAGCTCCACGTCGAAGCTCATCCAGCGGTAGCTGGCATCCAGGTAGAAGCCGTTCGGCGAAATCCAGGTGCCGTACACGCCCCAGGTGTCCGCGTCGATCTCGGAGCGACCCACGCCCGGATCCAGGTCAATGTCCGCGTCCGACGCCGCCAGCATCAGGCCCAGCGAGAACTCGTCGGTCACCGAGAAGTCGATGCCCGCTTCCACGCCCGAATTGTGCTGGTCCCAGTCGTAGTTGCCGCCCTGGCCAAAGTTGAAGTTCGCGTGGTCCGGGCTGAACGAGCCCTTGTCCGTGAACACCCGCGCCCACAGCGAGATCGCGCCCTTGGAGAAGCTGTCGATCACGCCCATGCGCTGGCGCCAGGTGCCCACCTGCGAGTTCATCAGGCTCAGCACCGACGGTGCCACGCTCGCCGCCAGGGTGCCCGGATCCGACAGACCCGTCACCTCGATGCCCAGCGAGAACACGTCCGGCGTGGCGTTGGTCGCGTCAATGTCCGCGATCAGGTCGAAGTCCAGGGTCACGAAGGTGTTGATATCGTCCCAGTCCACGTCGCCCAGCACGAAGTTGCCCGCCACCGAAATACCCGACACGTACACGATCGGGATCAAGGCTTCGATCTCGTCCGGCAGGTCCAGCAGGTCCACGTTGATCGTGTTGACCGTGCCCGTCACCACCGAACCGTCGATGTACAGCACGTCCGACACTTCCGTCAGGCCCGACACGTCCACGTTGATGTCGCCGTCGCCGGCAAAATCACCCGTGATCAGCAGGTAGTCGTTGGCCGCACCGTCCTGGAAGTCGATCACGCCGTAGTTGTAGAACGGCAGCGGGTTCAGCGACGGGATCGCCGCCATCGGGCCGCCCATGTCGATGTGGTTGTCGGCGCCGTTCACGTTGATCGTGCCGTAGTTGTAGAAGAAGTTGCCATAGACCGAGTAGGTACCCAGGTCGATGGTCGAGTTCTCCATGTTGATGGTGCCCGTGTTGACGATGCCATCGTCGCCCGCACCGAAGTACGAGGGCGTCTGGCCCGGGTTCCACTCACCGTCGTTGTACAGGAAGTCGTCACCGTCGCCCATCCACAGCGCGCCGTTGATCTCGCCGTAGTTGTAGATGTCGTCATCGGACGCGCCCACCGACCACACCGCCACGCTGTAGGCGCCGTACGCCGAGATCGTGCCGCTGTTGTAGATGAAGCCCTGGTAGTCCGAATCCAGCAGCACGCCCACCGCGTAGTAGTCGCTCTCGGCCAGGATGTCGCCGGAGTTGTACAGGCCGACGTCGTTGGACGACGCCAGGATCATGCCGTAGGCATTGACATAGTCGCCGGAACCGGTGGCGGTGATGTCGCCGTAGTTGTAGGCGTAGATGTCGCCGTACGACTCGAGAATCACGCCGGCCGCGAAGCCTGCGTAGCCGGTGGCCGTGGCCTCGATGCTGCCGGAGTTGTAGAAGCTGAGGTAGACGGCGCCGCTGTACACGCCGATTGCGACCGCGTAGTAGGCATCGGCATCGGCGCTGACGCTGCTGTCGGCGCCGAAGACCACGTCGGCGTCGTAGGCATACGAGTTGACGCCGATTGCAAGCGCCACGCCGTAGTAGGGGTCGGCCGTCGCGCTGGCGCTGATGTCGCCATCGCTGTAGACGTCGGTGTAGAAGGCGTAGAGGTGCGCGCCTTCCGCGACCGCGACGTAGTAGCCGCTGGCCGAGGCCTCGATGCTGCCGCCCGCGGCGTTGTACAGCTCCGCGAAGTAGTCGGCGGACATGTCGATGCCGGACGCGTAGCCCGTGTAGGCGCCGTCGGCGGTGGCGGTGATGGAGCCCGAGTTGTAGGCAGACAGGCCGTAGCCGTCCATCGCCACGCCCGTCGCCACCGCGTAGTAGCCGCCAACCGCGGAGGCGTCGACGCTGCCGCTGTTGCCGACGTAGACGTAGCCGCCATAGGGCGCGCCGTAGCTCTGCGCCAGGATGCCGGTCGCGTTGTCCTCGGCGGTCGCGGTGACCGAGCCCGAGTTGTACACGTCGATGTCGCCGAAGCCGTAGGTGGCGACCAGCGCCGAGATGCCGGTGGCGTTGGCGTAGCCCACGTAGCCGCCGGAGCTGGCGGTGGCGTCCACCGAGCCGCTGTTGTTGATCAGGATATCGCCGTCGTAGTTGTAGACGGTGATGCCGTAGGCGTCAGCCTGGTTGTCGTAGGCGTAGGCGCCGCTGCCGGCACTGGCCGTGGCCGAGACCGAGCCGGAGTTGTACACCGTGGTGTCGTAGTACAGCGCCTGGGCAGTGATGCCCACCGCGACCGCGCTCGAGTAGTAGGTGTTGTCGCCGGTGCTGGCGTTGGCGTCGATGGAACCGCTGTTCTCGACATAGACCGAGCCGCCGGCGAAGGCGCTGGCCGAAACGCCGACCGCGTACGCGGTGGAGTAGGCGCTGTAGTCGCCGATGCGGGCATCGGCCGAGATCGAGCCGGCGTTGTAGACGCCGATGAAGCCGTCCAGGGTGCCGACATAGACGCCGGTCGCATTCGCCGAGCCGTAGTAGGTGCTGGAGTCGGCGCTGATCGAGCCGGTCGCGGTGTTCTCGAGGTAGGTGTCGCCGAAGAAGTTGATCAAGGCAACGCCCTGCGCGGTGGTCACGCCGAAGTAGTTGAGGTACTCCGAGTAGGCGGTGGCCGAGATCGAGCCGCTGTTGGTGACGTCGATGTCGCCGTAGTAGGCCACGACGACCACGCCGTAGGCGCCCGGGCCGTAATAGACATTGTCCGAGGTCGCGGTGGCGTCGATGCTGCCGGAGTTGTTGATGCTCACGTCGCCGAAGATGCTGGTGGCATAGACGCCGTAGGCATAGGACGCCAGCAGCGAGTACGAAGAGGCGCTGGCACTGATCGAGCCGGAATTATCGATGCCGATGTCGCCATACACGGTGTAGGCGTTGATGCCGGTGGCAACGGCGCCGTAGAACGAGTTGGTGTAGGCGTCGGCGACGATCGCACCGGAGTTGGCGATGGTGATGTCGCTGTACAGGTACTTCGTGGTCGCCTCGATGCCGGTGGCGCTGTAGATGCCATTAGCGGTGACCGAGCCGGAGTTGGCGATGGCGATGTCGCCATCGTAGCTGTACTTGGTGTTGGCGCTGATGCCGGTGGCGTAGTAGGCGCTGGCGGTGATGTCGCCCGAGTTGGTGACCTCGATGTCGCCGCCGTAGTAGATGGTGGCGACGATGCCGGTGGCGCTGAAGTAGCCGGACACGTTGATGCTGCCGGAGTTGTCGATGTCGACCAGCGAGCCGTACTTGCTGTAGCCGTAGACGCCGGTGGCCGAGCCGTAGTTCGAGCTGACGTTGATGTCGCCCGAGTTGATGATGTTGACTTCGGCGCCGTACTTGGCGCTGCCGTAGATACCCAGCGCGCCGTAGTCAGCGGTGACGTCGATGGTGCCGGAATTGTCGATGGCCACCACGCCGTACTTGCTGTACGCGGTGATGCCCAGGCCGCTGCCGTACTCGGCATAGACGCTGATGCTGCCGCTGGTGTCGATGCTGATGTCGCCGCCGTTGCTGTACGCACTGATGCCGGTGGCATTGCCGGCGTAGTAGTTGTAGCCGTGGATCTCGGCGGTGATCGAGCCGGAGTTGCTGACGTTGACGTCGCCGTTGTAGGACGAAATCTCGACGCCAGTGGCGGTGTTGCCGTTGTAGCTGTAGTAGCTGCCGTAGGCGATGGCGGTGATCGAACCGGAGTTGTCGACCGTGGCGGTGCCATTGTAGGTATAGGCGATCACGCCGGTGGCCGAGGCGCCGTAGTAGGCGGCGTAGCCCGGGTCGTTGATGGCGATGGCGCTGATGTCGCCGGAGTTGGTGACCGTGGCGTCGCCGTCGTAGCTGTACGCGATCGCGCCGTAGGCGGTCACGCCGTTGAAGTAGCCGTAGCCGTAGGCGACGGCTTCGATCGAACCGGAGTTGTCAATCGAGGCGCTGCCGTAATAGGAACCGGCGATGGCGCCGATCGCGGTGACGCCGTCATAGCCGTAGCCGCCCGCGTACGCGGAGATGCTGCCGGAGTTGCTGATGCCGGCATCGTAGAAGTACGAGTAGGCCTCGGCGCCGATCGCGGTGATGGCGCCGTAGGTGACGCCGTAGGCCACCGCCTCGATGCTGCCGGAGTTGGTGATGCTGGCGTCGCCGTCGTACGAGTAGGCCGAAGCGCCGGTGGCGTCGAAGTCACCGCCGAGCAAACCGTAGCCGCCGGCGTAGGCGTAGACCGAACCGGCGTTGTCGATGGAGGCGCCGTAATAGCCGTCGGCGCTGATGCCGGTGGCCGAATACTTGGCGATCGCATCCACCGAGCCGGTGGCGCTCACGCTCACGTCGGCGACGCCGTAGACGGCGATGGCGTCGATGCCGGTGGCCGAATACTTGGCGGAGGCATAGACGCTGCCGCTGTTGGTGACGGTGCTGTCGTAGAAGCCGACCGCGTAGATGCCGACCGCGTCGCCGTAGTCGCCGCTGACCGCGCTCACGCTGCCGGAGTTGTCGACGGTGGCGTCGCCGTACTTGCCGGTCGCGAGCACGCCGATGGCGGTTTCGTACTGGACATAGACGTCGACGGAGCCGGAATTGTCCACATAGGCGTCGAAATAGCCGATCGCAGCGACGCCGACCGAGTCGACGTAGCCGGTGACGGTGACGTCGCCCGAGTTGGTGACGGACCCGTCGCCATACTTCGCGACCGCGACCGCGCCATAGGCGCTGTCGGTGTACGAAGTCGCCTCGATGGTGCCCGAGTTGTCGATGCTGCCGTTGTAGTAACCGGCCGCGATCGCGCCCATGGCCAAGCCGTCGCCACCGACGTAGATGCCGCCGCTGTTGGTGACGGAGGCGTCGTAGTACACGGAAATGGATGCGACGCCGATGCTGTCGCCGGTCAGGGTGTAGGCGGTGACGGTGCCACTGTTGTCCACGGTGCTGTCGCCATAGATTGCGACCGAGTAGATGCCGACGGCGGTGCCGTTGAAGGTGCCGGCGGCGACAGTGCCCGAGTTGGTGACGTCGCTGCCGTAGTAGCCGACCGAAATGATGCCGATGGCGTCGCCGTCATAGGCGCCAGCCGCGACTGAGCCGCTGTTGTCCACGGTCGCGATGCCGTAGTACGACTGCACCTGGATCGCGGTGGCGTCGTAGCTGCTGAGCAGCGCGGCGTTCGCGGTGACGTCGCCGCTGTTGGTGACGGTCGCGTCGTAGTACCCGATCACGTCGATGGCCTGGACGCCGGCCGCACCCACGTACGTGTAGATCGAGCCCTGGTTGTCCACCGTGGCCGTCTCGTTGCTGTACATGTAGATGCCGTCGCCGTTGACGGTGTCGATCTCGCCGTAATTGATGACGACGGCGTCGCCGCCCCAGGTGGAGCTGACGCCGGTCTCGCCCGGATCGGTGGTGACCGTCGCGCCCGAGTCGATGACCAGGGTCAGGTCGGGAACAAGATTGATTACCGGAACGGTGGCATCGACGGAGTCGGTGAACGGGCCGGTGCAGGTGACTTCATTGAGGCCGGTGACGGAGCAGGTGCCCGCGAATGCGGCACCGCTGCCTGCCAGGGCCAGCATCGTCGCCGAGACGGCGAGAGCGGAGCGGATGGCGCGCGTGGTGGGCGAAACTTTCATGTTTCGATAGATGCGGTTCTTGGTCGCGCCGCCGGTCTTGTTTCCGTTCATTTGTAGCCCCTGTTTGCGAAAGTTTTAAAGCAATCCCCGTCGGTCGCGGCCGCGACTGACGGTGTATCTGGAATTTGCGTCACGCCTTTTTAGCACCCTGATAACAAATCGACAACCCCGTTTTGCGGGGCGTACGCGGGCGTACTGGCCTGTTCTGGTCACGTCCTGACCACTACTGGTCAACGAATGACCAGCCGCTGGTCAGAATATGACCACCCCGCCCCCGGCCCCGGCCCCGCCGCCGGACAGCCCCGGCCAGCCGCCGGGGCGGCACCCGGCAAAAGGCCCGGCGGATCGCCCCGCCGGGCTTTGCTCTTGCTGAGACCCCGGAAAAACGAAGCCCGGCATGCGCCGGGCTTCGTCGTCACCCTGCCGCTGCGATCAGCCGCGGTAGGGCTTGGGCTCCATCACCGGCTCCGGAGCCGGGACCGGGCAACCGTCCGCACCCACCGCTTCACCGGCGGGCGTACCCAGGCACTTGTCGTCGCAGTTGTTGACGCCGTCGCCGTCGTCATCCAGCTCCGCGCAGGTCTTGGCCGGGGCCACCACCACCGGCGCCGGGGCCGGAGCCGCGCCACCGAAGGTGTAGCGGATGCCCAGCTGGCCGCCGAAGAAGCTGTCCACCGCCCCGCCGTCCTGCCAGTTCAGGCCACCGTAGATCGACACGTTCTGGTGACGGGCCGTGAAGCCCAGCTCCAGCAGCGCGCTGGTGCCTTCCACCGAGGTCGCACCGAAGAACGTGTTGTTGATCCCGTAGCCGGTCTCGCCGTCGAACTCGCGCACCGCCGAGATGGTCAGGTACGGGGTCCACAGCCAGCCCGCGTCGGCATCGCCGAAGCTCTTGCGGAACGCCACACCCAGACGGCCACGGCTGGAGTCACCACCCTCGCTGCGGAAGGTCATGCCGTTGATCGTCGACAGCACGTCCAGGTTGTCCACGTTGGTCTTGGTGTACTGCAACTGCGGCTCGATCTTCAGCCCGCCAGCCAGCGTCCAGGCATAACCCAGCTCCAGGTTGAAGCTCTCGGCATCACCCGAGGCGTCCATCGCCCCCGCCACCGAGTTCAGCTCCACGTCGAAGCTCATCCAGCGGTAGCTGGCATCCAGGTAGAAGCCGTTCGGCGAAATCCAGGTGCCGTACACGCCCCAGGTGTCCGCGTCGATCTCGGAGCGACCCACGCCCGGATCCAGGTCAATGTCCGCGTCCGACGCCGCCAGCATCAGGCCCAGCGAGAACTCGTCGGTCACCGAGAAGTCGATGCCCGCTTCCACGCCCGAATTGTGCTGGTCCCAGTCGTAGTTGCCGCCCTGGCCAAAGTTGAAGTTCGCGTGGTCCGGGCTGAACGAGCCCTTGTCCGTGAACACCCGCGCCCACAGCGAGATCGCGCCCTTGGAGAAGCTGTCGATCACGCCCATGCGCTGGCGCCAGGTGCCCACCTGCGAGTTCATCAGGCTCAGCACCGACGGTGCCACGCTCGCCGCCAGGGTGCCCGGATCCGACAGACCCGTCACCTCGATGCCCAGCGAGAACACGTCCGGCGTGGCGTTGGTCGCGTCAATGTCCGCGATCAGGTCGAAGTCCAGGGTCACGAAGGTGTTGATATCGTCCCAGTCCACGTCGCCCAGCACGAAGTTGCCCGCCACCGAAATACCCGACACGTACACGATCGGGATCAAGGCTTCGATCTCGTCCGGCAGGTCCAGCAGGTCCACGTTGATCGTGTTGACCGTGCCCGTCACCACCGAACCGTCGATGTACAGCACGTCCGACACTTCCGTCAGGCCCGACACGTCCACGTTGATGTCGCCGTCGCCGGCAAAATCACCCGTGATCAGCAGGTAGTCGTTGGCCGCACCGTCCTGGAAGTCGATCACGCCGTAGTTGTAGAACGGCAGCGGGTTCAGCGACGGGATCGCCGCCATCGGGCCGCCCATGTCGATGTGGTTGTCGGCGCCGTTCACGTTGATCGTGCCGTAGTTGTAGAAGAAGTTGCCATAGACCGAGTAGGTACCCAGGTCGATGGTCGAGTTCTCCATGTTGATGGTGCCCGTGTTGACGATGCCATCGTCGCCCGCACCGAAGTACGAGGGCGTCTGGCCCGGGTTCCACTCACCGTCGTTGTACAGGAAGTCGTCACCGTCGCCCATCCACAGCGCGCCGTTGATCTCGCCGTAGTTGTAGATGTCGTCATCGGACGCGCCCACCGACCACACCGCCACGCTGTAGGCGCCGTACGCCGAGATCGTGCCGCTGTTGTAGATGAAGCCGTTGTAGTCCGAATCCAGCAGCACGCCCACCGCGTAGTAGTCGCTCTCGGCCAGGATGTCGCCGGAGTTGTACAGGCCCACGCTGCCGTAGTCGGAGTAGATCTCGATTCCGACCGCGTCGACATAATCGCCGGTGGCGGTGGCGGTGATGTCGCCGTAGTTGTAGGCGTAGACGCTGTTCTCGCTGTCGATTAGGACGCCGGTGGCGACGCCGTAGACGCCATCCGCCGCGGCGGAGATGCTGCCGGCATTGCTGAAGTACACGTTGTCGCCCGCCGCCAGCACGCCGACGGCGAAGACGCCGTAGCCATTGGCGTAGGCATCGATCACGCTGTCTTCCGACAGGTAGACATCGACGTAGTTGCCGAAGGCGCTGATGCCGGAGGCGAACGCGAAGCCGTAGACAAGGTCCGCGTAGGCCGCGGCGCTGATCGAGCCGGCGTTGTAGACGTCCACGTAGTAGGCACTGACCGAGGCGCCTTCCGCGATGGCGTAGTCATAGGCGGTTGCGGTCGCGTCGATGCTGCCGTAGTTGACCAGGCCGGCAGCGGTGTCGCCCTCGAGGGCGACGCCATAGGCCCGCGCGCCGACCACGCCCTCGGCCGTGGCCGAGACGGTGCCCGCGTTGTAGGCGTAGACGTAGTCGCCGTATCCGCTGATGCCGACGGCAACGGTGCCCAGCCCGCCGGCCGCGCTCGCGGTGACGTCGCCGGTGTTGTAGATGTCGATTTCGCCGTAGTAGCCATCGGCGACGGCGGCGATGCCGACTGCGGCGTAGTAGGCCGTCGCCGAGACGCTGCCGCTGTTGTCGATGATGACGTCGGCGCCATCGCCTTCCGCGTTGACGTAGATGCCGGCCGCCGAGCCATACACGGCGGTGACGTCGATGCTGCCGCTGTTGAAGACTTCGGTCGTGGTGTAGTCGCCGCCGTACGCGGCGTAGGAAGAAGCTTCGGCGTAGATACCGATGGCGTACCCGTAGCCGGACACGACGGTGATGCTGCCCGAGTTGTCGACCATGCTGTACGAGTAGTTCACATACGCGTCGGTGTCGGTGTGGATGCCGTAGGCATCGCCCACCGCATACACGTAGATGTCGCCGGAGTTGTAGACGAGGGTGGCGGCGTAGTCGTCCATGTCGGTGCCGATGCCGGTCGCCGAGTCGTAACCGTAAACGGAGATCGTGCCGGAGTTGTCGACCAGGATGTCGGCCGTGTAGCCATTGGCGTCCACGTAGATGCCGTAGGCATCGCCGTCGTAGGAGGTCGCGGTGATGCTGCCGGTGTTGTAGACGGCCATGTCGCCATAGTCGCCGTCGGTGTTGCCGCGGATGCCATAGGCGTCGTACAGCGCGATGGCCTCGATGGTGCCGCTGTTGACCATGGTGTTGTCGCCATCGCCGTCGGCATAGGTGTAGATGCCATAGGCGTCGCCGTTGATGGCGACAGCGAGGATCGAGCCGGAGTTGAGCACGTAGAGGTCGCCATCGCCGCCGGTCTCGGCGTAGATGCCGTAGGCGTCGCTCTGGGCCGAGTAGGCGTAGATCGCGCCGGAGTTGTCCACCGAGACGTCGCCGTTGCCGTCACCGGCCGCGTAGATGCCGGTGGCCTCGGCATCGTAGCCATAGGCGTAGGCGTTGACGCTGCCGGAGTTCAGCACCGAGATGTTGCCATCGCCGTCGGTATAGGCGGAGATGCCGATCGCATCGCCGTAGCTGCCGTCGGCATACACGTTCACCGAGCCGGAATTGTCCACGCTGATGTTGCCGGAGTAGGCGTAGGCATAGATGCCGGTCGCGTTGCCGTCGGCGGCGCTGGCGGTGACGCTGCCGCTGCTCTCGATGGTGGTATCGCCATAACCGTAGCCGTAGGCGGAGATGCCGACCGCCCAGTAGTAGCCGCTGGCGGTCACGTCGCCGGAGTTGACGATGGTGATGTAGTCGCTGTCGTAGTCGTTCACGGCGTAGATGCCGCGCGCCTGGCCATAGGCCGAGGTGGCGTTGACGGTGCCGCTGTTGTCGACGTAGATCGTCGAGTAGTAGCCTTCGACGCCGGCTTCGATGCCGATGGCGACGTAACCGTAGGAGTAGGCGTCGACCAGGCCCGCGTTGCCGACCGACACGTCGGCGTAGGTGCCGGTCGCCCAGGCGTAGATGCCGGTGGCGTCGTAATCGTTGGAAATCGCGTAGACGGTGCCGGTGCTGGCCTGGTAGACGGTGATGTCGCCGTCGTAGCCGGTGCTGTAGGCGTAAATGCCGATCGCGTCGTCGTTCGAGTAGGCGAGCACGTCGCCGGAGTTCTGCACCTCGACGGTGCCGTAGTCGGAGTAGCCGCGGATGCCCGTGGCCTCGCTGCCCGCGTACACGGTGACGCTGCCCTGGTTGTCGATGTAGACGTTGCCGGCGCCATAAGTCGCCGCTTCCATGCCGATGCCGTCGCCGCCGACGTTGACGTAGATGGTGCCGGTGTTGACCTCGTTGACGTCGTTCGGACCGTAGCCGTACAGGAACGCAGCCGCGGCGTCCTCGTTGCCGCCCTCGGCGTAGGAAATCGCGCTAATGCCAACGCCATCTGCGCCTTCGGCGTAGGGCAGCAGGGCGGCCGGGCCCGAGCCGTCACCGGTCGAGGTGACCGAAATGCTGCCGCTGTTGACGACGTTGATGCTGCCGGCACTGGTGACGGCGATGCCGGCCGCATCCGCGCCCGATCCATACACAGCAACGGTGATGTCGCCACTGTTGACGATGTTCGCGCCGTAGGTGGCGTAGACGGCAATGCCGACCGCGTTGGTGTAGCCGGCCACGTCGATCGTGCCGGAGTTGTCGACGTCGGCGTACTTGCCGTAGGCCACTACGCCGACGGCGGAGGCGCCGTAGGAAGTGACCTCCAGGGTGCCGGAGTTGTTGATGTAGGCGGTGCCTTCGATCGAAAGGGCCTGCAGGCCCAGGGCACTGCCGTTGCCGCCGGCATAGACGCTGCCGGAGTTGTCAACGGTGGCGTCGCCATACACGGAGATCGCCGAAGCGCCCATGGTGGTGCCGCTCAGCGAGTAAGCCTCGATGGTGCCGGAGTTGCTGACTTCCGCCTCGTACTTGCTGAGGGCGTACACGCCCACGGCCTGACCGGTGAAGGAACTGGCGCTGATGCTGCCCGCGTTGTCGATCGAGGCCCCGTAGTAGCCAATGACGACAATGCCCGCGCCGACGCCGTTGTAGGAGTTGGCTTCAATACTGCCGCCGGCCTGGTTGGTCACGCTGGCGTAGCCGTCTTGGGAGAACACGTTCACCGCGTAGACCGCGTAGGCCCCGGCGGCGCTGGTGGCAGTGATATCGCCGCCATTGACCACGGTGACGTCGTAGTACGCCGACACGTCGAGGGCGTTCTGGCCGGCGCCCGTCACTTCCGTATAGATGCTGCCGTAGTTGCTGAGCGTGGCGGTCTCGTTGCTGTACATGTAGATGCCGTCGGCGCCGACGGTGTTGATCTCGCCGTAGTTGACGACGGTGGCGTCGCCGCCCCAGGTCGAGGTCAGGCCGGTGGTGCCGGCGAGCGGATCGACGGTGACACTGTCATCCAGGACCAGGGTCAGGTCGGGCACCAGGTTGATCACCGGGACCGAAGTCTCGACCGAGGTGACGAAGGGGCCGGAGCAGGTGACTTCGTTGAGGCCGGTGACGGAGCAGGTACCCGCGAACGCGGTGCCGCTTCCGGCAAGCGCCAGCATCGTGGCCGACAGGGCCAGCGCCGCGCGGATCGCGCGGGTGGTGGGGGCGACCTTGATGGTCTTGTAAATGCGGTTCTTGTTCGCACCGCCGCTCTTGTTTCCGTTCATTTGAGACCCCTTCCGATTGAATTCTTGTTGTTTCGGGTTCCGCCCGGCCGCTGGCGGAGTTAGCACCGCGGCTCGCCGAGTGGCCATTCTGTCACTGCGAGTTTGAACTGACAATCGCACAGCGCGACGAGAGTTCCCTCGAAGGGGACTCAAACCGGTCGCTCGTCAGGTGGGATTAACGTAGTCTCAGGCCGATTCCGGACACTGCCTTCCCGGATGCAATTTCGCCTTCGTTATCAAGGCCTTGGGCGCTTTCAGAGCGATCAGATGAAGCGCGTGCGCGGAGGGTCGGCGGGCGTTCAGGCCAGGCAGATCGCCCCGTGAAACTTGCCACCGGCTGAACGCTCGATCAGCTCGCAGGGAGCAAACTCGATGCTCAGTCCCTGGCCAAACTGCGCCGAAAAGTGCTCCTGCACCCGGGCGCGAAAGGGCGCGAGGTCGACGCCCGGCCTGGGCACGAAGCGGACGATGAAACTTCCGAGCCCGGTCTGGACGACCTGGAACTGGCGTATCTCCGGAGAGTCGCGGAACATCGGCGACAGACCGGTGAACAGCACCGGCCTGCCATCCGCATGCTTGAGCACGCCGCGCACCTTGCCGATGACGTTGGTCATTGCCGGGCCGCCAATACGCCCGCATCCGCAGGTGGTCGGTGCCGCCAGGTCGCCGAGCGCGTAACGGATGAAACTGCTGCGGCGATTCCAGTAGTCGGTGATCACCACCTGCCCCGCTTCCCCATCACGGCAGGGACGACCGTCCGGATCGAGGAACTCGACGCCCAGCTTGTGCGCCATGATGTGATAGTTCTGCGGCTGGTGCGGGCAGCGCGCCGCGATCAGACCGAGCTCCACGGAGCTGTAGGTGCAGGTCGGCCGCGCATTGGGAAAGGCTTCCTTCGCCAGCTCGTCCACCACCGGCTCGTAGACTTCGGACAGGCAGACCAGGCGGCGCATGAAGCGCATGTCGAGTCCTTCCTCGATCACGTGCCGGCACAGCATCTCCAGGTTGCTCGGGTAGGTCACCAGCGAACAGGCGCCGTCCGCCGCGTGGCGCCGGAGCATGAAATCCACCTGCACCGGGATCGGCTCGGTGACGTCGATGGTGCGCTCGTCGGCCTTGTGCGCAGCGAGCGCGACGATGCGCATGTTTGGCAGCGGGCCGCCGAGCCAGCGCACGAACTGCGCGGTGTCGCGCTTGTCCATTTGCGAACGCTCGCGCGACCACGCCACCTGCACCGGCATCGCGGTGGAACCGGAAGTGCGGCCAGTGGGCGCGAAGCCGTTCAACAGCGCCTCGTTGTCGTCCTGGATGTCCGCGCGCGTCAGCACGGCGAACTCGGGATGCTCGCCGTGCACGCGGCGCATGTAGAAGGGATGGTGCAGGGCGGCCCAGCGCGCCATCGCCGCATAGTGCTCGCGCGCGTAGGGACGCGCGCGCAGGCTTTCCGGGACCACGGGTTCGATCATCTGGGGACTCGCTCGCAGGAGCGCCGATTATCAAAGAAAAACCCCCGCTTGCGCGGGGGTTTTCTTGTTTGGCTGGGGAACTAGGATTCGAACCTAGATAAACGGTGTCAGAGACCGTTGTCCTACCATTAGACGATTCCCCAATGAGGCGGGATCTGTCTCGAGCGGGGCCGTCTGACCCGGTGTACCGCCCGTCGAACTGAATTAACGCTTCGAGAACTGGGTCGCGCGGCGAGCCTTGTGCAGGCCGACCTTCTTGCGCTCGACTTCGCGCGCGTCGCGGGTCATGAAGCCGGCCTTGCGCAGGTCCGGCTTCAGCGTTTCGTCGTACTCGACCAGCGCGCGGGCGATGCCGAGGCGGATGGCGCCGGCCTGGCCGGTGATGCCGCCGCCGTCGACCGTGACCATGATGTCGAACGTCTCGGTCGTTCTTGGTCAGCACCAGCGGCTGGCGCACGATCATGCGCGAGGTCTCGCGGCCGAAGAACTCGTCGAGCGGACGGTCGTTGACGATGATCTTGCCGCTGGCCCTTGCGCAGGAACACGCGGGCGGTGGAGGACTTGCGACGGCCGGTGCCGTAGTTCTGCTGAGATAGCCATGGGTATCTGCCTGTGCTTACTTAGATGTCCAGAGCCTGCGGCTGCTGGGCGGAATGCGGATGGTTCGGGCCCTTGTAGACCTTGAGCTTGCGGTACATCGCGCGGCCCAGCGGGTTCTTCGGCAGCATGCCCTTGACGGCGATCTCGATGACGCGCTCGGGATGCGCGGCCAGCACCTGGCCCAGCGACTCGGACTTGAGGTTGCCGACGTAGCCGGTGAAGCGGTGGTACATCTTGTCCGGCAGCTTGTTGCCGGTGACGGCGATCTTCTCGGCGTTGATCACGACGAGGTAATCACCGGTATCCACGTGCGGGGTGAACTCGGGCTTGTGCTTGCCGCGCAGGCGGCGCGCGAGTTCCGAGCACAGGCGGCCGAGGGTCTTGCCGGCTGGCGTCGACCACGTACCAGTCGTGCTTGACCGTGTCCGGCTTGGCGCTGACGGTCATGGTCTTCATGACAGGCTCCAGAGAATATCGAAGGAGAATAAGAAGCGGAATGATAGCGGCCCTTTCGGGCTGCGCGCAAGTCCTTCGATTTTCCCCGTGTTAGCATCCAGCGATGCCCGCAACGGTCCCGTCCCGGCCCAAATGCCGGACCCGCCGCGGCCTGCTGGCGCTGGCCGATCGCTGCGTGCAGTGCGGGCTTTGCCTGCCGCATTGTCCCGACCTACCGCCTCGATGCCGACCGAGGCCGAGTCCCCGCGGGGCCGCATCGCCTATATCAAGGCGGTCGCCGCCGGGAGCCTGGCTCCGACCGGCCGCCGGCGACCTCCACCTGGACCATTGCCTGGGCTGCCGCCGCTGCGAGCGGCGTCTGCCCGGCGGGTGTCGACTACGGCGAGCTGCTGCTGGTCGCGCACGCGGCGCCCAGCGCCAGCGCCGCGGCAATGGCGTTCGCACGGACTGGCACCTGCTGGCTGCTGGCCCGGCCGCCGCTGCTGGGCTCTTCCTTGCTCGGACCTGCAGCGCCCTGCACCGCCTGGCTGCCGACGGCGCTGCGCCCCCTGCCCCGTCCGCCTGCGCCCGCCGCCCGACCGGACCCCGCGACCGCGCCGCCGGGCACCGCGGACGCCAGCTTGTTCGTCGGCTGCATCGCCGACCAGCTACGAGGCCCCGGCGCGGGCGGCCTTGCTGCGCCTGGCGGGCGCGGCCGGCCTGGCGCTTGACGGTCCCGCGCGGCCAGGGCTGCTGTGGCGCCGCGGCGGCACACGCCGGCGACAGCCCCACGGCGGCGCGCCTGGCCGCGGCCAATCGCGAGTGCTTTCGCGGGCGCCGCGCGCGTGCTCTGCCTGGCGAGCGGCTGCCAGTCGACGCTGGCGCAATCGCTGCACGGCGTCGCGCCCGTCGAGGACGCGATGGTGTTCCTGGCCGCGCACGCCAGGCGCCTGCGCTTCCGACCGGCCGCCGGCCTGCGGGTGGCGCTGCACCTGCCCTGCACGCAGCGCAGCGTGCCTGGCAGCATCGCCGCCATGCGCACGACTGCTCGGGCGCGTGCCCGGGCTGGAGGTGATCGAGCTGCCCGACACCGGCTGCTGCGGCGCGGCCGGGCTGCACCATGGTCGCGTTTCCGGAGCGGGCGGCGGCGCTTCGTAGTGAGGCGCTGGCTTCGTTGGACAGCGTCGCGAGTTCGACTGAAGCCCTGCGGGGACAGCCACCCGTTCCGGGCCTGCAACTGCTGTCGGCCAACCTTGGCTGCCGCCTCCACCTCGGCCAATGGCACGTCTACTGCCCGTGCGCCACCCCTCGACTTCCTGGCCGAGCACCTCGCGTGAGACGCGACGCGCCACTTCAGCCCGCTCGATCGCGTGCTGATCGAAGCCCAGCACGGCCTCCGGGCACCGGCCGGGGCGACGCCGTCGCGCCGCGCGCCAACCCCGGCGCGCCGCAGCCGCGACATCGCAGCTGGACGAGCGCGAGCGCCGCCACGCGGCCGGGCCTGATGCGCATCAACCACACCGGCGAGGTCTGCGCGCAGGCGCTGTACGTGGGCCAGGCCGCAGTGGCGCGCGACGAAGCCACGCGCGCCCAGCTGCTGGCACGCCGCGCAGGAGGAAACCGACCACCTGGCCTGGTGCGCCGACCGCCTGCGCGAGCTCGACAGCCGCCCGAGCCTGTTCAACCCGCTGTTGTACGCCGGCAGCTACGCCATCGGCCTGGCCGCGGGCCTGCGCGGCGACGGCTGGAACCTGGGCTTCGTGGTCGAGACCGAGCGCCAGGTCGAGGCCCACCTGGACGAACACCTGGCGGCACCTGCCGCCCGGCGACGAGCGCAGCCGCGCCATCCTGCGCACGATGAAGGCGGACGAGGCGCGCCACGCCGACCATGCCGAGGCCGCCGGCGCGCGCGTGCTGCCGCCGCCGATCCCGCGCCTCATGGCGCTGACCTCGCGCGTAATGAAGGCGGTCGCCTACCGCCTAAGAAAATGGGCAACAAAATCGGTCAGAGGAGATTTTCCACGGCCACGCCGGCGTGGCTGAGGAAAATCTCCTCTGACCCCAGTTTTTTACCGCATTTTTTCCGGGTCAGTCGACCAGGTTGCGGCCGCCGAACAGCTCCTCGATCTCGCGCCGCAGCTGCATCTCGATGCGCGGCGCTCCTTGAACGACGAGGTTCTTGGCCTTCTCCTCGAACAGGTAGGTGTCGAGGTCGAATTCCTTCAGGTGCATCTTCGTGTGGAACAGGTTTTCCTGGTACACGTTGACGTCGATCATCTCGTACTGCTGCTTGATCGGCTTCGACAGGTAAGTCCTGGATCGAGTTGATCTTGTGGTCGATGTAGTGCTTCTTGCCCTTCACGTCGCGGGTGAAGCCGCGCACGCGGTAGTCCATCACCACGATGTCGGACTCGAAGCTCTCGATCAGGTAGTTCAGGGCCTTCAGCGGCGAGATCACGCCGCAGGTGGCCACGTCGATGTCGGCGCGGAAGGTGGCGATGCCGTTGTGCGGATGGGTTTCCGGATAGGTGTGCACGGTGATGTGCGACTTGTCCAGGTGCGCGACCACGGCCTCGGAGATCAGCTCCTTGCCGGCCGGCCTTCTTGTCGATCACCGGCTCCTCGGAGATCAGGATGGTCACCGAGGCGCCCTGCGGATCGTAGTCCTGGCGCGCGACGTTCAGGATGTTGGCGCCGATGATGTGCGGCCACGTCGGTCAGGATCTGGGTCAGGCGGTCGGCGTTGTATTCCTCGTCGATGTACTCGATGTAACGCTGGCGCTGCTCCTCCGACACGGCGTAGCAGATGTCGTAGATGTTGAAGCTCAGGGCCTTGGTGAGGTTGTTGAAACCCTGGAGCCTCAGGCGCGGCAGCGGCTTGACCACGGTCGGTACATCCGGTTCGGAGCGGGCGTGCATTATCGGCCAAGGGGGCCCCCGGGGGAACCGATTCCCTCGATCCGGGTGCCAACGGGTTCAGCCGGGCGTGCAGGCGCATTGCCGTGACGGGTGTCACAGGCCTAAGCTGTCACGCATCCAGTGAGCAGAAAGGCGATCCCGATGGCCCCGCAGCGGACAGCGCTCAGCGAATGTCAGCCACCTGCGCCCGGTGACCAGCCCGCTGGCGCTGGACGAAGCCTCGCTCGGGCACTTCATCGACCAGTGCCACCGGCGCCGGCACCCGACCCGCAGCGACATCTTCCGGCCCGGCGACACCGCCAACACGCTGTACTACGTCGTCAGCGGCTCGCTCTCCATCATCAGCGTCGAGGGCGACGGCCGCGAGCTGGTGCTGGGCTACGTCAATGCCGGCGAGTTCGTCGGCGAGATGGGCCTGTTCGTCAGCGCCAACGTACGCGCAGGTGCTATTGCGCACGCGCACGCCCTGCGAGCTGGCCGAGCTCAGCTACGAGCGCGCGCACCAGCTGTTCCTGACCACGCTTTCGGCCGAGTGCCCGCAGCATCCTGTACGCGATCGGCGCGCAGCTGTCCAAGCGCCTGCTCGACACCAGCCGCAAGGCCAGCGCGCCTGGCCTTCCTCGACGTCACCGGCCGCATCATCCGCACGCTCGATGACCTCACCCGGGAACCGGATGCGCTCAGCCACCCGCAGGGCACGCAGATCCGCGTGTCACGGCAGGAACTGGCGCGTATTGTTGGCTGTTCACGTGAAATGGCCGGCCGCGTGCTCAAGCAGCTGCAGATCGACGGCAAGCTGCACGCGCGCGGCAAGACCGTCGTGGTATACGGCACCCGCTGAGCGAGGCGCCGGCGCGATGAGCAGCTCGACCCAATCCGAATCTGGCGGACCCGGTCCCATCATCCGCCAGGCAATGCCGGAGGACGGCTTCGGCCTGTCCGACCTGCTGGCCACGCTGGGCTATCCCTGCCCGCCCGAGGAAGCCAGCCAGCGCGTGATCGACCTGCGCGCCGACCATGACCAGTCGCTGATCGTCGCCGACCTGCAGGGCGCGCTGGTCGGCATGGTTTGCGTGGATGTCTCCTATTACCTGCCGCTGGGCGCGCTCACCTGCCGCATCACCGCGCTCGCAGTCGCGCCGGCGGCGCAGCGCCATGGCGTGGGCAGGCTGCTGCTGCGCGAGGCGGAGGCGCTGGCGCGTAACGCCGGCGCGGTGCGCATCGAGCTGACCTCGGCGGCGCACCGCGAGGAAGCGCATGCCTTCTACCGCGCCTGCAACTACCAGGACGGCGCGCTGCGCTTCGTCAAGCGCCTGGGCGGCGCGTAGGAGCGGCTTTCAGCCGCGACTGCCCAACTCTGAAGGCAGTCGCGGCTGAAAGCCGCTCCTACAGGCTGAACAGGCGGCGCAGTTCGGTGCCGGGGTCCGGCGCGCGCATGAAGGACTCGCCGACCAGGAAGGCGTCGACGCCGTGCGCGCGCAGTCGCGACACGTCGGCAGGGCTGGCGATGCCGCTCTCGGTGACCAGCAGGCGATCGCGCGGGACCGCCTCGCGCAGCTCCAGCGTGGTGTCGATGCTGACCTCGAAAGTGCGCAGGTTGCGGTTGTTGATGCCCAGCAGCGGCGCCGGCACCTGCAATGCGCGCTCCAGTTCGTCCATGTCGTGCACTTCCACCAGCACGTCCATGCCCAGGTCGAGCGCCAGCAGGCGACAGCTCGGCCAGCGCGGCGTCGCCGAGCGCGGCCACGATCAGCAGCACGCAGTCGGCGCCGAGCAGCGCGCGACTCGTACACCTGGTAGGCGTCGACGACGAAATCCTTGCGCAGCACCGGCAGCGCGCAGGCGGCGCGCGCCTGCCCGCAGGTACGTCGTCGCTGCCCTGGAAGAAGTCCACGTCGGTGAGCACGGACAGGCAGGCCGCGCCGCCGCGCTCGTAGCTGCGCGCGATGTCCGCCGGGTGGAAATCGGGGCGGATCACGCCCTTGCTGGGGCTCGCCTTCTTGACTTCGGCGATCACCGCCGGGGCGCCCCGGCGATGCGCGCATGCAGTGCGTCGGCGAAGCCGCGCGGCGGCGGCGCGGCGGCGACGCGCGCGGACAGCTCGCGCCAGGGGCAGCGCGGCGGAACGCGCGGCGACTTCTTCGGCCTTGCGCGCCAGGATGCGGCGCAGGATGTCAGTCACCGGCCGCCGCCTTCGGGCCGCCGTAGGCGCGCTCCACTTTCGCCACCCGCAGTTCGTAGTGCTCGTACCAGGTCGTGCGCCCCTGCTCGCGCGCCAGCGCGTGCTCGGCGTTGCGGCGCCAGGCGCGGATGTCGTCCTCGCTGCGCCAGTAGCTGACCGTGATGCCGAAGCCGTCGGCGTCGCGGCTGCTCTCCATGCCGAGGTAGCCGGGCTGCTGCGCCGCGAGCTCGGCCATGCGCTCGGCGGTAGCGCCGTAACCGTGGTCGCCGCCGCGGCGGCGGGAGGCGAAGATCACCGCGTAATAGGGCGGCTCGGGCGTGACGGCGAAGGCGGCATCGGCCATCAGTGCGCCTCTGCCTGCATGGCGGCGCCGAAGCGCTGCGTCGCGTCCACCCAGTCGGTGAGCTTGGCGCGCGCGCCGCCGCCGGCCATCGCCGCGCGCGCGCGGTCGATGCCCTCGCCGATGCTGGCGGCGACGCCGGCCGCGTACAGCGCCGCGCCGGCATTCAGCGCACGATGTCGCGGGCCGGCCCCGGGTGGCCGTCGAGCACGCCGAGCAGCATGTGCTTGGAGGCTGCCGGCCCGTCCACGCGCAGGCGCGGCGAGGTCGGCGCTGTCCAGGCCGAAGTCGCCGGGGCGCACTTCGTACTCTTCGATCTCCCCATCGCGCAGCTCGCCGACCATGGTGGCCTCGCCGAGGCGAGATCTCGTCGAGGCCGTCGCGCCCGTACACGACCAGCGCGCGCTTCGCGCCCAGCCGCTGCAGCACGCGCACCTGGATGCCGACCAGGTCGGGGTGGAACACGCCCATCAGGATGTTCGGCGCCCCGGCCGGGTTGGTCAGCGGGCCGAGGATGTTGAACATGGTGCGCACGCCCAGTTCCTTGCGCACCGGCGCGACATTGCTTCATCGCCGGATGATGCATGCGGCGCGAACATGAAACCGATGCCGGTCTCGGCGATGCAGCGCGCCACCTGCGCCGGCGGCAGCTCGATCAGCGCGCCCAGCGCCTCGAGCACGTCGGCGCTGCCGGATTTCGAGGACACGCTGCGGTTGCCGTGCTTGGCCACGCGCGCCCCGGCCGCCGCGCACACGAACATGCAGGCGGTGGAAATGTTGAAGGTGTGCGCGCCGTCGCCGCCGGTGCCGACGATGTCCACCAGGTGGGTGCGGTCGGCCACCTCCACCTTCGAGGCGAACTCGCGCATGACCGTGGCGGCGCCGGCGATCTCGCCGACGGTCTCCTTCTTCACGCGCAGGCCGACCAGGAGCGCCGCGATCAGCACCGGCGAGACTTCGCCGCGCATGACCTGGCGCATCAGCTCGACCATTTCGTCGAAGAAGATCTCGCGGTGGACGATGACGCGCGCGAGCGCGTCCTGGGCGCTGAAGGCCACCTCAGGCCGCCTTGGCGTCGCCGGCGCGGGCGCCGGTGGCAAGGAAGTTGCGCAGCAGGTCGTGGCCGTGCTCGGTGAGGATGGACTCGGGGTGGAACTGCACGCCTTCGACCGGCAGGCTGCGGTGGCGCAGGCCCATGATCTCGTCGAAGCCGCCCTGCTCGTCCGGGTCCAGGCCGTGACCTCGAGGCAGTCGGGCAGCGACTCGCGCTCCACCACCAGCGAGTGGTAGCGGGTGGCCTCGAACGGGGAAGGCAGGCCGGCGAACACGCCCTTGCCGTCGTGGTGCACCGGCGAGGTCTTGCCGTGCATGATCGTCTCCGCGCGCACGACCTCGCCGCCGAAGGCCTGGCCGAGGCTCTGGTGGCCGAGGCACACGCCGAGGATCGGCACGCTGCCCGACAGCTGCGCCAGCACCGCCAGCGAGACGCCGGCCTCGTCCGGCGTGCACGGCCCGGGCGAGATGACGATGCGCTCGGGCTTGAGCGCGGCGATGCCCGCCACGTCGAGGGCATCGTTGCGCACCACCTCGACCTGCTGCCCCAGCTCGCCGAAATACTGCACGAGGTTGTAGGTGAAGCTGTCGTAGTTGTCGATCATCAGCAGCATGGCGCGCGGACCCCGTTTCCTGAACACAATTGTAGCCGCAGGAGCGGTTAGGATTGCCCGCATGACTACCGAATCGACCCTGGCCCCCGGCGCCAATGCCGCCCGCCTGCCCCGGCAGATCCCCTACATCATGGGCAACGAGGCGTGCGAACGCTTCAGCTTCTACGGGATGCGCAACATCCTGGTGCAGTTCCTCGTCAGCAGCGTGATCCTGGCCTACGTGCCGGAAGCCGACAAGGAAGGCATGGCCAAGGACGTCTTCCACAGCTTCGTCATCGGCGTGTACTTCTTCCCGCTGCTCGGCGGCTGGCTGTCGGACCGCTTCTTCGGCAAGTACAACACCGTGTTCTGGTTCTCGCTGGTGTACTGCGCCGGCCATGCCTGCCTGGCGCTGTTCGACGACAACAAGAACGGCTTCTACACCGGCCTGTTCCTGATCGCGCTGGGGTCGGGCGGCATCAAGCCGCTGGTGGTCAGCTTCGTCGGCGACCAGTTCGACCCGCGACAACAAGCACCTGGCCAAGATCGTCTTCGACTTCTTCTACTGGACGATCAACTTCGGCTCCTTCTTCGCCTCGCTGCTGATGCCGCTGTTCCTGCGCAGCTACGGGCCGGCGGTGGCCTTCGGCATCCCCGGCATCCTGATGGGCGTGGCCACGATCCTGTTCTGGCTCGGGCGCAAGCAGTACGTGCGCGTGCCGCCGACCCGCGGCGAGGACCCGCATTCCTTCTACAACGTCGCGCGCACCGCGCTGACCACGCAGGCGCCGGGCCAGGGCCGCCCGGGCTTCGTGGTCGCCGCCTTCGGCGTCGCGCTGGCGGTGGCGATGCTGCTTTGCTGGGCGATCAAGCCCGGCTTCTGGCCGAAGGACTTCGGCTTCGTGATCACCGCCTGCCTGGCGTTGGGCTCGCTGATCGCCTTCGGCGGCATCGGCACCTCGATGCAGCTGGAGCGCGCGCGCGGCGCGCATCCCGACGCGGCGGTGGACGGCGTGCGCGCGGTGCTGCGCATCATCATCGTGTTCGCGCTGACCACGCCGTTCTGGTCGCTGTTCGACCAAAAAGCCTCGACCTGGGTTCTACAGGGAAAGACGATGGTCGTGCCGCACGACCAATGGTGGTGGCCGAGCCGGCTGGTGAAGGACGCCGGGCAGATGCAGGCGCTGAACCCGCTGATGGTGATGGCGCTGATTCCCTTCAACAACTTCCTGCTCTACCCGGCGCTGCGCAGGATGGGCTTCGAGGTCACGGCGCTGCAGCGGATGGGCGCCGGCATCGCCTTCGCGGGCATCGCCTGGATCCTCGCCGGGCTGCTGCAGCTGCGCATCGACGGCGGCGAGTCGGTGTCGCTGGCGACGCAGTTCTGGCCCTACCTGCTGCTGACCATGGGCGAAGTGCTGGTCTCGGCGACCGCGCTGGAGTTCGCCTACAGCCAGGCCAGCGGCGCGATGAAGGGCGTGATCATGGCCTTCTGGTACCTGGCCAGCACCTTCGGCTCGCTGTGGGTACTGCTGACCAACGCGGCGGTGCGCAACGACACCGTGACCGCGCAGATCGCCACCACCGGCCTGAGCGAGAACGCCTTCCTGATGTTCTTCTTCGCGCTGTTCGCCTTCGCGGCGGCGGCGGTGTTCGCGCTATACGCGCGCACCTACCCGATGCAGGACAACTACCGCGCGGCCTGAGCCGCGCGGGCTGAGTCAGTCGCCGATGACGTAGATGAGGTAGGCCTCGGCGCTGACCTTGATCTCACCTTCCCGCAATACGATGTCGGCGCTCCTGATGTAGCCGCCCACGACCCGGACCGTGTCCAGCGAGCCCGCGTTGAAGCCTGACGCTGAGTACACGGTGGACTGCGCCCGATCGGAAACGTTCTGCAGCTCCACGAGCCGCTTGCCAACCGCCGCAGCCATATCCTCGGCGCCGCGCCTGGCGTCTTCGATCGCCTCCCGGCGCAGTTGTCGCTTCAACTCCGCTTGCTTCGAGTATTCGAAGGTCTCGGTTGCGAACTTGACATGCTTGCTCGCAGGCAGATCGCCGAGGAAAGCCCTCAGCGAATCCAGCGAGCGAAATCGAACCGTGATTTTCCGCTCATAGGTATTGCCGAGAAACTTCGTGGTATCCGTATCATCGTCGTATTCGGTTTCCGGGCTGATACTCAGGTTTCCGATCTCGATATCCCTGTCCTCGACCCGTTGTTTCGCAGCCGCTGCGAGAGCCTTCCTGGCGAGATCTTCCACCAGCGCCTGCGACTTGGCCGGATCCATGCTGGTTTCGGCGATCGTCACTTCCAGCGGGAAGATGTCCGGTTTGATCCGTGTCTCGGCGTGCCCCTGCACGGACAGGAAAGGCTTCCCCGCCATGCTCTGCGCATTGACGGAAGTCGCGAGCAACATCGACGCCGCGAACAAAGTGAGAGTGCGCATGATTACTCCTGGAAAATCGTCAAAGGCCGCTGGCGGCCTGGGCGACCGCGCGGAACAGCGCGCGGCCCTTGTTCATGGTCTCGTCCCACTCTTTCTGCGGGTCGGAGTCGTAGACGATGCCGGCGCCGGCCTGCACGTGCAGGCGGCCGTCCTGGATCACCGCGGTGCGGATGGCGATGGCGGTGTCCACGTCGCCCCACCAGCCGACGTAGCCGACCGCGCCGGAGTAGATGTTGCGCTTGACCGGCTCCAGCTCGCGGATCATCTCCAGCGCGCGGATCTTCGGCGCGCCGCTGACGGTGCCGGCCGGGAAGGTCGCCTTCAGCACGTCGGCGAAGCTGAGCGCCTTCGCGCAAGCCTGCCCTGCACCTCCGAGACGATGTGCATCACGTGCGAATAGCGCTCGACCAGGAAGCGCTCGGGCACCACGACGCTGCCGGCCTCGGCGACGCGGCCGACGTCGTTGCGGCCCAGGTCGATCAGCATCAGGTGCTCGGCGCGCTCCTTCGGGTCGGCGAGCAGCTCGGCCTCGAGCGCGAGGTCTTCCTCGCGGCGTGGCGCCGCGCGGCCGGGTGCCGGCGATCGGGCGCACGGTGACGTTGCCGTCCTGCAGGCGCACCAGGATCTCCGGCGAGCTGCCGACCACCTGGGTGCCGCCGAGGTCGAGGAAGTACATGTAGGGCGAGGGATTGAGCGCACGCAACGCGCGGTACACGTCCACCGGCCGCGCGCGGAACGGCACGCTCATGCGCTGGCTGAGCACGACCTGGAAGACGTCGCCGGCGCGGATGTATTCCTTCGACCGTCTCCACGGCGGCGACGAAGCCTTCCCTGGTGAAGCCGGAAACGAAATCGGCTTCCTGCAAGCAGCGACGGATCGAGCACGTCGGGATAGCTGCGGCCGGAGTGGCGCAGGCGGTACACCAGTTCGTCGAGGCGGCGCAGCGCGCGCGCATGCGCCTGCGGCTGCGACGGATCGGCGTGCACGATCAGGTACAGGCGGCCCTTGAGGTTGTCGAACACCGCCAGTTCTTCGCGACAGCATCAGAAGGCGTCGGGGGTGCCCAGCTGGTCGGGCTTGTCGCCACCGGCCAGGCGCGGCTCGACGTAGCCGATCGACTCGAAGCCGAAGTAGCCGACCAGGCCGCCGGTGAAGGCCGGCAGGCCGGGCACGCGCGGCACCTTGTGCGCTTCGCGCAGCCGGTCCACTTCCGCCAGCGGGTCGGCCAGCGTGCGCGACTCGACCAGCTCGCCGTGCGCGCGCGTCTCCAGCGCGTTGCCGCGGAAGGTGTAGGTGAGCCGCGCCGGCAGGCCGATGATCGAGTAGCGGCCCCAGGTCTCGCCGCCCTCGACCGATTCGAACAGGTAGGTGTGCGGGCCGTCGGCGAGTTTCAGGTATACCGACAGCGGCGTATCGAGGTCGGAGAGCACCTCGCGCACCATCGGGATGCGGGTGTGGCCTTCGGCGGCGAGGCGGCGGAATTCTTCGGCGCTGAGCATCCTCTAGTCGCGGCTGAAAGCCGCTCCTACATTGGCGCGCATCTGCGCGATTACCTGGGCGTAGTCGGGGGCGTTGAAGATCGCCGAGCCGGCCACGAAGGTGTCGGCGCCGGCGCGGGCGATCTCGGCGATGTTGTCGGCCTTCACGCCGCCGTCGACCTCCAGGCGGATGTCGCGGCCGCTGGCGTCGATGCGCGCGCGCACGCGCGCGCAGCTTGTCGAGCGCGCCGGGGATGAAGCTCTGGCCGCCGAAGCCAGGATTGACCGACATGATCAGCACCAGGTCGATGCTGTCCAGGGTGTGCTCGAGCCAGGACAGCGGCGTCGCCGGGTTGAACACCAGCCCGGCCTTGCAGCCGCTGGCGCTGGATCAGCTGGATCGTGCGGTCCACATGCTCGCTGGCCTCCGGGTGGAAGGAGATTAGGCGTGGCGCCGGCCTTGGCGAAGTCGGGGATGATGCGGTCCACCGGCTTGACCATCAGGTGCACGTCGATCGGCGCGCTGACGCCGTGCTTGCGCAGCGCCTCGCAGACCAGCGGGCCGATGGTCAGGTTCGGCACGTAATGGTTGTCCATCACGTCGAAGTGCACCCAGTCGGCGCCGGCGGCGAGCACGGCATCCACTTCTTCGCCGAGCCGGGCGAAATTCGCGGACAGGATGGACGGGGCGATGATCAGGTTCGACATGGGCAGTGCGTCCGGGGTGGGTCAGAGTCCGCGCTGGCGCTTGATGTGGTCGTAGGCCTGGTTGATCTCGCGCGTGCGCCGGTCGGCGATGCTCGCGGATCTCCGCGGCGGCGTTGGCGCACGCGATCGGGATGGTACTCGGACATCAGCCGGCGGTAGGCCTGCTCGAGTTCATCGTCGCTGGCGCTGGAGGCGATGCCGAGCGCGGCGTAGGGGTCGTCATCGGCGGGCGCGACCGGCGGCGGCGGACGCTCCGGGCGTCGCAGCTGCCGGTGAACACGCCCATGTCCCACAGGTGGCCGAGGATCAGGCCGATCACCAGGCCGGCGATGCGCTTGCTCAGCAGCAGGCCGAGCGCGGCGCCGATGAGCTTGCCCTGCCATTTCATTTCGCCACCGCCCGGCGGGTTGCGTACCAGCGTGCGAGCGCGGCGATGTCGCGCGGCTGCAGGGTGCCGGCGACCGCGTTCATGGTCGCGGCGCGTCGGGCGCCGCTGCGGTAGGCGTCGAGCGCGAGGCGCAGGTAGGCTTCGTCCTGGCCGGCGAGGTGCGGCGTGCCGGGCGTGCGGCCGCGGCCGTCCTCGCCGTGGCAGGCGGCGCACAGGCCGAGCTTGGCCGGGCGCGCGGGCGCCGGCGCGGCGCTCGCCGCGGAGGCAAGCGCGATGGCGGCCAGCAGCGCCGCGAGCGGGAAAAATCCGTGCATGCGCCGCATTCTAGCAGCCGCCCCGTGCGTGCCGCCGGTACAATGCGCGCTTGCCAACCCGGGGATTTTTCGTGGCCACCACCCTGCACACCTCCGACCTGCCCGGCCTGCCGCTGCTGCACCGCGGCAAGGTGCGCGACGTGTACGGCCTGCCCGGCGAGCGCCTGCTGATGGTGGCCAGCGATCGCCTGTCCGCCTTCGACGTGGTGCTGCCGGACCCGATTCCCGGCAAGGGCGAGATGCTCTGCCAGATTTCCAACTTCTGGTTCGACAAGACCGCGCACCTGGTGCCGAACCACCTCACGCACGAACCGGTGGCCGCCGCGCTGCCTGCCGGCGTCGACGCCACCCTGTACGAGAAGCGCAGCGTGGTGGTGAAGAAGCTCAGGCCGGTGCCGGTCGAGGCGATCGCGCGCGGCTACCTGATCGGCAGCGGCTGGAAGGACTACCAGCGCACCGGCGAGCTGTGCGGCATCCGCCTGCCGGCCGGCCTGCGCCAGGCGCGAGAAGCTGCCGCGAACCGATCTTCACGCCTTCGACCAAGGCCGCGGTCGGCGACCACGACGAGAACGTCAGCTTCGCGGACGTGGAGTCGCGCATCGGCGCCGACCTGGCCGCGCGGTGCGCGACGCGACCCTGGCGATCTACCGCTTCGCCGCCGACTTCGCCGCGCGAGCGCGGCATCATCATCGCCGACACCAAGTTCGAGTTCGGCCTGGACGAACACGGCGTGCTGCACGTGATGGACGAGATGCTGACGCCGGATTCCTCGCGCTTCTGGCCGGCCGATTCCGTACGCGGTCGGGCATCAGCCCGCCGAGCTACGACAAGCAGTTCGTGCGCGACTACCTGGAGACGCTGGACTGGGACAAGACCGCGCCGGGCCCGACCGTGCCGCCCGAGGTCATCGCCCGCACGCGCGCCAAGTACGCCGAGGCGCTGCAGCGGCTGGCCGGCATTTCCGTAGACTGAAGCCGCCGTAGACTGCAGCCTGCGAGAAGGAACGCCATGCGACCCGTCGACACCTACCTGGACCAGTACTCCGCGGACCACCGCAACGCCACCAACCAGTGGATCCACCTGCTGTGCGTGCCGCTGATCGTCTGGTCGGTCAGCGCGATGCTGTGGACGATCCCGGTGCCGGGGTCCTACCTGCGCCCGGGCGCGATCGCCGCCTTCGCGATGGTGGCGGCGCTGGCCTGGTACTGGCGCATGTCGCGCAAGCTGTGGGTCGGCATCGCCATCGCCTTCGTGCTGTTCGCCTGGATCAACTGGTGGATCGCCTCCACTTTCGGCATGGCGACGCTGCTGTGGAGCGCAATCGGCGTGTTCGTGGTGGCCTGGATCGGGCAGTTCATCGGCCACGTGTACGAAGGGCATCGCCCCAGCTTCTTCACCGACGTGGTGTTCCTGCTGGTCGGTCCGATGTGGACGCTGCGCAAGCTCTACCAGCGGCTCGGCCTGGGCTATTAGCGGCACCGGCACGCGCGCCGGCCTGGGCGGGCGCGATCTCGCGCTCGTTTCGCTGGTCTGCCTGGCGTGGGCGGGCAACTTCCTCACCTCCAAGCTGGCGCTGCTGGAATTCCCGCCGCTGCTGTTCACCGCGCTGCGCCTGTGCCTGCTGTGCCTGCTGCTGGCGCCGCTCCTCAGCGCCCGTCACCCGGCCAATGGCCGCGGCTGGCGGCGGTGGCGCTGTGCAATGGTGTGCTGCATTTCGGCCTGAGCTTCTGGTCGCTGAAGCCTGCCGGATACCTGTGCCTCGCCCGCGATCGTGATGCAGAGCTACGTGCCGATGGCGGCGCTGCTGGCCTGGTGGCTGCTGGGCGAACGCTTCGCACTGGCGCACCGGCGCCGCGATCGGGCTCAGTTTCGCTGGCGTGCTGGTGCTCGGCTTCGACCCGATCGTGCTGCAATCGCCGACCGTCGCTGCTGCTGATGCTGGTCTCGGCCTTCTTCCTCGCCGTCGGCACGGTGCTGATGCGCGACCTGCGTGGCCTCGACCTGTTTTCAGCAGCAAGGCTGGACGGCGCGTGATCGGCGTCGGCCCGCTGCTGGTCGCGAGCTGGTGGCTCGAACCGTATCGCGCTGCAGGCGATCGCGTCGGCGAGTTGGGTGGCCTGGGCGGGCGTGGTGTACGCCGCGCTGGTCGCCTCGGTGCATCGGCCACGGCATCTACTACCTGCTCGTGCAGCGGCATCCGGTCGCGAAGGTCACGCCCTACCTGCTGGTGGCGCCGCTGCTGGCGACATTGCTCGGCATCGCCTTCCTCGGCGACCAGGTCGGACCGCGCTTGTGGCTCGGCGGCGCGATGGTGCTCGGCGGCGTGCTCGCCATCGCGCTGCGCAACCTCGCCAAGTCTCCCGCCCCACCCCACCCGCCGAACTGTAGGAGCGGCCCTCGACCGCGACTGCTCTTGCTCGCTTCGTAGCGGTTCGTCAGAACTGGCGCGCCGCGCGGCCGCCGGGGATGCGGGGGAGGAGGCGGAGCGGGCAGGAGCAGGAGCGGACCCGAGTCGGGGGCAGGACGCCCCCGACCGAGGGGCCGCCTCCTCCCCCTCCCCCGGCGGCCGGACGCGCCATCTCCGGCGCGGTGCTACGGAGCGAAAACAGCGGCCGCGCGACGCGCCGGTTCGAATGAGTCAATCGGCGGCGGGGACGCCGCCGCCGGCCTTGCCGGGGTCGGGCTGCGCGTGCCAGCGGTTGACGTCGAAGTTGTCCTTCTCGCCCGGCCGCAGCAGCCAGCGGCACAGCGCCGGCAGGAAGATGATCGCGGCGATCATGTTCACGACGAACATGAAGGTCAGCATGATGCCCATGTCGGCCTGGAACTTCAGGTCCGAGAAGATCCACATCGCCACGCCCACGGCCAGCGTCAGCGCGGTGTAGAAGATCGCGATGCCGGTGGTCTTGAGCGCGACGAAGTAGCTTTCGGCTCAGCGTGCTTGCCCTGCAGCATCGACTCGCGCATGCGCGCGAAGATGTAGATGCCGTAGTCCACGCCGATGCCCACGCCCAGCGCCACCACGCACAGCGTGTTGACCTTCATGCCGATGCCAAGCTGCGACCATCAGCGAGTGGCCGAGCTCGGTCACCAGCACCAGCGGCAGCAGCACGCACAGCGCCGCCAGCGGATGCTGCGGAAGCTGATCCAGCACATCAGCGAACACCGCCGCGTACAGCAGGTACAGGATCATGTGCTCGCTTCTCGCGCACGGTGTCGTTGATCGCCGCGGCCACGCCGACGTTGCCGGTGGCCAGGCGCAAGTTGACCTGGTCGGTGCTGTAGTCCGTCGCCCTTGGCCTGCGCTGCCAGCGCCGCCGCATCGCGCTTGCGGCGAAGCCGGGGTCGTAGGCGTCGTTCTCGTCGCGGAACTTCTTCACCGCCGGCGACCACCCGGTCGATGGTGGTGGCTCTGGTGGTCGGCGGTGAAGATCGTGACCGGGATCGCGCTGCAGTCGGCGTTGAGCAGGCCCGGAGTCGGTCTCGAAGCTCTGCGTGGCCTGGCGCAGCGTGTCCGGGTCGCGCGGCAGCACGCGCCAGCGCACCGAGCCGTCGTTCCAGCCGGCGTTGACCAGCTTCGCCGCCATCGGCAGCGTGATCACCTGCTCGCACGCCCTCGACATTGCTCATGTGCCAGGCGAAGCGGTCGATCAGTCTCCATCGCCTCGTAGCTGGTGGTGCAGGCCGAAGGGCCGGCCTCGGCGATGACGTTGAGGATGTCGACGCCCAGCGCGAACTTCTGGCTGATCAGCACCGCGTCCTGGTTGTAGCGCGCGTCGGCGCGCAACTCGGCCACGCCGTCCTGGGCATCGCCGATCATCACCTTGTTGCCTTGCTGCCAGGCGAAGAACCAGATCACCACGCCGATGCACGATCACGATCGCGGCCGGGACCGGGCGGCTGAGCTCGGCCAGCATCGCCCAGACCTTGTCGAACTGGGTCAGCTGGCGCAGGCGGTACTCGCGCTTCTTGTCGATGTTGCGCAGCCGCGGTGTAGCTCAGCAGCACCGGCAGCAGGATCAGGTCGGTGAGGATGGTCAGCGCCAACGCCGACGGTGGCGGTGATCGCCAGTTCGCGCACCATGTCGGATCGGGATGAACCATGATCGCGCCGAAGCCGATGCAGCCGGCCAGCAGCGCCACGGCGCCCGGCACCAGCAGCATGCGGAAGGACAGGCGCGCGGCCTCCAGCGGCGGCACGCGCGTACTTGCGCGCTGGCGCAACTCCTCGACCGTGCCCTCTTCCAGGCCACCGAAGAAGATCTCGCCGCGGAAGCGGTTGATCATCTGCTCGCCGTGGCTGACGGCGATGGCGAAGATCAGGAACGGCGTCAGCATGTTCATCGGGTCGATGCCGAAGCCCATCAGGCGCAGCGCGCCCAGCATCCAGACCACCGAGATCAGCGCCGCGCAGCACGGTCAGCGAGGCCAGCTTGACCGGAGGTCGAGTACAGGAACAGCAGCAGCCAGGTGAAGGCGATGGTGATGAGCGAAGAACTTGATCACCGAGCGCGCGCCGTCGGCGATGTCGCCGACCATCTTGGCGAAGCCGATGATGTGCGACGGCGTGATGTCGTCCTTCTCGTACTTGCTGCGGATCGCCTCGAACTGGTCGCGCGATCTTCTGGTAGTCGACCTTGGTGTCGCCGGCGTCGCTCTCGGGGATCAGGTCGGCCCAGACCATCGCGCCGGACCAGTCCTTGGCCACCAGCCGGCCGACGATGTTGGCCTTGACGATGTTGCCGCGGATGGTCTCGAAGTCCTCGGGCGTGCGGCTCGAAGCCCTCGAGGTTCGGGGTGAACGTCTGCGGGATGACGTTGCCGCCGGCGAAGCCGTCCTCGACCACTTCGACGAAGCGCACGTTCGGCGTGAACAGCGAGCGCACGCGCGCGTCGTCGGTGTCGTCGAGGTTGATCACGTCGCTGGTGACGTTCTCCAGGGTCTGTCATGAACTCGTCTGGTCGAACATGTTGCCGTCCTTGGCGATCACCGCCACCAGCACGCGATTGGCGCCGCCGAACTCCTCCTCGTAGTCGAGGAAGGTCTTCATGTACTCGTGCTGCAGCGGAATCTGCTTCTTGAAGCCGGCATCGACCTGCAACTGGCTGGCGAAGAAGAGCATCACCACGGTGACTAGCGCGAACACGACCAGCACCAGCGGCGCGCGCCGAAGACGATCTTTTCGGCTGATGCTTTGCAGGCTCATCGAGGCTCCGTCGCTAGGCGTTGGTCAGGCTATTGTCTCCGTGCACTTACTGGGCTTGGTGGAAATCGACGCCCTTGTCGCCGATCACGATGAAGGCGCCGTTGCCGGCCGGCAGCGACGCCGGACAGCAGCGGGGCTCTCGCCGATCGCGGTTGCGGAAAGTGCTGGCGACGAAGGGCGCATCGGCGCCGGCACGCGTGAGCACGACGCCGTTGGCGCCGACCAGCACCACGCCGCCGCCCTCGAGCAGCGCGCCGCCCATCAGGCTGGTCGGTGCCGGTCTCGAGCTTGCGCCAGCTGTCGCCGAGGTCGCGCGACTCGTAGACGTTGCCGCGCAGGCCGAAGGCGAGCAGGTGGTCAGCCGGCCGGCGCAAGCACGCCGAACATCGAGCCCTCGTAGGGCAAGCGCAGCCGCTGCCAGCTGGCACCGTTGTCGCTCGAACGCAGCAGCGCGCCGCGCTCGCCGACGATGACCAGCGCGCCGTCGCCGGTCGCGGGTGATGGCGTTGAGGTGCGGATCGGTCTCGTCGTCGAGCTCGAGGTCCTCGGCGCTGAAGGTCCAGTCGTCGTCGCGTGCCATCGCGTCGTCGGCGCCGTCGTCGCGGTCGGCGCGGCGCTCGCCGGCGGCGACGCGCCTGCTTCGCCGTCCAGCTGCGCGCCGCCATCGCTGGTCACCAGCATCAGGCTGTAGCGCGCCGATGGCGATGCCGTTGCTGGCGTCGCGGAACAGCATGTCCAGCATCGGCGCGCCCTGGCGCGGTTCGTGGTCGGCGGCATCCTCGCCTTCGGCCAGGCGCGAAGGGATCGCGCCGCTGCGCACTGCCAGGTCTGGCCGCCGTCGACGGAATGCAGGATGACGCCATCATGGCCGCCGACCCACAGCTGGCCGTCGGCGCTGGCGACCGCGGTGAGCGTCAGAGCGCGTCGGCACCGTCAGCTGCGTCCAGGCCTTGCCGTCGTCTGAGCGCAGCACGTGGCCGCGTTCGCCAACCGCGACAGTAGCCGCTGGCGGTGCGCACGATGTCGAGCAGCAGCGACTTGCTGGCGCGCGGCATGATTTCGGCGGGCAGCTGCGAGGGATCGTCGGCGGCTGCAGAATCGAGTTTCGAAACGGGTGCGGGTGCCGGGGCGGATGTCGAGCGCCGGTGCAGCGGCGGCGGGTGCCGGGGCGGCGGCGGGTGCGGGAGTTCGGGCGGCCAGCGGCAGCGCGAGTCCGAGCAGCAATACCGCGGGGGCGACACGTTGCAGCGCGCGCATGCCGCTGACAGCAGACCTGGACTTCATTGCCACTCCCGTCTGGCGCCCACGGCGCCGTCCGTCGCGTCGTGAAAAGCAGCCGCGCCTCCGTGGAGGCGCGGCCGGTCGTCGCTTTGCTCAGCGGATGCCGCGGTCGCGCAGGTTCTGCGGCGAGTAGTCGCCGGCGTGCTCTGGAAGCTGAAGTCGCGCGGCTTGTCCTCGTTGTCGAGCAGGCCGGCGATGTAGCGGCCGGACTTCAGGTCGTGGTGGGTTTCCAGCGTGGTCCAGAAGCGTCGGCACTTCGTAGTAGTTGATCGACGGCGCCTCGGAATAGCGCCACAGCGTCGCCCTGGCCGTCGTAGTGGTCGATGCACCACGATCTGCCAGCTGTCTTCGTCGAGGTAGAAGGTGCGACGGCTGTTGATGTGGCGCTGGCCGGCCTTCAGCTTGGCCTCGACCACCCACACGCGATGCAGCTCGTAGCGCATGTAGTCGGGGTTGAGGTGGCCCGGGCGGATCAGGTCGTTGACCTTGGCCTTGTCGCTGTGCGCCTTGTAGCGAGTTGTACGGGACGTACATTTCCTTCTTGCCGACCAGGGTCCAGTCGAAGCGGTCCATGCGCGCCGTTGAACATGTCGGTCATGTCGTTGGTGCGCAGGCCGTCGGAGGCGGTGCCCGGGTTGTCGTAGGCGACGTTCGGCGCGCGACGCACGCGGCGCTGGCCGGGGTTGTAGACCCAGGCCTGGCGCGGCTGCGCCTTGGCGTTCAGGGTTTCATGCACCAGCAGCACCTCGCCGGCCAGGCGCGCCGGCGCCATCACTTCCTGCTTGAAGTACAGCAGGATGTTGTTGATGTTCTCGGTGGTGTTGCCCGGCTTGTAGTACAGGCCGAGGATTTCCTCGCGCAGCGCGCATCAGCGTGAACGCGCCGCCGGCGGTGGGCGCGGCCTGGTTCGAGTAGCTGCGCACCGACAGGCCCTTGTACTTGAGCTTGTGGTTCCAGATCACCTCGTAGGCGTTCTGCGGGATCGGGAACGGGAAGCCCTCGGCGCAGCCCTGGATGCCTTCGCCGTTGGCGACCAGCTTGCAGCTGGTGGCATTGCGCTTGGTGAACTCATAGGTGCGCTGCGGGAACGAGGCGCTGCGGCGGGTCGGGTACACGTCCATGCGGAAGGTCGGGTACTTGGCGAACATCGCCTTCTGGCCGGCGTCAGCTTGGCCGCGTACTGCTTGTAGTTGGCCGGCGTGATCTGGAACAGCGGCTTGTCGGCCGCGAACGGATCGGGGTGGAATGTCGCCGACCCTGTAGCCGGCCGGCGGACGGGTGATGCCGCCGGTCCATGCCGGAATGGTGCCGGCGGCGTTGCCGGCCTTTTCGGCACCGATCGGCGTCAGCGACTTGCCCAACTGCGCCGCCTTGTCGCGCCGACGGCGTCGCCTGTGCCAACCCGGCGCTGAGGATTGCGGCGCCGACGAATGTCGCCAGCGCGGTCTTCTTGATCAGTTTCATGCTCATCCCTCCCAGGTTGCTTAGAACGAATACTTGACGGTGAAGGAAACGAAATCGCGGTCGGGATCTGGTTGAAGCGGCCACCACCGAAGAATGCGGTGTAGCTCAGGTCGAACACCAGCTTGTTGAGGTAGTTCGCCTCGACGCCCACGGTACCGGACTTGCGGCCTTCGAGGAAGTTGCCGCCCGGGCCGGGGGTGATGCCGTTGACGTCGTGGTTGAAGGCGACGCGCGGCGACAGGGTGAGCGGCGTACCGAAGGCGCTGTTGTAGTCGGCGCGCGCGGCGAGGCGATAGCCCCAGCGAGAACGGGGTCGGGAAGCCGCTGGTCAGGCTGAGCGGATTGCGCATGCAGCCCGGGGCCGGTGACGTGGCGCACGTCGCAGGCACGCCACCGGTGTCGGTGCCTTCACCCTCGTAGCGCAGCTCGTCCTGGCTCGGGCAGGTCCCAGACCTCGGTGGCGCCGATTTCGCCGACCATGCGCGAGCTGCTCGGCGCCGAGCACGCTCGGCGAAGGCCTTGGTGAAGGTCATCTGCATCTGGCTGACCTCGTGGCGCGGTCGCCAGCCGCGTCGACGTCACTCGGCCAGCGAGCCGCCGCAGTACTGGCCGAGCTGGCTGCGGAACTTGCAGCGGCGATGGCAGGCCGATCAGCGGCGTTGAGCGGGCTGAAGCGCCGCGAACAGCAGTTCGACGTCGTCGATCTGCAGCGGCATGTTCGGGCGGTAGCTGATTTCACCCTGCCAGGCGATGCCGCCCGGGACGTTGGTGTTCCAGCTCATGCCGTACATCTGGATGTCTTCCGGATACTCGACGAAGAAGCCGGCCGGACTGGTCGGCGCCGAGCTGGGCCGGGGTGATCGACGGCGTAGCCCGAGAGCAGCGGCAGGCGGCTGTGGTAGTTCAGGAAGTAGAAGCCGAACTCGGTGTCGTCCAGCGCCGTCGGCGAAGTAGCGCAGCGGCGACGCCGTACTGGCCGTCGTCGCGGGCGTTGCTGTTCGGCGAAGCGCGGTACGGCGTTGCCGCAGCCGACCTTGACGATGCTGCGCGGCGGTGGCGCGCGCCGTAGCATCGGCCGACAGGTCGGCGAAGCGGTCGCTGTTGAGCGAAGCCGGCCGGGCCGGACGTAGCAGGTCGCCGAGAAGCAGCGACGGGTTGCAGACCGGCTGCGGCGTGGTGCCGAAGCCCAGCATCACGTAGGTGCCACCCGGGGTAGCCGAAGTCGTTGGAGCTGAAGTAGGTGCCCGACGGCGTCCACTTCGATTTCCTCGAACTCGAGCATGTACAGCGCTTCGAGCGCGACAGGTTGTCGGTCAGGCTGAAGGAGCCCCAGAGCATGTCGATCGGCAGGAAGGCTTCCTTCAGCTCGGCGCCGGCGACGCGCAGCTTGGACACGTCGATCGGGTTGATGACGTTGATGCCGTTCTGGATGAAGGTGCTCTCGCCCCAGCTCACGACCTGGCGGCCGACGCGGCAGGTGCCGCTGAGTGCCTCGTCGCCGATGGTGAAGTCCTTGTAGACGAAGGCATCGAGCAGGCGGAAGCGCTTCGCCGATCCGGTCCTTGGCTATCCGCGGTCAGGTCGTCGCGGTCGGCGTTCTCGAAGTCGTAGAAGTAGGTGGCGCGGGCGAAGGCGCCCCAGCTGCGCCACTTCAGGCTGAGTTCGGAGGTGATCTTGAACGCGTTCGAGATCGCGTCGCCGTCGTCGTACTTCAGGTTGCCGTCGTCGCGGTTGACCGAGAAGCGGCCCGGCGCATCGATCTGGAACTGCGAGCCCGGGACGCCGCCCGAGGAAGCGCAACGGCCCAGGTTGCCGGCGGGAATGGCGGCCCAGCGGGACGTTCTAGGCGCACAGCGCGGATTGAAGTAGGACTTGCCAAGCAAGTTCGGATCCGCATCTTCGGCGCGCCCGAGATGCCGTAGCTGCACGGTGGTGTCGAAGCTGCCGGTGAGGCTGCCCTTCTGGAACTCGAAGGCCTGCGCCGCGGGCGCGGCGAACAGGGCGACAGCAACGGCGGTGGCCAGCGGAGCGCGGGCACGAAGGCCACGAACGGATTTGGTGGATTTCATTGCTGTGGATCCTCTCAGGACGAATGACTCGGCGAAGTGCAATTCCAGGGGACGGAAGCTGGTGGCCGCCGTTTCCATTTGGCGACGCGGGGCGCTTGGCGCGGGAGACCCCTCCCCGGGTCGGACGGCATTACTGTAGCCCCATATTAAAAGTCCGTTACGCAAAGAAGCAATGCCCCGGCGTATGGAAAAATATGCTGCGCCGCAGCAGGATCAGGGCAGAAAGCCGCGCGCCGCGTAGCCAAAGGCCTGCCGGGCCGGCCCGGCGTCGGCCAGCTGGTCCCTCGCCGCGCGCCACAGCCAACCGCGGGCGCCTGCGCCGCGGCCGCTCCACGCCGCCAGGCCGATGCCGGCGCGAAAAGCTGCCTCCGGCAGCCGCAGCAGGCGCGCACCGGGAACACGCGCCGCGAGCGTGCGCTCCACCATCGCGTCAAACGGCAGGCGCTCGGCGCCGGGCAGGTCGAAAGCCGCGCCCCCGCTCTCATCCGCATCCAGGCTGAGCAGGACGGCGCGCGCGACATCCTCCACGTGCACCGGCTGGCGCAGACCGGTGGCCGTGGCCGGCCAGGGCAACAGCCGCCAGCGGCGCGCGTGCGCGGCAAGCCGGCTGAGGCTGCGGTCCTGCGCGCCGCCGTAGAGCAGGGTCGGCCGCAACACGCTCAGCCTGGCCCCGCTGCGCGCGGCGAATTCGAACAGCGCCTGCTCCGCCTGTGCCAGTCGCTGCGCCTCGTCGCGATCACGCGGATCGGGCGAATCGCGCTTGTCGACCCGGCCGGTGGAGCCCAGCGCGACGATGCGCGACACCTGCGGCCGCGCGCGCAACGCCCACGCGGCGAAGGCGTCGAGCGGACCCAGGCTGAGGATGCGCTCGCACCCCGGCGGCGCCTGCTCGAGCGTGTCGAGGGTGCCGGAACGCCATTCGACGCCGGTGCGCGCCGACTGCTCCCGGCGCGAGAGTGCGAGCACGGGCCCGAAGTCCGCAGGCAGCAGCGCTTGCAGGGCCTCCCCGACCTGTCCGCTCAGGCCGATCGCCAGCGTGCGACTCATGGCAGGGCGCGGGCGCGGGCGCGGTTCAGTGCAGCGCGGTGTACAGCTCGAACGCGAGCCATACGACGAAACCGGCCAGCAGCAGCATGCCCTCGCGGCGGCCGATGCGCAGGTCGCCGCCAAGCACCGGATACAACAGCAAGACAAAGGCCATCGCCGCCGGCAATTCCAGTCGCGGGAACGAAGCCGGGATCGCCAGCGGACTGGCGAGCGCCATGCCGCCGACGATGAACAGAAGATTGAACAGGCACGAACCCAGCACCTGCCCGGCAACGACGTTGCCCTGGCCGTTGCGAGCGGCCAGGCCCGCGACGACGATTTCCGGCAGCGCGGTGCCGATCGCGACCAGGGTCAGGCCGGTCATCATGGTGCCCAGGCCCAGTGCCAGGCCCACCACCGGCGCCCCCTGCACCACCCAGCGGCTGCCGAAGAAAAGCAGCGCGGCGGCAATGCCGATGCGGATCAGGTTCTGCGTGGTGCCGGTGGCGGTGGCGGCGTACTCCGCCAGCTCCTTCTGCACGGCGGGCGCTTCCTGCCGCCCGCGCGTGAATACGAAAGCGACGAAAGCCGCGAATGCCGCCATCAGCACCCCGCCCTCCCAGCGCGCGATCACGCCATCAAGGCCGAACAGCAGCACCATTCCAGAAGCCACCAGCACGAACACCAGTTCGGCCGCGACCAGGCGCATGCCGATCGCCAGCGGCGCGACCAGTGCGGCTAGGCCGAGCGTCAGGCCGATGTTGACGATATTGCTGCCGATCGCGTTGCCGAGCGCGAGGTCGCTGGCGCCTGCGTAGACCGCGGTCGCGTTGACCGCCAGTTCCGGTACCGAGGTCGCGAAGGCGATCAGGAACAGTCCGGCGGCGAAAGGCGACAGCCCGAGGCGCTGGCCGAGTCCGGAGGCGCCCTTCAGCAGCGAGTCGGCGCCGAGCACGATGAACAACAGGCCGACCAGCAGCATTCCAATCGAGGTCATCCCCTCCACTCCCTGGCTGGTCACTGGCGCCTGGGAATATACAGGTCGGTGATGCTGCCCTCGAACACCTCCGCCGCCATGCCGACCGACTCGCTGAGGGTTGGATGCGGATGGATGGTGTGGCCGAGGTCACCCGCCTCGCAGCCCATTTCTATCGCCAGCGCAATTTCCGCGATCAGGTCGCCGGCGCGCACGCCGACGATGCCGCCGCCCACCACCCGGTGCGTGGTGGTGTCGAACACCAGCTTGGTGAAGCCTTCGCTGCGGCCCAGGCCGACCGCGCGACCGGAGGCCGCCCATGGGAACTTCGCGGTGCCGACGGCGACGCCGGCCTTCTTCGCGTCCGTTTCGGTCAGGCCCACCCATGCCACTTCCGGATCGGTGTAGGCCACCGAGGGAATGACCCGCGCCACCCACTCGCGCTTGTGCCCGGCGGCCACTTCGGCGGCGAGCTTGCCTTCGTGCGTGGCCTTGTGCGCCAGCATCGGCTGGCCGACGATGTCGCCGATGGCGTAGATATGTGGCACGTTGGTGCGCATCTGCCGGTCCACGGCGATGAAGCCGCGCTCGCTCACGTCCACTCCGGCCTTCTGCGCGTCGATCGCCTTGCCGTTCGGCGTGCGCCCGACCGCCACCAGCACGCGGTCGTACCTGGTCGTGGCGGGAATGTTTTCGCCCTCGAAGTCCGCGTGCAGCCCATCCTTCTTCGCCTCGATCCCAGCGACCTTCGTCTTCAGGTGCACGGCGACGCCGCGCTTCTTCAGCATCGCGGCCAGCGGCCGCACCAGGTCGGCGTCGGCGCCGGGCATCAGCTGGTCCATGAACTCGACCACCGTGACCTTGCTTCCGAGCGCGGAATACACGCAGGCCATTTCCAGGCCGATGATGCCGCCGCCGACCACCAGCAGTTCCCTTGGCGTGTCGGCGAGCAGCAGCGCGTCGGTGGAGTCCATCATGCGCGCGTCGTCCCAGGGCAGCCCGGGCAATTTCACCGCCTGCGAGCCGGCGGCGATGATGCACTGGCCGAAGCGCAGGCGCTTGCTGCCTTCGTCGCCGGCGACCTCGAGTTCATTGGCGGACACGAAGCGGCCGCTGCCCGCAAGCACGCGCACCTTGCGCTGTTTCGCCATTATCGCCAGGCCGCCGCTCATCGTTCGCACCACCTTGTCCTTGTGCGCGCGCAGCTTGTCGAGGTCGATCTTCGGCGTGCCAAAGTCCAGCCCGAAATCGACGGCATGCTTCGCTTCCTCGATCAGCTCGGCCGCGTGCAGCAGCGCCTTCGACGGGATGCAGCCGACGTTGAGGCAGACGCCGCCCAGCGCCGGGTAGCGCTCCACCAGCACCACGTCCATGCCCAGGTCGGCGGCACGGAAGGCGGCGGTGTAGCCGCCGGGGCCGGAGCCGAGCACCAGCAGCTGGCATTCGATGTCGGCTGCCTTGCCGTCGCTGGGCATGGCGGTAGACGGCACGGCGAGCGCAGCAGGTGCCGCGGCCGGCGCAGCCGCGGTTGGCGCGGCGGGTGCTGCGGCGGGCGCGGGCACGGGCGCCGCCGGGGTTTCCGCGCCCTGCTCCGCTTCCAGCAGCGCAATCAGCTGGCCTTCGGCCACGCTGTCGCCGACCTTGATCTTCCATTCCTTCAGCACGCCGGCCGCGGGCGCCGGTACTTCCATGGTCGCCTTGTCCGATTCCAGCGTCAGCAGGCCCTGGTCCTTGCCGACGTGCTCGCCGGGCTGCGCGAGCAGTTCAATCACCGCAACCTCCGTGCTGCCGCCCAGGTCGGGGACGCGCAGTTCCACCGCGACGCTCACAGCAGCAACCGCCGCAGGTCGCCGAGCACCTGGCCGAGGTAAGCGGTGAAGCGCGCCGCCGCCGCGCCGTCGATGACGCGATGGTCGTAGCTGAGCGACAGCGGCAGCATCAGCCGTGGCGCGAATTCGCTGCCGTTCCACACCGGCTTCAGCGCCGAACGCGACACGCCCAGGATCGCCACTTCCGGTGCGTTGATGATCGGCGTGAAGGCGGTGCCGCCGATGCCGCCGAGCGAGGAAATCGAGAAGCAGCCGCCCTGCATGTCCGCGGGCGCGAGCTTCTTTTCGCGCGCGCTGGACGCTGATCTCGGCCAGTTCCTGCGCAAGCTCGAGCAGGCCCTTGCGGTCGGCGTCGCGGATCACCGGCACCACCAGGCCGTCGGGCGTGTCCACGGCGATGCCGACGTGGAAGTACTTCTTCAGCACCAGGTTGTCGCCGTCGAGCGAGGCATTGAAATTCGGGTATTTCTTCAGGGCCGCGACCACCGCCTTGATCAGGAACACCAGTGGCGTGACCTTGACCTCCTTGTTTTCCTCGCCCAGCTTCTTGCGGAAGGCCTCCATCTCGGTGATGTCGGCCTCGTCGAACTGGGTGACGTGCGGGATCATCGCCCAGTTGCGCGCCAGGTTCGCCGCCGACAGCTTCTTGATGCGCGTACAGCGGCTGCAGTTCGACCTCGCCGAACTTGGCGAAGTCCACCTGCGGCCAGGGGATCAGCTGCAGGCCGCCGGCGCCAGCGGCCGCGGCGCGGCGCGCCGCCCGACAGCGCCGCCTTCACGAAGGCCTGCACATCGTCCTTGCCGATGCGACCGCCGCGCTCGCTGCCGCGGACCTGCGCGAGGTCCACGCCGAGCTCGCGCGCGAACACGCGCACCGCCGGGCTCGCGTAGGGAAGATTGCCGATCGCCGTCATGTCGTCGGCCGGTGCGTGGGCCGCGGCCGGTAGCGCTGCCTTGGCGGCCGGGGACGGGGCCGGCGCTGCGGGCACGGCAGGGGCCTGCGGCACGGCGGACGCCGCCGGTGGCGCGACTGGAGCGGCCGCAGGGGGCGCAGCGTTGGCGGGTGCGGCCGGGGGCGCAGCAGCCGCCGGCGCCGCGGTGTCGCCGGCACCCGCGGCCTCGATCATCGCCACCACCGCACCGGTGCCGATTTCGTCGCCGACCTTGACCCGCAGCTCGCGCACGGTCCCGGCGAAAGGCGCCGGTACTTCCATCGTCGCCTTGTCGGATTCGAGCGTGACCAGTCCCTGGTCCTTCACCACCTCGTCGCCGACCTTCACCAGCAGTTCGATCACCGGAATGCCGGCGTCGCTGCCGATGTCGGGCACGCGCGCTTCCCTGGACTCGGCCATGTTGCACCTTCGATTACGTTTGAACGTCTATTGTGGCCCGATTGGCGGCGAGGGCCAACCGAGCCGACACAGCCGGCGACCGGCGGTATAAGCTGGGCCGGTGGCGTGTCATGGGGGTTTGACCCGGTGATCGAGATTCCCGGCTACACGATCCTGCGCCTGCTGGGACACGGCGGCATGGCGACCGTGTACCTGGCGCAGCAGAAGTCGCTGGGGCGCGAGGTCGCGCTGAAGGTGCTGACGCCCGCGCTCGCCTCCGACAAGGTGGCGACCGAGCGCTTCCTGCGCGAGGCGCGCGTCTCGGCCAAGCTGCACCATCCGAACATCGTCGCCATCTTCGACGTCGGCGTGCACGAGGGCGTGCCCTACATGGCGATCGCCTACGAGCCGGGCGGCACCGTCGCTGGCTACGCGCAGGCGAAGAACGACCCGAAGGTGGCGCTGCGCATCATCCGCGACATCGCCAACGCGCTCGACTTCGCGCACCGCCAGGGCGTGGTGCATCGCGACGTCAAGCCCGAGAACATCCTGCTGCGCAACGACGGCACCTGCGTGCTTTCGGATTTCGGCATCGCGCATGCGATCGAGGGCGCGCAGACCGGCCTGACCCGCGAGGGCACCAGCGTCGGCACGCCGCACTACATGAGCCCCGAGCAGCTGCGCGGCGAGCACGTGGATGCGCGCGCCGACATCTACAGCCTGGGCGTGGTGCTGTTCCAGCTGCTCACCGGCGAATTGCCCTACCAGGGCACCGACGGCTGGGCGATCGGCATGCAGCACATCGGCGCGCCGATCCCGCACCTGCCCCCGCACCTGGACAACCTGCAGACCTTCCTCGACTCGCTGCTGGCGAAGAATCCCGACAACCGCCTGCAGAGCGGGGCCGAGGTGGTGCACTGGATCGACGCGCGCCTGTCCGGCCAGGGGCCGGCGATGACGGTGGCGATGCCCACGCCGATGCCAACCTATACGCAGACGCCTCCCGGGGCGCGCGGCGCCGCCTCGATCGCGATCCTGCCCTTCGCCGACCTCAGCCAGACCAAGGACCAGGACTACCTGGCCGACGGCCTCACCGAGGAACTGTGCAACCTGCTGGCGAAGGTCGGCGGCCTGTTCGTCGCCAGCCGGTCTTCGGCGGCGCGCTTCAAAGGCAGCACCGCCAAGCTGGCCGAGATCGGGCGCGAACTCAAGGTCGCCACCGTGCTCGAGGGCAGCGTGCGCAAGTTCGGGGATCGCGTGCGGATTTCGGTGCAGCTGATCAACGTCGCGGACGGCTTCCAGCGCTGGTCGGAGACCTACGACCGAACGCTCACCGACGTGTTCGAGGTGCAGGACGAGATCGCCGGGCTGGTGGTGGTGGCGCTGAAGGCGCAACTGCTGCCCAACGCCGAGGCCGAGGCGGCGAAGAAGGCGGCGCTGCTCGTCGAGGAAGGCAAGGCGGAGCAGGCGCGCGAGCGCGAGGCCGCCGCGGCCAGGCAGCTGCAGGAGGGCGAGCGCGAGGTCGCCGAGGAGCGCCGCCAGCGCGAGATCGGCGAACGGATCATGCAGCGCAAGCGCGAGCGCGAGGAAGCCGAGCAACAGGCCGAGCAACAGCGTCGCCGCGACGTGGAAGATCGCGCGGCCGCCGAGCAGCGCCAGCGCGTGGCCGAGGCGCAGGCGGAGGTCGAGCGCGGCCAGCGCGAGGAAGCGCAGCGCGTGGCCGAGGCGCAGGCGCGCGCCGAGGCCGAACGCGCGCAGGCGCTGGCGCTGGCCCAGGCGCAGCGCGATCGGGAGCAGGCGGAGCGCGAAGCGGCGGAACGGCAGCAGCACGAACAGGAAGAGCAGCGCCTGGCCGCCGAGCGGCGGCGCGGCGAGGAGGCCGAACTCGCCGCCGCGCAGGAGCGCAAGCGGGCCGAGCAACACGCCGCGGCGGCGAAGGCGGCGGCCGAACAGGCCGCGGCGGAAAAGGCTGCCGCGAAACGGGCGGCGGCCGAACGTGCAGCGGCCGAGAAGGCTGCCGCTGCAAAGGCGGCGACGGAGAAGGCTGCCGCGGAACGCGCCGCGGCCGAACAGGCGGCCGAGGAACGTAGCTTGCAGGCGCGCGCGGACGCGCAACGCGAGTCGATGGAGCGCGAAGCCGCCGAGCAGCGCCGGCGCGACCAGGAACTGCAGGCCGAGACCGACCGCCGCCGCGCCGAGGCGGAGCGGGCCAGCGCCGTCGTGGCGGCGACGGTTCCGACCTCCGACGCGACCGGGAATGCGCCCGAGGACGGCCCCGCTGAAGCACCAACGCGCGATCCGGCGCGCGAATTCGCCTCGGCCTATCTTGCCAAGCCCGAGGCGCAAGCCGAGCCCAGGCCGGTCGCGCCGGTCAAGCCCGCGTCGGGCTCCGCGCTTACCCCCGCGCGACTGGGCATCGCGGCGGTGGTCCTGCTGGTGCTGGGCGCCGGCGGCTGGCTGCTGATGCAGAACGCCCGCCAGAAGGACCAGGTCGCCTGCCAGGCGGCGCTGCTGCAGGGCCAGACCGCGATTGACGCAGCCGAGTTCGACGCGGCGGCGACGTCCGCGCTGCAGGCGCACGGCGTGTGCCGCGGCGATTCCGAAGCACTGCTGCAGGCCTTCGAAAGCCGGCTCGACGCCGGCAAGGCCACCGCGCAGGCCTGCACGGCTGCGACCACCCAGGCGCGCGGCCTGCTGCGCTCCGGGCGACCGAAAGCGGCGGCGAAAGCGCTGGCGCCGCTGCACGAGCGTTGCCTGGCCTGGCCCGGCTTCCCCGAACTCGAGGCACTGCCAGCAAACGCCAGCGCGCAGGCAAAGCAACTGGTCGAGCGCATCGGCCCGCTGCTGCAGTCCGGCGCCACCGGCGAAGCGCAGGCGATGGCGGTGCAGGCGGAAATGCTGGACGCGGAAGCCGAGGGCCTGCCCGCCGTGCAGGCCGAGCTCGCCAGGCGCCTGGGCCAGGCGCCGAAATAAAAAAAGCCCCCGGGGAGGGGGCTGGGGAAAACGGCGTTGCCACCGTATTTGCGCTCGGGGCGCGTCAGTCCTTGGCGCGCGGCCCGACCCGCAGGAGTTCCAGGCGCCCGCCGTCAGGCAGGCGGAATTCCAGTTCGTCGTCGATCCGGTCGAGGGTTTTCATTCGCTGGCACATCGCTTCGGCGAGGGGTTCGAGTTGCTTGGCCCTGAGTTCGACCTTGGCATCGAGCTCTTGTTCCATCCGCTGCATCTTTTTTTCGAAATCCTGGGCGCCCTGCTCGCCGCCGAAGGCCGCCTTGACGGCGCCCTTGACCGCGCCGCCGACGATCTGCGGCACGTATTCGGTCAGGATCGGGCGGATCACCTCAGCCACCGCGTCGCCGTCGAGCGCGCTCAGCGGGCGGGCGTCGAGTTGCGCGCGCACCTTGCGCTGCGCCTGGCGCAGGTCGGCGATCGCGACGTCCGGCTCGGAGGCCAGTCCGCGCGCGACCTCGGCCAGCGCGACGAAAGCGATGTCCACCGCCTCGACAACCAGTTGCTGGAGTTGCGGCACCGCCGCGTGCAGCTCGCGCTCGAGCTGCGACAGGCGGGCATGGTCCGCGGCGCCCAGGCGCATCTCCTTGCCGTCCACGAACAGGCGGCCGCCGCCGATGCCGATCTCCTTCGGCACGTGGCCGTCGCGCGTGAACACGAAGGCGCGCCGGTGCGTGGACACGTCCCAGTCGGAGCGCACGTCGCACTTGTGGTCGCCCGCAACGACGGTGCGTGGTTCATTCGCGGTGGCCGGCAGGCTGGCGAAGGACAGGGCCAGGGCGGAAGCGAGGATCGCGGTCTTCAAGGTGCTGCCCGTAAGGAATGATTCGGCAGGCAGATCTTCCCATCACCCACGCTCGCCGCCCACGTGCCGAACGGGGGCATGACTATGGTCACGGGCCGCCGGCAAGTATCCTGTGCCCCCGGCCTGCACGGATCCCGCCTTGTTCCCGACCGACGCCATCCGCCGGCACCCCCTGCGCGCGCTGCTGGCGCTGGCCCTGCTGCTTGGACTGGCCTTCCAGGGCACGCGCGGGCTGTGGGAACCGGACGAGGGCCGCTACACCAACGTGGCGCTGCAGATGCTGCACGCCGACGATTACGTCACCCTGCGGCGCAACGAGGATGCGCTGCACTTCACCAAGCCACCGCTCACCTACTGGACCATCGCCGCGAGCGTGTCCGCGCTGGGCAGGCACGAGTGGGCGGTGCGCTTGCCGATCGCGCTCGCGTACGTGCTCACGGTGCTGCTGGTCTTTCGCCTGGGCCAGCACTTCGTGCCGTCGAAACCGTGGCTGCCGGCGCTGATCTACGCCAGCGCCCCGGTGCCTTTCCTCGCCGCCAACACCGTCAACACCGACACCATGCTCGCGGCGATGGAGACGCTGGCCGTGGCCTGCTATGCGCAGCACCGCTTCGGTGGTGGCTCGCGGCGCTGGCTGGACGCGATGTGGACCGCCTTCGGCCTGGCCTTCCTGACCAAGGGGCCGCCTGCGCTGGTGCCGCTGCTGGCCATCTTCGTGTTCGAGGTGAGCGCCGGGCGCGGGCGCCTGGGCGCGCTGTTCGCGCGGCCGCTGGGGCTGCTCGGATTCGCGCTGGTCGGGCTGGGCTGGTATGCGCTGGTGGTGAAGCTGCATCCGGGCCTGCTCGATTATTTCCTCGGCCACGAGGTGTACGCGCGCATCGCCACCGACAAGCTCAATCGCTTTCCGCAATGGTACGGGCCGCTGGTGGTGTACGCCCCGACCTTCCTGTTCGGCGCCCTGCCCTGGTTGCCGCTGCTGGCCTGGCGGCGGCGCGCGGCGCGCGCGCAATTGCAAGCGTTGCCGGCCGCGCGTGGCTGGCGCGCCTGGCCACAGGACCAGCGCTTCCTGCTGGTCTGGCTGCTGCTGCCGCTGCTGGTGTTCTGCCTGTCGCGTTCGCGCCTGCCGCTGTACGTGCTGCCCTGTTTCGTGCCGCTGTCGCTGCTGCTCGGGCGGGCGCTGGCGCCGATGCGCTGGACGCGCGCGGGCGTGCTGCTGATGGCGGCCTGGCTGGCCGCGCTGCTGGGCCTGAAGTTCTACCTCGGCGCCGTGTTTCCCACCGACAAGGACGTGCGCCAGTTCGCGGCGCGATTGACGCCGATGCTGCCGGGGCATCCGGAGCACCTGATGTTCCTGCAGGACATGGCGCGCAACGGCCTGAACCTGTACTTCGACAGCGACGTGCAGCGCCTTTCCTTCGCGCCGGAGCCGAAAATGCTGTCCGACTCCAGCTATGACCAGACGCTCGCACAGGCGCTGGCGCAGCCGCAGCGCGGGCGCGTGTTCATCATGAAGCGCAACAGCGAGGCGGGCTTCCTGCAGGCGGTTGCCGCGGCCGGTCTACACCCGCAACGGCTCGGCGCGCTGCCCGAATCGCATGGCCGCCTGGTGCTGGAGGACGGCTGGAAGCCGGTCTACCGGATCACCACCACGCCCAACCGCGTGGTCTATACCGTGGCCGGCGACTTTCCCGTCGCCGGCCCGGTGCGCCGCGACTAGCGCTTGCTCTCGCCGCGGCGGGCCTCGCGCCCGGCGCGCATTTCCTCGCGGCTGAGCTTGCCATCGCGGTTGCTGTCGAAGTGGTCGAAATCGGCGGCCAGCTTCGGATGCTTGTCGCCGAGTTCAGCGCGGCTGAGCTGCTGGTCGCCGTCGGTGTCGAGCGCGCGCAGGCGCTCGCCCTTGGCGCCGCCCCGACGTCCGGCCTGGAAGGCCTTGGCCGCGACCAGTTCCTCGCGGCTGAGGTTGCCGTCGCGATTGGCATCGAGCTTGCGGAAATGCTCGTTCGAGGTGCGCAGGCGCTCGGCCTGCCACTCGGACTGGCTGATGCGCCCGTCGTGGTTGCTGTCGGTGGCGTCGAAGCGGGCCTCGGCGCGCTGCTGATGGCGTTCACCGCGGTCGTCGTCGGCGGCAAGCGCCACCGCGGCCACGGACAGCAGCGAGCAGGCGAGCAGGATCGGAAGGGTCTTCATGGGCGTCTCCTTGGGTTCGTGAGATCCAGAACGCGCGGCGGCCGCGGCGGTTGACCGGTTCAGGGATGCTCGGCGCCGGCGTGCACCGCTTCATGCCGCACCAGGTATACGCCACTGGCCACGATGATCGCCGCACCGGCCAGCATCCAGCGGTCCGGCAGCGTGTGCCAGAGCAGCCAGTCGATCGCCAGCCCCCAGGCCAGCGCGCTGTATTCGAAGGGCGCGATCGCCGAGGCCTCGCCGTTGCGGAACGCCTCGGTGATGGCCAGTTGGCCGAGGAATCCGGAGACCGCGATGCCGCACAGCACCCAGCCATCGGCGGCGCGCACCGGCACCCAGTCCGGCGCCGCCAGCGCGCCGGCGCCGGCCGCCACCATCACCATCAGCCAGAACAGCTGGCTGTCCACCGAATCGGTGCGGTTGACGATGCGCACGGTGATCGCCGACACCGAATAGCAGGCCGCGGCCAGCAGCACCGCCGCGCCGGCCCAGGTGAGCATGCCGGCACCGGTCGGGCGCAGCACCACCAGCACGCCGACCAGGCCGACCGCGATGGCGATCCAGCGCGCGGCGCCGACGCGTTCGCCGAGCAGCGGGCCGGATAGCAGGGTGATGAACAGCGGTGCGACGAAGAAGATGGCGTAGGCCTCGGCCAGCGGCAGGTGCCGCAGCGCGAAGGCGAACATCGCGAGCATGGCGATCCCGAGCACGCCGCGCAGCAGGTGCAGCGGCCAGCGGATGCGCCACAGGGTGTGGAAGGCGCCCCGCCAGGCCACGAAGGCGATCACCAGCGGCAGCGAGGACAGCGCCCGCAGGGCCGCCACCTGCAGCGCCGGGTAATGCGGCGAAAGCAGCTTCAGCCCGGTGTCCATCAGGCTGAACAGCGCGGCCGCTAGCAGCATCGCGACGATGCCGCGCAGGTTCTTGCGGGGAGTCATGCCCGGATTATGAATGGGGCCGGCCCTTGCGGGTTTGGCGCTTTCGGCCACTACAATGGCGTATCCGCCACTGCTTCGGGGCGGGCTCCGGACGGACGCTGTCTCCACCCCGGGTCCCCGACCCATCGAAACAGGAATCCCGCCATGAAAGCCCTGACCGCCACGTTTTTTGCCACTACCCTGCTGACCGCGCTGCTGCCGGGCAGCCTCGCCGCCGCGCCGGCCCGCGCGTCCGCGCTCGACGCGGCGGAAGCCGTCTATATCCCGGGCGGCCAGTACACCGCCTCCCTCGACCAGACCCGCAACCTCTGGCGCTTCCTGCCGATCAACGGCCAGGACCTGGTGATCGACGCGGGTAGCTGCACCACCGGCGCCATGGCGCCGACCGGCGTGTGGCTGCTGCAGCTCGACCGCAGCGGCCGGCCGGAACTGGTCGCGCCCTCGGCCACCCGCCTGCCCGCAGGCGCGCCGGACCATATCGCCCTGCGCGCCTGCGACCAGGCCCGCGGCCGCGAGCTGGCGGTGCCGCAGACCGTGCTCGACCTGCTGTCGGCGAACACCGGCGCGGTCCATGTCAGCCGCTGAGCGCCGCCTGCGCATCGGCATCCTGGCGCTCGAGGGCTGCATGCTCTCGAGCATCGCCTCCGCCAGCGACAGTCTGCGCGTCGCCCAGGCGCTGGCCGACATCCGCGCGCCGAACGGCGGGCTGAAGCTGGAGGCGGTCCTGTTCGGCGCGCGCGGGCAGGAGCGCATCCGCACCTCCACCGGCTTCGACCTCGGCGGGCTGGTGCCGCCGCCCGACGACATCGACCTGCTGCTGCTCCCGGGCGTGATGCACCAGAGTCCGCAGGAACTGTCCGCACGCATCGCCGCCATGCAGCCCGAACTCGAGATGGTGCGCGCCATGCACCTGCGCGGCGTACCGATCGCCGGCACCTGCAGCGGCAGCTTCCTGCTCGCCGAGAGCGGGCTGCTCGACGGCCACCGCGCCACCTGCAGCTGGTGGCTGGCGAGCGAGTTCCGCACGCGCTATCCGAACGTGCGCCTGGAAGCCGACGCCATGGTGGTCGAGGACAACGGCATGACCACCGCCGGCGGCGCCTGCTCGCTGCAGTCGCTGATGATGCGGCTGATCGCGCGCGTCGGCGGCGAGGAGCTGGCGCAGCAGACCTCGCGCCTGCTGCTGATCGATAACGAACGGCAGAGCCAGGCGCCCTACGTCAGCGAGGCGCTGATGGCCAAGCCGCGGCATTCGCTGTCGGAGAAGGCCGAGCACTTCCTCAACCACGAACTGCACCGCGACATCAGCGTGTCGCGCCTGGCCGAGCATTGCGGCACCTCCGAGCGCAGCCTGCTGCGGCATTTCCGCGCGCACCTGGGCGTCAGCCCGGTCGCGCACATCCAGCACCTGCGGGTGGAGCGCGCCAAGGCGCTGCTGGAGACCACGCACCTGTCCTTCGACGAGATCGTCGAACGCTGCGGCTACAGCGACAGCGCCAGTTTCCGCAAGCTGTTCAAGCGCGCCACGGCGATCACCCCGGGCGACTACCGCGAGCGCTATCGCCTGCGTCCGCATTGATGATTGCGGCTGGCCTGCCGGGCCTACCCCGGGAGGTTCGTTCTGCCGGGGCCCCTGCCCCGGCGCCACGAACCACCCGGCGGCCCATCGCTACCGTGCTCTCGAATCTTGCACCCACAGCGTTCGCGAAGCGCACCGCATGCGCTTGCGAAGACGAGCGAAGCGAACTCGCAACGGGCCGCCGGGGAAATCGCGGCGATGGGGCAGGGGCCCCATCAGAGCGAATTCCCCGGGAAAGGCCCAACGCACTGGTTCCTTGCAGTCACCGCTTGGAGTTCAGGGTGCCGAACAGCCAGTCGCACAGCGGGTAGCTGATGTTGAAGTTGGCGTGCGCCATCTGCCGCGGGTCGTGGTGGCGCGCGTGCAGCCAGCGCAGGCGCCGCACCAGCGCCACGCGTGCCAGCGGGTGCGCCTCCGGCAGGTGGTAGGCCAGGTGCAGCACTTCGTAGTTGAGGAAGTAGGCGATGCCGCAGGCGACGAACAGCCAGGCGACGTTGGCCGAGAACAGCCAGGCCAGCGCGAACCACACCGGCGTGCCGAACACGCCGAAGAAGAAAATCACCAGCAGCGGCGGGAACAGCACCGCGCGCAGGTCGCGCAGGCCGTCCACCGGCATCGCCTCGTGGGTAAAGAAGCGGTGGTGCTGCCCGGAATGGCGCTTGTACACCAGCCCCAGCCCGCGGAAAGGACGGTGCATCGGGAAACGGTGCCCCAGGTACTCGGCCAGGTTGGCGTAGAACAGGCTCAGCGGCAGCGCCAGCCATTCCAGCGGGCGCACGTCCTGCAACTGCCACAGCGACGCCGCCAGCGCGAGCACGCCGCCGCCGAAGGTGATCGCCAGGTGCACGCGGCCGTCGTAGCCGCGCGGCACTTCGCTGGCGCGGTAGTGTTCGCGGTAGCGCGCGGCGTCCATGGCCGGGACAATAGCGCATGCGCAAGATCGTGCACATCGACATGGACGCCTTCTACGCTTCGGTCGAGCAGCGCGACGATCCTTCGCTGCGCGGCCGGCCGGTGGTGGTGGCCTGGCGCGGTGCGCGTTCGGTGGTATGCGCGGCCTCCTACGAAGCGCGCACCTTCGGCGTCCGCTCGGCGATGCCGGCGCTGCGCGCCGAGCGGCTGTGCCCCGGCGCGGTGTTCGTGCCGCCCGACTTCGTCCGCTACCGCGCCGTGTCGCGGCAGGTGCGCGCCATCTTCGAGCGCCACACCGACCTGGTCGAGCCGCTGTCGCTGGACGAGGCCTACCTGGACGTCAGCGAGAACCAGCTCGGCCTGCCCAGTGCCACCGCGGTGGCGAGCGCGATCCGCGCGGCAATCCGCGAGGAGACGCAGCTCACCGCCTCGGCGGGGATCGCACCGAACAAGTTCCTGGCCAAGATCGCCTCGGACTGGCGCAAGCCCGACGGCCAGTTCGTGGTCAAGCCGGCACAGGTGGAAGCCTTCCTCGCGCCGCTGCCGGTGGGCAAGCTGCCCGGTGTCGGCAGGGTGATGGAGGCGAAGCTGTCCGAACTCGGCATGGCCACGGTCGCGCAGCTGCGCCGGCTCGGCGCGGCGGAGCTGGAACGCCGCTTCGGCCGCTGGGGGCTGCGCCTGCACGAGCTGTCCTTCGGCATCGACGAGAACCCGGTGGTGAGCGAGCGCCCTACCTTGCAGGTTTCCGCCGAAGACACCTTCGCGACCGACCTGCGCCTGGGCGAAATCGAGGACACCCTGCGCCGGCTGGCAGCGAAGGTGTGGGTGGGCGTGCTCAAGGAGCCGGAGCGGATCGGGCGCACCGTCGTGCTCAAGCTCAAGACCAGCGACTTCCGCATCCTCACCCGCAGCCTGACGCCGCCGCAGCCGCCGCGCAGCGAAGCCGAGTTCGTCGAGATCGCGCTCGGCCTGCGCGAGCGCGTGGCACAGCCTTCGCGCACGCGCTATCGCCTGGTCGGCGTGGGGCTGGGCAATTTCCGCGACGCCAGCGAGTTGCTGCCGCAGCCCGAGCTGTTCGACAGCTAGGGCGCCAAGCCGTCCGCGGCATCGCCTGCGAACAGGCGCGCGCGTTCGCCGGCGTCGAGCAGCCGCCATTCCCCCGGCGCCAGCACGCCCAGCTCCAGTCCGCCGATGCGCGTGCGCCGCAACGCCTCGACATGGTTGCCCACGGCGGCGAACATGCGCCGCACCTGGTGGTAGCGGCCCTCGATGGTGGTGATGCGCGCCACCCGCGGCGACAGCAGCTCGAGGGTCGCCGGCGCGAGTGCGTCCTTCTCGCCGTCCAGCACCAGCGTGCCGGCCGCGAACAGTGCCGCTTCGTCGCCGCGCAACTCCGCGGCGAGCGTGGCCTCGTAGACCTTGGGCAGGTGCGACCTCGGCGAGGTGATCCGGTGCAGCAGCGCGCCGTCGTCGGTCATCAGCAACAGGCCGGAGGTGTCGCGATCGAGCCGGCCGACGCTGGACAGCACCGGGTTGCGCAGGCGGAAGCGCGGCGGCAGCAGGTCGTAGACCAGCCGGCCGACGTCCTTGGTGGAGCAGGTGTAGCCGACCGGCTTGTGCAGCATCAGCAGCATCCCGGGCGCCGGGTCGAGCGGCTCGTCGTCGAGGCGGATGTCGGCGTGCGCGACGGCGTCGTCCGCGTCCAGCGTGCGGCCGGCCGCGTCGGTCACCCAGCCATTGCGCAGCATGGCGCCGACCTCCTTGCGGCTGCCGTAGCCCAGGTTGGCGAGGTGCTTGAGCAGTTTCATGCGTGCAGCGCCTCTAAGACCTTGAAGCCGCCCGTGTCCGCGAGCGTGAGCACGCGCTTGAAGCGCGCGGCCAGCTCCGCCTCGTAAGGCAGGTGCCGGTTCGCCACCATGAGAAAACGCCCGCCCGGCAACAAGGCGGCGGCCGCGCTGCGGATGAAGGCGCGCCCGAGTTCGGGGTCGTCGGCGCGGCCCTGGTGGAAGGGCGGATTGCTCACGATGAAATCGTAGTCGCTGCGCGGCAGGCCGGTGGCGACGTCGTGCCAGTGGAAGTCCAGCGCCACCGCCTCGTGCCGGCGCAGGTTCTCGCGCGCCAGCGCCAGCGCACGCGCATCGGCCTCGTACAAGTCGAGGGCGGCGACACCGGGATTGCGCGCCAGCACTTCCGCCGCCAGGAAGCCGAAACCGCTGCCCAGGTCGGCGCCCCGGCCGCGCAGGACGGTGGGCAAATGGGCGGCCAGCAGGGCCGAGGCCGGGTCCACGCGGTCCCAGGAAAACACGCCGGGACGACTGAGGAAACGCCCGTCGGCGATCGCCTGCGGCGCGTCCGCGGCCAGCCATGAATGCGCCAGTGCGTGGTCGAATTCAGCCTCGCGCACCGCCCAGCTGGCCCGGCAGCGGTGCTTGGACACGGCATGCGTCGGCCCGAGCAGCGCCTCGAGGTCGGATTGCAGCGAGCGTGCGCCGCCACTGTTGGCCGCGCAGGCCACCAGCACGCCGCCGGGCGCCAGGCGCGCGCCGCCTTCCGCCAGCAGCGCGCGGCCGCGCTGGCGCTGGCGTGGCGCCAGCAGCAGCACGATCTCGAACTCGCCAGCCGGCACTTCCGGCGTGGATGACAACCCGGACTGCGCCAGCGCGTCGGCCCAGGGCCGGAACTCCTGCTGCAGCCGCCACCCGCGCGCGAACACCGGCAACAACGACGAGGCGCGCGCGTTGAGCATCAGCACGCTCGCTCCTTCCAGGCGCGGCAGCAGTGCCTCATCGAAGGGCAACAGCAGCGTGCGCAGCAGGTCGTCGAGATCTTCGTCGGTGCGGGCGGCTGGCAAGTCGGGGCCTGGGCGGAGAAGCTGCGGCAATGTAATGCGCCCGCGCCGCCGCGGCCAGCCCCGCCGGCGGGACAGCGATGCGGCACACGCTTTTCACGAATGTTTGGTGCTAGCGTTGATCTCCGAGCCCACCGCCCGGAACGCTGAATGAGCAAGCCCAAGCACGACGTCGCCAACGCCCTACCCGAAGTGGAATTGGATTCCGCCGGATTCGCGCACGGACTGCACCTGCTGCTGCTCGCCATCGCCCGCACCAACCCCGCCGCCGGGGCCCTGCTCGACGAGTTCACCGCCATGCACGCCGAGTACCTGGCGGAACTGCAGGGGCTGGCGCGCGAGGACGCCGCCTGGCTGCCGGTGCTGGAGAAGTTCACGCGTTCGGCGCGGCTGATCTACCAGCGCCTGAGCAGTATTGACGCGGAGCATTCCGCGGCGCTGCGCGAACAGCTGCAGCAGCCCTGCGCCTCGGCGTTGATCCACTGAAAAGAAAGCGCCGGCCCTGGGGCCGGCGCTTCGCTTCAACGAGCAGCCCTTGCGGGCTGGCTCAATTCTCGACCTTGTCGGCCTCCGAGCCCATGATGTGCCCGTCGTTCGGGTCCATCTTCAGCTCCACGTCGATGCCCTCGGCGGTCTCGGCCTCCACCTTCCAGACGCCGCCCTCGAACTCCACGTCGTGGACGTTCTTGTAGCCGGCTTCCTGCGCCTTGATGATGATCTGGTCCTCGGTAATCGTGGCGACGGCCACGTCCGGGACGATCTTGCCGGTGTTGTCCACCTTGACCTCGACGTGGTTGCCGTCGGCGCTCTTGCCATCCGCGGTCCACACGCCTTCCTTGAATTCGACGTCGTTGACTTCGCTGTAACCCTGGTTGGCGAGCAAGGCGCGCACGTCGGCCTCGGTCAGCGCGCTGCCGGTGTTCGGGGCCACGGCCTGCGCGTAAGTCGCGCCGGCGAAGGCGAGCAGGATCGGCAGGGCGATGAGCTGCTTCCTGATATGCATGGGATATCTCCTTCCGTGTAAGTCCAGGCAGTGTCCGGCGCGCCACCGGAATCGCGGATGAACAGCATGAATGGCCGTATCCTTTGCCCATGAACCTGTCCGCCGCCGTCCTGCGACGCCATCCTTCCGCTTTCCTGCTCGCGGCCCAGCTGCTGAGCCTGGTGCTGTTCCCGGTCATGGACAACACCGGCAACGGCCGGCTGATATTCGCGGCCGTGGGCACGCTGCTGGTGGCCCTGTCGCTGTGGGTGGTGAAGCGCAGCCCGGCGGTTGGCTGGGTGGCGTGGCTGCTGGCGATCACCGCGGTTTCGCTCACCGCCGCGGCGCTGCTGCTCGAGCGCAGCGACATCCTCGTGTATTCGTGGCTGTTCGAGGCGTTGCTGTACTTCTACGCCGCCGGCGGGCTGATTTCCTACATGCTGCACGACCACGTGGTCACCGGCGACGAGCTGTTCGCCGCCGGCGCCACCTTCACCCTGCTGGCCTGGGGCTTCGCCTACACCTACTTTGTCTGCCAGAGCTGGTACCCCGGCAGCTTCGTCGGCCATTCCCCGGGCGCCACGCGTAGCTGGATCGAGCTGCTGTTCCTCAGCTTCACCGTCCTGTCCGGCGTGGGCCTGGGCGACGTGCTGCCGGTGAACGCGCCGGCGCGCGTGCTGGTGATGCTGGAGGAATTTGCCGGCGTCGGTTACATCGCCGCGATCGTCTCGCGCCTGATCGGACTGACCATCCGCGATCACCGCCGCTGAGTCAGACCGTGGCTGCAGCCGCGGCCAGCGTCTGCCGGTGCAGCGCCACCAGGCCGGCGCGGTCGAGCTGCGGTCCGATGTAGCCCCCGGCCAGCACGAAGGCCACCGGCAGCCCGCGCGCGGCGCACCACTCGAACACCATGCGGTCGCGCGCGCCGAGTAGCGCCGCATCTATCCCTGACAGGCCACCGACCGGGCAATGCTGGTGCGGATCCACGCCGGCGTTGTACAGGCACAGGTCGAAAGGCTCGCCCATGCGCTCGTCGAGCCGCCGGCGCAGCGTCGGCAGGTAGTCGGCGGCATCAGCGACCATGTCGAGCGTGTTGCCGCTTCCGGGGGCGTAATGGTCGAAGCCGTCCACCGCGATGTCGAGCATGCGCACCGAAGGATGCGCGCCGATCAGTTCATCGGTGCCGCCACCGCAATGGGCGTCGAGGTCCAGCACCAGCACGCGCTTCGCGCCGGCATCGAAAGCGGCCAGCGCCGCCAGCGCCAATCCATTGAAGGTGCAGAAGCCGGCGCCGCGCGCCCGCCGGGCATGGTGCAGGCCGCTGGCCAGCGCGCCGGCGCGGCCGGAGCGCAGGGCGGCGCGCGCGGCCGCGACCGCGCCGCCGTTGGACGCGCGCACCATCCGCCACAGTTGCGGATCCCAGCTGAAACCCTGCGATTCGGCCAGCGCACGCGGCTCGCCGCTGCGCACCGCGGCGACGTAGGCGGGGTCGTGCACGCGCTCGAGTTCGGCGACCGTGAGCAGCGCGTTCGGCGTCAGCCGCAGCCCGGGAACCGGCTCCGCCGCCAGCGACTCCGCCACCCAGCGCGCCTTGCGGGTGGTCTCGAACGACATCGCCGCGCCGACGTAGTCGTCGGTGTAGAACAGCGGCAGCGCGCGCGCGGACAGGGAGCGCTGCGCGGCGGCGGCGCGCGAGCGGTGCGCCAGCCAGCCCGCGCCGGCCAGCGCGGCGGCGCCGAGCCCGAGCAGCAACAGGGCGCGGCGGCGGTCCATCAGCCGAGGATGTGCACGGCCTCGACCAGCGCCGCGAACACGAAGCCGCCGAGGAAGAAGATGTAGGACAGGCGCAGGAAACGGTACTTGTAGTGCGCCAGGTAGTAACCCATCGCGTAGACGTCGCGCGCCATGGTCTCGTACACCGAACCGTCCGCGCGCAACTGCTCGGCCACGGCCAGCAGGAAGCGATCCTTCGGCAGCTCGGAGAAATGACCGAAGAACAGCAGGTTGAATTGCGGCGGCAGCGGCTCGCCCGCGCGCAGGCGCAGCGGCCGGTACTTCGGCAGCACCGCCACCACCGCCAGCAGCAGCGCCGCGAAGATGAAGGCGCCCAGGGTGAGCATCGCCGCGCGCAGGTCGGGATTGTCCATCTGCCCCAGGACCATGGTCAGGATGATCGATGACACGGTGATCAGGATGTTCGCCTTGGTGTCGGCCATCACCGAAAGCTGCACGTGGTGCTGTTGCGTCGTGCGCAGCAGCACGTCGCCGGTATTGCGCTCCGGGATCGCCTCGAATGCACGCGCGATCGGATCGTCCACTGGCTCGCCCATCTCGAAGGCCGCTCCCCTGCCCTGTTCTTTCGCCGCTCATCATATCGCTTTCACCTGCCCCAACCGGCGCTGTGTCGTGGCAGAATTCCCCGCGCTTCAAGCCCCCGAGGAATTGCCATGGCCGACACCCCGCCCGATCGTCTCTCGCTCGACCGCCGCAGCCCGCACTACCATGCCGCCCTGCTCGACCGCGGCATCGGCATCCGCTTCAAGGGCGAGGAACGGCACAACGTCGAGGAGTACTGCATCAGCGAAGGCTGGGTGCGCGTCCCGGTTGGCAAGGCACTGGATCGTCGCGGCAACCCGATGACGATGAAGTCCTATGGTCCGGTCGAAGCCTGGTTCCTGGACGACGAGGCGGGCGCGCAGGAAGCGCCCGCCGCGGGCTGATTCCGAGGCCGCTCAGACCACCGTCATCGCGCCATCCACCACCAGCTGGTGGCCGCTGACGAAGGCCGAGTCGTCGGAGCACAGCCACAGCACGGCCGCGACCACGTCGCCGACTTCGCCCAGGCGGCCGATCGGGTGCAGCGCGACCAGCGACTGCTCCCAGGCCGGTTCGCGTTCCAGCGCGCGCTCCAGCATCGGCGTGCGGATCACGCCCGGGCATACCGAGTTGATGCGGATGCCCTTCCTGCCGTACTCGATCGCCGCGCTCTTGGTCAGGCCGACCACGGCGTGCTTGCTGGCGGCGTAGATGGCGTGCCGCGGCGCGCCGACGATGCCCGCGACCGAGGCGGTGTTGACGATGGCGCCACCACCCTGCCGCAGCATCTGCGCGATCTGGCGGCGCATGCACAGCCATACGCCCTTGACGTTGACGGCCATCATGCGGTCGTAGAGCGCCTCGTCCGATTCCGCGAGCTTGTGCTGCTCCTCCTCGATGCCGGCGTTGTTGAAGGCGCAGTCGATGCGGCCGAAGCGGGCCACCGCCTGCGCGAGCAGCGCGTCCACGTCGGCGGCGTTGGCCACGTCGGTGCGCACGAACAATGCGCTGCCGCCGCTGGCCTCGATCTCCGCCACCACCTCCGCGCCCGACGCGGCATCGATGTCGGCGAGCACGACGCTGGCGCCGGCAGCAGCGAAGGCGAGCGCGGCGCCGCGGCCGATGCCGCTGCTGGCGCCGGTGACCAGCGCGACGCGGCCGGCAAAGGAAGATTCGTGCACGCGTGGCTCCGGATGAAAGAGGGGTTCCGCGCATCATACGCAGGCACCAGGCGGTGCCGGCGCGGGTGTGCAACTCAGCGCCGGTAGTCGTCCTCGAGGCGCGGGTCGTACTCGTCTTCGTAGCCCGGATCGTAGGGATCCATCTCGTCCTCGTACGGCGCCGGCTCATCCCAGGGGCCGGCCTCGGGTGGCAGCGGCCGGCCGCCATAGGGACCGTCCTCGTAGGGAGAGGGGCCACGCCCCTGCCGCGCATAGGGATCCTCGTCCTCGTAGGGCGAACGCGGCTCCCGGTCTTCGGGCGGGTAGCGCTCCGCGGGTGCTTCCGCGTAAGCACGGTCCTCGTACTCGGGGGCGTACTCGCGCGGTCGCGCATCGGCCTCGGCTGCGTCGCGCGCCATCAATTCCGCGTCGCGCTTGCGCTGCGCTTCCTCGAAGGCGGCCAGGGCCGGATCGCGGGCGACGGCCAGCTCGTTGGGATCAACGTCGCGCCAACGCGGATCGCTGCGTGGCGCCTTCGCTGCCGCAGCCGGCTTGCCGGCATCCAGGGCCGTCACCGGCACGTCGGCCGGGGCACTCGCGGCGACGCTGGCAACGGACGCCGACTGCGCCGCGTCGCTGCCCGAGGGAGACGGCAGGGCGCTGCCAGCCTGCCTCGGGGACGGGGCGCGGGGACGATCGCAAGCGGCACCGGCGGCGGCGAGCAGGAGGACAGGCAGGAGCAAGGCGCGCATCGGGGATTCCAGGGCTCGGGACTGCGCCTTTATACCTAAGGCACCGCCGGGGAACGCCAGCTGAACCCGGCCACCCGGTACTTCCAGCCTATGGCCCGCGGCGGCGGTCGCGCTACGCTCGATGGGTTCCCCACACCGGATTGCCGCCATGCCCGCCTCGCCCTCCTCCGCTCCCGCCCTGCGCCTGCTCGCCGCCGCCGTTTCCATCGCGCTCGCGCTCGGCGCCTGCAAGCCCTCGCCCACCCCCGCGCCCGAATCCACGGCGCAGGCGCCGGTACCGGCCCCGCTTCCGGGCAAGCCGACCCTGGGCAGCTTCGGCTTCGACGCCACCGGCATGGATCGCAGCGCGACCCCCGGCGACAACTTCTTCCAGTACGCCAACGGCGAGTGGGTGAAGAAAACCGAGATCCCGGCCGACCGCTCCAGCTACAACAGCTTCACCGTGCTCAGCGAAGAGGCCGCGCGGCGCACGCGCGCGATCATCGACGAGTCGGCGAAGGACGCCGGCGCCACTGGCGAGGCGGCGCAGATCCGCGACTTCTACAACGCCTACATGGACGAAGCCGCGATCGAGGCGGCCGGACTGGAGCCGCTGCAGCCGCAGCTCGACGCGATCGAGGCGATCGCCGACCCCGCCGCGCTCGCGCGCGCGCTCGGCGGCACGCTGCGCGCCGACGTGGACATCATGAATATGACCGACTTCTACACGCCCAACCTGTTCGGCGTGTGGATCTCGCAGGCGATGGACAATCCCGGCGAGAACATCCCCTACCTGATGCAGGGCGGTCTGGGCATGCCCGACCGCGATTTCTACGTCAGCGGCGACGCGCGCATGGCCGAACTGCGCAAGGCCTACCAGGCCTACGTCGCCAAACTGCTCAGGCTCGCCGGCGATGCCGACGCCGACGCCAGGGCGGCGCGCATCGTCGCGCTGGAAACCGCGATCGCGAAAGTCCACGCCAGCCAGGAACAGACCAACGACATCAAGAAGGGCGCCAACTACTGGCAGCGCGCCGACTTCGACAAGAAGGCGCCGGGCATGGACTGGAACGCCTTCTGGGAAGGCGCGCAGCTCGGCCAGCAGCCGCGCTTCGCGGCCTGGCACCCGCAGGCGATCGCCGGCATCTCGAAGCTGGTCGCCACGCAGCCACTGGCCACCTGGAAGGAATACCTGCGCTTCCGCGCCCTCGACGGCGCCGCCGGCATGCTGCCGAAGGCCTACGCCGACGCCAGCTTCGCCTTCTACGGCACCGCCCTCAGCGGCACGCCGCAGCAGCAGGAGCGCTGGAAGCGCGGCGTGACCGCCGTCAATGGCGCGCTCGGCGAGGCGGTAGGCAAGATCTACGTGCAACGCCACTTCAATCCGCAGGTAAAGGCGCGCGCGGACGAAATGGTCGGCAACCTGATCGCCGCCTTCGGCAAGCGCGTGGACAACCTGGAGTGGATGACCGCGGAGACCAAGGCACGCGCCAAGGCCAAGCTCACCGGGCTGAAGGTATCGATGGGCTACCCGGACAAATGGCACGACTACGCCGGCCTCGAGGTGCGCGCCGGCGACGCGCTGGGCAACGCCGAGCGCGCCAGCCTGTTCGAATACAAGCGCAACCTGGCCAAGCTCGGCCAGCCGGTCGCGCACGACGAGTTCTACATGCTGCCGCACACCGTCAACGCGCTGAACGTGCCGCTGGAAAACCGCCTGGTGTTCCCGGCGGCGATCCTGCAGGCGCCCTTCTTCGACGCCGCTGCCGACGACGCGGTGAACTACGGCGCCATCGGCGCGGTGATCGGCCACGAGATCTCGCACAGCTTCGACAGCAGCGGCGCCCTGTTCGACGAAAAGGGCAAGCTGGAAAACTGGTGGACGCAGGCCGATCTCGAACGCTTCGAGGAGGCCTGCAAGGCGCTGGCCGCGCAGTACGACCAGTACGAGCCGTTCCCGGGCGTGCGTGTCAACGGCAAGCTCACATTGGGCGAAAACATCGCCGACGTGGCCGGCCTGTCCACCGCCTACGACGCCTGGAAGCTCTCGCAGGCGGGCAAGCCCGAACAGGTCGTCGACGGCTTCACCCCGGACCAGCGCTTCTTCCTCGGCTTCGCGCAGGCCTGGCGCGCGAAGGCGCGCGAAGCCGCGCTGCGCAACGCGCTGGTGACCAACGTGCATGCGCCCGGCATGTATCGCGCCGAAACCGTGCGCAACCTGGACGCCTGGTATCCGGCCTTCGACGTGAAGCCCGGGCAGGCGCGCTACCTGGCACCGGAGGCGCGGGTGAAAGTCTGGTAACAATTGCTGAACGGGGTTCAGCTGGTTCAGAAAACGTACACCGCGCAAACGGCACATTGGCGGCGCAAGGACGCGCAGCCATCGATGGCGATGCGGGTGCAAACGGATTTTCACACCAGGAGTAATGCTATGAACCTTATCGTTTGGCTGGTAATCGGCGGCGTCGTTGGTTGGCTCGCCAGCATCATCATGAAGCGCGATGCGCAGCAGGGCATCTTCCTCAACATCGTCGTCGGCGTGATCGGCGCGCTGCTCGCGGGCTGGTTCATCTCCCCGCTGCTCGGCGTGGGCACGATCAACTCGGGCCTGAGCATCGGCTCGTTCCTGGTCTCGCTGCTGGGCGCGGTGGTGCTGCTCGCCATCGTCAACCTGTTCACCCGCGGTCGGGCCCGTGCCTGAGCTCGGTCACCCGCGTATCGCAGGAGAAAAACCGCGCTTCGGCGCGGTTTTTCTTTGTCCGTGAGACGGCCTCGCCGGAGCATTCCCCGACCACAAACCAGGGGACCGCAACCATGGGCCGACGCATCTGCGCCACCATTCCGCACCACCAGCACCTGTCCGCGCACGACGCGGCCTACCGCAGCCGGCGCCGCCGCCTGGAGTCCTGGGCACTGGCCGCGCAGGCCGCGCCCCCGGCCCAGCCGGTGCACATCCCGGTGGTCATCCACGTGCTCTGGCACCACGAGGAGGACAACCTGTCCGAGGCACAGTTGCACAGCCAGCTGGACGTGCTCAACGAGGATTTCCGCGGCCTCAACCCCGACCGCGCCGCGCTGCCGGCGCCTTTCCGTGCCACGGCCGGCGAGGCGATGGTGCAGTTCGCGCTGGCGCGCCGCGATCCGCAGGGTCGCGCCACCGATGGCATCACCCGCCGGCGCACCGACCTGCGTGAATTTCCCTGGGACGGCAGCGCCGCCGCCACCGCCCGCCTCGACGCCCTCATCAAGGGCGAGCCGGACGGCGCGCCCGCCTGGCCCTGCGAGCACTACCTCAACCTGTGGGTCTGCCCGCTCGGCGGCGGCCTGCTCGGCTACGCGCAGTTTCCCGGCGGCGCGCCGGCAACCGATGGCGTGGTCGTGCGCAGCCGCGCCTTCGGGCGCACCGGCAACCTGGTGCCGGACTACGCGCTCGGCCGCACCTGCACGCATGAGGTCGGACACTGGCTCGACCTGCTGCACATCTGGGGCGACGACGGCCGAGACTGCACCGGCTCCGACGCGATCGAGGACACGCCCAACCAGGGCGGCGCGAACACCGGGCGGCCACAGTTCCCGCGCCTGTCCTGCGACAACGCGCCCGACGGCGACATGTTCGTCAACTACATGGATTACGTGGACGACGCCGCGATGATGATGTTCACCCGCGGCCAGGTCGCGCGCATGGCGGCGACGCTGGCGGGGCCGCGGGCGACGCTGGCGCGCTCACCCGGACTGCTGCCGCCGGAATCCGCGGCCGCGGCGGGCGAGTAGGTCGAAAGTCACGCCGCACTTCTGGCACTCCATTCCCCTGCGCCGAACGTGGTCCGATGCACGCATCGCAATTGGCTGATCGGGGAACGGGGCAATGAAGAAGCGCACTCTCATCATCGTGGCGGTCGCGGCGGTGATCGCCATCGGCGCCGGTGGCTTCGCCGTGATGCGCGGCAAGGACGACAAGGCGCAGGAGGTCGAGACCACGCCGGTCAAGCGCGCGCAGATCGTGCAGAAGGTCAACGGCACCGGCAAGATCCAGCCCAACACCGAAATCAACATCAGCGCCGACGTCAGCGCCAAGATCACCCGCATGCTGGTCAAGGAAGGCGACCAGGTCGAGGCCGGCCAGTTGCTGGTCGAGCTCGACCGGCAGAAGTTCCTCGCCAGCGTGCAGAGCGCCGAGGCCTCGGTGCGTTCGGCGCAGGCCAACGCGCGCCTGGCCCGCGACAACCGCGCGCAGGCCGAGCGCGTGCTCAAGCGCGCGCAGGAGCTGGTCGGCCGCAAGCTGGTTTCGCAGTCCGAGCTGGACGCCGCGAAGACCTCCTTCCAGGTCGAGACCTCGCGCTTCCAGTCGGCCAGCGACCAGGTGCAGCAGGCGGTCGGCATGCTGCGCCAGGCGCAGGACGACCTCAGCAAGACCACCATCTACGCGCCGATCTCCGGCACCGTCGCCGACCTCAACAAGGAAGGCGGCGAAATCGCCATCGGCTCGCAGTTCCAGGAAGACGTGATCATGGTGCTGGCCCAGCTCGGCAGCATGGAGGCGGTGGTCAACGTCGACGAGAACGACATCAACGCGATCAAGCTGGGCCAGCGCGCCGAAATCGAGGTGGACGCGGTGCTCGGCGAGAAGATCCTCGGCCAGGTCACCGAGATCGCCAGCAGCGCCACCGTCGCGCCGCAGGGCCAGGCCACGCAGAAGACCGAGTTCGAGGTCAAGATCGCGATCACCAGCGACACCAGCAAGCTGCGCCCGGGCATGACCGCGAGTGCGGACATCATCACCGCCACCGAGGCGAAGGCGATCAGCGTGCCGATCCAGTCGGTCACGGTGCGCACGCCGGACCAGCTAGGCAAGGATGGAAAGTCCTTCAAGGCGGGGAAGGACGGCTTCGTGGAACTGGTCTTCGTGGTCGAGGACGGCAAGGCGTTCGCGAAGCAGGTAACCACCGGCATCCAGAGCGACGACGCCATCGAGATCAGGACCGGCGTGAAGGAAGGCCAGCAGGTCGTCTCCGGCAGCTATCGCGCCATCTCCCGTGACCTCAACAACGGCGACGTGGTGAAGATCGGCAAGCCGGGCGAGAAGAAGGGCGACGACGGTGGCGATTCCGGCGCGGGCCGCTGACATGGCAGCGCTCATGAACGATCCGGAGGCCGGCCTGGCGCCGGTCACGCTCAGCCTCAAGGACGTCGTCCGCACCTACGAGATGGGCGACCAGCAGGTGCGCGCGCTGGCCGGCGTGTCGCTGGACATCCGCCGCGGCGAGTACGTCGCGATCATGGGGCCTTCCGGCTCCGGCAAGTCCACGCTGATGAACATCATCGGTTGCCTGGACATCCCCGACGGCGGCAGCTACAGCCTCGAAGGCCAGGCGGTGGACAGGATGAGCGAGGACCAGCTCGCCGAGATCCGCAACCTCAAGATCGGCTTCGTGTTCCAGACCTTCAACCTGGTGCCGCGCGTGAGCGTGTTCAAGAACGTCGAGCTGCCGCTGATCTACGCCGGCAAGTCGCGCGCCGAGCGCAAGAAGCTGGCCGAGGACGTGATCCGCTCGGTCGGCCTGTTCGAGCGCATGCTGCACAAGCCCAACGAGCTGTCCGGCGGCCAGCGCCAGCGCGTGGCAATCGCGCGCGCGCTGGTATGCCGGCCCTCGATCATCCTGGCCGACGAACCCACCGGCAACCTCGACAGCGCCACCGGCGCCGAGATCATGGGGCTGCTGGGGGAACTGCATGCAAAAGGCAACACCATCATCCTGGTCACCCACGAGGACGAGATCGCGGCGCACGCGCACCGCGTGGTGCGCCTGCGCGACGGCCTGATCGAGAGCGACGTCCGGCGCCGCTGAGATGAAGCTTTCCCTCGACCTGTCCGAGTCCTTCAAGATCGCGCTGGCGGCGATCGCGGCCAACAAGAGCCGCGGCGCGCTGACCACGCTCGGCATCATCATTGGAATTGTCGCGGTCATTACCACCATGACCGCCGCCAACGGCCTGCAGAACACCTTCAAGCAGACCTTCGCCTCGGTTGGCTCCGACGTGATCTACGTATCGCAGCGGCCGTGGGTGCAGATGGGGCCGGATTTCTCGCTCAACCAGCGCCCGCAGATCACCCTGGCGGTAAGCGATGCGCTCACCGACAAGCTGCAGGGCCGCGCGGTGGTCAATCCCAGCATCAGCGGCCAGCAGAGCGTCAAGTTCGGCAGCGAAGAGCTGGACTCCATCAACATCATCGGCACCACCGAAAAGCAGGTGCAGGTCTCGACCCGCGTGCCTGCCACCGGCCGCTTCCTGATGCCCTTCGACGTGCGCTACAAGCGCCGCGTCGCCGTGCTCGGCTGGGGCGTAGCCGACAGCCTGTTCGGCAAGGCCAGTCCGCTCGGCAAGCGCTTCAAGATCGGCCGCTTCGACTTCACCGTGATCGGCGTGATGGAGAAGGAAGGCGGCTCCAATTTCTTCGGCGGGCCGGACTTCGACCGCCAGATCCAAATCCCCATCTCCACCTTCGCCAAGACCATCGGCACCGACGGCGGCCGCATCAACGTCAACGTGGCGATCAAGACGCCGGCCAACGAGCGCCCCGAGGATTTCGAGTTCGAGACCACCGGCCTGATGCGCGGCATCCGCGGCCTGAAGCCGATCGAGAAGGACGACTTTTCGATCAACAAGCTCGACACCCTGCTCGACGCCTACAACAACACCATGGGCGTGGTGGTGCTGATCGGCCTGCTGATCACCAGCATCTCGCTGTTCGTCGGCGGCGTCGGCGTGATGAACATCATGCTGGTGTCGGTGACCGAGCGCACCCGAGAAATCGGCATCCGCAAGGCGATCGGCGCCAAGCGGCGCAGCATCCTGCTGCAGTTCCTGTTCGAGTCCTCGATCATCTGCCTGGTCGGCGGCATCATCGGCGTGACCGTCTCCGCCGGCATCACCGCGGTCATCAACGCGACGCTGATGCCGGCCAGCCTGTCGCCCTTCATCATCCTGGTCGCGCTAGTGGTGTCGGTGGCGGTGGGGGTGATCTCCGGCATGATCCCGGCCTGGCGCGGCGCCAAGCTCGATCCCATCGAGGCCCTGCGCTATGAATAGCACCCGCATCAGCTGGACCGACGTGTTCTCGATGTCGCTGGGCGCGATCGGCAGCAACAAGCTGCGCAGCTTCCTGACCCTGGTCGGCGTCGTGCTCGGGGTCGCCTCCATCATCGGTGTCATGACCGCGATCTCGATCATGCAGACGACCATGGAGAAGGAGATGACGGTGCTCGGCACCCAGACCTTCCAGGTGCAAAAGTGGCCGAACAACATGGGCCGCGAGCAGTTCCGCAAGGCGCAGAAGTGGCCGCCGGTGACGCTGGAGGAAGCGCAGGCGATCCGCGAGAACGTGGCCTCGGTCGACTTCGTCGGCACCGAGCTGTGGGATGGCGGCAAGGTCGCCTCCTACCGGGGCGTCACCACCGAACCCAACGTCACGTTGTGCGGCGGCTCGCCCGAGTACCCCGAGAACAACACCCATTACGTCGAGGACGGCCGCAACCTCTCGCGGATGGACATGCTGGCCTCACGCCGCGTCGCCGTGCTCGGCAACGCGCTGGCAAAGGAGTTGTTTCCCTACGCCGACCCGATCGGCAAGACCATCACCCTCGATGGCCGCAAGTTCGAGGTGATCGGCGTCTTCATCAGGAAGGTCTCCGCCTTCGGCGGCGGCTACGACAAGATGGTGCTGATCCCGAGCGGCACCTACACCCAGATCTATGGCCTGGTGGACCAGCAGGGCTTCCCGCGCTCGGTCAACGTCACCGTGCACGCGAAGACGCCGGAACTGCTGCAGGACGCGATCGAGAACGTGCGCCAGGTGATCCGCCAGAAGCGCAACCTGCGCCACGACGAAGAGGACAACTTCTTCTGGTTCACCAGCCTGTCGCAGATCGAGAACTTCAACAACACCACCCGCGGCGTGAAGATCGGCGCCTTCATCATGGGCGGCGTGGCGCTGCTGGTGGCCGGCATCGGCATCATGAACATCATGCTGGTGTCGGTGACCGAGCGCACCCGCGAGATCGGAATCCGCAAGTCGCTGGGCGCCAAGAGGCAGAACATCCTGCTGCAGTTCCTGCTCGAGGCGGTGGTGCTGTGCAATGTCGGCGGGGTGATCGGCATCGCGCTGGGCTTCGCGCTCGGCAACGCCTTCACCTTCTTCACCGATTTCGAGGCCAACATCCCGCTGGGCTGGGCGCTGTTCGGGGTGTTCTTCTGCAGCCTGATCGGCGTGGTTTTCGGCATGATCCCGGCGCTGAAAGCCTCCCGGCTCAATCCGATCGATGCCCTGCGCTACGAGTGAGGCGCCACCCCGGCGGGGGGCAGCGTAAAAAGCGCGTAAATCCGTGGACGCGGGCACCTTATTGTGCCCGCAAGGCGTTTGACGGCGACCGGCGGCGGCCGGATGATCGGCACATGAACACTATCCGTCCTCGCCGCGCTTACCCGTGCTTCCTGACCTTCACGCTGCTCGCGTTGGCATTGTCGCTGCCGCTCGCCCACGCCACCCCTGCCGCGGGCGCCGCGCCGCCGCGCGTGGACCTGCGCGCACTGAAGACCGCGAAGTCCTTCGACCGCTTCATCGTCAAGTTCCGCGCCGGCAGCGCGCCCGCGCGTTCGCCTGCGGCGCTGGCCATGGCGCTCGACCGCGCCGCGGTGCGCGGCAAGCAGGCCTTTCAGACGGAGCAACGCGCACGCGGGGTTGACGCGCGCCTGCAGGACTGGAGCCTGCGCCCGCAGCGCCGCCTCGCCGTCGGCGCCGACCTGTTCACGGCCTCGCGCAAGCTCGACCATGCCCAGGTGCGGCACTTGCTGACGCAGTTGGCCGCCGATCCCGACGTCGAGTACGTCGAGATTGACCAGGTGCTGCACGAGGCGCTGGTGCCGAACGACACCAGCTATGCGCAACTGTGGGGCCTGCAGGACGCCGACGCCGGCATCCGCGCCGACAAGGCCTGGGACCTGGGCACCGGCAGCGGCGTGGTGGTGGCGGTGATCGACACCGGCTACGCCGACCACAGCGACCTCAACGGCAACATCCTGGCCGGCTACGATTTCATCGCCGACCTCACCCGCGCCAACGACGGCAGCGGCCGCGATGCCGACGCGCACGACCCGGGCAACTGGGAACCCGGCAAGAACTCCAACTGGCACGGCACCCACGTCGCCGGCACCATCGGCGCGATCGCCAACAACGCCAAGGGCGTGGCCGGCGCCGCCTTCAACGCCAAGATCGTGCCGGTGCGCGTGCTCGGCGTGGGCGGCGGCGACGGCGCCGACATCGCCGACGCGATCGTCTGGGCCTCGGGCGGCGCGGTGCCGGGCGCACCCGCCAATGCCAATCCGGCGGAAGTGCTCAACCTGAGCATCGGCGGCGGCGGCGGTTGTTCCGCCACCTACCAGGCGGCCATCGACGGCGCCGTGGGTCGCGGCTCGATGGTGGTGGTGTCCGCCGGCAACGACGGCCGTGACGCCGGCGGCGGCAGCCTGGCGACCTGCAACAACGTGGTCGTGGTCGGCGCACACACCAGTTCCAGCGCGCGTTCCAGCTTCTCCAACTACGGCACGGTGGTGGATGTCACCGGCCCGGGTTCCTCGATCCTGTCCACGATCAATACCGGCACCACGGTGCCGGCCGGCGAGGCCTACGCGAACTACCAGGGCACCTCGATGTCGGCGCCGCACGTGTCGGCCGCCGCCGCGCTCACGCAGGGTTACCGCGTCGCCCGCGGCTTCGCGCCTTATACGCCGTCGCAGCTCGAGGCACAGCTGAAGGCCACGTCGTATCCGATGGCGCAATCGTGCATCGGCGCCTCCGGTAGCGGCATCGTCGATGCGCGCACCCTGCTCGACACCGCCGACGGCGCCTTCAAGCTGCTGGCCGATGGCGTCGCGCAGAGCAACCAGTCCGCCGCCACCGGCGTCGGCCTGCGCTACGCGATGGTTTCCAGCAAGCTCGCCGAGGGCCTGGGCTTCAGCACGTCCGGCGGCAGCGGCAACGCCGACCTGTACGTCAAGTTCGGCTCAGCGCCGACCACCTCGGTCTATGACTGCCGCTCGAACGCGGCCGGCAATGCCGAGACCTGCACCATCCCGAGCGCGCAGGCGGGCACCTGGTACGTGCTCGTGCAGGCGGCCAGCGCCGTTTCCGGGCTGTCGGTCACTGGCAACCTCGCCGGCAACCGCAAGCCGCTGGTGAGTTTCGGCACCGCAACCAGCAGCCTCACCGCCAACTTCACCGACAACTCCAGCGACCCGGACGGCAGCATCGCCTCGCGCAGCTGGAGCTTCGGCGACGGCACCAGCTCCACGCAGGCCAATCCCAGCCATGCCTATGCCATCGCCGGCGCCTACTCCGTGCAGCTCACCGCGACCGACTCGACCGGTGCCAACAACTGCTCGCTCAAGCAGGTCGCCGTCAACCCGGCGACGGTGGCGCTGGCGAACGGCGTCGCCGTCGACAACATCGCCGCCAACATCGGCGCGCAGCTGCGCTACACCCTGGCGGTGCCGGCCGGCGCCAGCAACCTCGCCTTCACTACCGGCGGCGGCAGCGGCGACGCCGACCTCTACGTCAAATTCGGCTCGCCCGCGGGCCTGGACGACTTCGACTGCGTCTCGGGCTCGCCGATCACCGAGGAAAGCTGTGCCATCTCCCCGGCCCAGGCAGGCACCTACCACGTGATGGTCTACGCCTACTCGAACATCGCCGGCGTCAGCCTCACCGGCAGTTTTTCCGGCGGCGGCGGCAACATCGCGCCCACCGCGAACTTCAGCTTCACTGCCAGCGGGCTGACCGCGAGTTTCACCGACGCCTCCTCCGACAGCGACGGCAGCATCGCCTCGCGCAGCTGGAACTTCGGCGACGGCAGCACGTCGACCGCGACCAACCCCGGCCACACCTACGCCGCCGCAGGCACCTACAACGTCACGCTCACGGTCACCGACAACGGCGGGCTCAGCCATGCCCTCACACAGCCGGTCACCGTCAGTGCCGCGGGCGGCGTCACCGTTTCCATCGCCGACGTCGTGCTGGACGAAGGCAATGCCACCTCGCGCACGATGAGCTTCAAGGTGCTGCTGTCGGCGGCCGCGACCGGGCCGGTGAAGTACAACATCGCGACCGCCGATGGCAGCGCCACGGCGGGCACCGACTACACCGCCAAGTCGCTCAATGCCGTCAGCATCGCCGCGGGCGCGCTGTCGAAGAACTTCACGGTCAGCGTCAAGGGCGACACCGCGCAGGAGCCTGACGAGACCTTCACCGTCACGCTGTCCGCCGTCACCGGGGCCAGCGTCGCCGACGGCCAGGCCATCGGCACCATCCGCAACGACGACGCCGCCAGCTCCCCGATGCTGTCGGTCGGCAACGTCAGCCTGACCGAGGGCAACAGCGGCACCAAGCTGGCCACCTTCACCATCAGCCTGTCGCAGGCCGCCGCCGGCAGCGTGAGCTACAGCATCGCCACCGCCAACGCCACCGCCACTGCCGGCAGCGACTACGTCGCCAGCAGCCTCGTCGGCCAGGTGATCCCGGCCGGGCAGCTCAGCAAGACCTTCAGCGTCACCGTCAACGGCGACACCACGTTGGAGGGCAGCGAGCGCTTCCGGGTCAATCTCAGCGGCGTCAGCGGCGCCGGTGTCGCCGATGCCCAGGGCGTGGCCACCATCCAGAACGACGACTAGAGCATCGGGTGAACGGCGCGCGCTGCGGCGGGCGTTCGTGCTCGTCGCGGCCGGCCCGGTGCGCTAGATTGGCGGGATGTCTCGCATGGATCCGCGCGCATGGACCTGGATGGAAACGCCCTGATCGCATTGCTGGTCGGCCTGGAGGTCGCCTACACGATCGTGCTGGTCGCGTGGGTGGTGATGCAGAAGCGCGAGCCGGCCGCGACCCTGGCCTGGGTCTTTTCGCTGGTGTTCCTGCCCTACGTCGGCTTCCTGATCTTCTACTTCTTCGGCCCGCGCAAGTTCCGGCGCAGCGAGTCGCGTCGCCGCGGCAGCTACAAGGCGATCCGCGAGGCCTATTCGCCGGCGGAGGCGGCGGCGAGCGCGGAATCGCCGCACGACCTCTCGGTGCAGCTGACCCGACTGGTGCAAACCACGACCGGCATGCCGCTGTCCACCTGCGACCGGATCCAGCTGCTGGTCAACGGCGCGCCCAAGTACGACGCCGTCATCGCCGACATCAATGCGGCCCGCAAGCACGTGCACCTCGAGTACTACATCTTCGACGGCGACCGCACCGGCACCCTGATCCGCGACGCGATGGTGGCCGCGCTCGGCCGCGGCGTGAAGATCCGCATGCTGGTGGACGGAGCCGGCTCCTTCGGCACCAAGGACGAGTTCCTGCAGCCGCTGAAGGACGCCGGCGCCGAGGTCGCGGTGTTCCATCCGCTGCTGCGCGGCATCCCCAACCTGCGGCCGCTGCTCAATTTCCGCAGCCACCGCAAGATCGCGGTGATCGACGGCCGCATCGGCTACACCGGCGGCATCAACGTCAGCGACAGCGAGAACGACCGGCTCAATCCCGAGGAATACTTCCGCGACCTGCATACGCGCATCGAGGGCCAGGCGGTGTCCTGGATGCAGCGCATCTTCCTGGAGGACTGGCATTACGCTTCCGGCAGGACGCCCCCCGAAGGCGACGGGCTGTTCCCCGAGATGGCGACCGGGCGCTGCGCCGTGCAGATGATTCCTTCCGGCCCGGACAATTCCGCCGAACCGATCCACCGCGCCTGCCTCGCCGCGATCCACGTCGCCGACGCGCGGGTCTGGCTCGCCACGCCCTACTTCGTGCCCACGTCCGCGGCGCTGTATGCGCTCACGTCGGCGGCGATGCGCGGCCTGGACGTGCGGGTGATGATCCCGAAGAAGAGCGACTCGCGCTTTGTCACCCTCGCCGCGCGCTCCTACTACGAGGCGCTGCTGAAAGCCGGGGTGCGCGTGTTCGAATACCAGCCGCGCATGCTGCACAGCAAGGTGCTGATGGTGGACGACGCCTTCGCGCTGCTGGGTTCGGCTAATTTCGACAATCGCAGCTTCGTCACCAACTTCGAAATGAGCATCGCGGTGCACGAGAAATCGATCTCGCGCGAACTCGAGCAGGTCTGGCTGGAGGACGAAAAGCAGAGCGTGGAGGTTTGCAAGGATCGCAAGCAGGCGCCCTTCCTGCACCGGCTCGGCGAGGCAGTGGCGCGCCTGGGCTCGCCACTGCTGTAGTCGGCATCAGAATAAGGCGAAGGAAGCTCCCGCCAGTGCGGCGCCGATGAGCGCGGCCGCGAGCACGTCGCTCGGGTAGTGCATGCCCAGCACCACCCGCGAAGCCGCCACGCAGGCGGAAAAGGGCAGCAGCACCCAGGCCAGCCAGGGATACCAGGCGCAGGCGACCAGGCTGAGCGCGACCGCATGCAGGGTGTGGCCGGACGGAAAGCTGTATTCGTCCAGTGGCGCGACCCAGGCGCGGATGCGCGGGTCGGCGACGAAGGGCCGCGGCCGTCGCGTCCAGCGTTTCAGGCGCCGGTACAGCAGGCCGGCGACGGCGCCGACCACGGCCAGGTTGGCCGCGGCGACGGCGCCATCGAGTCCGTCCAGCAGCAACGGCATGACGATGAGCAAGAGCCACAGCTCGCCATCGCCGAGCCGGCTCACCCCCCGGAAGAACTGCCGCACGCCCCAGCGCGCGCCCCAGCGGTTGGCACTCAGGCACCAGGCCCGCTCGCGCCATCCGGGGCGGCGGGCGAGGAGCATCAGGCCGCCAGCCGCAATCGGCCCAGGTCGTGGACCATGTCCGCGAACTCGCGCGCGACCGAATCCGGATGCAGGCCCTGTACCGAGCGGCGCGCCGCCGCGCCGAGCAGCTGCGGGCTGTGGCGCAGGCCCAGGCGCACGGTCGCGCGGATGAAGGATTCCTCGTCGCCGTAGGGCAGGCAGGCGCCATGCTCGCGATCGCGCAGATGCTCGCCCGCGGCGCCGTAGTCGAAGGCGACGCTGGCCAGGCCCGAGGCCATCGCCTCGAGGGTGACGTTGCCAAAGGTTTCCGACAGGCTCGGGAACAGGAACAGGTCGGCGCTGGCGTAATGCGTGCTGAGCGCTTCGCTGCGCAGCATGCCGGCGAATACCAGGTCGGGGTGGCGCGCCTGCAGTTTCGCGCGCAGCGGCCCGTCGCCGACCAGCACCAGCCGCACGTCGCTCCTGCGCTCCTGCAGCGCGCGATAAGCCTCGATGGCCAGCCCGATGTTCTTCTCCACCGCCAGGCGGCCGACCAGCAGCAGCGCCATCCCGTCCTCGCCCAGGCCCCAGCTGTGGCGCAGCGAGGCGTCGCGCCAGCGCGGATGGAATTGCGCGGTGTCCACCGCGCGGCCGAGGCGCTGCACTTTGTCGAAGCCGCGCAACTGCAGTTGCCGCTGCAACTCCAGCGTCGGCACCAGGGTGGCGTCGCCGCGGTTGTGGAAGCGTCGCATCCACGCCAGCAACCAGGGCGCGGCGATCGGCAGGCCGTAGCGCGCGGCGTAGTCGTCGAAGCGGGTGTGGAATCCGGTCAGCACGGGAATGCCCAGCTTGTGCGCGGCATTGAGCGCCGACCAGCCGAGCGGGCCCTCGGTGGCGATGTAGATCGCGTCCGGGCGATCGGCGCGCCAGCGCCTCAGCAGCGGGCCGGTCGCCGGCAGTCCGAAGCGCACGCCGGCGTAGCCGGGCAGCGGCGAACCGGGCAACAGCAGGTGTTGCCCTGCCCCGTCCGCCTGCACCGCATCCTTGCGGCGCAGGCGGACCACGCCAACTTCATGGCCGAGGCGCCGCAGCCCCTGCTCCAGCGAGTGCGCGGTCAGCGCGACGCCGTTCACCTCCGGAAGCCAGGTCTCGGTGACGAGCTCGATCTTCATCGCGGCGGCCGCTCCGGTCCTTGTCCAGGGCCATGCTCACCCGCGGCTGTTGCACCCGTTGGACAGGCGCGTGTCAGTTTGCGGACAGGTGCCTGCGCACGGCGTCCAGCTCCGCGTCGCGCCCGGCGGCGAAGTCGGCCGCCGAATCGGCGACTTCGATGTCCGGCTGCAGCCCGGCGTCCGGTTGCGGCGTGGTCGGGAACAGGCCGATCAGCGGCAGATCGATCTCGATGCGCGAGTTGGGCAGATTCATGAAGAAAAAGGCGCCGCCATTGATGCCGCGCAGGTTGCCGCCCGTGGCTTGCCCCACCAGCGTGCCGACGCCCGCGCGGCGCACCGCGCGCGCGAACTCGAAGGTGGCCGAACTGTTGACGGCGCTGATCAGCACGTACACCTTGCCCCGGTAGCGCGGCGACTGCGGCGCGATGCGCTCGCCCTCGGCCGGAACGCCATCGCGCTCGAGCCGGTAGTAGCCCTCGCCCATCGGCACCGCCGCCTTGCCCCAGTCGTGGAAGCCGCGGTCCCAGGTGTCGAGGTAGGGGCGCAGTTCCAGCGGCGTGCTGCGGTAACGCGTCTTGCGCAGGTAGCCGGGCACCGGCATCTCGCTGCCGATCAGGTGCGCGAGCAGGTCGGCGCCCAGGTCCCAGCCACCCTCGTTGTCGCGCAGGTCGATGACCAGCGCCGGCGCGGTCGCCAGCAGCTCGCCCTCGAAGGCCTCCTGCAGCCAGCCGCGCCAGTCCCAGCTGCGGTCGTAGATGGCCCAGGTCGGCATGTCGAGCAGAGCGATGCCATCGTCCAGCCGGCGCAGCGTCCACGCCGGCGCGCCCTTTTGCCGCGGCTGCTCCAGGCGCTGCGCCAGGCGCTGCGCTTGCGTGTGCGCCAGCACTTCCAGTGCGACCGGCGCTGACTGACCCGGTGGCAACACGCTGAGCGCGATATTCGAATGGGTCTGCGGAAACAGCAGCGGGTGCAGGATGTCGAAGTTTTCGTAGCGCTCGCGACCGCCCACCTCCAGCAGGCTGATGCGCTTGCCGTCGTTGTGGCCGTCGGCGCGCACCAGCGGCAGCATCGCCGCGAGCAGTGCCTCGCTGCGCACGCCATCCACCGCGAGCACCTGCGTGCCGGGCGCCAGCTGCGGGTCGCCGGAGAAGTTGCGCGTCACCACCATGCGCCCGGCCAGCCAGCGGAAATGGAAAGGCAGGCGCGTGTCCGACTCGAACAGCCGCGCCGCCACTTCCGCCGACTGGTTGACCGGGTTCGGATAGGTGTGGCCGCAGCGCAGTAGGGCGGTGAAGCGGTTGAAGGCCAGCCAGGCCTGCGGCAGGCTGGCGTCGCGCGCGAGCTCGTGGCGCAGCGCGGCGATGCCCGCGCGCAACTGCGCCAGCGTGTTGTAGCGGTACGCGCCCGGATGCAGTTGCATCACCGCCTGCTCGAGCACGTCGATGTCCTGCTGCAGCAGCGCGGCGGGAATCGGCTCGCGCGGCGCGCGCTCGCGCAGCGCGATCGGCGGCGCCGAAGCGCAGGCGGCGAGCAGCAGGCAGGACAGCAACAGGCAGCGCGCGCGCTTTACCAGGGCAATTCGCTGCCGTCGGAGTGGCGGAAGCTGCCGCTTTCGGCCAGCCCCAGCCGGTCGAGCAGGGCCACCAGGCGCTCGGCCGCGGTGTCGGCGCTGATATCGCCGCTGCCTCCGACCATATCGGTGGCGACATAGCCCGGGTGCAGCAGGAACACCGATACGCCGCGCGGGCGCAGGTCGATGGACAGCGACTTGCCGATCGCGTTCACCGCTGCCTTGGAGGCGCGGTAGCCGTAGTAGCCGCCGGAGCCATTGTCGGTCACCGAGCCCATGCGGCTGGTGAGGATGCCGATCTTGGCGCCGACCGCGAGCCGGCCCATCAGCGCCTGCGCAACGCGCAGCGGGCCGATCGCATTGACCTCGAACTGCCGGCGCAGGCTCTCGGGATCCACCTCGCCCAGGCGTTCGCGGCCGAGGATGCCGGCATTGAGCCAGAGGCGATTGATCGTCGCGTCGCCGAGGCGCTCCGAAAGCGCCGCCACGGCCTTGTCGTCGGTCACGTCCACGCCCGCCTCGACCTGCGCGCCGGTGGCGCGCAGCGCGTCGCTGGCCGTGCGGCAGGCGCCGATGACGCGGTCGCCGCGCTGCGCGTGCAACTTCGCCAGCGACAGGCCGATGCCGCGATTGGCGCCGGTGATCAGTACGGTCTGCATGCGCTGAGCATAACGCCACGCGCCGCACCATTCTACGCCGGGCCGGTGCTATCGTCGCGCGCATGCCACTCGTGCCCTGCCGCCGCTTGCCGATGCGCGCGCACATGCCGCACATGCCGCGCACGGCGCCGGCGACGCCGCCGAAGGCAGGCGCGTCGCCACCCGCGTCGGCTGCGTCGGCTGCCACGGCAAGGATCTCAGCGGACGCGAGCTGTGGGGCGAGAAAGGCAAGTTCCAGATACGCTCGTAGAGTGTCACCGAGCACGCCGCGCATTACGACGACCGCGGCTTCGAACGCCTGCTGCGCACCGGCGCCACGCACGCGGGCCAGCGCGCGCTTGGCATGCCCGTGCAGATGTTCCAGCACCTGAGCGACCGCGAAGTGCGCGACATCACCGCTTTCGTGCGCACCCTGGCGCATGTGCCGAATCCGGGGCTGAAGCCGAGCTGGTTCACGCCCGCCGCGCGTAGGGAAATCGAGACCTATGGCGGCGCCGACTTCGAGCGGCTGATGCGCACCGGCAAGGTGCCGGGCGGGAAGGACACGAAGACCGGGTTCATGAGCGAGGTCGCGCGCGACCGCTTCGCGCCCTCATTGACGCCGCGCGAGATCGCGGCGCTGAAAGCCTTCCTCGACGCGCGCTGATCAGGCTGGTTGCCTCAGATCAGCTCGCGCACCCGTTCCGGGGGACGACACAGGCGCACGCCCTTTTCCGTTTCCACGATCGGACGCTGGATCAGCACGGGATGGGACACCATCGCATCGAGCAGGGCCTCGTCGTCCAGCGCGGGATCGCCCAGGCCGAGTTCCGCGTACTGCGCCTCGCTGCTGCGGATCGCGTCGCGCACGCTGACGCGGGCATCGCGCAACAACTGCTGCAGGCGCCGCCTCGAGGGCGGCAGCCTGAGGTACTCGATCACGACCGGCTCGATGCCCGCCGCGCGCAGCAATTCCAGCGCTTTGCGCGAATTGGAACAGCGCGGGTTGTGGTAGATGGTCGCGTTCATGCCCGCGGCTCCGGTGGCGAGGTTATGATTCTGCCACGCAGGCTCGAGGCGGTTCGTGAAAAAGGCATTGGTACTGATCGTGGCCGTCGCGCTGCTGGCGGCCTGCCAGCCGCCGCGCCGGGAGAAGACGCCGGAAGAAATCCGCGCCGAACTGCTGCGCCTGCTGCCGCCGAAGCTCGCCGACCGCAGGGGCTGGGCCGCGGACATCCAGGTCGCCTTCACCGCGCTGAAGATCGAGCCGAGCGCCAGCAACCTGTGCGCCGCGCTGGCGGTCACCGAGCAGGAGTCCACCTTTACCGCCGATCCCGAAGTCCCGGGCCTGGCGAAGATCGCGCGCGCGGAGATCGTGCGCCGCGCGGGCAAGGTCGGCGTCCCCGCCTTCGCCGTCAACGCGGCGTTCCTGCTCGATTCGCCCGACGGCCGCAGCTACGACCAGCGCCTGGCCACCGTGCGCACGGAAAAGCAGCTCAGCGAGATCTTCGAGGAGTTCATCGGCGAGATCCCGCTGGGCCGGCGCCTGCTGGCCGGGGCCAACCCGGTGCACACCGGCGGGCCGATGCAGGTCAGCATCGGCTTCGCGGAGAACTTCGCCAAGCGGCACGACTATCCCTGGGGCGAGGTGGCATCGATCCGCCACGAGGTGTTCACGCGCCGCGGCGGCATGTACTTCGGCATCGCCCACCTGCTCGGCTACCCGGCCTCCTACGACCGCCCGCTGTACCGCTTCGCCGATTTCAACGCCGGCTTCTATGCCAGCCGCAACGCCGCCTTCCAGCACGCCGTGGCGCGCGTGTCCGGCATCGACATCGATTACGACGGCGACCTGGTCATCCACGGCAAGCGCGCGGTCGGCGCCACCGAGGCGGCGGTGCGCACCATGGCCTGGCAGCTGGAGATGGACGAAAAGCAGATCCGCCGCGACCTGCGCAAGGGGTTGTCGCCGAAGTTCGAGGACAGCGAGCTGTACCGCCGCACCTTCGCCCTCGCCGACCGGCTCGAGCGCGCACCGCTGCCGCGCGCGCGCATTCCCTCGATCCGCCTTGAGAGCCCGAAAATCACCCGCAAGCTCACCACCGAGTGGTTCGCCCGCCGCGTCGATACCCGCCACGGGCGCTGCATGGCCAGGGCCGGGAAGGGCTGAAACAAATTCCAGCGATCCCGGCATGGAAAGGGCTTGGCCCGACATGCCGGAACCGCTGGAGTCGCCGGAAATGCAACCTCCGACGGGAACCGGGGGGGACGTCCGAACGCGGACGCGCTGGTTGCCTGGCAATTTGCGCCGCCTGCGCGCGTACTGCCGTGACCGCGCGCACGGATCGCGCAATCGACCGGGCCTTCCGGCATGGGTCGCGCACGACGGCGCTCGGTTAACATCGACGCTTTCCGTCTGAAGCCCGGCCATGACCCCTGCCCGCAGCCCGCTGTTCCGCGCCCTCGGCGCCGCCCTCCTCCTCGCCACTTGCGGCAGCGTCGTCCACGCACAGCCAACTGCGGCCGCGCCGCGCGCAGAAACCGCCTACCTCAGCGAACAGGACGCCGCCGCGCGTTCGGCGCGCGTTTCGAAGGTCGCCTACGCGCTCGAGTTCGCGCTCACCGGCGAGCCGACCTTCAGTGGCAGCTCCCGCATCGACTTCGATCTGTCCGATGCGAACGCGCCGCTGACCGTGGACCTGGACAAGGCGCAGGTGCGCAAGCTGGTCGTCAACGGCAGGACGCTGCAGCCGCAGTACAACCAGTGGTTCATCACCATTCCCGCCGAGGCGCTCAAGCGCGGACGCAACCGCATCCTCGTCGAGTTCAGCCGCGAGCACAGCAGCAATGGCGAAGGCCTGCACCGCTACGTGGACAAGGCCGACGGCCGCGTTTACCTGTACTCGCACTTCGAGCCGGCCGCCGCGCACCAGATGTTTGCATCCTTCGACCAGCCCGACCTGAAGGCGACCTACACGCTCACCGCCACGGCGCCGAAGGACTGGGTGGTGATTTCCGCCACCCGCGAAGCGAAGGTGGACGATCTCGGCGCGACGCGCCGCTGGCACTTCCCGACCACGCCGATCCTCAGCCCCTACAACTTCTCCATGCACGCCGGCCCGTACAAGGCGTGGGAGGACAACTCGGGCAAGTACCCGATGCGCCTGTTCGCACGCCAGTCGCTGCAAAAGCAGGTGTGGCCGGAGTACTGGTTCCGGACCACGAAGAACGGGCTGGAGTACTACGACGAGTACTTCGGCATTCCCTATCCGTTCAAGAAGTACGACCAGGTGCTGGTGCCGCAGTTCATCTACGGCGCGATGGAAAATGCCGCCGCCATCACCTTCGCCGAGTCGCGCTTCGTCTCCGACACGCCGATGACCCCGGTGCAGGAGCAGCGGCTGGGCTCGGTGATCCTGCACGAGATGTCGCACCAGTGGTTTGGCGACCTGGTGACGATGAAGTGGTGGAACGGCCTGTGGCTCAACGAAAGCTTCGCCTCGTACATGGCGACCCTGGGCGCGGCCGCCTCCCCCGAATTCGAAAAGCCGTGGCTGAGCCTGTACCGCAGCAAGCAGGGCACCTACCGCGCCGACGAAAGCCTGACCACGCACCCGGTGGAAGTGCCGGTGCCGTCCACCGCCAACGCCTTCGACAACATCGACAGCATCACCTACACCAAGGGCGCCTCGGTGCTGCACCAGTTGCGCAAGCAGATCGGCGACGAGACCTTCCGCCGCGGCGTCAACGATTACCTGGTGCGCTACTCCTGGCGCAACGCCACCCTCGACGACTTCATCGACGCGCTGGCGAAGGCGGCGGGGCGCGACCTGCGCCCGTGGGCGCGGGAATGGCTGTACGAGGCCGGCGTGAATACGCTGGCGGCGGACTTCGCCTGCGAGGATGGCCGCATCAGCCGCTTCGCACTCAGGCAGGGCGCCTCCAACCCCGCCTTCCCCACCCTGCGCGAGCAGCTGGTGCAGGTGGCGCTGTTCCGCGTGGACGGCGACAAGCTGGTGCTGGCGGACAAGGCGCCGGTCACCTATCGCGGCGCCAGCACCGACGTGCCGGTGCTGGTCGGCAAGGCCTGCCCGGCGCTGGTCTATCCGAATTACGAGGACTGGGGCTACGCCAAGGTCACCCTGGACGAGCGCAGCTTCGCCAGCGCGCGCGCGCACCTGGCCCACACCGAGGACGTCATGGTGCGTTCGATGCTTTGGCAGAGCCTGAGCGACGGCCTGCGCGCGCAGCGCATCGCCATGCCCGACCATGTGGATGCGGTCCTGGCCAACCTGCCCCTGGAAACCGACGGTGCGCTGGTGCGGCAGGGTCTGATCGCCGTGAGCGCGGCGCAGGATTACCTGCGCGCATTCGCGGGCCCGGGCGCCTCGCCGGCCGCGCGCAAGTACGCCGCGGCCGCGACCGTGCGCATGGAATCGATGCTGTGGTCCGGCCTGCTGGCCAACGTGGCCTCGCGCGAGAAGAGCAAGTCGTGGCTGGCCACCTGGATCGAGGTCGCCGGCAGCGAGGACGCCATGACCCGCCTGCGCGAGCTGCTCGACGGCAAGGCGCCTGCGGGCGTGGAGATCGACCAGGCTACCCGCTGGGAAATCGTCGCCCAGCTCAATCGCCACGACGCCCCGGGCAGCCTGGCGCTCATCGCCGCCGAGCTGGCGCGCGACAGCAGTGAGAGCGGCCAGCTGTCGGCGATCTACGCCGAGGCCAACCGTCCGGATCCGAAAGCGAAGGCCGAATGGCTGGCGAAGATCCAGGCCCTGCCGACCGCCGAGCTGCCCTACTCCAAGCTGCGCGTCGCGATGTCAGCCCTATATCCGGTTGGCCAGGAGGCGCTGGCGGAAGCCTCGGCCGAACAGCGCCTGGCGACCCTGGCGCAGATGGATGCCAAGGCCGACCGCGTGTACATGCGCAGCTATGGCGGCTACATGGTGCCCACGAGCTGCAGCGCGGCCAGCGTCTCGCGACTGCAGCAGGCGACGAAGGCGATGGACGGCCTAAGCGAAAGCCTGCGCCGCGACCTGCTCTCCTCGCTGGAGATCGACGAACGCTGCGTGGCAATCCGGGCGAAGTTCGAACAGGCGCTCTGAACGGAGGCGTGAGCCTGGATTGACTCAGCCCGCGGACCGCTTCGGGGCGTAGCCGATCCAGGAAAACAGCCGCTCGCCCGCCGCCAGGCTCGCCAGCGACAGCAGCGCGACCATGCCGCCGTGCCAGACCAGCGACATCAGGCTGGTCTCCCCGCTATGGAACAGGCTGACGCCCGCCGAAGAGAGCGCCGCCGCGGAGAGCGCCGCCAGCATCGCGGTCGGTCCGGGGCGGATCACGCCGGCATGGCGCACCATCAAGGCCATCACCAGCGCCAGCGGCAGGCTCAGCACCAGGATCGCGCGCGCGCAGGCGCCGCTGTGGGTCTGGAAGTCGAATGCGGCCAGGCCCATGAGGGCATAGTTCTCGAGACAGCCCACGCCGATGCCGCCGAGCCACAGCGAGGCCGGCAGCAAGGGCAGCCAGGCCCAGGATCCGGAGCGCCCGGGGACGCTGATCTGGAATGCCGCATAGGCCGCGAACAGTCCGGTCAGCACGCTGCCGAAGAACTCGAGCGACTGCCCCGGCGCCGTGAGGATCAACCAGGGATGCGCGCGATCGCCAAAGGCGGTGGCGACGAGCGCGATCAGGACCGCCGCCGCGAGGGCCCAGGCCAGCGTGCGCCGCAGTGGCGACGCGATCGGCGCGACCGGCTCCGCGCGTCGTGCCAGTTCCTCGATCAGGCGCTGGGTGTCGGTCATTTCCTGGTCGCCTCTTCGTTGTCGCCCGGATGGGCCGTACCTGCACCAATCGCAACGCGCAGTGCCTTCATTGCCCGGTGCAGCGCCACCTTCAGCGAGCCCACGCTCTGCGCGCTCGCCGCGGCGGCTTCCTCCAGGCTAAGTTCCTGCATGCGCAACAACTGCATCGCCTCGCGCTGCCGCGCCGGCAACGCCTGCACCGCGCGCCGCAACGCGCGCGCTTCCTGCTCACGCGACAACTGCTGCTCCGGGCTGGCATCCGCGGATTCGTCCGGCAGTTGCGCCAGCAGCGTGTCGTCATCCAGTTCATGCAGCGAGCGGCGCATGCGCCGGCGCAGGCAGTCGATGCAGCGGCGCGTGGCGATGGTGCCAAGCCAGGGCTTGAAGGGCCGCCCCGGTTCGTAGGTGTGGCGGATGTCGTGCACCAGCACCAGGATCTCCTGCACCATGTCCTCTGCATCCTGCTCCTGGCGCAGGTACTTGCGCGCAATCGCCCGCACGTAGGGCGCGATCGCGGCGAGCAGCGCGTGGTAAGCGACGCGGTCGCCGCGCTGCGCCAGCGCCATCCACGCGCCCCACTGCGCCGCGTCCTCGTCGCGGGAGGCGGCGACAGGCGCATCGGCAACGCTGTTCACCGGTTTCGAGCGGCCATCGCCGGGCCTCTGGAAAGGAACGATCCTGGCCATGTTGCGACCTTCGCGAGGCGTTTCCAAGCGCGGCGCCATGGTAATCACCGGCGCCGCGCGAAGAGATGATCGAGGGAGGCGACGCCGGGGCCGCGCGCGGCGATGTACAGCAGGGCGGCCGCCCAGACGGCGTGCGTGGGCCAGGCGTCGGGGTACACGAATACCTGGATGACGGCGGTCATGCCCAGCAGGCCCAGGGCCGCGAGGCGCGAACCCAGGCCGAGCACGAGCAGCAGCGGAAGCAGATGCTCCGCACAGGCCGCCAGTGGCGCCGCGAACTCCGGCGCGAGCAAGGGCAGCGCGTATTCGCTTCGGAAAAGTTCCAGCGCGCCTTCCGACACGCGTGGCCAGCCCAGTTCCGCATGCAGGCCGATCGGGTCCAGCACCAGGCCTTCGATCTTGCTCTGCCCGGCTGTCCAGAAGGTCGCAGCGATGCCGATGCGGGCGAGCAGTGCCAGCAGCGAATGCGGGATGCGCTCGAGCAGCTCGCGACCGCGCCCTGCAAGCCGGTTCATGGCACGCCCCCGGGCAGTTCGATGAATCGGGTGACCAGACCCTCGCGCAGGAGCAGCGAGAACAGCGTGGCTGGCTGGACCGCAGGCGCTTCGTCGGCAGCCTCCGCGAAGGCAGCTGACAGGGCGCAGCCGCTGGCCAGGGCATCGAGCAGCGCGATCGCCCCGGCAGGCAGCAGGCGCATCTGCAGCGCGAAGCGCGGGCGGTGCACGAGCACGTCCTGGCCGCGCCCGGCGTCAATGCCGGAAAGATCCACCGCGCCGATGTCGCCGGCGGCTTCGTGGGCATGCCACAGCTCGAGCAGCGCGTGCCGGGCCGGCAGCCAGCGCGCGGCCGGGTGCAACTGCACCGCGGTGCGCGCGAACAGGCTCGCGTCGCAGGCGAGGCGGCTGAACTCGGCCATGCCGGCGGGTTCGGCGTCCTCGGCATCGAAGGCGCAAAGTCGCAGCGCCTCCAGCTGTGCCATCTCGGCGAGCACGGGTGCCGCCGAGGCCGGCGCGAATCCGACCATGAACGCGGGCAGCGACTGCGCGTATTCGGCCAGCACCGGTGAGCGGGGCGGCTCGGCGAGCACGCGCTCGCGCGCCATGGCGTCGAAGAATTCGCTGCCGGCGAGCGCGCGCGTGACCGGAAAGCTTTCGGCCAGCGCCTGCACCAGCGTGCCGACGAAGGTGTCGCGGTGCACGCCGGCGCGGTCGGCGTCGATGCCGGGTGGCGGCTCCGCCTCGCCCGCCAGGAACTGGCAGAAGTCCCGCTGTGCCTCGAAGCCAGTCATGCCGCCTCCTCGTCGCGTTCCGCGGCGCGGACGGGCGCGATCGCCGCCGCCAGCGACAGGTACGCATGCGCGCGCCGCACTTCCTCGCGCAGCACCGCGTAGGCCGGTACGTCGGTGTCCCACTCGATCAGCGTCGCCACCGGGCCGATGCGCGCCAGCACGTCCGCGTACAGCGCCCAGACCGCGTCGCACACGCGCGAGCCGTGGTCGTCCACGAGCAGCTCGCGGCCGCGGCTGTCCTGCATGCGGGCGTGCCCCGCGAGGTGGATCTCCTCCACCGCGGCGAGCGGCAGCGCGTCGAGCCAGGCGTGCGGGTCATGGCCATGGTTGGCGCAGCTGACCCAGGCATTGTTGAGGTCGAGCAGGAGTGCACAGCCCGTGCGCGCGACCAACTCGGTCAGGAACTGCGCCTCGCCCAAGGTGCCACCCGGGACCTCGAAGTAGCTGGAGGGATTCTCCAGCAGCAGCCGTCGTCCGAGCCGCTCCTGCACGCGCTCGACGTGCGTGCCTACGCGCCGCAGCGTCGCCTCGTCGTAGCACAGCGGCAGCAGGTCGTTGTAGAAGCGGCCGTCGTGCGTGGACCAGGCGAGATGCTCGGAGAAAGACTGCGGCTCATGGCGCGCGAGCAGCGCGGCCAGCCGCGCCAGGTGCGCCTCATCGGGCGGCGTCGCGGCACCGATGGAAAGTCCAACGCCGTGCACGGACAGCGCGTGACGCTCGCGCAACTGGCGCAGCTGCGCATGCGGCAGGCCGCCTGCGCCCATGTAGTTCTCGGCGTGCACCTCGATGAAGGCCGGCGGATCCGGATCCAGGCACAGGTCGGTAAAGTGCTGCGGCTTGAAGCCGATCCCGGCCTGCGGTGGCAGGCCGGACCGGCGCACAAAAAGCGGCGACGACGAAGCGTTCGCGAGCGGGGTCACAGGCGGTCTCCGGGATTCGTCGCCGAAAACTCAACCCTTCTTCATCGAGGTTTCCTCGAACTCCGCGAGCTGGCCGTGGCCGGTCGGCGAGGATTTCGAAACCATCGTGGTGCAGGTACCGGCGGGCACGTGCTTCCAGGCGTTGCCGGCGTAGTCCTTCTTCGAGCTGCCGGCGCAACTGGTGCCGGCGCCGGCCTTGCAGTCGTTCTTGCCGGCGAGGGAGACGCCGTAGCATTTCTCGGACGAATCAGCCTTGGCGGCGTCCGGGTTGGCGTAGGCGGCGGAACTGGCGAGCACGGCGCCGAGCGCGGCGGCCAGGGCGAGGGCGGGGGAATTGCGAAAGGACATGATTCTCTCCGGTAGGGGTGGGCGGGCGGATGGCAGCTGCCAATCTCGTCCCGCCCTCCTCCTTTCGCCCGGGAGAGCGAAAAGGTTACGCGGCGCCGGAACCGGCGCCGCGAGCCGGCGATTTCAGCGCGCGTTGGCGCGCGCGGCCGCGGCCCGCGTGGCGTCCCCGGCGGCCTCGTAGACCTCGGCGAGGTTGGACCAGGCCTGCTTGAAGGCCGGGTCGAGGCGCACGGCGGTTTCCAGCGCCGCCACCGCCTGCGCGTCCTGGCCGGTGCGTCCCAGCGCCATGCCGTAGTTGTTCCACAAACGGGCGTCGTTCGCGCGTTCGCCCGCAACCAGCGCCTTGTACAGATCGGCGGCTTCCTGCCAGCGCTCCGCCCCGAGGTAGACGTCGGCAAGTTCGCCCTTGGCGTTGACGTTGCCCGGCTCCAGCAACAGCAGCTGGTTGTAGGCATCGGCGGACTTGGCGTAGTCGCCCAGCCTGGCGTGGGCGATGGCCAACAGGCGCCGGGCCTGGCCACTGCCCGGCTCGGCCTGCGTCCAGGCGCTGGCATGGGCCAACAATCCGTGCCAGTCGTCGTTCTTCGCCAGCAGTTGCGCGCGCTGGTAGCGCTCGCGCGTGGCGGCATCCTGCTGCACGTCGCCCGCTTCGCTGGCCGAGGCCTGCGCCTGCGCGGCGGCATAGGCCTGCGCCTGCGCGATTTCTGCCGGGTCCTGCGCCAGGCTCGGCGGCGCGTGCGGCGCGCTCGCGGCGATGGCGCCCACCTCGGCATCGGAGGGTGGTGGCTTCATCTTGCGCAACATGCTCAGTGCGTAGAACAAGGTCGCGACCAGCAGCACCACGATCACCACCGGCACCAGCCAGGCCGGGCGGCTTTCGCCATTGCCGCGGCCGGCGTTGCGCGTCGCCAGCTCCATCTGCACGGTAGCGATGGCCTTCGCCGCGCGTTCGTCGAGTACCAGCGCTGGCTTTGCAGCGGCGGCCGCCGCCGGCGCATCGGCGCCGGGTGTCGCCACTGGCGAATCCGCCGCAGCGATCGGTGGCAATCCGGGCGGCGGCGGGCCGACCGGCGCGGGCACCTCGAGCAAGGCGGCCACTTCGGCGGCGGGAAGCAAGGCAGCATCGCCGGGCGCGCTGAGCCGGTCCACGGACTTGACCATGCCGGCGCGGAAATAATTGCGCAGTTCGTCTTCGCTCAGGGGACCGAAGCGGCGGCCCTGCGCCAGGCTGTGCAGGATCCAGCCGGTGCTCGTTGGCTCGGTGGACATGGCGGATTTCCCGTTCCCCGGTGGACTCGGACGCATCATAGCGCCGGTCGGCGACGCTGAACGCACGTGCACACATCTGTCGTGGCACTGAACCACAATTTGACACAGCGACAACGCGCGCCGAGAGTGCCCCCGATGCCTCCCTGAGCGGAAGGCATGCGGGGGCACTTCCATGTCGGGGATCCACGAAAATGTCCTTGCCACGGTCGGCGGCACGCCGGTCATCCGGCTGCAGCGCCTGGCCCCGCCCGGCGTGGACCTGTTCGTGAAGCTCGAGGCCGCCAACCCGATGGGTTCGGTCAAGGACCGCCTCGCACTCGGGATCATCGAGGACGCCGAGCGCAGCGGCCTGCTCCGGCCCGGCCAGACTGTCATCGAGGCCAGCAGCGGCAATACCGGCATTGGCCTGGCCATGGTCTGCGCGGTCAAGGGTTACCCGCTGGTGGTGGTGATGGGCGAGAACTTCAGCATCGAGCGGCGCAAGCTGATGCGCTTCCTCGGCGCGAAGGTGGTGCTGACGCCGGCCGCGCTGCGCGGCATGGGCCTGCTGCTCAAGACCGATGAACTGGTGGCGAAGCACGGCTGGTTCCACTGCCGGCAGTTCGACAACGAAGCCAACGCCGACATGCATTCGCGCACCACCGCGCCGGAGATCCTCGCGGACTTCGAAGGTCGCCGCCTGGACTGGTTCGTCACCGGCGCAGGTACCGGCGGTACGCTCAAGGGCGTGGCACGGGTGCTGAAGGCGCAGCGTCCGCACACGCGCGTTGCGGTGTGCGAGCCCGACAACTCGCCGGTGCTGGCCAGCGGCATCGCGCAGCTGCGTGACGCGCGTGGCCACCCGGCGGAGAGCCACCCGCAGTCGCGGCCGCACGTGATGCAGGGCTGGTCGCCGGATTTCATCCCGCGGCTGACCGAGGATGCACTGGCGATGCAGCTGGTGGACCGCGTGCTCGCCATCAACGGCGCCGACGCGATGCGCCTGTCGCGCGAGCTCGCGCAGCGCGAAGGCATCTTCGTCGGCACCTCCGCCGGCGCGACGGTGGCCGGCGCCTTGCAGCTCGCCGCCGACGCGGCCCCGGGCACCGCCATCCTGGCGATGCTGCCGGACACCGGCGAGCGTTACCTGTCCACGCCGCTGTTCGACGGCATCGGCGCCGACATGAGCGAGGAGGAGCTGGAGATCTCGCGCTCGACGCCCGGCGCGCGCTTCGACGCTCCGTCCGCGCCGCCAGCGCCCGCCCCGGCGGCGGCCGCGTCCCGCACCCCGGACGCAGCGCCGGCCGATACGGCCACCGCGGAAGTGCGCGACTACTTCGAACGCACGCTCGCTGATGCATCGCAGCCGCTGGTGCTGTTCGCGCTGGAGTGGTGCGAGTTCTGCTGGTCGCTGCGCAAGCTGTTCGCGCGCTGTGGCGTGCCCTATCGCAGCGTGGACCTGGATTCCACCGCCTTCCAGCGCGACGACCGCGGGGGCCAGCTGCGCCAGCTGCTGCGCGCGCGCACCGGCGTCACCACCATCCCGCAGGTCTTCGTCGGCGGCGAGTTCCTTGGCGGCTGCACCGACACCCTGGAAGCCTGGAAGGCCGGCAGGCTGCAGGCGCTGCTGCGCGCGCACGGCGTCGCCTTCGACGAAAGCGTGGACATCGACCCGCTGCAACTGCTGCCCGGCTGGATCCATCCGCGCTGAAACCGCCCGGGCGTCGAGCCGCGCTCGCGGCGATTGCGCACCGCTCCGGGTGGTCGCACTATGGCGGCGCCGATGGCGGCGCAACCGGGGGAAGGGCGATGAAGCGACTGCACGGGATCGCGATTGCGTTTGCGCTGGCCTGCGTGCCCGGCATCGTCGCCGCGCAGCCGTACGCGGGCGAAGCCTACCCGGACGAACTGCCCCCCGCCGAGCGCGGCTACGACGCTGGCTACGACGCTGGCTACGAAGCTGGCTACGATCCGGGATACGACGCCGGGCGCGACGCGCCTGATGACGCCGGCTACGAAGATCGCTACGAGGACGATCGCTATGCGACCCGCGACGATCGATACGACGATCGATACGACGATCGCTACGACGATCGTTACGACGACCGCTACGACCGCCGCGCGCGCCGCTACGACGGCAACTGCAACCGCAAGCCCGACCGCGCCACGCCGGTGCTCGGCTTCATCCTCGGCGGCCTGCTCGGCAACCAGTTCGGCCACGGCGCCGGACGTGCCGCGGCCACGGCGGTCGGCGCGCACCTGGGCCATTCCATCGCGCGCGACGCGGCGAACAACTGCGAAGACCGCTACGGCGGCTCGCGCGGCCGCTACGGTCGTGGCTACTACGGCGGCTACAACCCGGGCATTTCCCTGTTCATCGGCAACGCCTATCCCTTCGGCTTCGGCTATGGCTACGGCGGCGGCCATTGGTCCGGGCGCTACTATCCGCGTCCCTGGCGCTGGCACCACCGATACTGAGCCGCGCGCGGATCGCCGCTCTTCCTCGGCGACTGAATCGTCGGTTTACGGAACCGAGTAGCCGCTCCAGGCATGTTCACCGCGGGTGTTGTCACATCGAACGGAAGATGGACATGAAGGGCTGGCTGACGGTCAGCACCTCCGGCCGCGCGCGCAGCTTCAGCAATCCTCGGCCGGTGTCGTCGCGGGTGATCGACTCGATCGCCTTGAGGTTGACGATGGTCGAGCGGTGGATCTGCTTGAACATCGCCGGGTCGAGCACTTCCAGCAGCTCCTTGATCGGCTTGCGCAGCAGGGCGTCGCCACTGGCGGTCGCCACTTCCGTGTACTTGTTGTCGGCGCGGAAAAACAGCACGTCCTCGACCAGGATCAGGCGGGTGGTGTTGCCCGTGCTCGCGGTCAGCCACACCAGCGGTTCACTGGCCAGCCTGCGCGGGATCGCCACCGCGAGTTGCTCCAGCAGTCCGGCCAACGCCTGCGACCCGCCCTCGCCGCTGGCGATCCGCGCCTGCAGCCGCAGCACCGTCTGCGCGAGGCGATCGGGTGCGATCGGCTTGAGCAGGTAGTCCACCGCGCCGGCGTCGAAGGCATTTACCGCGTACTGGTCGTAGGCGGTCACGAACACCACCTGCGTACGCGGGCTGGCCTCGGCGGTCGCCGCCGCGACTTCCAGGCCGGTCAGCCCCGGCATGCGGATGTCGAGGAAGGCCACGTCGGGCTGGTGCTCGGCGATCGCCTCCAGCGCGCTGCCGCCATCGCCGCACTCGGCCAGGATGCGCAGTTCCGGCCAGGCTTTCGCCAGCGCATCCACCAGCGCCTGCCGCAGCAGCGATTCGTCCTCGGCGATGACGCAGGTGTTCACGGCGACAGCGCCTCCGCGGACGGCACGCTGATGGTGGAGGCGACGCCACTGGGGAAGTTGGCCACCACCGACAAGCTGGCGTCGTTGCCGTAGGCCAGGCGCAGGCGTTCGCGCACGTTGCGCAGGCCGATGCCGGTGCCGTTGCTCGATTGCCCGAAGCCCATGCCGTCGTCGGCGACGGTGACGGCGACGCGGCCGTCGCTTTCCTTGGCCAGGATCCAGACGGTGCCACCGTCGGTGCGCGGCTCGAGGCCGTGCTTGATCGCGTTCTCGACCAGGGTCTGCACCATCATCGACGGGAAAGGCAAGGCCAGCAGGTGCCGCGGCACATCGATCTGCAGCTGCAGGCGCGGGCCCATGCGCAGCTTGAGGATCTCGAGGTAGGCGCGGGCGCGCTCGACCTCTTCGCCCAGCGTGGAGGGCTGCGAATCGGTGCGCGGCAGCGAGTGGCGCAGGTAGGTGATCAGGTTGCCGAGCATCTCGTCGGCCAGGGCCGGGTCGCTGCGGGTCAGGTACTGCGCGCTGGCCAGGGTGTTGTAGAGGAAGTGCGGCTCGACTTGCGCATGCAGCAGGCTCAGCTTCGCGGAAGTGAGCTCCTTCTCGGTCACCGTCTGCGCCACCTCGGCGCGCTCGCCGCGGCGACGCTCGGCAACGCGGCGGGTGATGGCGCGCGCGATCGCTTCCGCGTTCTCCAGGTTGGTGCCGTCGTCCACCCGGAACAGGTCACTCCAGGCGCCCGCCTCGGGTTCGCAGATCAGCAGCACGCTGCCGGTGTCGGCGTTGGGCGTGACCGTGGCGAGGATCTGGTTGCGCACCACGCGCAGCCAGCGGTTCGGACTGATGCGCGGCTGGCCGCCGTAGGGGTCGATGCGTTGTAGCCGGGCGCGCACCTGCAGGCTGTCGCGCGCGGCCTGCACTTCCTCCACGCCGGGCAGCTCGCGGATCGCGGCGACCAGCAGGTCGAAGGTCTCGCCGGCCTCGAAGGGCACCTCGATCTGGCGGCGCTGCCGGTTCGACAGCGTGGCGGCGTCGATCTTGCCCGCCACCAGGCGCACGCGGCGAATGTGCGAGATGGCCGCGACCGCGACCACCAGCAACAACAGCACCGCGAAGAACGCGAAAACCGGATGCACGTGCACCCCGACGACCTCGGCGAACATGGTCAGCGGGAAGAAATAGATGGCGGCCCAGGCGGCGAGCAGGCGCCCCAGGAAGAACAGACTGCGGATGGCATTGCGGATCATGTTTGGCACCTTAAACGTTCGCGCAGGCGGGAGCGACCGGGCGGGCCGCATGGGACAGGCAGTAGCGGAAGCCCGGCGGCAGCCGGAACATCTCGGCGGAGTCGCCGGCCTGGACGGTGAACTCGCGGATGACCCGGGGCTTGCAGACCTTGCCCCGGCATTGCTCGACGAACACCAGCACCTGGCAGCGACCACTGCGGCTGAGGCGGCACTCGAAGCGGGCGCGATTTTCCCAGGTGCGTACCCAGTGCTCGTTCCCGACCTGCCGGTTTTCCAGGAACTGGGTGCTGGTGTTGTCCGGCATGCAGGCGCCGATGCTGCCGGTGCTCAGGGCCATCAGGACTATGGACAGGTAGGTGGACAGGTTGCGCATGACACAGGCCTCGGATCAGGTGCGGCAAGCGTGGGCCGACAGGAATTCCGCGGCCAGCGGCTTGCGACGGGAGCGGCGCTGGCGCGACGAAAGCGCCCTGTCGCGGCGCGAATCCGGGCATCCCTGGCGCCGGATGGCCGCTTCAGCGCAAGGCGCCGGCAATCGTGGCAACCTGAGCGCCTGCCCCCTCGCGAAGGAACGCCCATGATCCCGTCCCGTGGCTACGCCGCCCTCACTGCCAAGGACGCGCTCGCGCCCTTCTCTTTCGAGCGCCGCGATCCGGGTCCGGACGACGTGCAGATCGACATCCTGTTCTGCGGCGTGTGCCATTCCGACCTGCACACCGCGCGCGACGAGTGGCACATGACCCAGTTCCCCTGCGTGCCGGGCCACGAGATCGTCGGCCGCGTCAGCGCCGTGGGCGGCAAGGTCAGCCGCTTCAAGGTCGGCGACACGGTCGGCGTCGGCTGCATGGTGGACAGCTGCGCGCATTGCGCCTCCTGCGCCGAGGGCCTGGAGCAGTACTGCGAGAACGGCTTCACCGGCACCTACAACGGCCCGCTGTTCGGCGGCCCCAACACCTACGGCGGCTATTCCGACCGCATCGTGGTCAAGGAAAGCTTCGTGCTGCGCATCGCCGACGGGCAGGAGCTGGCGGCGGTGGCGCCGCTGCTGTGCGCGGGCATCACCACCTATTCGCCGCTGCGGCACTGGAAAGTCGGGCCCGGGGCAGAAGGTCGGCATCGTCGGCCTGGGCGGGCTGGGCCACATGGGCGTGAAGATCGCGCACGCGATGGGCGCGCACGTGGTGCTGTTCACCACCTCGCCGGGCAAGCGCGCCGACGCGCTCGCGCTCGGCGCCAACGAGGTGGTGGTGTCGCGCAATCCCGAGGAGATGGCCGCGCACGCCAACAGCTTCGATTTCATCCTCAACACCGTCGCCGCCCCGCACGACCTGGACGCCTTTACCGGCCTGCTCAAGCGCGACGGCACCATGACCCTGGTTGGCGCGCCGGCCGAAGCGCATCCCTCGCCGAACGTGTTCAACCTGATCTTCAAGCGCCGCAACCTGGCCGGCTCGCTGATCGGCGGCATCGCCGAGACGCAGGAGATGCTGGATTTCTGCGCGCAGCACGGCATCGTCTCCGAAATCGAGCGCATCGATATCGCCGACATCAACGCCGCCTACGAGCGCATGCTCAAGGGCGACGTGAAGTACCGCTTCGTGATCGACATGGCCTCGCTGGGCAAGGCCGGCTGACGGGAACGGCTCCATGGCGCTGACGCTTTACTACCATCCGCTGGCTTCCTACTGCCACAAGGTGCTGATCGCGCTGTACGAGCGCGGCATCAGTTTCGAAAAGCGCTTCATCGACCTGGCCAGCGACGCCGACCGCGCCGCGCTCGAGGCGGTGTGGCCGCTGCGCAAGTTCCCGGTGCTGCACGACGGCGCGCGCGGCCGTGACATCGCCGAGACTTCGATCATCATCGAGTACCTCGACCAGCACTTCGGGGGCGCGCCGCCGCTGATTCCCGCCGAGCGCGAGCTCGCACTCGAGGTGCGCCTGTGGGACCGCGTGTTCGACAACCACGTGCAGGGGCCGATGAACGAGATCGTGTTCGACCGCCTGTTCCGCCGCGAGGGCGACCTGCGCTCCTCGCGCGCGGCGCTGGACAGCGTGTACCGCCTGATCGACCGGCGCATGGCCGAACGCACCTGGGCAGGCGGTCCCGACTTCAGCATGGCCGACTGCGCCGCGGCGCCGGCGCTGTTCTACGCCAGCACGGTGCATGCCTTCCCGGAATCGGCGACGCAGCTGCACGCCTATTTCGAACGGCTGGTCGAGCGACCCTCGGTACGGCAGGTGCTCGAGGACGCGGCGCCCTACTTCCCGCTCTACCCCTACGCCGAAGCCATCCCGGCGCGCTTTCGCTGAGCCCGGGCGGCAAGGATGGAAATGTCGCAGACGATCTACTCGGTGCTGCTCGGCCTGTGCAGCCTGGCCGTGGCGGTGTGGTCGCTCGGCTTCGTGCGCCGGCATTTCGCCTCGCGTGCTCTGGAACTGGTCGCGTTGCCGGGCGACGGCCGCTTCGGCCTGGCCGTGAGCGTGCCCAGGCGGCACCAGCACCTGCTGCGCGCGATCAGCGGGCCGGGCGCGGTGCGCCACCCCTGCGAAGTGCAGTTGCTCCCGGACGAGCACAACAGCTTCGACGACATGGCCGTCGCGGTGCGCGTGGACGGCGGGCACATCGGCTGGCTGTCGCGCGAGGACGCGCGCGCCTATCGGCGCAAGTACGGCGAGTTCGGCAATGTCGCGGGCCGTTGCAGCGCGCTGCTGGCCGGCGCGGCCGACGAGGACCTCGCGGTGCTCATCGACCTGCCGATCTGATTGCGCGAGCGGCTCAGGGCCGGCTGTACAGGTCGATGATGGTGCTGATGCCGTCCTGGCAGACCTGGCAGAAGGGACTGACGCGGTCGAACATCAGGCACTGCAGCTGCGGGCGGTAATAGCCCTTCGCTTCGTAGTTGGCGCCCTCGAAGGCGCCGACCGCGGTCAGCACCGGCGAGCGGTCGAACAGCTTCTCGATGTGCGCGGCCTCCTCGCGGAACAACGCGGTCATCTCCGCTTCCGGGCGGCGCTCGGCGCGCAGCTTCGCCCGCCGCGCCTGGATGCCAAGCTCGTAATTCTCGAACTCCGACTTCAGCCAGGGCGTGGGGATGGGGGTGCCGGGCGTGACGCGATGCTTCCACTTGAGCGCGGCCGGGTCGTGCAGGGCGGTCACGTTCGGCTCCCAGGGTTCGACGCGCTGCGCGCTCGCGGGCGCATACGCGGTGGACGAGGTGTAGTACTCGTCGGCGAGGCCGGCGAAGTGGTGGCCGAACTCGTGTACGAACAGGTATTCGTTCCAGTCGTTGTCGGCGGCGGCGGTGCTGAACAGCCCGAAGATGCCGCCGCCCCCGTAGGTGTGACTGTTGAAGATGATCTCGACGAACTCGTAGGGCGCGAACTGGGCGATCTCGCGGAACTTGCGGTTGTCGAGCGTGAGCGCATAGCGCTCGCTGCCGAAGATGTCGTAGCGCAGGCCGGTGGAACTGGCCAGGTGCAGGTCGGTCGAGGGCCGGGTAACGCCTGAGACCGGCACCGGCGCCGCCAGCGCCCAGACGTTGAAATCCCCCGCGCGCTCCTTGAAGGGCGAGACGGTGAACAGGTGTTTGGCCAGCTGCCGCGCCTTGGCCTCGAACTTGCCCAGCTCGTCGGCGGCGTAGCCGTCGCCCAGGATCAGCAGGTCCACCTTGCTGGCGGAATCGCCGCTGTAGTGCACGCGGATCGGCTGCGCCGGCGCGGCCATGGGCGCGCGTTCGACCTCCAGCGCCTTCGGATCGATGCGCACCGACCACACTTTCGCGAAAGCATTGCGCGCGTCTCGCGCGAGGATGCGCAGCTCGACCGGCTTGTCGGGCATCGGCAAGCGCAGCGATTCCTGGAAGCTGCGCGCCAGCGTGCCCGCCTCTTCCGTGGTGCGCCACTCGCCGAAGATGGTGGCGTAGCCGCGCGAGTACAGCACCTTGCCGTCGGCCGGATCCACCACCTCGAACAGGTTGACGCCGCGGTTGCTGTCGTCGATCGGGCGCGCGGGATTGCCGGGCCAGGGCAGCGGCTCGAGCACCACGCGCTCGAGCGCGAAGTGCTCGCTCTTCGCGTCACCGCCATGCTGGATGTCCACACGCAGGGTGGCCGGCGGGGCCGCGTGTACAGCGGCGGCGAAAACGGCCAGCGTGGCGGCCAGGACGAACTTTCGCATGGGCTTCTCCGCGCCCGGGACGGGCCACGCATCTTCGCGCGTGCAGGTACCGATTGCCAACGCCGGCCCGGGCCGGCCGCGACAGCGCTCAGTCCTGCGGGGCCTCGACGATGGACACCTGTTCGACCAGCGGCAGCATCCACTCGATGCGCGAAGCCGACAGCTCGCCGATCTCCAGCGCGCTGCCGTCCTTCAGGCTCAGCGTGACACTGCGCCCGGCGCGCGCGGTGCGCCACGACAGCAACACGGGCGCCAGCACGGAGGCGCCATGCGGGGTGTAGGGAACTTCGACCGTGAAGCCGGTGGCGGTGAGCCCGGCTTTCACGAGCTGCTCTTCCTCGTGCTGGATCGCGGCATCGTCCAGCACGCCGAGAAAGGAGGAGCGGCTGTCCTTGACCAGGGTAACCAGCATCGGGAGGCTCGCCGGGGGGTGCGATGAGCCCACATTGCCCCAGTGGCGGTTCGAGGGCAACGAGCAGGTTCCCGGACTGTGCCGGGCCTCTCACCAGGAACGCCGGAATTGGGCCGCAGCTCGTGGATAATCGGGGCCACGGAGGAGACGCCATGCAGCTTTACGGCCGGTCCAGTTCCCATTTCACGCGCATCGCGCGCATCTTCGCGGCCGAACTCGAACTCGAGCTGGACTTCCAGCCGATTCGCGACCTGATGTCCGGGGATCCCGAGGATTACGGCGGCAATCCGGCGTTGAAACTGCCGACGCTGGTCACCGCCGAAGGCCGCTGGTTCGGTTCGCTCGGCATCTGCCGCGAGCTGGCGCGGCACGGCGATCTCGACCTGCACATCGTCTGGCCCGAGGACCTGGCCGATGCGCGCGCCAGCAACGCGCAGGAACTCGTGCTCACCGCGATGGCCAGCGAGGTGGCGCTGATCATGGCCAAGGCCGCCGGCGTGGCGGCCGACAACAGCCACCAGGCGAAGCTGCGCGCGAGTCTGCTCGGCGCGCTGCAGTGGCTGGAGTACAACGCCACCGCGGCCATCGCCACCCTGCCGCCCGAGCGCGACCTCAGCTACCTCGAGGTCTCGCTGTTCTGCCTGCTCGAGCACCTGCCCTTCCGCGAGGTGCTCACGCTCGATGCCTATCCGGCGCTACGGGCTTTCGCCACGCGCTTCGCCGCGCGCAGTTCGGCGCGTGCCACGCCCTACCGCTTCGACTTCGCATAGGCGCGCGGCGCAGGCGTGCTACTCGTCCTTGGCCGCCAGCTTGCTGGACTGCATCGCGCCAGTCGCCAGATCCACGCTGACCAGATAAGGCTCGCGGCTGGTGACGCCGTTGGACTCGGACTGCAGCTCGCCCACGATCACCAGGTGGCCGGGCAGGCGCCACTGCCGGATGCTGCGCACCGCGTCGGTTTCGCTGAGCGGTAATTCGGTGCGCCACGGTGTCTTCATGTTGGCGTCGATGCGCGCCAGGGCCAGGCGCCCGGCGTCGTCCATGCGCGTGCTGTGCAGCACCAGCAGGCCCTGCGGATTTTCCAGCAGCAAGGCCCTGTCCGGATGTCCGTCGGTGATGAAGCGGCCCTTGAGGAAGGTGGGGCCACCGGCGACCGGGGTCAGTTCCGACAGCCGTTCGAACTTGTCTTCCCAGCGCTGCACCGTGGCGATCTTCGCGCGCCAGAAGCTGCGGCGCGCCAGGCGTCCTTCGTCGATCACCGTGTAGGGCCAGCGCAGGTGGCCGCCCCAGTCGTCCGAGCTGGCGTCGAGCATTTCCTTCTGCGAATACAGCCCCAGCCACTGGCCGCCGAGCGTGGCCTGGCGCGCCGGTGATTCGCCGAAGGAACGCATCGGCACCATCTCGCGGTTGCCATTGGCGCGCAGCGGCCCCTGCTCGGCCTCGGGCGGCGGCGGCGGCGTGTACTCGGCCGCCTTGAAGCCGGTGCCACGCACCACGAACTGGCGCGCGTCGGCGCTCATCAGCACCAGGCCGCGGTCAAAGCCGTAGTGCTTGCCTTCGCTGGGCAGCAGGCCCTTCAGCTCGGGGTTGATCTCCTGCAGCTTGGCCGGGTCCAGCACCAGCTTGCCGTCGCTCGCGTTCACCGCATAGGGCGCATCGCCGATCAGCAGCCAGACCACGGCGCCCTCCTGCCCGAGCATGCGGCCGGACTCCGCGGAGCCGATGACGCGCGAGGGCTGCGTGCCCCCGGCCTCGGGATCGCCGAAGGTGAACACGCGCTGCGTCCACAGCCGCTGCGTCGTTACCGGGTCGTAGGCCTGCAGGTTGAAGTGGAAGAAGGTGTCGGTGCGCCAGCGCAGTGAACTGCTGCGGCCGCCGCCGCCGACGGCAACCTGCCGCTGTTCCTCCTGCTTGCTCAGGATCCACAAGCGTGGCTTGCCCGCGTCCTCCACCATGGCCGCCGGGCCCTGCGGTTCCGGCGCCAGGAAGCTGCTGCTGGCGCCGCAGGCGGCGAGGCCTGCAAGCGACACGCAGATCAGCAGGTTTCGCAGGGAGTTTCGCAAGGCTGCGGACATTCGCGTTTCCAGACGGGTGGCGGGGGCGATTCCCGGAGACTACGCGCTGGCCGGGCGGGAGCGGCCACCTTAACGCTTGCTGGTGCGGATTCGCGGCCGCCGGTTGCTGCCGCCGCGTCGGCGTAGGCTGGTTCCCGTACGCATGGCCTTCGCCAAGCGAAGGAGCCAGGCATGACCGACGAACGCAACATCGCCCACGACAAGACCGTGGCCATGGACAAGAAGCATCGCGGCGAAGCCGTGGTCGAGAACGCGTCCGTGGTGCCGCAGCCCGGCAAGAAGCCGGCGCTGATCGACGACGACACCGGGCCGAGCAATTCGGTCGCGCACGAGATGTACAAGCACGGACAGGAACCGCGCGTGCACGACAAGGCCGCAAACGACGACGAGGCCGCCGACGAGAACGGAGCCGCCGGCTGAGCAACCCGCGGCCGGCGGCGCCTTAACTTCCCTTTCACCCCGCCGCCGCAAACCTCTCCCACACTGGCGGTCCGCCCGGCCGGGCGTCCACCAGGGAGATTGCGCATGTCCTACATCGACGGCTTCGTGATGGCGGTAACGACGGCGAACAGGCAGAAGTTCATTGACCACGCGAATGAGTTCGACCCGATCTTCGTCGAGCTGGGCGCGATCCGCGTGCTCGAATGCTGGGGCGACGATGTCCCCGACGGCAAGCTGACGGATTTCCGCAAGGCGGTGCAGGCCACGGGTGACGAGACTGTGGTTTTTTCCTGGATCGAATGGCCCGACAAGGCCACGCGCGACGCCGGCATGGCGAAAGTGATGAGCGACCCGCGCATGGATCCGGCGATCAATCCCATGCCCTTCGACGGCAAGCGCATGATCTTCGGCGGCTTCGTGCCGGTGGTGACGGTCGGCGGTTAGGCGAGGAGCTGCGTCGATGAACAGCCACGTCGAGGTCTATCTGGCCCTGATCCTGTTCCTGCCCTGGTTCGCCATCCTGGGCTATCTGTATTGGCGGTTCCCGCGACTACCCCGGCCCCGCGCACGCCGGTTCTTCGACGCCGCGGCGCTGCTGCTCGCGGCCATCGCTGCCGGCATCGGCATGCAATGGAGCTACTTCCACGCGGACGCCGGTTACGGCGCGATGTGGAAGCAGGTGCTCGCCACTTCGGTCGCCTACGGCCTGTTCCTGGCCGTGATGACCCTGGCCGTGCTGCTGCGCCACTTGCTGCTCACAAACAAAAAAGGGGACGGGGCACGCTATTAACGTGCCCCGTCCCCGTCATGAGGCAATTAACTGTACCTGTCCCCGTTATTTCAGCGGGTGAGGAAGGGGAGCGCGGCGTTGGGGATCATGGTGGTCGGCAGCTTGCCGTCCCAGCGTTCGGCCTTGGTGAGCTCGACCAGGTCCTGGTTCTGCGCCAGCGCCTGTGCACGCGCCTTGATTGCGGTGGCCTCGGCCTCGCCCTTCAGGCGCGTGGCCTCGGCTTCGGCGCGCGCCCGCGCCAGGTTGGAATTGGCCTGGCCCTGCGCCTGCGTCAGCGCGATCTCGGCGTTGACCTTCTCCTTCTCCAGGTTCTGCTTCTCGGTCTGCACCAGCACCTCGGCCTGCATGCGCAGCTCGATCGACTTCTCGTAGGCATCGGAGAAATCGATGTTCTCGATCTGCACGCTGTCGATCACCAGCGGCCCCTTGATGGCTTCGCGGATCGCCTTGGTCACGTCCTGCACCAGCTGCACGCGGTTCTGCACCGCCGACACCGCGGTGTAACGACCGAACACGTTTTCGACCTGCGTCGGCACCTGGCGGTCCACCACGCGACTGGTCAGGCCCTCGATGCTGCCGTACTCCGAGTACAGCTCGACCACGTCGCCCGGCGGCACGTGGAAGCTCACCGACACCTTGATCTCGGCGGTCTGCTGGTCCTTCGAATAGGCCGGCACCTTTTCGTACTGCCGATTGAGGTTCTGCACCGAGATGCGCTTGATGGAGTCGAAGACCGGCAGCTTGAAGCCCAGCCCCGGCTCGGCGCTGCCGATCACGGCGCCATTGCGCAGGTGCACGCCGCGCTCGCCCTGGTCCACCTGGTACCAGCTGCCGAAGAACACCGTCAGCCCCACCAGCACCACCGCCCCCACGCCAGCCAGCCAACCCCACTGGAAGCGGTCCCGCATATTCTGTCCCAAACTCTGCAATGCCATGATCATTTCCCCTGTCGCCCGGGCCCCCAGTGGCTCCGGCGGCCATGTTACCGTGCTGCGCGTGAGCAAAATTCCGCCAGGCGGCAGCCAGGAAGACTGGGCTCCCGCCGCCATGTGCACACGCTGCTGATGATGGCGGCCAGCGTGGCCGGCCTGTACCTGTGCTATCGCCTCGCCGCGCCCTTCATCCCGGCGATGGCCGGCGCGCTGGCGCTGGCCGTGCTGTTTTCGCCGCTGCACCGCTGGTTCGAACGCCGCGTCGGTGCGGGCAGCATCGCCGCGTCGATGAGCGTGCTGGTCGTCGCGGTGAGCGTCGTCGTGCCGGTCGTGCTGGTGGCGCGTCGCCTGATCGACGAGGCGGGCCGGGGCGCGAGTGCGCTGCAGGCCCTGATCGCCTCGGATGGCTGGCGGGAAATGTTCGCGAGCCATGCGCTGCTGGCGCCCGTCGGCCAGTGGCTCGACAAGCAGGTGGACTTGCCGGGCGTGCTGGCCCCCGCCACCAGCTGGCTGTCCACCGGCGCCTCGTTCCTCGAAGGCTCCGTCACCCAGGCGATCGGCGTGGTGCTGATCTTCTACATGTTGTTCTACATGTTCCGCGATCGCGAGCTGGCCTTGCGCGCGCTGCGCTCGCTGTCACCACTGTCGCCGGCGGACATGAGCCGCCTGTTCTCCGATGTGCTCGACACGGTGCATGCGACCGTCAACGGCACCTTGCTGATGGCCATCGTGCAGGGAACGCTCGGCGGCCTGATGTTCTGGTGGCTCGGCATCCCGGAGGCGATGCTGTGGGGCATCGTCATGGGCCTGCTCGCTGTCGTGCCGGTGCTGGGCGCATTCATCATCTGGGTGCCGGCCGCGATCTTCCTGGCGCTGGACGGCGAGGTCGGCAAGGCGCTGATCCTCGCCGTCTGGGGCGCCGTGGTCGTTGGCGGCATCGACAACCTGCTGTATCCGATGCTGGTCGGCAACCGGCTGAAGATGCATACCCTCGCCGCCTTCGTTTCCATCGTCGGCGGCCTGCTGCTGTTCGGGCCCTCCGGCATCATCCTCGGGCCGGTGACGTTCACCATCACGCGGCTGCTGCTGGAGATATGGAAGCGGCCTGCCGAGGACGACGGCTACTCGGAAGGCGCCGTCGCCGAGAAATAGAGCACGAACTGCGGGCCCTTCGGATCTTCGCCCTTCAGCGTGACCACCGTCTTGTTGAGGCCGAGCGTCAACCACGCGTTGCCGCTCAGCTCGGCCGGCGCGCCGGGCAGCAGGCGCTTCTTCCAGCCGCTGACGCGAATCGAAACGCTCTTCGTGCTGGGTACTTCCACATCGGCAGACGCGGCCGCCGCATCCGCGGGACGCACCAGGTTCTGGCCGGGCTTGTCGTTGAGTGCGGGCATCGGCACGGTGAACAGCGGCTGCTCGTCGGCGCTGACCTGGAAGGTCCAGTCCGTGCTGCCGGCGGAGCCGTCGTTGTCCACCTGCACGCGCTCGAGGCGCAGATGCAGCACGCGCGGCGAGGCGGGCGCGGCGGGCGCGGCGGGCGCGGGTGATGCATCGGAGGGTGAGGCGCCGGCGACCGGCGCCACGATCGCCACGGTCGGAACCCGAGTTGCCTCAGGCTCGTAGCGCAGGTTCACGTACAGCGTGCTGGCGGCGGCGATCAACGCCGCGCTGCCGGCCAGGATGCTCGGCACCAGGGCCATGCGGGTGGGTTTGTGCGGCTCGTTGCTCACGTGGGATTCCGGAGGGCTGGCTCGCGGCGGGGATGCTGCCGGGAGCGCAGTCTACCTTTTCGCGGCTGAGCCGCTCCTACAGGGCTGGGCGCCACTTCCAGCCCGAGGTAACGCGCAACGTAGAGGAATACGGGGAAGGCGATGATCACCGAGGCCATGGACCAGCGGATGGAATCCCACAGCCGCGTGCGCAGGTAGTCGCTGTCGGCCGGATCCGGGAAGGCGCGGTTGATCAGGTCGAACAACAGGCTGCCCAGGTGCCAGGCGGACACGTAAAGTGTGGTGAACGGCAGCAGGTAGAGGAAGGCCTCGCGCGCCGACAGGTGCGGCACCGGCAGTGCGCAGATGCGCGAGCATCGCGGCGCGCGCTTCCTCGTCGTGGCCGACCAGCATGTGCCCGCCGCGCTCATAGCCGATGAAACGCGCTCCGCTGATATGCGCCGCGGTGTACTGCGCGCTGGCGTAGGTGCCATAGCCATCGTCGCGAGCGCTGATCAGCAGGGTCGGCGAGCGGATGCGTTCGAGCGCGTAGGGCTCGAGGTGCGTCGCCTGCCAGGCTTCGTTGCGCAGCCCGGCAGCACGCGCGGAGATCGGCAGGATGCTGTCGAGCATGGCCTGGATGCGCGCCCGGTCGGCGGGGCTGGCGTTCGCGACCAGTTCCGGCGGCGTGCCCAGCACGCGTTCGATCACCTGCTCGCGCGCCAGGTGGATCGCGGACCAGAACACGAAGTCCGAGCCGACCATCCATTGCAGCAACTGGTCCGAGCGCGAAGGGGGACCTGAGAAACGCGCGGCGGCTTCCGGCGTGTACGCCAGCGGCACCACCAGCACCAGCGCGTTGACGCGATCGGGATGGCGGATCGCCGTCTGCATCGCAGACAGTGCGCCGGCAGACACGCCGATCACCGCGGCGCGATCCACGCCCAGCGCATCGAGCAGGCAGATATTGGCGTCGGCCTGCGCCGCCGGCGAGGCGTCGGCAGGCAGCGGCGCGCCCAGATACCCGAAGCGCGAGACTGCGACCACGCGCATGCCTTCGCTGGAGAAGGGGCGCGCGAAGGCCATGCCCTGGTCGTGCCCGCCGCCGGAGCCGTGGATCATCAGCAGCCGCGCCGAGAACAAGCAGCAGCCAGAGCGCGACGTTCCTGCGCCGACTGGAATGGAAGGCCATGCCGGAACTCCAAGGGTCGTCGGTGAAAGTAGACGGCACCGGCGCAACCCCGGCGCTGACCTCGATCAAACTTTCGACACGGTCGGCCGACGGGTTGCAGCGCTATGCTGGCCCAACTCACTCGGGAGCGGGAGCCATGATTCCAGTTGTCGTCGGAGTAGTGCTCGCCCTGGCAGTGTCGCTGTTCGCGCGGCTGTCGGGGCTCGACCGCGACCGCGCCTTCTATCCCACGGTGCTGGCCGTGGTTGCGTCCTACTACGACCTGTTCGCGGTGATGGACGGATCGAGGCAGGCGCTGCTGCTCGAACTCGCGGTCACCGGCGTGTTCCTGGTGGCGGTGGTGGTTGGCTTCCGTCGCAACCTGTGGATCGTGGTTGCCGGCCTGGTCGGGCACGGCGTGTTCGACTTCGTGCATGGGCAGCTGATCGACAACCCGGGCCTGCCGGTCTTCTGGCCGGCGTTCTGCGGGGCCTACGATGTGGTCGCGGGCGCCTGGCTCGCGGGCATGCTGATGCTCGAGGGGCGCGCGAAACCGCGCACGCCGCACTAGGCCAGGCGTGGCGGCAGCGGCTGCGCCGCCAGTATCTTGCGCGCCAGCGCTTCGTAGTGCGCTTCTGCGGCATCCGAATCGGTGACCCCGAGCAGCGGCAGCAGCTTGTCGGAAGCCTGCACGACCGCGTCGTAGCCCTTGTCCTCGGCCAGGTACGCGATCGCCTGCAGCAGTCCCATGATGGTCTGCGGATCGGAGGCGCCGGGCACTACCGAGCCGCCCATCAACATCGTCCAGCCCTCGCCGGCCTTCTTCATCGCGGCGAAGACGACGCCGTCCAGCAGCAGGTGCGCCAGGATGGACGCGCCGAAGGTCGGCGCGCCATGGGCACGGCGCGCGCCACCCTGCTTCTTCTTCGCATCGCGCCTGGCTTTCGAATTCCTGGACATTGCCGGGTCATCGCTGGTCGTGGCCTCGGCGGATTCTACCGGTACCGGGCGCAAGCGCGCCGCGCGGTTGCGCTGGAGTCGCCGTCGTCCTCTGTCGCCTAGTCCTCGCCGGGCACGCTCGGATCGAAGGCCAGCAGGTCGCCGGGCTGGCAATCCAGCGCCGCGCAGATCGCTTCCAGGGTGGAGAAGCGGATCGCCTTCGCCTTGCCGGTCTTGAGGATGGACAGGTTGGCGACGGTGATGTCTATGCGCGTGGCCAGCTCGGTGAGCGTCATGCGGCGCGCGTGCAACTGGTCGTCGAGGCGGACGATGATCGCCATGTCAGACGGTCCCTTCGAGGTCGGCGCGCATGTGCGCGCCGCGGGTGAACACACCGGCCAGTACGAACAGCAGCAGCACCGCCAGCCACGGGGCGAAGGAGAAGCCGACCATCTGCATCTTCATGTCCACCGCGACCGAGACCGCCCACACCATCAGGCGCAGCAGCTCGTTGCCCAGCACGCACCACGCGATGGTCTGCAGGCGCCTTGCGTTGTCGAGGATGAAGGGATCGCCGGCGCGCACCGAGTCCACGATCGCCAGCAGCCGGCGCAGGATCATGTGGACGAGCGCGGCACCCACGAGGCCGAGGATCTCGATCGCGCGGATGCCGGTCGGCAGCTGCGGGTGCATGGTCGCCAGGTCGTAGCCGAGCGGCTTCATCGGCCATCCTTCCATGAAGAAGCTGGTGCTAAACAGCAACGCGATGCCCAGGGCATAGAGCAGATTCAGCACGGTAAGGCCCTGGATGATCGGGCGGGTGACGGCCAGGGCGCGGGCGGAGGTGCGGGTCATGGAAGTTCCTTTTGTTATCGTGAAACGATACTACACATATCGTTTTCCGATACGCAAGGGCTTTTCGGGGAGGGGTGCCATCAGTTGGGTCTAGCCTCGGTGGCATGAAGGCTTTCCTGCTCGAGCGCTATGGCCGCGACACGGTGCGGCTGGCGGATGTGCCCAGGCCGCTGCCGGGCGACAAGGACCTGCTGGTGCAGGTGCACGCCGCCAGCATCAATCCGGTGGACTTCAAGATCCGCGACGGCAAGCTTCGGCCCGTGCTGCGCTATCGCCTGCCGATCGTCCTCGGCGGCGATCTGGCTGGCGTGGTGGTCGAGGTCGGCAAGGACGTGCACCACTTCCGGGTCGGCGACGAGGTCTACGCCCGCGCCGACAAGGACCGCATCGGCAGCTTCGCCGAGTACATCGCGATCCGCGAGGACTCGGTCGCAAGGAAACCGACGACGCTGGGCATGGAAGAAGCCGCATCCCTGCCGCTGGTGGCCTTGACCGCGCTGCAGGCCTTCGATCGCGCCCGCCTGCAGCGCGACTGCAAAGTTCTGATCCACGCCGGCTCGGGCGGCGTCGGCAGCATCGCCATCCAGATGGCGAAGCAGCTCGGCGCCTTCGTGGCGACGACGACGAGCACGGCCAACGTCGAGTGGGTGAAGGCGCTCGGCGCTGACCTGGTGATCGACTACAAGACCACGGATTTCGCCACCGTGCTGAAGGACTACGACCTGGTGCTCGACACGCTGGGCGGCAAGAGCACCGAAGACTCGCTGCGCGTGCTCAAGCGCGGCGGACGCGTGGTTTCGATCTCCGGACCGCCCGACCCGCAGTTCGCGGAAGACTGGCATCTCGGCTGGTTCGTGAAGCAGGCGATGCGGGTGCTGAGCCACCGCGTGCGCAAGCAGGCAAAACGCCTGGGCGTGCACTACTCGTTCCTGTTCATGCACCCCAGCGGCGAACAACTACGCCATATCGCCGGGTTGATCGACTCGGGAGCGCTGCGGCCAGTGGTGGACCGCGTGTTCCCCTTCGAGGAAACCCTGGAGGCGCTGGCCTATGTCGAGCGCGGCCATGCCAAGGGCAAGGTGGTGGTCAAGCTGCTGTAGCGGCCGCGCGCAGGGCTATCGACGCTCACACCTCGTCGAGGCCAAGGCGCTTGGCTCGCGCGGTCACCGCGCGCACCCGCGCGATCAGCTTCATGACCAGCGCCTCGGCGAACTCCGGATACTCGCCCAGGAAGGCCTGCACATCGGCCTGCGCCACCACCACGCAGATCGCGCTGTGACTGGCCTGCACGGAGGCGGAACGCAGGCCGCCGTCCAGCGACAACTCCCCGAAGAACTCGCCCGGCGTCATCATGCTGTAGACGAGCTCGCGGCCGCTGGCGTCGCTGGTGTAGGCCTTGAGCTCGCCCGCGAGCAGGATGTAGACATCGGTCGAGGCCTCGCCTTCGCGGATCAGCAGCTCGCCGCGGGCGTAGGTGCGCTGCCCGCCGCGATCAGAGAGCTTGGCGAGCAGCTCCGGGGAGATTTTGTAACCGTCGACTTCGCGCATGGCCCATCATCGCCGCGGCGCGCGGCGATGCCAAGCGCAGCTTCCCGGCTACGGCGCGAGGCGAGCCCTCAGCCGCGGCCCCGCGGGCGGCAGGGCTGCTCGCGGGTCTGGCTCGCCTTCGGCGGATTTCCCGCGGCCATCCACCTTCAGGCGGCTACGTCGATGTACTCGACTCGACTGGTCGGCGGCGGAATAGGCTCGCCGTCCTCGCGCATCCCGGCCAGGTGCATCTCAATCGCGCCGCGCATGTTGCGCTCGACCTCTTCGACGGTCGCACCCGTCGCAATGCACCCGGGCAAGTCCAGCACATAGGCGCAGTAGTTCCTTTCGGTCCTCTCGATCACGATGGCATAGCGCATGGGGATCACCTTTTCAGCCCAGCCTGTCGAAGAATACTCTTCAGCGTATCGGCGACGACATCATCTCCCGGCTTGCCGGCCACTGTCACGCGCCCGGGCTTTCGCGGGTGCTTCAGCTGCCGGTGGCTGCCCTTCTGGCTGACTGCATACCAGCCGTCGGCACGCAGGATGGATAGAATTTCGCGAACTTTCAGTGGCATCGCACGATCCGCCCGGATGGACGCATCGTTCGCGATCCCGCCCTCGGGAAATATCAGTCACCTACCAGTGCTTGGGGAGTTCCTTCGCGAGGACCATGCGCCGGTCCCGGTCGCGGACGACGAAGCCGCCCCGCTCCAGCTCGCGGATCACGTGATTGACCATCTCTCGCGTCGCGCCCACGCGATCGGCGATTTCCTGCTGGGTGATGCCCTTGTCGATGACACGAGCGCCACCCTCGTCCACGGCCAATTCGTTCAACAGCGCCGCGACGCGCTCATAGGCGTCCTTCGTCGCCATGCTCCGCAGCTGTTCGGTCACGTGCCGGACGCGCGCGATCAGCTTCAGCACCAGGCATTCGGCGAACTCCGGATAGCTGCGCATGAACTCGCCGAACTCCACCGGCCCCACCACCATGCACTCCGACGCGCAGGTGGCCTTCACGGACGCGGAACGCGGGCCGCCATCGAGGAACAGCTCGCCAAACAACTCGCCCGGGCGAAGCAGGTTGTAGACCAACTCGCGGCCGTTGTCGCCACGCGTAAACACCTTCAGCTCGCCCGAGAGCAGGATGTACAGCGAGTCCGACTGCTCGCCCTCCTCGAACAGCAGCTCGCCGCGCTGGTAGGTGCGCGGGTTGCCGCGCGTGGCCAGCTGTGCGAGCAGCCGGTCGGAAAGTTGGTCGTCTTGTTTGGCGATCATGCGGCGGGCAGTGTGAATTATTTCCGTAGCGGCAAGCAATGGCGAAGTGGTTTCATGGTCGTTGGCCGCGACCAGCGGCGCTTCTGTTTATCCCCGGCGCGCGAACCGGCAAGGAAGCTGAACACGCTCGTTTAGGAAGCGTCGCTGGTCGGGTCTTCGATCGTCCTGCCCATGGCGCGCGGTGTTGACGCTGGCTTCAAGAGGACTCGAAATGGACTACGAGGAATTTCTCGTCAGGTGTTCTCAAGTCGGGGAAAAACTCGACCGCATCGCGGAGCTCACCGCGGACATGGCAGTTCGACGCACTGCGGTCAGTTGCAATCCAGCCTTCCTGCGGTTGATGCAGGAGCAGCATCGCCTGATCCTGGTTGCCGACGAGCTACTCGCCCAGCTTGAGGCGTCCCTGAGCCTGGAGAGCGAGCCGTGACCGAGCGCCCACCAGCGCTCATTGCTCCGGCTTCGGCGCCTCCACGTCGAAGCAGTGCTCGCCGACCCCGTGCTGCCACGCCACGTCACTCTCGGCCTGGGTGTGGCTGGTGTTGGTGGTGAACACCGCGCACAGCCGATAGTTGCGGCCGGCCAGCGGAACGAAGCGATAGGGCGCAGCGGTCTCCGGATCGGTCAGCGCGAGGGTATTGCCAGGCCGGCTCGCGAGCTCCGACAGCGTGCCGGGCAGGCGGCCGCGCCGCTTGTAATAGTCGTCGACCGCCGATTCGAGTTTGCGCAGGTCATCGATGCGCCGGTCGTCGAGCTTGATCCTGCGCAAGTCCGCCGGCGTTCCCGTCGCCAGGATCGCGGCCACGATCGTCGCCACCATCACCACGCTCGCGGCAATCGCCAGCCGGCGGCCCAGTGTGGAACCAGACAGCCCGACGCTGGGTTCCTCGCGCTCTTCGCGGCGCAGGTCATTGAGGTAGTAACCGAAGGTGGCGCCGGCGATCACCGCGGCGACGAGCACCTTCAGGCCGAAGCGAATCGTGAACTCGCCGCCGAGCACGGTGTAGACGAGCGTGATCACATCGCCGACCAGCACCGTGACCGCGATGAACAGCGTGAGATACGTCAGCCAGCGCCGCACCGCCGACAGCCGCTTGACCGGGTTGCGCGCCAGCTCCCGGCCGAGGTGCCGCGCAACGAACAGGAACACGGGGAAAGCGGTCAGGACCGAGGCGATGGACCAGCGCACCGAGTCGCCCATCCGCTGCAGCCGGTAGCTGGTATCGGACGGATCGGGAAAGGCGCGATTGATGAGGTCGAACAGCATGCTGCCCAGGTGCCAGGCGGCCACGTACAGCGTGACGAACAGCACCAGGTAGAGGAAGGCCTCGCGCGCGGAAAGATAGGGCCGCGGTCGCGGCACCGGCACCGGGAAGTCCACGATCGCGTAGGCCCCCAGCGCGTTGCTTACCTGTTCGCTGGGCCAGCCCGCCTGCTCAAGCGCCGCCTCGATGGACTCGCGCGACTGGCCGCGCGCGAGCGCATCACGGACGAAGCGTTCCAGGTCTTGCGTGGGGGCTGCCATGGCGCGTATTCCTCGAGGTCTCGCCACAGGCTAGCAGGGTGGCGCCCATGATCGGTCCGCAGCCACGCTAGCGGAGTCTGAAGTACCAGACGAGCGCGAGCGCGACCGGCACCATGACCACCAGCGCGGGAAGCGCCAGCTTCCAGTCGGCCGCCGACGGCCAGCAAGCCTGCAGCAAGGCCGCCACGACCCAGGCGTGCAGCAGGTAGAGCGGCCAGCTCGCGTGTGCGAGCAGCGCCACCGCCCACCACCCGGCCAGCGGCGCCAGCAGCAAGGGCGCCAGGCCCACGAACATCGCGCGCACATGGCCGACGCGAAACTGGACGTGGCCCAGGCGCCAGCCCTGCTCCGTACGCGCCGGCAACAGCGACGGGAAGGACGGGGAGCCGCCGAGACACAGCGCCACCAGATAGTGCGAGAACTCGTGCACGGCGGTGCCCGGCAGGGCGACGAGCGCGTAGATCCACATTCCCGCATGGCGGGCGAGCCGGATCAGCAGCAGCATCCCGGCGACCGCAGCGAAATCCACCAGCCGCAAGGACCCCAACACGGTAGAGAGCGTGCCGATCAACTCCATGCGCCAATCCTAGCGGGCGGAACCCGCTCGCAGGCGAAGTTTCGCCACCGCCAGGATTGCCTCCCGCGGAAAGCCGCTGGCGCGAGGCGTCGCGGATTTCATGGGCTTCTTCCGTATGCACGATGGAGACAGCAATTCCTGACAACAATCCGAGCGTCACACACCTGCGCTCGCGGCCCGCTTCGGGACCAGGCGCATTGCCGGTTCCTCGAACTTTTCCAGGACCGCACTGATGGTCTCCGGCGGAACGCTGTACAGCTCCGCCAGTTCGGCGGTCGCCGCGTCTCGGGGCTGCTCCTGCATATTGACCAGGCAGGCAAAGTGGATCGCGACCTGGGCCGAATCCACGTACTCCGGCATGTCATCGGGGACGTGCTTGGCCCAAGCGCGCAGGATGTCGGCGGCCAGCTTGCGCTCGGCGGCGCGGGCGAAGGGCTTGCCACTTTCGAGGCGGTCCGCCATCGCGCGGATCAGGTCGCGTTGGGCCTTCACGACCAGCGGCCGCTTGTCGGCCGCGACGGGGAATGCGTTCTTCTTCCTGGCCATCTCCCCTCCTCGCAAACCCCATCATCAGCGGATACCTAAGCCCGGCGAGCATCAGGACGCCCTGGCCGGTGCGTCCGACTTCATGTACCTCGACAATCTACCGCGAGCGGCGACTCGCTGGTGCAAAGCCGCTAGCGCGAGGCGTCGCGGAACGCGCGCAGGACGGCGTTGATCCGCGTCTGGTAGCCGCTGCCCTGCGCCTTGAACCAGTCGAGCACGTCGCGATCGACGCGCAAGGAAATCGACGTCTTGGCAGGCACCGGCTTGAGGCCGACGCGCGCGATCCCGCGGACGATGTGCTCCAGACTCGCCTCGGGATGCTGCGCCGACAGTTGCACGTCCTGGTCGGCCATCGCCCGCACCCTGGCAAGATCACTCCTGGAAGCAGGCGTAGAAGAGCGCGGCTTCGCGGGTCGTGGCTTTGCGGAACGAGATGACGCGGATTTCATGGGCTTCTTCCTTATGCACGAGGGAGACAGGAATTCCTGACAACAATCCGAGCGTCACAAACCTGCGCTCGCCGTACGCGAAGCGGTCGTCCTCGAAGGTGAAGGTCGCGCCCTCGAACACCGTCACCGCGTCGGCAAAGTCGAGGCCGTGATCGCGGCGATTGCGCAGGCGCTTGGTTTCGCTCCAGACGAACCGTATATTCCCATTGTATATACGCGGCATGGGGGTGGCAATGGAAGGCTCCGGAGCAACTTGCCAAGCCCATCGGCGCCGAGGAAGCGAGCGAACGCGTCGATTCCCGTAGGAAAATGCTGAAAAGCAATCGGGCGCTGCGCATCCGGTCGCGGCACCTCCGAGGTCCTCGACCAATTCATCGACGCTGGCGATGCGAAAGGCGTCTTATTGGCCGGGGTTGGCGCCGATGCCTACATGCTCTGTCCGCAGCGAGCCCTGTCGGCCTTCGAGGCCGCCGGCAAGCTGGGCAATGCCATCGGCGCCTACAACACGGCGATGATGCGCTTGGAACGCGCCGGCGAGGGCGATCGCGAGCAGGCCCTCGCGTTGCTGAAGCGCGCCAGCGACCTCGGCGACCAGAAGTCCGGCGCATTGCTCCGATCCCTGGCGGCTACCGGCCGCTAGCTGTTCGACACCGGGCGCGGCGTCTAGAACTCCCGCGCGAGGAACTCCTCCCTCGCATCCCAATACACATGTTCCTCGGCAGGGACTTCGCTGTCCGCGTAGGCTTGCGCTTCGCGCAGGTGCTGTGCATAGGCCGGCGTACGCTTGTAGCGTTTGAAGCGATCGCGCAGGAAGGCTTCGAACTGCGCTTCGTCCAGCTCCACGCGGCGACCGATCTGGCCCTGCTCCACCCATAGCACGACGTAGCGGCGAGGCGTCGGCCCGTAGTGGATGTAGCCTTCCGATTCGAGTGCGGCGACCAGGGTGCCGGTGAACCAGGTCGCGGGAACTTCCGACTTTCCGGCGAACAACTGCGGGAGGATCTCCCGCTTCTCGAAGAGGCGGAATTCCGATTCCGTTTCCACCGGACTGCCGTCGAGACTGATGGCCGTTCCCTTCATTTTGCGAGGCTCGCCTGCGCCGTAGACCGTGAGGCCGGTCAGCAAGAGCTGGTGATTCCGCACTTCCCATCGGCCGACATAGCCGCGCGAGTTCCCCGTCGAGTAGATGTCGCTGTGCGGCAGGGCCTTGGGATGCGCTTCGAGCCACGGGTCGAGCGGGAACATCAGCAAGTCGATGGACCGGCCGTCCAGGTGGAGTTGTTCGGCCGCCTGGAAGGTCGCCCACGTCGGCATCCCGAACAAGAGCAGGACCAGCAAGCACCACCGCCATCCGCGCATGGAGGTGGGGGAGCTTCGGGGGCGAACGCTGTGCATGGACCGAGCTTAGCGCAGGCCCGGGTGCTACCGTCTACGCATGTCCTACGTCCGCTGCCTGCGCGGCCTCGTCTCCGGCATCGAGTATTCGGCCGACGCGCCGATGAACCTCGATCCGGTCGACGGCCGCCCGGTCGAGATGGTGCTCGACCTCGCGCGGCTCGCCGCCGAGCAGCCCAACGCGGCCTGGTACGACCCGTCGCGGCGCGACATGTGGCGCTTCGGCGCGCTGATGGCGCTCGACATCCGCGACCCGCGCGATGCCGCGCACATCGTCGCGCTCGGCGAGGGCGCCACGCCGGTGCTCGACTACGGCGAGCATCCGGTGGCGCGCCGCGGGCCTAAAGCTCGGGCTGAAGGACGAAGGCCGCGCCCACGACGGCTACGGCGCCAACCCCACGCAAAGCTTCAAGGACCGCGGCATGGCGATGGTGGTGGCGCAGGCGCGCCGCCTCGGCCTGACGCGCCTGGCGGTGCCCACGCAAGGCAACGCCGGCGATTCGCTGGTGCACTACGCGCTGGCCGCCGGGCTGTCGGTGGTGGTGGCGATGCCCGAGGACACGCCCGCGCCGATCCTGGGCAACGTCGCCGCCGCGGCGCACCGCTATCCCGAGCGCGTGAAGCTCGAACTCGTCGGCCCGACCATCCGCGAAGCGGCGGCCTATCTGAAGGAACACTACCTGCCGCAGGGCTGGTTCTCGGTGGCCACCTTCCAGGAACCGGGCTGGCGCATCGAAGGCAAGAAGTCGCTCGGCCTGGAACTGGCCGAGCCCGCGCCCGGCGACACGCGCTGGTCGCTGCCCGACGCGGTGATCTACCCCACCGGCGGCGGCACCGGCGTGCTCGGCATGTGGAAGGCCTGGGACGAACTCGAAGCGCTGGGCCTGATCGGCGCGCAGCGCCCGCGCATGCTGTGCGTGCAAAGCGAGGCGATGGCGCCGCTGGTGCGCGCGTTCGAGAGCGGCGCGCTCGATACGGTCGCTGCGCCCGGGCCGGGCACGATTGCGTTCGGGCTCAACGTGCCGGCGGGGGTTGGGCACTTTCGGGTGCTGGAGATCGTGCGGGCGAGTGGTGGGGCGTTGTGGCCGTTTCCGAATCGGAGCTCGCGGCAGAGTTCGGACGCGAGTGGCGGCGGACGCATGGCTGGCTCAGTCCGGAGGGCGCGGCCTGCCTGGCGGCTTTGCCGCAGTTGCTGGATCGGGGGCTGGTAAAGCGCGGCGAGCGCGTCGTCGCAGTCAACACCGGATCGGCGCAGAAATACCTGCCCGCGTTGTGTCAGCTGATGTGCTAACGCTACCTCCTTCCGTACGTCGAGAAGTCCCGTCCCAGGCCGACGTGCCGGCGTCTATGCCTCCACGAAGAGGCTGAAGGCTTTTCTAAGTCGCGTTTCAAGCTTGGCGGGATCACGAAGTTCGCACTCCCAAACCGTTATGACTCTCCAGCCCTTTCGCTGGAGGCGACCACGATCACGTCGATCACGAGCCCTGTTCCTCTCGACTTTCTCAACCCAGAACGTGACTCGCGACTTTGGCATCTTGGAGCGCTTGCAGAAATGTCCGTGCCAAAAGCAGCCGTGGACAAGGACGACTGTTTCGTGGCGACGTAGGACGATGTCAGGCCGCCCTGGTAACTCAGAGTCGTGAAGCCGAAACCGAAGGCCCATCGCATGGAGCAAAGATCGGACCCTGATCTCTGGAAGCGTATCCTTCGAAGAGATTCGTGACATCAGCCAGCTTCTTCGCTCTGGCGAGAGCCTGTCGGCCATGGAAGCGCCCTCGTTCGCAGCTTGTGAGACTCGATTGTATGGAGATACCTCTAGGAGTCGTCCAAGCCCCCGAGGCGCGGACGATCGACATACATGCCGGTCTTGGCTATAATTCCCCCTATGAGCCAAAAAAGCACCAGACCGATTGCCGTTGACCTGTTCGCCGGTGCTGGCGGCATGAGCCTCGGCTTTGAACGTGCAGGCTTCGATGTGCTTGCCGCAGTTGAGATCGATCCCGTTCACGCCGCAATCCACCGATTCAATTTCCCGGAATGCGCCGTCGTTCCGCTGTCCGTAACGGACGTTACCGGCGACTTGATTCGTTCACGAAGTAAGATTCAGAATCGCCCAATAGATGTCGTAATTGGAGGCGCGCCTTGCCAGGGATTTTCGATGATCGGCCAACGTGCCATCGACGATCCAAGAAACTTTCTGGTTAGGGAATTTGTTCGCATTGTGCGCGAGTTGGATGCGAAGTACTTCGTGTTCGAGAACGTCAAAGGCCTTACCGTTGGCAAGCATCGGGCATTTCTAAGTGAGCTCATTCAAGAGTTCGAAGACGCAGGATATTCGGTTCGCCGAGATTGGCGAGTCTTAAATGCCGCCGATTTTGGAGTTCCGCAGGACCGCCACCGCCTCTTCTTGATGGGGTGCAAGAAGGGCCTCCCATTGCCATCGTATCCCGAACCTTCTACGCAGGGTCAGCGAGTGACCTGCAAAGACGCTCTCGCCGACTTGCCTAATGTCGAGAAATTTAAGCAACTTCTTGATGCTGACTGGGTGAAGTGCACAGCGTCGAAGGCTAAGTCTGAGTTTGGCTCTCTTATGCGATCCGAAACTTCCAGTGCTTGGGCCTTTGGCTACCAGAGGTCGTGGGATAGGAACTTGCTCACGTGCAGTTCAAGAACTTTTCATAGCGACATTACCCGAACTCGATTTGCGGAAACGCTACCCGGCGAAGTAGAGCCAATCTCCCGCTTTTTCAAGTTGTCTGCAAAGGGCATCTCCAACACGTTACGCGCAGGGACAGATTCCGCGCGCGGAGCATTTACGAGCCCCCGGCCAATCCACTACAAGTGGCCCAGGTGCGTTACGGTTAGAGAAATGGCCCGCCTGCACAGCTTCCCGGATTGGTTTCGCTTCAATGCGACAAAGTGGCACGGCGCCCGACAAATCGGAAACGCGGTACCTCCCTTGCTCGCCCAAGCTGTCGCGACGTCAGTTTGCGCCGCACTTAGCTGCCGGCCAACCCGCCCGAAGCGAGTATTGAGACTTGAGGAGAGCTGGCTTCTCGGGCTTAGCGTGGCAGAAGCCGCGGATCTTTGGGGTATTCGAAATCCGATCGCGCAGAGAAACATGAAGAGCGGGGCGAAGAAGCGTCGCCAATCGGAAACGGTGTAAATCGGTTAGATTCCCTTTACTCGCGGCGCCAATTCGTAAACGACGTCGTTCTCGTAAATGACTTCTCCGAACGTCTCGCTTTCGTCGCGAAAAACTACAGCGAATTCGATAACTTGGACCCCGATGTCCTTTACTGATCGTATCGCGATCGGAATTACAAGTTCGGCATCGGTGGTTTCAAACGCGGCCCGAACCTGATTCGAGATCTGATCCACTAGGATCCGCTCGCTATGCTTCTTCGCCTCACAAGTGATGATCGCCTTTTGAATCCCTTTAGCTGTGCGTACTAGCGCAGAGTAGATCGCGTCAATCTCGGTCGCACGCAACTTCACTGACATCTGGAGATGAGTAACCTCTAAAATGTCGTGAGTTGAGTTGGCCGCCAAGTGTTGCTCAATTAGCCTCAAGTTCACGGCCGTTTGGATTAGCCAGGGCTCATCGGTCCTGCCGAGCGATTTGGACTCGAGCGACATGCTTACAGACTGGTGCTTGATCCTTGGAATGGCAGGATCCGGACGGAATAGGTCCGGGAACGGCTCAGCTTGCCCGTCGCGAAATTTTACGAATTCAAAGCAGTCTCCAGTTCCAGTTCGTTGAACCGCGGTGAATCCAAGCTCCGTCAGCCTTGACGGCCAGTGCTTCGATGCATTCCTGCTTCTAACAATGTCCTTCACAAAATTCGCTGGATTCTTGACGCTTCTTTGACGTCCGTCTCTCTCGTTGCAAAATTGGATGGCATTCCCCACGTCGGTGAGGCTCATCACATGTTTTGAGAGGTCTCCGCGTTGCGCGTCCCAATATTTTTCAAACAGATATTCGATGACCGCGGTCTTGTCTGAGCTAGGCATGGGCAGCGCAATTAGTAAGGAAGGAGTCGATTCCGCAGCTATTCATCGGAGTGCTTTTCCAGTATCGCTCGCGGGGGCAGAATGGAGTTACCGTTGATCGCCATCGAAGCTAGACCAGTACGCGAGAGTACCAAGGCAAGACCCTGTAGTATCGAACGAAGTTCGCCATTTGGGCTTCTGCATCGACCGAATTCTCTCCGATGTAGTAGGCCATGTCGGCCTGAATCGTCGGCGCATCGGCCTCGGGAAGGCGCGATTCAACATACATGCGCTCCTTGAAGGACATTGCCGGAACGCCAACTTCTGTTGGAGACAGCCAATCCAGCATGGCGAAGGGCCAAGTGCGGAGCCTAGATTGCGCGAGAAACGGATCTTGATCAATCCGGCGCAAAATTATCGCCGAGAAAGTAAACATCTGTTGACCGTCCTTGTAACTGAAGCACGTCAACGGCTGGACAATGGAATTTTTCCTTCCGGCCATTCCTTCTTTCGCGGCCCTCTCGACCGCTCGCAGGAGGGTTTCTGGAAACTTCCCCGTGGTTACGTCGTCCTTTTCCACCGTGACCGGGGCGTAGTCACCTAGGAGCAACTTCAGCCTCTTAGCGCGAAACTCCTGAAGATCTGAGCCATCGTTTGGATTTCCAAGCGCAGAAGGACTCGCATTAAGCGTGACCTTAAACACGCTTCCGTCTGGCAACTTTGAAACTAGCGCGTGGAGCTCCGCGAGTTGAACGCCCAGTTTCGCTGGCTCGGTATAGTCGAGCCAAACTACGTAGTCTGCCGAGAAGTCGAAGTCTGAGATGAACTCCTCACTACTCGCACGCCTCAATTCAATGCACGAGACCGGAAGATTGAACCGCTGTCGTGCGAATGTGTTCGCGTCAACTTCTATTGAGATCATTTCTGAAATTCGGAGGGAAGAATGTATCGCTCGAAAGTCTTCCAGAAACGGGCCGCCAAATCCAACATAGACGTACTCTGAAATATTTCTAAATCGACCCACGCGTGAAAGAAGGTCGAGAAATAGTCCCCTGTCGATCGCCTTGTTCTGGCGAAGATGGTACGGAATGGAAGACGCGCTCATTTCCGGGCCTTCAGCAAAATCTCTTCAAAGCACTTGTCTCCTACGGCCGAGTTGCTCGTGGGGATATTGTCGAAGAGAAACTCTCGGACCTCCCCAATCTCAGACTCGCGTCTTGAGAACTGAATCGTCCGGTGCGGATCTTCCTCCCTTGGCCGCGGAAGGTTCGGCCGAAAGATGCGCCCTCCCAGGTCGGACCGCACGCTTGCCCATCTAGCGGGCGCGACCTCAACAGCGACAACCTCCAGTTCGGCAGAGCGCATGGCAGCGGTTCTTTCCGGCGACCGCGTTTTCCACCGATTTGTGAAGTCGGTGAACATTTTGAGACCATCTCGCATTACATTTTTTGTAGCCAAATACACTTCAGAGCTACCCTCAATGCCTCGCTTCGTGGTGGTTATCGGCAACTTGCGCGCATCGTTTGACTTGAATACAACAACGCCGGCGATGGACACGAATTGTGGGTGGTACAGAGGAACATTTGCCTCGCCCCATCCGGTGACTTTCGACTTGTCGGCGAAGAGAACGACTCGATCATTGCAGATAACAGTCCAGCCGGCCCTGTCCGCTGACGGACGTGAATTTACGACAAACTCGTCCTCGTCATCCTCGTTCTGGGAGCCGATGGGCGCGTACAGGCCGATCATCACGGCCACACTCACCCCGTCCGCCTCAGTTTCATATACGAAAGGAGCCACGCCAGGTCTGTTGCCGTCCAAGGCAGCTTGGTCGGCGATAAATGTAACGCGGACGGGCTCGATCAGTTCGTCGTTTACAAATACCTGAAACCCCTTTGAAATTATGTAGCCATAGTATTCCGCGACGCTTCGCTTCAATTGACCCTCGAAGCCGGTCTCGTCTCCGAACAGCCTCGATATTTCTTCGCGGAGGTCTTCGACGAGAACTGTCGTGCCTACATGGCTGAGATGGTCTTCTCCGGTGGAGAGCTCCAACTCCCAGTTATGGTCATCTTCCATCCATGCCCTCGGTATAGTTACCGAGAACTCGCCATCGGCGGTCTTACTGCGGACTACCGAGCGATGCCCCATTTTGAAAATAGCGCGCTTCATTCCGATGCCGTATGTACCTACGGTCGGCACGTTGCGGTCACGCTCGGGATCCGCTCTGCCAAGTCGAAAGGCATAGTTTTCCGCAAGGTCCTGAGGAATTCCTCCGCAATTGTCTTCGATCGAAAAGCTACCCCGGTCGAAGGAGATCTTCGCCCAGTAGGATTGGTAAGGATGGGGTCCCGCGCTTACCCCGCCAATGCTGCGCAAGGCTCCATCGACGCAGTTATCCAAGAGATCAAGAATCGCATCCTTCAGTTCTATATCTCGGGTAAGCATGTCTACAAAAAACGTTTTCGCAGGACTTGCCTTCACTGGGACAACCGGCATGGCTTCGCTTCCCTATCAAATTTAGCTAGTCAGAGGTGGTAGCTCACTCGCCACGTTAATGAAAAAGGGCGGCCATTGGCCGCCTTTTTCCGTTCTCAGTACGTAAATATTTCACACTCCGATCGGATTGGCCTTGTCGGGGTCGATCTTGTACTCCTTGATCGCCCGCGCCACGTCCTTGCGCATTCATCTTGCCCTCCGCCGCCAGCGCCGCCGATCGCCGCGTGGGCGATGTAGTACCGGTCGACCTCGAAGAAGCGGCGCAGGTTGGCGCGCGTGTCGGAGCGGCCGAAGCCGTCGGTGCCCAGCACGGTGTAGCGCATCGGCACGAAGGCGCGGATCTGGTCGGCGTACGCGCGCACGTAGTCGGTGGCCGCGATCGCCGGGCCCGAGCGGCCCTTCCAGGCACTGCGTTGACGTAGGCCTTCCGCGGCTTCGCTTCCGGATGCAGGCGGTTCCAGCGCTCGACGTCGAAGCCGTCGCGGCGCAGCTCGGTGAAGCTCGGGCAGCTCCAGATGTCGGCCTTGACGCCGAAGTCCTTGTCCAGCAGCTCGGCCGCGGCGATCGCTTCGCGCAGGATGGTGCCGGAGCCCAGCAGCTGCACGCGCAGCTCGCCCTTCTTGGGCTTGCCGGCATCGTTCAGCAGGTACATGCCCTTGAGGATGCCTTCCGCCGCGCCTTCCGGCATCTCCGGGTGCGCGTAGTTCTCGTTCATCAGGGTCAGGTAGTAGTACTCGTCGACCTGCTCGTCGAGCATGCGCTTCATGCCGTGCTGCAGGATCACCGCCACTTCGAAGCCGAAGGTCGGGTCGTAGCGGCTTGCAGTTCGGGATCGCGCCGGCCAGCAGATGCGAGTGGCCGTCTTCGTGCTGCAGGCCTTCGCCGTTGAGCGTGGTGCGGCCGGCGGTGGCGCCGAGCAGGAAGCCGCGCGCGCGCATGTCGGCGGCCTGCCAGGCGCTGTCGCCGATGCGCTGGAAGCCGAACATCGAGTAGTAGATGTAGAACGGCAGCATCGGCAGGTTGTTGGTGCTGTAGCTGGTCGCCGCGGCCATCCAGCTGCTGAGAACGCGCCGGCTTCGGTGATGCCTTCTTCCAGCACCTGGCCGGCCGCGTCTTCGCGGTAGTACATCAGCTGGTCGGCATCGACCGGCTTGTACTTCTGGCCGTGCGGCGCGTAGATGCCGATCTGGCGGAACAGGCCTTCCATGCCGAAGGTGCGCGCCTCGTCGGCAACGATCGGCACGCACGCGCGGGCCCACCTGCTTGTCGCGCAGGATGATGTTCAGCGCCTGCACGAAGGCCATGGTGGTGGAGATCTCGCGCTCGCCGCTGGACTTCAGCAGGCGCTCGAACACGGCCAGCTCCGGCACCGGCAGCGACTCGTCCGGTCTTGGCGCGACGCTGCGGCAGCGAGCCGCCCAGCGCGTCGCGGCGCGCCTTCAGGTACTTCACTTCGGCGAGTCCTCCGGCCGGGTGGTAGAACGGCACCTTGTCGAGCTGCTCGTCGCTGATCGGCATGCTTGAAGCGGTCGCGGAAGGCTTGCACCGCTCCAGTCGTCCATCTTCTTGGTGCTGGTGCGTGGGGTTCAGCGACTCGCCCGCCGCTGCCCATGCCGTAGCCCTTGACCGTCTTGGCCAGGATCACGGTGGGCTGGCCCTTGTGCGTGCACGGCCGCGTGGTAGGCGGCGTAGACCTTGTGCGGATCGTGGCCGCCGCGGTTGAGGCGCCAGATGTCGTCGTCGCTGAGGTTGCGACCAGCTTCGGCGGTCTCCGGGTACTTGCCGAAGAAATGCTCGCGCGTGTAGGCGCCGCCGAAGGCCTTGCAGTTCTGGTACTCGCCGTCGACGGTTTCCATCATCAGCTTGCGCAGCGTGCCGTCGGTGTCGCGCGCCAGCAGCGGATCCCAGTAGCTGCCCCAGACCACCTTGAGCACGTTCCAGCCGGCGCCGCGGAAGCTGCCTTCCAGCTCCTGGATGATCTTGCCGTTGCCGCGCACCGGGCCGTCGAGGCGCTGCAGGTTGCAGTTGACGACGAAGATCAGGTTGTCGAGGCCTTCGCGGCCGGCCAGCGCGATCGCGCCCAGCGATCTCGGGCTCGTCGGTCTCGCCGTCGCCCAGGAAGCACCAGACCTTGCGATCGGACTTCGGCATCAGGCCGCGGTCTTCGAGGTACTTCAAGAAGCGCGCCTGGTAGATCGCGCTGATCGGGCCCAGGCCCATGCGACACGGTCGGCGTCTGCCAGAAGTCCGGCATCAGCCACGGATGCGGGTAGGAGCTGATGCCCTTGCCGTCGACTTCCATGCGGAAGTGGTCGAGCTGGTCTTCGCTGATGCGGCCTTCGAGGAAGGCGCGGGCGTAGATGCCGGGCGAGCTGTGGCCCTGGATGTAGAGCAGGTCGCCGGGGTGGTCGGCCGTCGGCGCGCGCCAGAAATGGTTGAAGCCGACGTCGTACAGCGTGGCGCTGGAAGCGAACGATGGCGATGTGGCCGCCGAGTTCGCCGGGCTTGCGGTTGGCGCGCACCACCATCGCCATCGCGTTCCAGCGGATGATCGAGCGGATGCGCCATTCCAGCGCGGCGTCGCCCGGCATCTTCGGCTTCGAGGTGCGGCGGGAATGGTGTTGACGTACTCGGTGGTCGGCTGGAACGGCAGCATGGCGCCGGCGCGGCGGGTCATCTCGACCATGCGCTCGAGCAGGTAGTGCGCGCGCTCGGGGCCGTCGCGGTCGAGCACGGCCTTGAGCGACTCCATCCACTCGCGGGTCTCGGTCGGGTCGAGGTCGTCCTGGGAGATGTCGTTCAGCCAGTTGCTCATTGGCCGGGTCCTGGTGTTTTTGCAGCCTTGAAGTTTACACCGGGGGGTTGGGAGTCGCGGCTGAAAGCCGCTCCTACGGGGGGCGGGCGTAGGATGGGCTTCCCAGTCCCGGAGCCGCGGCCATGCCCAATCCCTTCGTGCACATCGAGCTGAACTCGACCGATCCGGCCAAGGCCCGGGCCTTCTACGAGGCGCTCTTCGACTGGGAACTGAAGGACATCCCGCTGCCGGGTGCCTCGCCGGAGTCAGGCGAGATCTACACCACCATCAACGTCGGCGGCGGCACCGGCGGCGGCATCATGCGGCAGATGCAGCCGAACGCGCCGTCGTCGTGGGTGGCCTATGCGCTTTCCAAGAACATCCGCGCCGACACCGACAAGGCCGCCGCCCTGGGCGCGGTCATCATCAAGGACGTGTCCGAGGTGCCCGGCATGGGCTTCCTCAGCATCATCAAGGACCCGACCGGCGCCATCCTGGGCCTGTGGCAATTCACGAATCCATAAACGGGGACGGGGCACGTTAATAACAGGGACAGGGCACCGCAGCGTGCCCCGCCCCGTATTGCCGATTTGCAGCTGGCACTCCCAATTTGGGAGTGTTTGAGCACTTTTCCGAAATTTCTCGCGGCCAACCCGTGCCGGCCCGGCCGCGCCTGCGCACACTAGGATGAAGCCGCCGCCCGCGCGCGGCGGCGCAGGCGCGCCACCAGCCACCACAGTGCGCCGAGCAGCACCGCGAAGGGCAGCAGACCGCCGATCACGACGGTGATGATGCCGGCGATGGCGGTATCCCACACCGAGGTCAGGCCGCGCAGCGCATCGCCGATGCGCGTGCGCGCTTCGCCGGCGATCGCCACGTGCTCGGAGTGGAAGCGCACGGTCAGCAGGTTGGTGGCGATGCGACGCTGCTGCTGCGCGGCTTCCTGCTCGGCGCCCTGCAGTTCGGCCTCGATCACCGCCAGGCGCTCGGCCAGGCCGATCAGCTCTTCGACCTTGGCATCGCGGCGCGCCATGATCTGCTCGAGCTTGGCGTGCTGCAGTTCCAGGCGCCGGCGGCGCAGGCCGTTGTCGCTCACGGCCGCAGCCAGGTCCTCGGCGCGCGTGCTGCGCTGCGCGACTTCGCCACCATCGGCAGCCAGCCCGACCAGCCCTGCCACCGCGCCCGGCGCCGCGCGCATCGCCAGCATGCCGGTCGGCAGTTCGCCCGCGGAAAGCTCCTCGCCGAGCACATCGCAGGCGCCGAAGCGCTGCGCGCTGCAGGCCTCGCGCACCTGCGACAGGTTGCCGGCAATGCGCGCGGCCGCCAGGCGCACCTGCACGTCGTGCTCGTAGGCGAGCTGGCTGCCGTTGCGGTTGTGCAAGCCCTGCACGGCCTGGTCGCCGGCGCCGCCCTTGGCGCGCTGCATTGACGGTGCCGCGCCGGATGCCGCGTCGGCGGCGCTCGGCTCGATGAAGGCGGAAGCCGGCGCCGCCTCCTCCGCACTGGAGACGGCCTGCTTGTCGCTGCAGGCGGCGGCGGACAAGGCAAGGCACAGGGCCAGCGCGACGGTGAGGGGGCGGCGGCGCGGCAAGGTGGCGGGCATGCGGATTCTCCGGATCGGGGCTGCGGTACGATCTGCAACGGCTCGGGTCAGGCAATGGGGTTGGCAATGGGTGAAGCGACGCAACGCATTCCGATGACTTTCGTCTCGGTGACGCCGCTGGTGCCGGCCGGCCCGAACCTCGAGGAGGCGCTGCGCCTCTATGTCGGCAGCCTCGGCTTCCACGTCACCTGGCAGGGGCCGAACATGGCCGGGATCGAACGCGATGGCGTCGCCTTCAACCTGATCCAGAGCGATGACCGCCACTGGGCCGAGAACGCCAGCTTCAGCATCGGCGTGCACGGGCTGGTGGCGTTGTACGACGCCTGGCGCGAGGACGTGCCGGCGCGCATCGGTGCGCTGGAGCGCAAGGCCTGGGGCCGGGTCGAGTTCCACATGGTGCTGCCTTCGGGCGTGTGCCTGCAGTTCTACGAAGCCGAGGCGTGATCGGGCCGGAGCTGCTGCTGGCGCTGACCGCCGGCGTGTTCGTGATCGCCTGTCTGTATTCCTCGGTCGGCCATGCCGGCGCGTCGGGCTACATCGCGGTGATGTCGCTGCTGGGCATGGCGCCGGCGGAGATCAAGCCGACCGCGCTCACGCTCAACATCCTGGTCGCGGCGATCGGCGCCTGGCAGTTCTGGCGCGCCGGGCATTTCCAGTGGCGGCTGTTCTGGCCCTTCGCGCTGCTGTCGGCGCCCTTCGCCTTCCTCGGCGGTTACCTCGACCTGCCGGCGCAGGTGTTCAAGCCGCTGGTCGGCGGCGTGCTCCTGTACTCCGCGCTGCACCTGCTGCTGCGGCCGCCGGCCGATTCCCCGCCGCACGCGCCGAATCGCGTCGTCGCGCTGGGCACCGGCGCCGGCATCGGCCTGCTCTCGGGCCTGACCGGCACCGGCGGCGGCATCTTCCTCACGCCGCTGATGCTGTTCCTGCACTGGGCGCGCGCGAAGGAAGCCGCGTCGGTGTCGGCGCTCTTCATCCTGGTCAATTCGGTGGCCGGCCTGGCCGGCAATATCGGCGGCACGGGGAAGTTCCCGGCCTTCGCGCTGGTGCTGCTGCTGGCCGCCGGCGCGGGCGGCGCGATCGGCTCCTGGTCGGGGAGCCGTCGCTTCGATCCGCTGCTGATCAAGCGCCTGCTGGCGATCGTGCTGGTGATCGCCGGCGCCAAGCTCATCCTCGCCTAGGGCGAGGGGTGTCGCGGGATCAGTAGTCGGCAGGCGGGTCGAGGGGCTCTTCCGGTGGTGGCGCCGCGGCCTCGCGCTGCTCTTCCAGCCAATGCACGCAACCGTCCGCAAAGTCCTGGTTGGCGGCGTCGCAATCGCGTTCGTCGGCCGGCGTGTTGGCCTCGGCCCACTCGTAGCCGGCATCGATGCAGTTCTCGGTGCAGCTCGACGACATCGGGTCGTCCTGGATGTTGCTGCGCGCCTGCGCCGAGGCGTCGCTGGCGAGGAATAGCGTCGCGGCGGCAGCGACGGCGGCGAGCGTGAGGCGGGGATCCATGGGACGGCTCCAGAGGGGTGGCGCGGCTAAGACCGCGGCCGAGTCTAACCGTTCCCCGCAGCCCCCGTAGGAGCGGCTTTCAGCCGCGACTGCTCAAGGCACGATCTCGATCGGCACCGGCACCCGCACCATCTGCCAGAAGCGCTTCATATCGGTGTTGCTCAGCGAAATGCAGCCGTCCGTCCAGTCATTGTTCGGCCATCGCGCGACGGCGCGCACCATGCGTGGGTCGCTCGGCTGGCCGTGCACCATGATGTCGCCGCCGGGGTCGTAGCCGCCGCGGCGCGCGCGGGCACGGTCCGCCGCGTCCGGATAGGAAATGTGGATCGAGCGGTAGAAGGCGCTGTTCGGATTCTTGTAGTCGAGCACGTACTTGCCTTCGGGCGTGCGCTTGTCGCCCTGCCGCTGCTTGTGGCCGACCGGATCCAGGCCGAAGCCGGCGCGGAAACTCGCGATCACCTTGCCTTGGGCATACACCGTCAGCGTGCGCGCGGACTTGTCCACCAGCACGCGCTCGGCGAGCGTTTCGGCGGCAGCCGCCGCGCCCGGCGCGACCGTGAGGAGCAGCAGCAGGAGTCCTGCGCAACGCATGGATGCCGCCGGCTACGCGCCGCGCGCCGCGCGGATCTGCGCTTCCACCGCGGCGATCGCGGTCATGTTGACCACGCGCCGCACGGTGGCGCTCGGCGTTAGCACGTGCGCCGGCTTGCCCATGCCCATCAGCACCGGGCCGATGCCGATGCCGTCGGTCATCGCGCGGGTCAGGTTGTAGGCGGTGTTGGCGGCGTCGAGGTTGGGCAGCACCAGCAGGTTGGCAGCGCCGCTCATGCGCGAGTCGGGGAAGATCTTGTCGCGGATCTCGGCGCTGAGCGCGGCATCGACGTGCATCTCGCCCTCGACCTCGAGCTTGGGCGTTCTTCTCGCGGATGATCTCCAGCGCGTGCGCCATCTTGCGTGCGCTGGCGGTGTCGTGCGAGCCGAAGTTGGAGTGGCTGATCAGCGCCACCTTCGGGTTGATGCCGAACAGGCGCAGGCGGAAGGCCGCCTGCAGCGCCGACTCGGCGATCTGCTCGGCGGTGGGATCCACCTGCACATGCGTGTCGGTGAAGAAGAAGGGCCCCTTCGAGGTGATCACCGCCGACAGCGCCGACAGCGACTTCACCGCCGGGTCCAGCCCGAGCACGTCGAGCACGTGCTTGAGCTTGCCGTTGTAGCGGCCGACGACGCCGCACAGCAGCGCGTCGGCTTCGCCGCGCTTGACCATCAGCGAGGCGATCACGGTGCTGCGCGAGCGCACGATCGCCTTCGCCGCCGACGGCGACACGCCCTTGCGCTGCATCAGCTGGTGGTACAGCTGCCAGTAGTCGTTGAAGCGCGGGTCGTCGTCGGGGTTGGTCAGCTCGAAATCGATGCCCGGGCGCAGGCGCAGGCCGAGGCGCTCGATGCGGCGACTCGATCACGCCCGGCCGGCCGATCAGGATCGGGCGCGCAATGCCGTCGTCCACCACCGTCTGCACCGCGCGCAGCACCGTTTCTTCCTCGCCTTCGGCGTAGACCACGCGCTTGCGGTCGGCGCGCGCACGGTCGAACATCGGCTTCATCAGCAGGCCGGTGCGGAACACGAACTGCGACAGCTGCTCGCGGTAGGCGACCATGTCGATCATCGGCCGCGTCGCCACGCCGGAGTCCATCGCCGCCTCGGCCACCGCCGGCGCCAGCGAGATCAGTAGGCGCGGATCAAAAGGCCGCGGGATCAGGTAGTCGGGGCCGAAGCTCGGCGTCTCGCCGCTGTAGGCGCTGCCCAGGTCGCTGGCCTCGCGGCGCGCCAGTTCGGCGATCGCGAACACGCAGGCGCGCTTCATCTCCTCGGTGATCTCGGTGGCGCCGACGTCGAGCGCGCCGCGGAAGATGTAGGGAAAGCAGAGCGCGTTGTTGACCTGGTTCGGGAAATCCGCAGCGTCCGGTGGCGATGATCGCGTCCGGCCGCACCGCCCTGGCCTCGCGCGGGTCGATTTCCGGATAGGGATTGGCGAGCGCGAAGATCACCGGGCGCGCGTCCATGGTGGCCACCATCTCCGGCTTCAGCACGCCGCCGGCGGACAGGCCGAGGAAGACGTCGGCGCCTTTCACGATGTCCGCGAGCGTGCGCGGAAGCGGTGTCGCGCGCGTAGCGGGTGAGGCTGGCGTCGAGGTTCGGCCGGCCGGCGTACAGCACGCCATCCTTGTCGGCAACGCTGATGTTCTCCGGCTTCACGCCCAGCGACACCAGCATGTCCAGGCAGGCAAGGCCGGCGGCGCCGGCGCCGCTGGCGGCCAGCGTCACTTCGCCGATCGGCTTGCCGAGCACGTGCAGCGCGTTGACCAGCGCCGCACCGACGATGATCGCGGTGCCGTGCTGGTCGTCGTGGAAGACCGGGATGTTCATCCGCTCGCGCAGCTTGGCCTCGACCTCGAAGCACTCCGGCGCCTTGATGTCCTCGAGGTTGATGCCGCCGAAGGTCGGCTCGAGCGCGGCGATGATCTCCACCAGCTTGTCGGGATCGTTCTCGGCGATCTCGAGGTCGAAGACGTCGATGCCGGCGAACTTCTGGAACAGCACGCCCTTGCCTTCCATCACCGGCTTGCCTGCGAGCGGCCCAATATTGCCCGAGGCCGAGCACGGCGGTGCCGTTGGTGATGACCGCGACCAGGTTGCCGCGCGCGGTCAGCGTGCTGGCCTGCCCCGGGTCGGCGACGATCGCCTCGCAGGCATGCGCGACGCCGGGCGAGTACGCCAGCGCCAGGTCGCGCTGCGTGAGCATCGGCTTGGTCGCGACGACCTTGATCTTCCCGAACGGCGCGATGCGGTGGTAATCCAGCGCGGCCTGCTTGAAATCATCATGTTCTGACATGCCCAAATTGTAACGTAGGAGCGGGTCAGAACAGGTTTATGAGCTCGGCGTCCCAGACGGGGCGGGCGGCCATGCGCCAGCGGCCGGCCGGTTCAGGGAAATTGCTGCGGCACCAGCCCAGCTCGCGCTCGAAATCGAAGGCGGCCCACAGCGAGGCGTTCACCCGCAGTCCGGCCTTGCGCCCGTCGGGCGACCACACGATCTCCATCCGGCACTCGACCCCGCGCAGGCCTTCCTCGGCGTTGTAGACGTGCAGCGCGTCGAGCAGTTCGAGCGCCTGTGCACCCGGCGCCAGCGCGTAGAAGTAGGCGGTTTCGCCATCGTCCTCGAACACCACCGAGCAATCGCCCGCGGGCGCGTCCGCCTGCATCACCGCCGGGGTGCCGATGCGCACGACCTGGTGCATCGCTCAGCCCAGCCCCAGCACGAGGTCGTCCGCGTCCACGTTGTCCAGGCGGATGCGGTTGGCGAACAGCGAGAAGGCGAGCATGCCGGCCAGGCCGTTGGCGCGCTGGATCCACGGCGGCAGGTAGCGCGCCGGAACCACCGTGCCGGCGGCGTGCGAGGACTCGAAGTTGAACACGTCCTCGAGCGCCATCTTGCCGGCGAACAGCTGCCGCGCCAGGCCCAGCTTGCGGTTGCGCAGGCACCAGCGGAAGAAGGTGTGCACGCTGAGCAGGCCGTGCAGGTAGACGGTGTCCTTGGTGAAGGCGGCGCCGCCGCTGACCGGCACGCCGCGGAAGATGCGCTGCGCGGAGGTGAAGCTGTCCACGTCGGTCTGCCCCTCGGACATGAAGAACTTGAACACCTCGATGAAGTCGGCGCCGCTTAGTGCCATGTCGATGGCGATGATGCGCAGCGAGATGCGCTTCATGCGCTCGATGTCCATCGAGCCGGACATCATTTCCGACAGCGTCGCCAGGCCTTCCTGGGTGGCGGTGGTGCGCGGTGAGCCGCGCGCCAGCGAGCCGAGCACGGGCTGCTCGCGGCCGTTGAGCCCAGTCAGCGTGTGCACGAAGAATTCGTGCATCAGCAGCTGGTTGCGGTCGTACTCGCTGAAGCCGGTGTTGGTGCGCAGGCGCAGGCGCGTGGCGCCGGCCGCGGCCTTCGCGATCAGGTTGGGGTCGAGTTCGACGCTGACCTGGTTCGGGCCCATGAAGGTGTCGATCTGGTGCTGCAGCTCGGCCTGCACCTGCTCGGCCGACAGCACGTAGTCTGGCTCGTAGCCGCGCAGCTCCTGGTCGAGTTCGTCGGCGAGCTGGATGAAGTGGCGCGCGGCCTCGAGATTGGTCGGGCCGTCCCCCGGTAACTGGTTGCCGGGGCGGCCGTACAGGCGCACGGAATGCTCGGTGACGCCGGGGGTGCCGAGGGCGTCGAGCAGGCGCGTGGCGACGCGCCAGCTTTCGCTGGTGAGGTGCAGGTAGCGGCCGAGCGGATGGTTGACGTCGACCTGCGCGTCGATGGCGTCGAGCTCCGCGCGCGCGGCGCTATAGTCGCCGCGCGCGTATTCGACATGCGGCATATGCAGGCGGCCGACGCGCCAGGCGCCGAGGAACTCGGCCTGCGCGGCCATCGGCCAGCTCACCGCTTCCAGCAGGCGGATCGGACGCACCGCCGCGGTCAGGCGCTGGTCGAGCGCGGTGTGGTGTTCGATCTCGAGGCGTTCGGCGGCGCTGGGCGGGGTGCTGGTGCTCATCAGCGGCGCCCGTACTTGTCCTTGACGCGCTTGCCGGCCTTTTGCTGCAGCGCCTTTTCCTCGGCGCGGCGCGCGGCGAGCGTCACCGCCGCCGCGTCGCGTTCGTCTCTTAGTTTGCAGTAGTGAAAGTAGCGCGCCTCGGTCGAGCGTGCCCGCCTCGATCGCGGCGTTGACCGCGCAGCCCGGCTCGTTGCTGTGGCCGCAGTCGCTGAAGCGGCAGGCCCGCGCCAGCGCCTCCACGTCCTCGAAGCCGCCTTCGGCCAGGTCCTCGTCGCCGCTGAGCTTGAGCTCGCGCATGCCAGGCGTGTCGATCAGGCAGCCGCCCTGCGGCAGCGGCAACAGCACGCGGTGGGTGGTGGTGTGGCGGCCGCGCGAATCGGTTTCGCGTACGGCCTTGGTCTTCATCCGGTCGGTGCCGAGCAGCGTATTGGTGAGCGTGGACTTGCCGGCGCCGGAGGAACCGACCAGCACCGCGCTCTTGCCCGGTCCCAGGTAGGGGTGCAGCACCTGCAGCGACTCGGCGTCCTTGGCGTTGACCGCGTGCACGGGCGTGCCTTCCATGTTCACCGTGCGCAGCGCTTCCAGCGCGCCTTCGACGTCGGGGAAACGGTCGGCCTTGGTCAGCACCAGCACCGGCGAGGCGCCGCTGGACTGCACCACCAGCAGGTAGCGCTCGATCCGGCGCGGGTTGAAGTCGTCGTCCAGGCCGACCACCACGACCACGTGGTCGACGTTGGCGGCGATCAGCTGCACGCGGTGGTGTTCGCCGGCGGCGCCGCGCTTGAGCAGCGCGCGCCGCGGCAGCAATTCGAGGATGTGCGTGCCGGCCGCGTCCAGCGCGACCCAGTCGCCGACGATCGGCGCGCAGCTCGGGGTCGCCGCGCGGGCGCGTCCATGGCGCCGGCGGCTGCACGCGGTGGGTCTGGTCGGGGCCTTCGGCGACTTCGTAGCCGCTGCGGTGCTGGCCGGTCACGCGCGCCACCCGCCGCCCCTGCGCCGCCGCCACGAGCGCCGCTTCGTCGGACCATCCGATCGGGCGCAGGCGGGCAAAGGCATCGGCGGGTTCGGGCATCGAGGTCCATTCTAGCCCTGTGCACCCCGTCTTCACCCGCGCCGGTCCATGCTCGGCGCCATGAAAATCTTTCCTGTTGCGGTAATTGCGCTGTGCGCGATCGGCTTCCTCGGCTTCGGCATCTGGCTGCTCGCCGACCCCGGCGCGCTGGCCAAGGTCGGTATCGTCAGCAACTCGGCGGTGGGCACGGTGGAGCTGCGCGCCTTCTACGGCGGCATGGAAATCGGCCTGGCGCTGTTCCTGGGCCTGTGCCTGCTGCGGCCGGAATGGCAGGGCGCGGGCCTGTGGCTGGTGCTGCTGGCCAACGGCGGCGCCGGCCTGGCGCGGATCCTGGCCATCACCCTGGGCGGCGCCACCCTCGGCGGCTACCTGGCCTGGGCCCTGGTCTGGGAGCTGGGTTTCGCCGCCCTCGCCGCCCTCGCCGTGTACTTCCGCCCTGCCTGAGATCCGGCTTTCGCTGTAATACGCAAACCGGAAACGGTATCCTCGAAAGCTGTTTTTCCGCAGCGATTCGAGCGAATGTCCCACCGCATCCACACCCGCGAGCGCCTGACCGAAGTCCGTTACGAGATCCGCGGCGAGCTCGCCCGTCGCGCCCTCGAGCTCGAGGCCCAGGGCCGCGAGCTGATCAAGCTGAACATCGGCAACCCCGGCGCCTTCGGTTTCCGCGCCCCGCCGCACCTGCAAAGCGCGATCGCCGACAACCTCGCCGGCCTCCGACCCCTACACCCACCAGCAGGGCCTGCCCGCGGTGCGCGAGGCGATCGCGGCGCACTACCGCGGCCGCGGCGCCCCCAACGCCATCCCCGAGCGCATCTTCATCGGCAACGGCGTCTCCGAGCTGATCGACCTGACGCCTGCGCGCCCTGCTCAATCCCGGCGACGAGGTGCTGGTGCCCAGCCCGGACTACCCGCTGTGGACCGCCGCTACCATCCTCAACGACGGCGCCGCGGTGCACTACGACTGCAAGCCGGAGCACGGCTTCATCCCCGACGCCGCGCAGATCGAGTCGCTGGTCACCGAGCGCACGCGCGCGATCGTGGTCATCAATCCGAACAATCCGACCGGCGCCGTCTACCCGCGCGCGCTGCTCGAGCAGATCGTGGACATCGCCGCGCCGCCACCACCTGCTGCTGATGGCCGACGAGATCTACGACCAAATCGTTTACGACGAAGCTCAATTCGAGCCCTTGGCCGCCATCGCTCATGACGTTCCCTGCCTGAGTTTCGGCGGCCTGTCGAAAGTGCACCGCGCCTGCGGCTGGCGCACCGGCTGGGCGCTGCTTTCCGGCGAAGCCACGCGCCTGGGCGATTACCACCACGCCATCGACCTGCTCGGCGCGCTGCGCCTGTGCGCGAACGTGCCCGGCCAGTTCGCGGTGCCGGCCGCGCTCACCGGTCCCGACACCATCACGCCGCTTTGCGTGGAAGGCGGCCGCCTGTACGAATCGCGGCGCGCGGTGATCGAAGCCTGCCAGGCCAGCGAGCACCTGTCGCTGGTGTCACCGCAGGGCGCGCTGTATGCCTTCCCGAGTGTCATCGGCGATGCCGCACTGAACTTCGACGACCATCTGTTTGCGCTGGAGCTGCTCGAGTCCGAGGGCGTGCTGGTGGTGCCGGGCAGCAGCTTCAACGTGCGCTACCGCAACCACTTCCGCGTCACCCTGCTGCCCGAGGCGAAGACGATCACGGAAGTGTTCCGGCGCATTGATGCCCTGCTCGGCCGCTACGCGCAGGCCGCGCAACGCCAGCGCGCGGCGGTGGCGTGAGCGGGCAGCCCGCGGCCGACTACCTCGTCCTCGGCGACTCCTACAGCATCGGCGAGGGCGTCGCGGCGGACGCGCGCTGGCCGGCGAAGCTGGTCGAGGCGATGCGCGCGCGCGGCATCGTGCTGGCGCCGCCGCAGTACATCGCGCGCACCGGCTGGAGCACCGACGAACTGTCCGCCGCGATCGATGTGGAAGAGGCCGCCGGCCATGTGCACCCGCCCTACGCGCTGGTGTCGCTGCTGGCCGGCGTCAACGACCAGTACCGCGGTCGCTCGCTGGACGAGTTCGGGCCGCAGTTCGCTGGCCTGCTCGACCGCGCCATCGCCCTCGCCGGCGACGAGCCCACGCATGTGCTGGTGCTGTCCATCCCCGACTGGGGCGTCACCCCCTTCGCCCGCGCCAGCGGCCGCGACCGCGCGCAGATCGCATGCGAGCTCGACGCCTACAACGACGCCTCGCGCGCGCTGTGCGAGGCGCGCGGCGTCCGCTTCGTGGACATCACCGGCTTGAGCCGCGCGCCCCGGCGCGGACGTGGATGTGGTGGACGACGGCCTGCATCCTTCGCCGGCGCATGTACGCACGCTGGGCGACGAAAGCGATGGACGAGTTCCAGCCGTGAAGATCGCCCTGGTCACCGCCATTGCCGCCTTCGCCCTCGACGAGGACCTGGCGCCGCTGCAGCAGGCGATGTTCGCCGCCGGCATCGATGCGCCGATCGTGGCCTGGGACGACAACACGGTCAGCTGGCGGCGCTTCGATGCCGCGCTGCTGCGCTCGACCTGGGACTACACCGAGCGCCTGCCGGAATTCCTCGACTGGGCGCGCACGGTGCAGGCGCAGACGAAGCTGCTCAATCCGCTCGAGGTGATCCGCCGCAACGTGGACAAGCACTACCTCGCCGACCTGGAGGCCAAGGGCATCGCGATCGTGCCCAGCGTGTTCGCCGAGCCGGGCGAAGAAGCGGCGGCGGCGCTCGACGGCTTCCTCGCCAAGTACAAGAAGGCGCCGGAGTTCGTGGTCAAGCCGGCCATCGGCGCCGGTTCGCGCGACGCGCAGCGCTACCGGCGCGCGCAGCGCAAGGCCGCGCTGCGCGCATGTGCGGCGCCTGCTCGGCGAGGGCCGCAGCGTGCTGTTCCAGCCCTACTTCGACTCGGTGGACGAGGCCGGCGAAACCGCGCTGATGTTCTTCGACGGCGTGTTCAGCCACGCCATCCGCAAGGGCCCGCTGCTGGTCGCCGACGAGGGCCCGACCGAGGCGCTGTTCGCCGCCGAGACGATCAGCGCCCGCGAGCCGGGCAAGGACGAGCTGGCGCTGGCCCGGGCGACGCTGAAGGCGCTGGGCACGGCCGAGCCGCTGGCCTACGCCCGGGTGGACCTGATCCGGGCCGCCGACGGGGCGCCGCGGGTGCTGGAGCTGGAACTGACCGAGCCCAGCCTGTTCTTTCCCTATGGGGAAGGGGCGGCCGAGCGCTTCGTGGCGGCGCTCAAGAAGCGAGATGGCGCAGCCGTACAGAAATCGTGCGGTTCAACGGGCCGCATGGCCCGGTCGCTCAGGAAACCCCGGCAATGAAGATTCTGGTCGGCTACAAGCGCGTGGTGGACTACAACGTCCGCATCCAGGTGAAGCCCGACGGCTCCGGCGTGGTCACCGATGGCGTGAAGCTGTCGCGCCAATCCCGTTCGACGACATCGCGCTGGAAGAAGCGCTGCGCCTGCGCGACAAGGGCATCGCCACCGAAGTGATCGTCGCCACCATCGGCCCCGCCGACGCGCAGGCGCACCTGCGCAACGGCCTGGCGATGGGCGCCAACCGCGCCATCCACGTGGTCACCGACGCAGGCGAGTCGTGCAGCCGCTGACCGCCGCGCGCGCGCTGCTCAAGCTGATCGAGAAGGAGCAGCCGGGCATGGTGCTGCTGGGCAAGCAGGCCATCGACGACGACGCCAACCAGACCGGCCAGATGCTCGCCACGCTCTGGGGCCGCCCGCAGGCCACCTTCGCCTGCAAGGTCGAGATCACCGACGGCAGGCGCCACCGTGACGCGCGAAGTCGACGCCGGCCTGGAAGTGCTGGACGTCGACCTGCCGGCGGTGATCACCACCGACCTGCGCCTGAACGAGCCGCGCTTCATCAAGCTGCCCGACATCATGAAGGCCAAGTCCAAGCCGCTGGAAACCCTGCAGCTCGCCGACCTCGGCGTGGACACCGGCGACATGCTCAAGACCACGTCACTACGCGCCGCCGGCCAAGCGCAGCAAGGGCGTGATGGTGAAGGACGTCGCCGAGCTGGTCGCGGCGCTGAAGGCCAAGGGCCTCGCGTAATTCGGAGCACGACATGACATGAGCAAGGTCCTGATCGTCGCCGAGCACCTCGACGGCAAGCTGAATTCCGCCACCGCGCGCTGCGTGTCCTGCGCGCCAGGCCATCGAACGGCGCCGAGCATCGACGTGGTCGTGCTGTCCGACGCGCCCGACGCCGTCGCCGCGCAGGCGGCGCAGATCGCCGGCGTGGCCGAAGGTGATCACCGTCGCCAACGCCGCCAACGCGCATGCGCTCGCGCAGGTGCTGGCGCCGCAGGTGGCGAAGGTCGCCGCCGGCTACTCGCACGTGTTCGGCCCGCTCCACCACCTTCGGCAAGGACCTGATGCCCTGCGTCGCCGCCCTGCTCGGCGTCGCCCAGGGTCAGCGACGTGATGGCGGTCGAGGCGAGCGCACACGTTCAAGCGCCCGATCTACGCCGGCAACGCCATCATCACCGTCGAAGCGCCGGCCGACGCGCCGGTGGTCGGCGACCGTGCGCACGGCCTCGTGGCCGGCGGCGGAGGATGGCGGCAGCGCGCGCGGTGGAAGCGCGCGTCGGTGGACGCCGCCCTGCCCACGCACACGCGCTTCGTCGAGCTGCAGCAGGGCAAGAGCGATCGCCCCGACCTGCAGAGTGCCCGCAAGGTGGTCTCCGGCGGCCGCGCGCTGGGCTCGGCCGATGCCTTCAAGATCATCTACTCGCTCGCCGACAAGATGGGCGCCGCGGTCGGCGCCTCGCGCGCGGCGGTCGACGCCGGCTACGTGCCGAACGAGCTGCAGGTCGGCCAGACCGGCAAGATCATCGCGCCCGAGCTGTACATCGCGATCGGCATCAGCGGCGCGATCCAGCACCTGACCGGCATCAAGGACGCGGGCACCATCGTCGCGATCAACAAGGACGGCGAGGCGCCGATCTTCGAGATCGCCGACTACGGCCTGGTCGGCGACCTCTTCGCCATCGTGCCCGAACTCGAAGCCGCCCTCTGATCGGAAAATGGGGTCAGAGGAGATTAATTCCGCGATGCGGAATTAAGTCTCCTCTGACCCCAGTTTCCACCCCATTTTCCTGCTACCGGAAGGGCACGCCGGTTTTGGCGCGCAACTCGTCTACGGTGACGCCGGGGGCGGCTTCGACCAGCGACAGGCCCTGCTCGCCGCAGTCGAACACGCCAAGCTCGGTGATGATGCGGTTCACCACGCCCACGCCGGTGAGCGGCAGCGTGCACCTGGGCAGGATCTTCGGCTCGCCGTGCTTGGTGGTGTGCTCCATCAGCACCACCACGCGCTTGACGCCGGCGACCAGGTCCATCGCGCCGCCCATGCCCTTGACCATCTTGCCGGGCACCATCCAGTTGGCGAGGTCGCCGCGGTCGGTGACTTCCATCGCGCCGAGGATGGCCAGGTCGACGTGGCCGCCGCGGATCATCGCGAAGGAATCCTGCGAGCCGAAATACGACGCGCCGGGGCGCGCGGTCACGGTCTGCTTGCCGGCGTTGATCAGGTCGGGATCGATCTCGTCCTCGGTCGGGAAGGGGCCGATGCCGAGCAGGCCGTTCTCCGACTGCAGCCACACGTCCATGCCTTCGGGGATGTGGTTGGCGACCAGGGTCGGCAGGCCGATGCCCAGGTTCACGTAGGCGCCGTCGCTGAGTTCCTGCGCGGCGCGCGCGGCCATTTCGTCTCGATTCCACGGCATGACGAATCATCTCCTCTGACCCCATTTTCGGCGGTGGACACGGTGCGGTTTTCGATGCGCTTTTCGGGATTGGGGTTGTGCACGAGGCGGTCCACGTAGATGCCCGGCAGGTGCACGTGGTCGGGGTCGATCTCGCCGACGCCGACGATGATCTCCGCCTCGGCGATGCAAACGCTGGCCGGCCATCGCCGCGGCCGGGTTGAAGTTGCGCGCGGTCTTGCGGAACACCAGGTTGCCGGCGGTGTCCGCCTTCCACGCCTTCACCAGCGACACGTCGGCGCGCAGCGCGGTTTCCAGCACGTACTGCTGGCCGTCGAACTCGCGCGTCTCCTTGCCTTCGGCGACGATGGTGCCGTAGCCGGTGCGCACGAAGAAGGCGGCGATGCCGGCGCCGCCGGCGCGCAGGCGCTCGGCCAGCGTGCCCTGCGGGTTGAACTCGAGCTCGAGCTCGCCCGACAGGTACTGGCGTTCGAATTCCTTGTTCTCGCCGACGTAGCTGGAAATCATCTTGCGGATCTGCCGCGTCGCCAGCAGCTGGCCGAGGCCGAAGCCGTCCACGCCGGCGTTGTTGGAGATCGCGGTCAGGTCGCGTAACGCCGCTGTCGCGCAGCGCCAGGATCAGCGACTCGGGGATGCCGCACAGCCCGAAACCGCCGACCGCCAGGGTCTGGCCGTCGCGAACCACGCCGCGCAGCGCCTCGTCGGCGGAGGGCCAGCGCTTGTCCATCGCCTTGCGCGCGCCGGTGGCGGCGGTCGTCTGAGCACTCATTTCGCCTCGTCCCTGTCTCCGGATCGGCGATAGTGTAATCCGATGGCCGACTCGCCCGCCTCCGCATTCCGCCGCTGGCCGACCGCGCTGGCGCTGTCGCTGCCCGCGCTCGCGGTGCTGGCGCTCGGCAACGACGCCAGCTGGGACCTGCGCAACTACCATCTGTACGGGCCGCACGCCTGGTTGCATGGTCGCCACGCGATCGATATCGGCGCGGCGCAGATGCAGGGCTACCACAACCCGCTGCTCGACCTGCCCATGTACCTGCTGGCGATGGCGGGCGCGCCGGCGAAGCTGATCGGCCTGTGGCTGGCGCTGCCGGCGATGGCCGCGCTGTGGTGCCTGTTGCGCCTGCAGGAGCGGCTGTCGCCGCAGCCGCCGGGCGCGGGCGCGCGGCTGCTGCTGGCGCTGCTCGCCGCCAGTGGGGCGGCCTTCGGGTCCACCCTCGGGCTGGCGATGAACGATGCTTTCGTCGGCGCGGGCATGCTCGGCGCGCTGGTGCTGCTGCTCGACGCGCCGGCGGGACAACCCGGCGCGCGCGCCTGCCTGGCGGCCGGCTTGCTGGCGGGCGCGACCGCGGGACTGAAACTGTCCGGCGCCTTCTATTGCCCGGCGCTCGCGCTGGCGCTGCTGGCCTTGCCCGGCGACTGGCGCACGCGTGGCGCGCGCCTCGCGCTGCTGGCGGCGGGCGGCGCAGCCGGATTCGCGCTCAGCTACGGCTGGTGGGGATGGACGCTGTGGCAGGCGCACGGCAATCCCTTCTTTCCCTACTTCAACCAGTGGTTCCAGTCGCCGGACATCGGCGCGCTGTCGTGGGTGGACCTGCGTTTTCGCCCGCGCGGCATCGTCGACATCCTGCTCGCGCCCGTGCACCTGCTGTCGCGCTCGCAGCGCTTTTCCGAAGCGGGCATGAAGGACCCGCGCCTGCTGCTGGCCTTGCTTGGCTTTGCCTGGCTGGCCTGGTCGATGCGCGGCGCGGCGGCGCCCCTGCGCGCGCGTTCGCGTCTGCTGCTGGTGTTCGTGCTCGCATCCTTCATCGGCTGGGCACTGCAGTCGGGCATCTACCGCTATGCCATCGCGATCGAGGCGCTCGGCGCGCTGGCGCTGGTGCTGCTGCTGGCGCGCCTGCCGCGCGGGCGCGGCGCGGCGATGCTGCTGGCGCTGGTGGTGCTGGGCGTGGCGACGCGCCGACCGGACTGGGGACGCGTGCACGAGGCACGCGGGCCGCTGCCGCGCCTGGCCTCCGCCCTGCCCGCCGACGCACTGGTGGTGACCGCTGGCGGCGAACCCCTGGGCTATCTCGCGCTGGCGCTGCCCGACGACGTGCCGATGCTCGGACTGGACAACAACCTGATCCAGCCTGCGGCCTGCACCGGCCTGCCGCGTCGCGCGCGGGCGCGGCTGGCCGCGCACGCGGGACCGGTTTACCTCGCCACCGGCGGCGATCCGCGCGAGCAGGCCTCGCTGCGCGCCCGGCACGGCCTGGACGCCGGCGGTGACTGCATCGCCGTGCGCGCCGCCATCGGCGACGCGATGCTGTGTCCGCAGCGGCGCGTGGCCGCGCCCGCGCCGGCCTGCCCGCCCACGCAGTAGCGGTGGTCGAGGCGTTGTCTGGCAGAATTCGCTGTCTCGAGCGCCACAGGCCGATCCGACCGATGTCGTTGCCCCCGATCCCGATCAACTCGCTGCAGCGGCATGTCGCCCCGTTGCGCGAGGAGCTCGCGGCCGCGGCCACGGCGGTGATCGACTCCGGGCACTACGTGCTGGGGCCCGCGGTCACCGCTTTCGAGCAGGCCTTCGCCGGCTATTGCGGCAGCGCGCACTGCGTCTCCGTGGCCAATGGCACCGACGCGCTCGAGCTGGCGCTGCGCACGCTCGGCATCGGCCAGGGCGCGCGCGTGGCGGTGGTCGCCAACGCCGCCATGTACGCCACCACCGCGGTGCTGGCGGTGGGCGCCGAGCCGCTGTTCGTGGACGTGCTGCCCGGCGCGGCGACGATGGACCCGGCGCAACTCGAGGCAGCGCTGGCGGCGAACCCGGATGTCGCGGCGGTGATCGTCACGCACCTGTACGGCCGCCTGGCCGAGATCGAGGCGATCCAGGCGCTGTGCCGCCCGCGCGGCATCCGCGTGCGTCGAGGACTGCGCGCAGGCGCACGGCGCGCGCGCGCGCGACGGCCGCCGCGCCGGCACCGATCGGCGACATCGGCTGCTTCAGCTTCTACCCGACCAAGAACCTCGGCGCCCTCGGCGATGGCGGCGCGCTGCTGACGTCCGATCCTGCGCTGGCCGAGCGGGCGCGCGCGCTGCGCCAGTACGGCTGGCGCGGCAAGTACGTGAATGCCGAGGCCGGCGGCCGCAACAGCCGCCTCGACGAGTTGCAGGCGCGCTTCCTGCTGGCGATGCTGCCGCGCCTGGATGCCTGGAACGCGCGCCGGCGCGATATCGCCAATGCCTACGCAGCGCGGCATCCGCAACCCGGCCATCGAAGTCGGCGCGGCCGTCGGCGAGGAGCACGTCGCACACCTGTACGTCGTGCGCTGCGAGCGCCGCGACGCCCTGCGCGCGCATCTGCGATGCGCACGGCATCCAGAGCGAGGTGCACTACCCGCGTCCCGACCATCGCCAGCCCTGCCACGGCGGCCGCTTCGACGACGTGGCGCCTGCCGGTCACCGAGGCCGAGGCCGCGCGCGTGCTCAGCCTGCCCTGCTTCCCCGAGCTGACCGACGCCGAAGTGCAACGCGTGGTGGACGCATGCAACCGCTTCTGAACCCGCCGCTGTCGCTGGTGGTGCCGGTGTACGGCAACGAGGCCGGCATCGACGCGCTGCTCGAAGCGGTGCGCGGCATCGCCGCCCGCGCCGGTGGCGATTTCGAGGCGGTGTTCGTGGTGGACGGCAGCCCCGACCGCAGCTACGCGCGCCTGCACGCGGCGCTGCCGGCGGCAGGCTTCAGTGCGCGCCTGCTCAGCCTGTCGCGCAACTTCGGCGCTTTCGCCGCGATTCGCGTCGGCCTGGAAGCGGCGCGCGGCCGCTGCATCGCGGTGATGGCCGCCGACCTGCAGGAACCGCCGGAGCTGGTGCTGCAGTTCTCGGAACTGCTGGCCAAGGGCGCGACCGACGTCGCCTTCGGCGTGCGCACCGCGCGCAACGATCCGCTGGCTTCGCGCCTGGCCTCGGGCCTGTTCTGGGGCGTGTACCGGCGCTTCGTGATGCCCGAGATCCCGCCGGGCGGCGTGGACATCTTCGCGCTGAGCTCGGATTTCCGCGATCGCCTGCTGTCGCTGCGCGAGAGCAACACCAGCCTGCTGGCGCAGCTGTTCTGGCTCGGCGGCCGGCGCGCCTTCGTGCCCTACGAACGGCGCGCGCGCGAGCACGGGCGCAGCGCCTGGACGCTGCGCAAGAAATTCCGCTACCTGTCCGACAGCATCTTCGCCTTCACCGACCTGCCGGTGCGCTTGCTGTTCTGGCTCGGCACGCTGGCGATGGCGGTGGCGATGCTGCTCGGCGCGGCCGTGCTGGTGGCGCAGGCTCTCCGGCTGGGTGGAGGTGCCGGGCTACGCGGCGACGATGCTGACCATCCTGTTCTTCGGCGCCTTCAACGCGCTGGGCCTGGGCGTGGTCGGCACCTATGCCTGGCGCGCCTTCGAGAACACCAAGGCGCGGCCGCTGGCGGTCGTGCAGAGCGACGAGTCCTTCGAGGGAGGTGCGCCATGAAGCCCTTCATCCACGCGCAGGCGCTGTGCGAGTCCGACGATATCGGCAAGGGCACGCGCGTCTGGGCCTTCGCCCACGTACTGCCGGGCGCCGCGATCGGCGAGGACTGCAACATCTGCGACCACGTCTTCATCGAGGGCGACGTGCGCGTCGGCGACCGCACCACGGTCAAGTGCGGCGTGCAGCTGTGGAACGGCGTGCGCCTGGGCGACGACGTCTTCGTCGGGCCGAACGCCACCTTCACCAACGACCGTTTCCCGCGCAGCAAGCAGTACCCGGACACCTTCCTGGAGACGGTGGTCGAGGACCGCGCCTCGATCGGCGCCAACGCCACCATCCTGCCCGGCGTGCGCATCGGCCGCGGCGCCATGATCGGCGCCGGCGCGGTGATCACGCGCTCGGTGCCCGCCAACGCGATCGTGGTCGGCAACCCGGCGCGCATCGTCGGCTACGTGAGCGAGGGCCGCGACAGCGCCGACGCGACCGAGCCGACGCCGCTGCCGACCGACGCGCAGCCGGTCCGCAGCACGGCGGTACCGGGCGTCACCCTGCGCCGCCTGCCGCGCTTCGACGACATGCGCGGCGCACTGGCGGTGACCGAGTTCGGGCGCGAACTGCCCTTCCTGCCGGTGCGCTGCTTCACCGTCTTCGACGTGCCCTCGGAGGAGACGCGCGGCGAGCATGCGCACCTGCGCTGCCACCAGTTCCTGGTCTGCGTGCACGGCTCGGTGCGCGTGCTGGCCGACGACGGCGAGCGCCGCGAGGAATTCCTGCTCGACACGCCGGAGCTGGGCATCCATATCCCGCCGATGATCTGGGGCACGCAGTACCGCTACTCGCGCGATGCGGTGCTGCTGGTGTACGCCTCGATGCCCTACGAGGCCGAGGACTACATCCGCGACTACCACGACTTCGTGCGCATCGCCGGCAAGGACTGAGCATGGCGATGGCGCACGCGGACAAGTTGCGCTTCCTCGCCGCCGGCGGCGCCAACACGCTCGCCACCTGGGCGCTGTACTGGCTGCTGCTGCTGGTGCTCGACCCGCGCATCGCCTACGCGCTCGCCTACGCCAGCGGCATCGTGCTCAGCTACACCCTCAACAGCCTGTGGGTATTCCAGCGTCGCTGGAATGCCGCCGGACTGCTGGCCTTCGCGCTCGGCTACGGCCTGCAGGCGCTGCTGGCCTACGGCCTGTTCCTGGCACTGCTGGCCTTCACGCCGCTGCCGGCCTGGCTGCTGCCGGTGGCGATCACGCTGGTGCTGCTGCCGCTCACCTTCCTGATGAACCGCGAGCTGGTGCGGCGCACCTCGCCGCCGGCAGCGGGGCACGCGCCGTGAGCCCGCTCCCGCACGCGCGCGCCGGCTTCCGCCTGGAGCACGTCGCGGCGCTGGCCTGCGCGCTGCTGGTGTTCCTGTTCGTCTACGGCGCCGAGCTGGGCGGCTTCACGCTGTCGATCGACGAGGAAGTCGCTGCGCTCAGCGACGACCGCGCCCAGGCCTGGCTGTCGCAGGGGCGCTGGGGCATGGCGCTGCTGACCGCGCTGCTGCCGGACTTCGAATCGATCCCGCTGTTGTCCACCCTGCTGTTCGGCGCCGGCCTGCTGGCGGCCACCGCGCGCGCGCTGTGCGACCTGCGCCTGCGCGCGGGCGGCGCCTTCCTGTTCGCGGTGGTGCACACCGGCTTTCCGCTGTGGCTGCACATTGCCGAGTTCAACACCCTCGCCGCCGGATTCGGGCTCGCGCTCGCGGCCGCCGCCTGGGGCTCGGGCGGGCTGCTGCAGCCTGGCCGTCGCCAGCGCCTGGCGGGCGTGCTGCTGCTCGCTTTCGCGTTCTCGGTGTACCAGACCCTGCTGCTGTACGCGGCCTTGTACTTGCTGCTTTCGCTGCACGCGCGCTGGCGCGACGACGGCGAAGGGGACGGCGGCGCGCGGACGTGGGGCGCGCGGGCGCGCGCGGCGCTGCCAGTGCTGGTCGGCGGACTCGCCGCGCTGCTGTTGTACTGGCTGGTGCAGAAGCTGGCGCTGCTCGCGAGCGGGCTGCAGCCGGCCTACGTCGGCGGCTACCTGCAGCTCGAGCGCCTGCGCGCGGAGCCGTTGGCAGCCACGCGGCAATCCTTGCACTACGCCGCTTCGCTGCTGCTCGGCGCGCATCCCATCTACCTGGGCTGGGGCCTGGGCCTGCTGTTCCTGGTGTGGCCGGGCGCCTGGCCCTGGCGCACGCGCCTGCAGGCCATGCGCGGCGAGCGCGACTGGACGCTGGAGCTCGTGGTGCTCGCGGCGGCGATCGCGCTGGTCGCACTGCCGGCGCTGCCTACGGTCGGCAGCCTGCCGGCGCGCGCCTACGTCGCCTGGCCGCTGCTGGCGGCGTGGCTGGCTTCGCGCCTGGGCCCGTTGTTCGCGCGCGCGCGCCCGGCCTGGCTGGCGCTCGCGCTCGGCTACTTCGCCATCGTCGCCGCTTCGATCGGCGCGTCGATGTGGCACGCCGACCGCGTGGTGCGCGTGGCCGACGCGGCGCTCGCGCAGCAGCTGGGCGTGGCGATCCGCGCCATCGGCGGCGACGCGCGGCCGCTGCCGGTGACCATGGTCGGTGCGCACAGCTTCCCCTTCGCCGGCCAGCTGCGGCGCGCGGAGGTGTTCGGCAATTCCTTCTTCGAGCACGACGGCGGCAACGTGCACCGCATGCTGATGTTCATGCACCTGCAGGGCATCGACGGCCTGCAGGGCGTGTGGCTGGCGACGCGGCCGGACCTGGTGCAGGAGCAGCGCGCGATGCCGTCCTGGCCGGCGCCGGGCTCGGTGCGCGCGATCAACGGCGTGGTAGTGGTGAAGCTGGGCGAGGCGACGCCGCCGCAGTTGCTCAGGCCGTAGCCTCGATCAGCGTCGGCATCATCAGGCCGTCGTCGCCGAAGCGGTAATTGTTGCTGAGAAAGCCCAGGCTTGGCGCGTAACAGGCGCCAAAGCGCGCGCGCGCGAAGCCGGCGGCGGCGAGCATGGCCTCGAGGTCGGCGCCGAAGTTGTAGAAGGTGTACACGCCGTCCTTGCGCAGCCCGTCGCCGTGCAGCTCCGTCGGCAGCAGCTCCTCGAGCGTGCCGTCGGCGCGCAGCCGGCCGCGCACGCGGGTGTGCTCGACCCACGGGAACCAGGGCATGGTGAACAGCGCGCGCCCGCCCGGGCGCAGCACGCGCCGGCACTCGCGCAGCGCGATCGCCGCGTCGGGCACATGCTCGAGCACGTCGTTGTGCACGATGCCGTCGAGGCTGGCGTCGGCAAAGCTCAGCCGCAGCAGGTCCTCGTGCCGGGCGCTCGCCTCGCGGCCATCGGCGAGGGTGCGCGTCAGCGTGGCCCCGGGCACGCCGCCGGCCTGCATGAACTCGGAAGTGATCAGCTCCGGCCAGCGCCGGCGCGCCAGCGCGGACAGCGGTGAGAAATGCTCGAGCAGCGCCAGGCGCGCGTCGGCGTCCGGGAATGCCTGCGTGGCGGCGTAGTACAGCAGGCGCGAGCGCGCATTGATGCCGCAGTGCTGGCAGACCATGCCTTCGCGCAGGTTGATGTACGGGCCAAGCATGGCGCCGCCGAACACGGTCAGCGGCGCGACGCGCTCGCAGGCCACGCACCAGCCTTCGCGCACGCGCTCGGCGACGATCCAGTCCTCGACCGCGAGCATGCGCGCGCGCGCCGGCTCCGCCGCGGCGACCAGTGCCTGCGGGCTTTCGTACCAGTGGATCGCCGGATACACGCTAAACCTCGCTGCGGGCGATGCCCAGGTAGTCGAACAGGAACTCGCGGTATTTGGCCGCCTGCCGCTGCACCGCCGCATCGAGTCCATGGCGCGACTGCAGCCACGCCTGCACGCGCCCGACTTCCTCGAAGTGCGGGCGCTGATCGGCGCCGATGGTGACGCCGGCGGCGTGGCGACGATGCAGGTTCAGTGCCCGCGGCTGGAAGGCCAGCGAGCCGTGCTCGAGCAGGCGCGCGTAGGTCATCCAGTCGCCGGCGACGCGGAAGGAGGCGATCTCGTCGAGATTGCGCTCGAGCACGTCCAGCAACTCGCGCCGGCGGAACACCGCCGCGCTCGCGTTGCGGGATCGTGTTCTTGACCGCGAGGCCATGGCGCAGCTCGTCCTGCAGCCCGGCGACGAAGGGCTGGCGCCAGCGCTCGGCGCCGAAGTCGGCGACGTAGTCCAGGTAGTCGGGCGCGAGCACCGCGCCTTCGCCGTCAACCTGTTGCGACTGGCAGTAGCTCATCACCACGTCGGCGCGCTGGAAGGCCGGCAAGACGCTGGCGAGGAAGCCCGGTTCGGCGAGGTCGTCGGCCTCGGCGATCCATACCAGGTCGCCGCTGGCCTCGCGCAAGCCGCGCAGCCACTGCCTGGACACCGAGCCGGAGTTGGCGTCGTTGGCGACGATGCGGATCGGCAGCGTCCGGGCCAGTTCCTGCAAGTACCGCCAGGCTGTCGTCGGTGGAGGCGTCGTCGAGGACGATCACTTCGAAGGGCGCGATCGTCTGCGCGAACACCGAGGCAAGGCGCTGCGGCAGGAAGCGCGCGTAGTTGAAGTTCGGCACCACCACCGAGACCCGCGGCGCGCTGCCCGCCAAGGCCGAGCACATCGCGTACGTAGCGTCGGGAAATCGAATTCCGCTTCCACCAGCGCGCGCCCGCGTTCGCCGAGCGCCTGCCGCGCCTGCGGGTCCGCGAGCAGGCCGGCGCAGGCCGCAGCGAAGGCGGCGGTGTCCAGCATCGGCACCAGCCTGCCGCCGGCGCGGCCGAGCATGGCGTCGAAGCCGCCGGCGCCCGCGAAGGCGACCACGGGCACGCCCACGTCGAGGGCTTCCATGATCACGGTCGGGAACGGATCCTCGCGCGAGGTCAGCGCGTAGAGGTCGGCGCCGGCGTACCAGGGATCGGTGTCGGCGTCGCGCCCGGGGAAATGGAAATTGCCGGCGCAGCCGCTGGCCGCCATCGCCGACTGCAGCTCGGGCCACAGGCTGTCGTCGTGGTGGCCCAGCCAGACCAGGTGCACGCGCGCATCGCCGCGCACCAGCGTCGTCCCGGCTTCGACGAACAGGTCGGCACCCTTGCGCGCATCGGCGTAGCCCACGGCCAGCACCACCAGGGCATCGGCTGGAATGCCCAGCCGCTGGCGCAGGCGCACACGCGCGGCGGCGATCGAGTCCGGCGTGCGGAAGCGGTTGCGCTTGTACAGGCCCTGCGTGCGCAGACACCGACTGCCCGGGCGCGAGCGGCGCGAAACGCTCGAAGCCTCGCGCACGGCTTCGCCGGCGAACACGACCGCGCTGGCATGGGCGGCGATCGCGCGCGCCGCGCGCCTGCAGATGCATGGACTCGATCACGCCCGGCAACTCGTGCACCAGGGAAACGACACGGATGCCGGCCTGGGCAAGGTCGGCGGCGAACAGCCCGGAGGCCGTGGTGTTGGCAATGGCGATGTCCACGCCATCGGCGCGCAGTTGCCGCGCCAGCGCGCGGCCGGCCGCGTCGCCACCGCCGCCCGGCAGCAGGTGCAAGCGGGTGCCCTTGCGCATCTCCTCCTGCAGCACGCCGCCGCCGAGCAGCACCAGGTCCACGGCGCGCGCGCTGTCGCGCGCCAGTTCACGGCACAGGTGCAGCGCCAGGTATTGCGCGCCGTGCGGATGCGCGTCGTGGCTGACCACGGCGATGCGCGCCGCCGGTGACTCCGCGGGCAGCGCCGGCGCCGCGCCGGTCAGCGCATCGCGCGTGGCCTGCAGGTAGGCGTAGCCGTTGCGGCGGTCGGGCTCGAGGAAGGCGCCCTCGGCCCATTCGTTCCAGGCATTGACGAACACCAGCGGCTCGCCGGCGATCGGGCGGCGGCGCGCGTAGTCGATCGCGAAGGCCAGCCAGTCGCGGTAGCGCTCGGGGCTGCGATGCGCGAACAGGTAGCCTTGCTGCGGCTTGCGCGCCTCGTTGTCCCAGCCGGGGAACACGCCGCGCGCGAGCTCGAACTCCGGTTCCGGCCAGGCCTTCGCCGTGCGCACCACGTCCTGGTACTCGATCGCGTAGCCGCGGAAGTCGGGATTGAGTCCCGGCAGGCTGGCGTTGATGCAGTCGAGGTCGCGGGCCAGCTTGTGCGGCGGAAACTCGATCGCGCAGGTCGAAGCCGAAGGGGCGCGGGTCCTCGGCGTCGAACTGCACCATGCCGAGCATGATCTCGCCGATGCCCGACGTCCCGGCAGTACTGCCGCCAGCGCGCCGCGGTCTGCGCCACCTCCGGCAGCAGCGCCGGCCGGTACACGATCAGCAGCGGCCGGCCATCCACGCGCAGGTAGCGCGGATCGCGCAGCATCGGCTCGACGTCGCGGATGAAGCGCAGGTCGCTGTCCGGCGTGTGCGTCTGCCCGAGCAGCACGTCGTGGTCATGGCCGTCCCAGCGCCGGGTCCAGTTCTCGTTCGCCCAGCAGATGCAGAAGGGAAATCCAGGGCGCGGTTGTCCAGGAACATGTCGAGCGGGCGCTCCAGCACGCGCCGGCCGTCGAACCAGTAGTAGTGGAAGCAGAAGGCGTGCACGCCGTAATGGCGCGCGAGTTCGACCTGGCGCGCCATCACTTCCGGCAACGCGCAGGTCGTAGAAGCCCAGTTCGCCCGGCAGCTGCGGTTGCTCGTGGCCGTCGAACTGCGGCTGCGCCTTGCTGACGTTGGTCCACTCGGTGAAGCCGCGGCCCCACCAGGCATCGTTCTCGGGAATGGGATGGAACTGCGGCAGGTAGAAGGCGATCAGCTTGGCGCGCAGCTCGGCCGCATTCACCGGCGTCGGCGCCAGCGGCACCGGTTTGCGCGGCCTGGGCAGCTTCGCCGCGTTCGCGCCAGGCGCGCCCCGCGCACCCGACGCAAGCGCGGCGCCGCGGCCGTGCGCCTGCTGCCAGCGGCGGAAGGCGTTGGTATGGCGCAACAGCGGCGCGAGCAGGCGGAACAGCAGCGACTTCGCGCGCAGCCGCCACGACCACGGCAGCGGCAGCGAGCGCCAGGTCGAGCGCAGCAGCCTGCCGCCCGGGCTGGTGCCGGCCTGCGCCTGCCGCGCCTGCTGCAGTTCGCGCTCGAGCGCCTCGACCTGCGCCTGCAGCCGCGACAGTTCGTCTGCGCTCATGCCGCCGGCAGCCGCTTGAACTCGACGACCTCACCGTGCTCCAGGTGCACGATCACGTTGCAAAGCCGGTCGATCACCTGCGCGTCGTGCGAGGCCAGCACCAGGATGCTGGCCGCGTCCACCAGTTGCTGCAGGCGCTGCTCGGCATGGACGACGAAGTCGGCGTCGCCCACGCTCAGCCATTCGTCCATCACCAGGATGTCGGCCGGCACGCTGGTGACGATCGAGAACACCAGGCGCATGGTCATGCCGCTCGAATAGGTGCGCACCGGCATGTCGAGGAAATCGCCGAGGCCGGAAAACTCGCCGATCGCCGGCGCCAGGCGGCGGATCTCGTCGAAGTTCATGCCGAACATCAGGCCGCACAGCAGGATGTTCTCCTTGCCGGTGGCTTCCAGGTCCATGCCCAGGCCGAGGTTGATGAAGGCGGACACCCTGCCCTGCACTTCGACCCGGCCGGCGGTTGGCTCGTAGATGCCGGCGATCAGGCGCAGCAGCGTGGTCTTGCCGGCGCCGTTGTGCCCGACCAGGCCGACGCGGTCGCCCGCACGGAACTCCAGGTTGAGGTCCTTCAGTGCGCGCACCACGGTGACGTTGCGGCTGGCGGCGGCGATGTGGCCGCCGGTGGCCGAGGCCATCACCGCGCCCTTCAGCGAACGGTTGATGGTGCCGTAGATCGGCAGGTCGAGGCTGACGTTGCGCAGCGAGATCGAGGACATCGGCTCAGACCCAGAACGCCAGCCGGCGCCGGTAACGGATGAAGAAGGGCGTCGCCACGAGGTAGAGCACGAGCAGCAGCAGGCCGATGCGGCCGTAGGTGACCGCGGGCGGCAGGCCGTCCACCACCGGCCCGCGCACCACCTCCAGCAACTGCTGGAAGGGGTTGTAGTCGGCCGCCCAGCGGTGCGCGCCGAGCAGTTCCGGCTTCCAGAAGATGGGGGTGATGAAGAAGGACAGCTGCACGATGCTGGCGATCATCTGCTGCAGGTCGCGGAAGCGCGCGCTCAGGGTGCCGAGCAGGAACGCCGTCGGCAGCGCCGCCAGCAGGATCAGCAGCACGCCCGGGATAGCCCACAGCCACTGCCAGCGCGGCGCGATGCCGAGCCAGATCATGAACGGCACGAAGGCCAGCAGGTTGTGCGCGAAGATGATCAGGTTGCGCTGCAGCACCCGCAGCACGTGCACGGTGTAGGGCAGCTTCATCGAGCGCACCAGGTGCTCGGCGCCGACGAAGGAGGCGGCTCCTTCCAGGATGAGCCCCGACAGCAGGCCCCAGGTGATGATGCCCATCGCCAGGTAGGGGATGAACTCGCGCGAGCCGATGCCCAGCAGCAGCGAGTACAGCGGCCCGATCGCCGCGATCCACACGATCATCGCGATCGTGATCCAGAACGGCCCCAGGATCGAGCGCCGGTAACGCTGGCGGATGTCCATCCGCGCCAGCATCGTCCAGACGCGGTGCATGCGCAGTCCCTGCACGAAGTCCTGCGCGGCCTTGCCGGATTGCACCGCCATGCCGAGCGGCAGGCGCTCGCCGGCCGTGTTCACGCCAGCGCTTGTTCGATGTCGGCGCGCAGGTCGTCGATGTGCTCGACGCCGACCGAGAAGCGTACGAGGTTGTCGTCGATGCCGAGTTCGGCGCGGCGCTCGGCCGGGATCGAGGCGTGGGTCATGATCGCCGGGTGGTTGACCAGGCTCTCGACGCCGCCCAGCGACTCGGCCAGGCGAACAGCTCGGAGCGCTCCATGACCCGGCGCGCCGCGGCTTCGCCGCCCTTCACGCAGACGCTGACCATGCCGCCGAAGCCGTCCATCTGCCGCTTGGCCAGCGCGTGCTGCGGGATGCGACGCCAGGCCCGGATAGATCGACCTTGTCGATCTTCGGGTGCTGTCGCAGCCACTCGGCGATCTGCCCGGCGTTGTCGCAATGCGCGCTGCATGCGCAGGTGCAGGGTCTTCAGGCCGCGCAGGGCCAGGAAGCTGTCGAACGGACCCTGCACGCCGCCGACCGCGTTCTGCAGGAAGGTCATCTGCTCGGCGAGCTCGGCGTCGTCGCCGACCACCAGCATGCCGCCGACCATGTCGGAGTGGCCGTTGAGGTACTTGGTGGCCGAGTGCATGACCAGGTGCGCGCCCAGTTCCAGCGGGCGCTGCAGGATCGGCGAGCTGAAGGTGTTGTCCACCGCCAGGCAGATGCCGCGCTTGCGCGCGAAGTCGGCCAGCGCGCGCGATGTCGACGATCTTCAGCATCGGGTTGGTCGGCGTCTCGCACCAGATCAGCCTGGTGTTCGGGCGTCATCGCGGCTTCCAGCGCCGCCAGGTCGCCCAGATCGACGAAGCTGAAGTCCAGGCCGGCGCAGCGCCTGCGCACGCGCTCGAACAGGCGGTAGGTGCCGCCGTAGACGTCGTCCATGCAGATGACGTGGCTGCCGCTGTCGAGCAGCGTCGAGCACGGTGGCGGTGGCGGCCAGGCCGGAGGCGAAGGCGTAGCCCTGCGTGCCGCCCTCCAGCGCGGCGACGCAGCGCTCGTAGGCGAAGCGCGTCGGGTTGTGGCTGCGCGAGTACTCGAAGCCCTGGTGCACGCCCGGGCTCTCCTGCACGTAGGTCGAGGTGGCGTAGATCGGCGTCATCACCGCGCCGGTGCTCGGGTCGGGGGACTGGCCGGCGTGGATGGCGCGGGTGCCGAGGTCGCAGTCTTGTCGCTCATGGGTTCTTCGGTCATTGGTTACTGCGCCGGCGGCGCAGGTAGTTGAGCAGGTCGATGCGGGTGATCAGGCCGAGGAACTTCGTCGCCGTCCATCACGATGGCGACGTGGCCGCGGTCGAACACCGGCAGCAGCGCTTCCATCGGCGCGGTGACCTCGCAGCTTGTCGAGCTTGCTGACCATGGCGGTGGACACCGGGTCGCGGAAGCGCTTCTCGTCGCCGTAGCACGTGCATCAGCACGTCGGATTCGTCGACGATGCCGACGATGTCGCTCGCCGTCCATCACCGGCAGCTGCGAGACGTCGTACAGCTTCATGCGCTGGTAGGCGACGGTGAGCGAGTCGTTCGGGCCCACCACCACGGTGTCGCGCTGGGCGATAGGGGCGCAGGATCAGGTCGCGCAGGTCGCCGTGCTGCTCGCGCGCTCGAGGAAGCCGTTGTCGAGCATCCAGTAGTCGTTGTACATCTTCGACAGGTACTTGTTGCCGGTGTCGCAGACGAACACCACCACCTTCTTCTTCGTGGTCTGTTCCCGGCAGTAGTTCAGCGCCGCGGCCAGCAGGGTGCCGGTGGAGGAGCCGCCGAGCACGCCTTCCTTGATCAGCAGCTCGCGCGCCGGCGAGGAAGCTCTCCTTGTCGGAGATGGCGTAGGCCTTCTTCACGCGGGTGAAGTCGGAGATCGGCGGCAGGAAGTCCTCGCCGATGCCCTCCACCATCCAGCTGCGCGCTCTTGGTGCTGAGCGTGCCTTCGTTGATGTACTGGGTGAGGATCGAGCCGACCGGGTCGGCCAGGATCAGCTCGACGTTCGGCGCGACCTTGGCGAAATATCGCGACAGGCCGGTCATGGTGCCGCGAGGAACCGCAGCCGAACACGATCGCGTCCATGTCGCCGTCCATCTGCCGCCAGATCTCCGGACCGGTGCCTTCCTCGTGCGCCTTCGGGTTGTCGGGATTGCCGAACTGGTTGATGAAGTAGGCGCCCGGCGTTTCCTGCGGCGATGCGCTCGGCCATGTCCTGGTAGTACTCCGGGTGGCCCTTGGCGACATCGGAGCGGGTCAGCACCACCTCGGCGCCCATCGCCGCAGGTTGAAGATCTTCTCGCGGCTCATCTTGTCCGGCACCACCAGCACCAGCTTGTAGCCCTTCTGCTGGGCGACCAGCGCCAGGCCGATGCCGGTATTGCCGGCGGTGCCTTCGACCAGGGTGTCGCCGGGCTTGATCCGGCCGGCCTTTTCGGCGGCCTCGATCATGGACAGGCCGATGCGGTCCTTGATCGAGCCGCCGGGGTTCTGGCATTCGAGCTTCAGGTACAGCTCGCAGGGACCGGTATCGAGGTTCTGGGCCCGCACGATCGGGCGTCTTGCCGATCAGTTCGAGGACGCTGTCGTGCACGCTCATGGGGCCGCCGTTCCGGGGGAAATTCCGGGCCGCGGCCCGACCGGGGCATTATAGCGGCGAAGCACCGGGCGACGGCGGCCCGACGAGGGGGGCCGCCGTCGCCCGATAGTGAACTCTAGTGTCTGCCTGGTCTCGTACATCCGGATCAGGCGGTCCTTGGCGTGCAGCTTCTCGCGCTTCATCCGCGACAGGGTCTGGTCGTCCAGCGGCAGGACGCCGAGTTCGGCGTCGAGGACCTGTTTGTCGAGTTCGCGATGGCGCTGGAGCAGCTGGCGGAATTCCGCATCAGCTTTCATCATCGCGTCGACTTGCTCTTGTGGCTGCCCTTCAAACATCGTTTGACCTCCTTCTGAAAACGCAAACGCCCCGCGCGGTCAGGCGCGGGGCGTGCGGGTCGTAGGCAAGGTCAGGTCTTTGGCGCGAACGTCGTTCCGTTTGAACGACCGCGCCTGCAAATGTGCGGCGGCGGCGTCCTCGGGAACGATCTCTGCTTTCATCGGCCTGGCACTCTCTTTGCCGCGCGGCAGGTTCGCCGCCTGGCAAGTCCGACGCTACTCCCCCGTTTTGGGGGAGGCAAGCGCAATCGCAAATCATTGATCGGAAAGGAATTGGGCCGCCCAAGGCAGGTCGGCGGCGCCTGCTGCAGACCCTTTGGAATCAAGCACTTGTCGCCGACGGCGCCAAAGCCAGCCGCCCAAGTTATTGATCTAAAACGCTATTGAACGGCGATCTCGACGCGCCGGTTGCGCGCGCGCCCTTCCGCGCTGGTGTTGTCGGCCACTGGCGCGGCCTCGCCCCGGCCCACGGCGGTGATGCGCGCGGCGGCGACGCCGACGTCCATCAGCGCGCGTCTCACCGCGTCCGCGCGACGCTGCGACAGCGCGAGGTTCGCGGCCTCGGCGCCCTGGTCGTCGGTGTGCGCCTTCGATGCGCAGGCTCTTCTTCACACCGATCGCCTTGAACAGCGCGCGCAGGCTGGCGGCGGCGCGAAGGCGCCAGCGTGGCGCTGCCGCTGGCGAAAGCGGTGCCGGCAAGGTGTACACGGTGCGCTTGCCGACCGTACGCGCCGGCGGCAAGGCGGCGGCGGCGCCCGCCGATGTTGCGGGTCCTGCGGCCCTGGAGTCGGCGGCAACGACCGCGGCCAGCTCGGCTTCCTTGCGCGCGAGCCGCGCCTCCTCGCGCGCGCGCCTCGGCCAGCTTCGTGGCCTGCACGGTGGTGGCGTCGGCGTTGGCCGTGTCCTGCTCGAGCTCGGCCCGCTCCTGCGCCACCGACTCGGCCAGGCGCTGGTTCTGCCTCCTCGCGGGCCATCGCCTGCAGGCGCAGGCGTCGGCCTCGCGCTGCGCGGCCTGCGCTTCGCGGCGGCTGGCTTCGACCAGGATCTGGTCGCGCTCGCGGTCGAGCTGCGCCGACTGCTGCTGCAGCGCTTCCGCCTGCGCGGCCTGCTCCGCGGCGGCGGTGCGCGCGCGCGCCAGGGTGAGCGCGTGCGTGCGCTCGCGCGAGCGCACCGTGGCGATGTTGGCGACGGCCTGCCTCGCCTTCCACCGCTCCAGCGCACCCTTGTCGGCGAGCGCGGGATCGGCGTCGAGGGCGGCCAGGCGCGCGCCCAACTCCGCGGCTTCGTTCGCCTGGTTGTCGGCGGCGAGAGCCGGCGCCGACACGACCAGCACCAGGGCAAGCACCAGGGCGAGCAGCGCCGCGGGCAGTCCCTGTGATCGCTGCATGCGGGCGCGCCTCATTCGTTGTCCGCCGGCAGCACCAACAACTGCCGGCGCAACTCGGCGTTGCGCACCTGCTTCTCCTCGAACTCGAGGCGGGCGTTGGCGAGCCTGGCCGTGGCCAGGGCAAGTTCCGCGGCGGCCTGCGCCTGTTCCGCCAGGCGTGCTGCGTCGCGGTACTTCCGCCGCGCGAGCGCGGCTTGCGCCTGCGCCAGCAGGTCCTTCGCCTCGGCCAGTGCAGGGGCGGCATCGCCCCGTGCCTGCGCCCGCTCCGCGGAGGCCACGGCGGCCTCCGCAGCGGCCAGTTCCGCCACGGGTGGATCGGCCGCCAGGGCAGCCCCGCAGGCCCCGGCCGCAAGGACCGCGGCCAGCAGCAGGCGGGCCGTTCGGCGGTGGAATTTTGGGTCGGAAAGTGTCATACAGCGCATACGGGGTAACTTTATACGCGCTATTGTTGGCGGACGACCGGCCCGCCGGCAACGGGCCGAAGGAAACGAAGGGACAGACCACATGGATATCGGCTACTTCCTGAAGCTGATGACGGAAAAGAACGCGTCGGACATGTTCCTGACCACCGGCGCGCCCGTGTACATCAAGGTCGAGGGCAAGCTGTATCCCGCTCGGCAACACCGGCCTGCCCGCTGGCATGGTCAAGAAGATCGCCTATTCGCTGATGGACGAGGGCCAGGTGCCCGCGTTCGAGCGCGACCTCGAATTCAACATGGCGATCGCGGTCAAGGACGCCGGCCGCTTCCGCGTCAACGTGTTCAAGCAGCGCGGCGAAGTCGGCATGGTGATCCGCGCGATCAAGAGCGAGATCCCGACGCATCGACCAGCTCAAGCTGCCGAACGGTGCTCAAGGACATCGTCATGGAGCCGCGCGGCCTGGTGCTGGTGGTCGGCTCCACCGGCTCGGGCAAGTCGACCACGCTCGCGGCGATGATCGACCACCGCAACGCCAACAACACCGGCCACATCCTCACCATCGAGGATCCGATCGAGTTCCTGCACAAGCACAAGAAGTCGATCGTCAACCAGCGCGAGGTCGGCCTGGATACCCACGCCTTCCACAACGCGCTGAAGAACGCCATGCGCGAGGCGCCGGACGTGATCCTGATCGGCGAGATCCTCGACGCCGACCACCATGGAATCGGCGATCGCCTTCGCCGAGACCGGCCACCTGTGCCTGGCCACGCTGCACTCCAACAACGCCGACCAGACCCTCGACCGCATCCTGAACTTCTTCCCGGAGACGGCGCACAAGAACGTGCTGATGAACCTGTCGCTGAACCTGAAGGCGGTGATCTCGCAGCGCCTGGTGGTCGGCAAGGACGGCAAGCGCCTGCCCGCCTCCGAGATCCTGATCAACACGCCGATGATCCGCGACCTGATCCGGCGCGGCGAAGTGCACGAGGTCAAGGAGGCGATGGACACGCTCGCTGGAGGAAGGCATGCAGACCTTCGACCAGTCGCTGTTCCGGATGTACAAGGAAGGCAAGATCGAGCTGGAGGAGGCGCTGCGCAAGGCCGATTCTCGCGATGGCCTCGCTCTCAAGATCCGCCTCGCCGACGGCGGCAGCGGCGAGCACGATCCCTACGGCGACATGTACAAGCCCGACACCGACCAGGCCTCCGCCGGCTTCTGACAGAAAATGGGGTCAGAGGAGATTATGCCGGCGGCATAATCTCCTCTGACCCCATTTTCTCTAGCGGTTTTCGGGTGGGCAGTCGGGCTGCTTCTCGGGCCGCGCGGCGTCAAAGGCCGGCAGTTTCAGGCACGCGGCGTTGATGCGCGCGATGTTCGGGAACGGCGTCCAGCGACACCCCGAAGCGCTGCGCGTTGTAGACCTGCGGCACCAGGCAGCAGTCGGCCATGGTCGGCGTGTCGCCCTCGCAGAAGGTGCCGGTGGCGGTGCTGTCGGCGAGGATCTCCTCGACCGCGCGGAGACCCGAGCGCATCCAGTGCCGTATCCACGCCTCGCGCTGCTCCTGCGTGACGCCGAACTCCTTCTCCAGCGCCTGCATCACCCGCAGGTTGTTCAGCGGGTGGATGTCGCAGGCGATCATCTGCGCGATCGCGCGCACGCGCTGGCGGTCGCGCGCGACCGAGGGCATCAGCGGGTGGTTGTTGTCCCAGTTTTCGTCGAGGTAATCGATGATCGCGAGCGACTGCCGCAGCATGCGCCCGCCGTGCCGGCAGCACCGGCACCAGTTCCTGCGGGTTGAGCTCGTGGAAGTCGACCGCGTGCTGCTCGTCCTTCGCCAGGTGGACCGCAATGGTCTCGTAGCGAAGCTGCTTGAGGTTGAGGGCGATGCGCACCCGGTAGCAGGCGCTGGAGCGCCAGTACGAATAGAGCTTGATCGCGTCGCCAGTCATGGGACCCTCCCGTTGTCGCATGAGACTACGCCCGGGCGTGTCGCGACGGAAGCCCTCCGGAGTGCGCGGCCGCCGGACTCGGCCCCTTCCCGCCGCGGCGTGGAAAAAACGTCCTGTTTTTTACACGCCGTCGCTCCTGGCGTCCTGCCCCGCTCGGCGGGAAGGGGCCGAATCCGGCGTCCCACGTAGGCGGCGCGCCTCGTGGCTGTGGACCGTTGAACGGCAGGAGCCAGGGTGCCGCGGAGCGCTTGGATGCGCGGGACCGGGAGAGCGGCTAGGTGCCGCTCATCGGGCCGCTGCTACGGCGCGCGCTCGACGCGCTGCTCGATGGCGCCGAAGATCGAAGCCCCGTCGGTGTCGAGCATCTCGATGCGCACGGTGTCGCCGAATGCCATGAACGGCGTGCTCGGCTTGCCGTCGCGCAGGGTCTCGACGGTGCGCAGCTCGGCGAAGCAGGAGGCGCCCAGCGCGGTGTCCTCGTTCGCCACCGTGCCCGAGCCGACGATCGTGCCGGCCGACAGCGGCCGCGTCCTCGCCACGTGCGCCACCAGTTGTGCGAAATCGAACTGCATGTCCACGCCGGCCTCGGGCGCGCCGAACCACTTGCCGTTGATGTGCGTGAGCAGCGGCAGGTGCAACTTGCTGTCCTGCCAGGCCTCGCCCAGCTCGTCCGGGGTCACGAACACCGGCGACAGCGCCGAGCGCGGCTTGGACTGCAGGAAGCCGAAGCCCTTGGCCAGCTCGCCCGGGATCAGGTTGCGCAGCGAGACGTCGTTGACCAGGCCGATCAGCTGGATATGGCCGGCCGCCTGCTCCGGCGTACACGCCCATCGGCACGTCGTCGGTGACGACCACGACCTCGGCTTCCAGGTCGATGCCGTAAGCCTCGTCGGCCACCACCACCGGGTCGCGCGGCGCCAGGAAGCCGGCGCTGGTCGCCTGGTACATCAGCGGGTCGGTGTAGAAGCTCTCCGGCACCTCGGCGCCGCGCGCCTTGCGCACCCGCGCCACGTGCGGCAGGTAGGCGCTGCCGTCGACGAACTCGTAGGCGCGCGGCAGCGGTGAAGCCAGCGCGGCCATGTCGAGCGCGAACACCTGCTCGCCGTTGATGGTTTCCGCCTTGCTCTGCTGCAGCACTTCGTACAGCGCATTGAGCCGCGGCGCTGCCGTCGACCAGTCCTCCAGCGCCCGCTGCAGCGTCGGCGCGATGCCGGCGGCGCGCACCGCGCGGGCCAGGTCCCTCGACACCACGACCAGCGTGCCGTCGCGGCCGCCTTCCTTGAGCGAGCCCAGCTTCATCTGTCTCCGGTTGCGCTTCGCTCGATCAGCGTGTCGCGCGAAGTGCTGGTCAGGCCCTGCCAGCACTCCAGGTAGTCGCGCTGGCGCGCTGGCGGCGTCGAGCGCCTGCGCGGTCGGCTGGATCACCGCGCGCGTCTCGAACATGAAGGCCATGGTGTCCGTGATCACGTCGGGCTTCGACAGGTCGGCGTTGCTGGCCTTCTCGAACGTGGCCGCGTCCGGTCCGTGGCCGCTCATGCAGTTGTGCAGCGACGCGCCGCCCGGCAGCGAAGCCCTCGGCCTTGGCGTCGTAGACGCCGTGCGACCAGGCCCATGAACTCGCTGGCCACGTTGCGGTGGAACCACGGCGGGCGGAAGGTGTCCTGCGCCACCAGCCAGCGCGGCGGGAAGATCGCGAAGTCCATGTTGGCCGAACCCGGCGATGTCGCTGGGCGAGGTGCAGCACGGTGAAGATGGACGGATCCGGATGGTCGTAGCTGATCGAGCCGATGGTGTTGAAGCGGCGCAGGTCGTACTTGCACGGCGCGTAGTTGCCGTGCCAGGCGACCACGTCCAGCGGCGAGTGGCCGATGGCCGCGCGCCACAGCCGGCCCTGGAACTTGGCCACCAGCTCGAAATCGCCCTCGATGTCCTCGAAGGCCGCCACCGGCGTCAGGAAGTCGCGCGCGTTCGCCAGGCCGTTGGAGCCGATCGGCCCCAGGTCCGGCAGGCGCAGCAGCGCGCCGAAGTTCTCGCACACGTAGCCGCGCGCGCTGCCGTCGGGCAGCTCGACGCGAAAGCGCACGCCGCGCGGGATCACGCGCGATCTCCTGCGGCTCGAGCTCGAGCACGCCCATCTCGGTGACGATGCGCAGGCGGCCCTGCTGCGGCACGATCAGCAGCTCGCCGTCGGCGTCGTAGAAGAAGCGCTCGACCATGTCCGGTTGGCGGCATAGACGTGGATGCCGATGCCGCGCCTGCTCGACGCGCCGCCATTGCCGGCCACGGTGAACAGACCGTCGAGGAAGTCGGTGGGCTGCCGCAGGCAACGGCAGCGGGCTCCAGCGCAGCTGGTTCGGCGTCGCCGGCTGCTCGTCGAAGCGGTTGTGGAAGCGCGCCTTCGGCCAGCAGCGCGAACGCCATGCATCGCCGCCGGGCGGATGCGGTACAGCCAGCTGCGCCGGTTCTCATGGCGCGGCGCGGTGAAGGCGGTGCCCGACAGCTGCTCGGCGTAGAGGCCGTGCGCCACGCGCTGCGGCGAGTTGCGGCCCACCGGCAGGCTGCCCGCGACGGCTTCCGTCGCGAACTCGTTGCCGAAGCCGGACTGGTAGCCGGCGCATGCGTCCTCACAGCACGCCGCGTCGCATCTGGTCGCGCTCGATGCTCTCGAACAGGGCCTGGAAATTGCCCTCGCCGAAGCCTTCGTTGCCCTTGCGCTGGATGATCTCGAAGAAGATCGGGCCGATCGCGTTCTGGGTGAAGATCTGCAGCAGCTTGCGCTGCTTGGTCTCCAGGTCGGCGTCGATCAGGATCTTGTTCCTCGCCAGCCGCGGCACGTCCTCGCCGTGGTCGGGCACGCGCTCGTCGATCACGTCGAAGTAGGTGTCCGGGGTGTCCAGGAACTCGACGCCCGGACTCGCGCATCTTCTCGACCGTGGCGTAGATGTCGTCGGTGAAGCAGGCGATGTGCTGGATGCCCTCGCCCTTGTAGGCGTCGAGGTACTCGTTGATCTGCGACTTCGGGTCGTTGGATTCGTTGAGCGGGATGCGCACGACGCCGTCCGGCGCGGTCATCGCCTTGGACACCAGGCCGGTCTTGGCGCCCTTGATGTCGAAGTAGCGGATCTCGCGGAAGTTGAACAGGCGCTCGTAGTAGTCCGACCACTTCTGCATGTTGCCGAAGTACAGGTTGTGCGTGAGGTGGTCGATGAAGGTCAGGCCGAAGCCCTTCGGATCCTGCTCGGCGCCCGGGATCGGCGCGTAGTCGGCGTCGAACACGCTGCCCTCGTCGCCGTAGCGGTCCACCAGGTACAGCATGCAGTCGCCGATGCCCTTGACCACCGGCGCGTCGATCGCCTTGCTGGCTTCCTTGTCGGCGATCGCCTCGCCACCGTTGCCGAGCACGGTGCGCAGCACCTCGGCGGACGGGCTGCTGGAAGCGGATCGCGAAGCCGCAGGCGCTGGGACCGTGCGCGCGCGCGAAGTCGGCGGCGAAGGAATCCGGGTCTTCGTTGACCAGGAAGTTGACGCCGCCCTGGCGGTACACGGTGATGTCGCGCGCGCTTGTGCCTGAGCACGGCGCTGAAGCCCATGCTGCTGGAAGAGTGCGTGCAGCGCGCGGCGCCTGTCCGCGTCCGGAGCCGCGAATTCGACGAACTCGAAGCCGTCGATGCCCATCGGGTTCTCGAAGGTGGTCGGCTGCATGCCGAGGTTGGGTTGCGCGCTCATGACGGGTCCTCCTGGGAACGATGGCGGGGCCCTTGCGGGCCGGGCGTCCGGGCAATATAGTTTCATCTGAAACCATTCGCAAGTCGGGCCCCGGGGCCGACGCCATGACCGAGCACGCTGCCCTCGCACACCCCGAATTGGAGCTGGAACGATTCCTGCCCTACCGGCTGTCGGTGCTGTCCAACCGCATCAGCCAGGAAATCGCCGGGCTCTACGCTGATCGCTTCGCCCTGAACGTCACCGAATGGCGGCTCGTGGCGGTGCTGGGCCGCTTTCCCGACCTGACTGCCACGGAGCTGGCCGAGCGCACCGCGATGGACAAGGTGGCGGTAAGCCGCGCGGTGGCCTCGCTGGTGGCCGAGGGCCGTCTCACCCGCAAGGTGGACGGCGACGACCGCCGGCGCGCGCGTCTGCGCCTGTCGGCGAAGGGCTACCGCATCTACGACGAAGTCGCGCCGCTGGCGCTGGCCTACGAACAGCGCCTGCTGGCCTCGCTGTGCACGCAGGAGCGCGAGTCGCTGCAGGCGCTGCTTTCCAAACTCGCCATCGAGATGTAGGAGCGGCCTTGAGCAGACATTCGTCTGCTGACGGCGGCCGCGACTGCCCCCGCGCGTTGCGCAAGAGAAAAGGGCCGGGATTTCTCCCGGCCCTTTGCATGAAGCAATCGCGGCGCTTACTTCACGCCGTGCATCAGCTTCTGGATCAGCGGCGCGATCAGGAACAGCAGCACGCCGCCGCCCAGCAGTACCCAGAAGCCGAAGGTGTAGCCGGCCAGCGCCGAGGTGGTGGTCATGCCGGTCTCGCCGCTGACCTCGCTGGCGAAGATGCCGGACAGGTTGTTGCCGATGCCGGTGGACAGGAACCAGCCGCCCATGCCGAGGCCAACCAGGCGCAGCGGCGCCAGCTTGGTGACCATGGACAGGCCGATCGGCGACAGACACAGCTCGCCGATGGACTGGATCACGTAGACCGAAAACAGGGTCCAGAACGGGATCTGGCCGGCGGAATTCACCAGGCTCGACAGCGCGAACATCAGCAACAGGAAAGCCAGGCCGTTGAAGATCAGGCCCAGGCCGAACTTGCGCGGAATGCTCGGGTTGGCACGACCGAGGCGGATCCACAACCAGGCCATGATCGGCGCGAACGCGATGATCGCGATCGAGTTCACGGACTGGAACCAGCCGACTGGGAAAGCAAAGCCGAAGATGTTCTTGTCGACGATCTTGTCCGCGAGGAAGGTGAAGGAGCTGCCGGCCTGCTCGAAGAACATCCAGAAAAGAATGTTGAACACGAAGATGATCAGCATGGCGATGGCGCGATCGCGGGCCACGGCGCCGTCCCGGATGCCCTCGAACATGATCATGCCGCAGAGCACGACGAACATCGGGAACAGCACGAACCACTGCAGCGTCTTGGCGCTGATCGACAGCAGGAAGTAGATCAGCGGGATGGCCAGCAGCGCGCCGACCAGCACATACAGCACCTTGGCCTTGCCGGCGCCGCCTTCCTCGGGCGGACGTCCGACCGTGCCCAGCTGCCGGCGGCCGATCCAGAACCAGACCAGGCTGATCAGCATGCCGATGCCGGCGGTCAGGAACACGATCTTGTAGGCCGGGAGCTCGGGGGTGCCGCCGAACATGCGCTCGGCCATGATGCCGGTCAGGATCGGGGCCAGGAAGGCGCCGGCGTTGATGCCCATGTAGAAGATCGTGAAGCCGGAGTCGCGGCGCTCGTCGCCCTGCGAATACAGCTTGCCGACCATGGTCGAAATGTTGGGCTTGAACAGGCCGTTGCCGGAAATGATGGTAGCGAGGCCGAACTTGAATACCTCCTCGTTCGGCACCGTGATCATGAACAGGCCGGCCGCCATGATGACTGCGCCGAGCAGGATCGACCGTTGGTAACCGAGCACCTTGTCGGCGATGTAGCCGCCGAAGATCGCCGCAGCGTAGACCAGTGCCAGGTAGGCGCCGTAGATCAGGTTGGCGGATTGCTCGCCGGTCTCGGAGCCGGCGTGGAACTGCGCCACGATGTAGAGCACGAGCGCCCAGCGGATGCCGTAGAACGCGAAGCGTTCCCAGAATTCCGTCATGAACAACATCCACAACGGGCGCGGATGGCCCATCAACTGCCCGAATGCGGGAAGGGGTACCTCGGGCGGGATGTCTCGTGCTTCGGTCATGCGACGAACTCCTGGAAAATGACCGGGCAGATGTAACCGCTCGCCGAGGCTGCGTCAAACCTGGAGGCGTTTGCTGCGCCGCAGCAAGGTTCAGATTTTGGCCGGGGCGCCCAGTTCCGTGCGCACGTCGAGCAGTTCCGGGAAGAAGGTCAGTTCGAGCGCCTGTTTCAGAAAGCCCACGCCCGAACTGCCGCCGGTGCCACGACGGAAGCCGATGATCCGCTCGACCGTCTTCATGTGGCGGAAGCGCCAGAGCTGGAAGCTCTGCTCGATGTCGAGCAGCTGCTCGGCCATCGCATAGGCCTCCCAGTGGCTGCCGGTATCCTCGTAGATGCGCTGCAGCACCGGGATCAGGCGCGGGTCGCGCGCATGCGGCACGGTCCAGTCGCGCTCGACACGGTCGGCGGGCACGGCATGGCCTTGGCGCGCCAGGTAGCGCAGGAATTCGTCGTACAGGCTCGGCGCCTCGCAGCGCGGCGCGCAGCTCGGCCTGGCCGGCCGGATCGTGCGCGAACACCGCCATCATGTCGGCGTTCTTGTTGCCCAGCAGGAACTCGATCTGGCGGTACTGCAGGGACTGGAATCCGGATGCCGGGCCGAGCAGGTGGCGGAACTGCAGGTATTCGCTGGGGGTGAGCGTTTCCAGCACGCGCCCACTGCTCGAACATCTGCCGCTGCACCTGCTTCACCCGCGCCAGGACCTTCTGCACCGCCCCGAGGCGGTCGGCCTGCAGGTGCGCCAGCGCCGCGCGCAGCTCGTGGATCACCAGCTTCATCCACAGCTCGGCGACCTGGTGCTGGACGATGAACAGCAGCTCGTCGTGGTGGACCGGCCTGGAGATCGGCTGCTGGGCGGCCAGCAGCAGGTCCAGGCGCAGGTAGCCGCCGTAGCTCAGGCGCTCGGCGAGGTCGGTGATGACGCCCTCTTCGATCGGCCGCTGGTTGGGGGGCAGGCTGGGGTTTTCTGGGCTCATTTCTGCGTCGGCACGGGGGACCGGTGTGACCCGCCACGTTACACTATCGCCCTGAGCCTGGGAGGGCGCATGCCGACCGTAGCCACTTTCGACATCGAATACCTGCAGTACCTCGGACCCGACGGCACCCTGGTCCGCGACGACCTGCCCGAGTTCGCCCGGGACCCGAAGGAACTGGTCGAGCTGTTCAAGCAGATGCTTTTCACCCGCGCCTTCGACACCAAGGCGGTGGCGCTGCAGCGCACCGGCAAGCTCGGCACCTACGCCAGCTGCCTGGGCCACGAGGCCACGCACATCGGCATCGGCAGCGCGATGCAGTACGACGACGTGTTCGCGCCCAGCTATCGCGAGTACGGCGCGCAGTTCATGCGCGGCGTGAAGCCGCGCGAGGTGCTGATGTACTGGGGCGGCGACGAGCGCGGCAACGATTTCTCCGGGCCGCCACACGACTATTCCTGGTGCGTGCCGATCGGCACCCAGTGCCTGCACGCGGCCGGCGCCGCGCTCGCCTTCAAGCTGCGCGGCGAGCCGCGCGTGGCGGTGTGCTGCGTCGGCGACGGCGGCTCGCTCCAAGACCGACACCTACGCCGCGATCAACTCCGCCGGCGCCTTCACCCTGCCCTTCATGCCAGTGCATCATCAACAACGGCTGGGCGATCTCGGTGCCGCGCGCAGCGCAGACCGGCGCCAAGACGCTGGCGCAGAAGGGCCTGGCCGGCGGCCTGGAATCGCTGCAGGTGGACGGCAACGACATCATCGCGGTGCGCGCGGCCATGGACCTCGCGCTCAAGCGCGCGCGCCACGGCCACGGCGGCAGCGTGCATCGAGTTCATCACCTACCGCCTGTCCGACCACACCACCGCCGACGACGCCCGCCGCTATCGCGGCGAGGAAGAGGTCAAGGAAGGCTGGACGCGCGAGCCTTCCTGCGCCTGCGCAAGTACCTCACCGACCTCAAGGCCTGGGAGCGAAGATCGGGAAAAACTCTGGCTGGTGGAAGCCAACAAGCGCGTCGACGAGGAAGTGAACGCCTACCTCGAGACCAAGACCCAGCCGGTGGAAGCGATGTTCGACTACCTGTTCGGCGAGATGCCGCACGACGTCGCCGCCGCAGCGCGAAGATGCCATCAAGTGGGAGAAGCGCTGATGGCCGCGATCACCCTCATTGAAGCAATCACCCAGGCGCTGGCCTGGGAACTCAAGCACGACGACACCGTGGTGGTGCTGGGCGAGGACGTCGGCATCAACGGCGGCGTGTTCCGCGCCACCGCCGGCCTGCAAGCAGCCTTCGGCGACCAGCGCGTGATCGACACGCCGCTGGACGAGACGACGATCGCCGGCCTCACGGTCGGCCTGGCCACCCAGGGCATGAAGCCGGTGGCCGAGGCCCAGTTCGACGGCTTCATGTATCCGATGGTCGACCACATCATCTGCCACGCCGCGCGCTTCCGCTACCGCACGCGCGGCCGCCTGACCTGCCCGATGGTGCTGCGCGTGCCCTGGGGCGGCGGCATCCGCGCGCCGGAGCACCACTCCGAGGCCAACGAAGTCGATCTTCACCAACGTGCCCGGCCTGCGCGTGGTGATGCCGTCCTCGCCGCAGCGCGCCTATGGCCTGCTGCTGGCAGCGATCCGCGATCCCGACCCGGTGATCTTCTTCGAGCCCAAGCGCATCTACCGCCAGTACAAGGAAGAAGTGCCGGACGACGGCGAGGCCTGCCGCTGGACGTGTGCTTCGTGCTGCGCGACGGCACCGACGTCACCCTGGTGACCTGGGGCGCGCAGGTGAAGGAAACGCTGGAGGCCGCCGAGGCGCTGGCGAAGGAAGGCATCAGCGCCGAAGTCATCGATGTCGCCACGCTCAAGCCGCTCGACTTCGACACCATCGCACGAATCGGTGAAGAAGACCGGCCGCTGCGTGATCGTGCACGAAGCCGCGCGCACCGCCGGCTTCGGCGCCGAGATCGCCGCGCAGCTCGCCGAGAAGTCCATGTACGACCTGGTGGCCCCGGTCGAGCGCGTCACCGGCTACGACACCCACATCCCCCTGTTCCGGCTGGAGATGAAGTACCTGCCGAGCGTGGAAAAGATCATCGCCGCGGCCAAGCGCACGCTGGCCGCCGGCTGAAGCACGGAGCGTTGCCGCCATGAGCAAGACAAACTTTCCTCCTGCCCGACCTGGGCGAAGGCCTGCCCGACGCCGAGATCGTCGAATGGCTGGTCAAGGTCGGCGACATCGGTGCTGCTCGACGAGCCGCTGGTGTCGATGGAGACCGCCAAGGCGGTGGTCGAACGTGCCCTCGCCGTTCTCGGGCAAGGTGCTGCGCGTGGCCGGCGGCGCCGGCGACGTGATCAACACCGGCGCACTGGCTGGTCGAGATCGAGCTCGACGCGAGCCTGCCGCAGCGCGCCGAGGCGCAGGACACCGGCCACGCCCATGGCACGGCGCCGCGCCGGTGCCCGAGCACCTGCGCGAGCCGGCCCACCGTCGCCCGAAGTAGCGGCGAACCGCCGAAGCGGAGCGCGCCGACGCCGGCACCGTGGTCGGCGCGATGCAGAGTCCAGCGACGCGGTCCGCAGCGAGGCCGCCATCGCGGTCGGCGGCGTCAAGGCCATGCCGGCCGTGCGCGCGCTGGCGAAGAAGCTGCAGCGTGGATCTCGCCCGCGTCAGGCCGAGCGGCGCCGACGGCGTGGTCACGCTGAGCGACGTGAAGACGCCGCTGCCGCGGGCAGCGCGCGCGTTGGCTCGCGCACCGGCCGCTACGCCCGCGCGCGCCGACGGCAGCGACGACCTACGCCGCGCCGCGCGTCGCGCCCGCCGATGCCCGCCGCTGCGCCGCGGCGACGCACCGGTGCGCGCCGACCGCCGCGGCTCGACGCCGACGAGCCGATCCGCGGCGTGCGCCGCAACATGGTGCGCACCATGGCCGCCGCGCACGCCGAAGTGGTGCCGACCACGCTGATGGACGACGCCGACCTGCACGCCTGGGCGCCCGGCGAGGACATCATGGCGCGGCTGATCCGCGCGCTGGTGCGCGCCTGCGCAGGCCGAGCCGGCATTGAACTCGTGGTTCAACGCCAAGGAAGGCACGCTGCGCCGCCATTCGCGCGTCGATGTCGGCATCGCCGTCGATTCGCCCGACGGCCTGTTCGTGCCGGCGCTGCGCAACTGCCGACCGGCTCGACGCCGCAGCAGGTGCGCGCCGAGCTCAACCGCCTGCGCGACGGCGTCAAGACGCGCAGCCTGCCGCCCGAGGACCTGCACCGGCTACACGCATCATGCTGTCGCAACTTCGGCGTGTTCGCAGGCAAGTACGCCACGCCGGTCGTGGTGCCGCCCTGCGTGTGCATCGTCGGCGCCGGCCGCCTGCACCACGCGGTGGTGCCGGTGCTGGGCGGCATCGAGACGCACCGGCTGATGCCGCTTTCGCTCACCTTCGACCACCGCGCCGCCACCGGTGGCGAGGCCGCGCGCTTCCTGCGCGTGCTGATCGACGACTTGCAACGCCCGGCCTGAGGCAAGGCGGAAAATCCATACGGCCCAGGTTGCGAGGCAAGTCCGGATGTCGAGGCGGCTCGTGGGCTTCATGATCGACTGCCAGCGCGCCGGGATCGGCGCCGCGGCGAAGTTCTGGAGCGGCGCGCTCGGCCTGCCGGTCGAGGACCCCGACGAAGGCGGCGACGGCCGCTACGCGCTGCTCGGCGCCGGCCCCGGCGGCCTGCACGTGGAAGTGCAGCGCGTCGAACACGAATCGCGCCTGCACCTGGACATCGAAGCCGACGACATCGACGCCGAGGCCGACGCGCTCGAGGCGCTCGGCGCCGTCCGCATCGCCAATCCCGGCAAGCGCTGGTGGGTGATGCAGGCGCCGACCGGCCACCGCTTCTGCCTCGTGCGCAAGCGCGAGCGCGCGTTCCCCTCGCGTCCGCGCCGCAGCACGCTGCCCCTGCGCCACCACAGCGTGCTGATCGCGCTGGTGATCGACTGCCCCGGCCCTTCGCTGGAACCGGCGCTGCGATTCTGGAGCGGCGCGCTGCAACGCAAGATCGCCAGCCACGACCAGGACGGCGACGGCCGCTACGGCGAACTGGAGACCGGCCCGGAGGAGGTGTTCCTGCTCCTGCAGCGGGTCGGGCACGGGTCGCGCGTGCACCTCGACATCCAGGCCGACGAGCTCGAGGCCGAAGTCGCACGGCTGGAAAAGCTGGGGGCGACGCGCAAGACCTTCCTGAAGCGCTGGTGGGTAATGCAGGCCCCGACCGGCCACCGCTTCTGCGTCGTGCAGCAACAAGCGGCCAAGAAGCGGGTGGCGCAGAATACCTGGGGCCGTCGCAAATAGATTTTGCCGGCCGTGCTAGGCTTTTTGCGTCGCCGCTGGCAGGCACCCGCAGGAACCCGGATGAGTCGCACAGCCCTGTTCCTGATCCCGATGCTGCTCATGCTTCCGGCCCCGGCGCTGGCGCAGAACGGCAGCACCACCCGCACCACTGCCGATGGCCGCCCGCTCGCCAGCAGCCTGCCAACGAAGGCCAGGCCAGCGCGTACGCAGGCTTCGACACTGCCCTTCGCGGAACTGCCGCAGCACCTGGGCGAGAACGTGGAAATCACCACCGTCCACGGCGTACGCCGGCTCGGCCGCGTGGATGCGGTGACCGGCAGCACGCTGCGGCTGCGGGTTTCCGCCGGCCTGGGCTACGCCATCGTCAACATCGAGCGCGCGCAGGTCCGCGTCATCCGCGACCTCGACTAGAACCCGGTCCGTTCCACCACGCGCACCACCGTCTCGCGATAGTCGCGAAAGCCCATGCGCTCATAGAGGTCATGGGCGCCGGTGTTGTGACTCATCACGTGCAGGAAGGGACGCTGCCCGCGCGCCAGCTGCAGGCGCACGACCTTCGCGGTCAGCCGGCGCGCGAGCCCGCGGCCCTGGAAATCGGGATGCGTGCACACGCCACTGACTTCGCGAAATTCGCCGGCGTGCATGCGCTCGCCGGCCATGGCCACCAACTGCTCGCCCTCGAAGACGCCGAAGTACTCGCCCAGCTCGATGGTGCGCAGGCCGAAGGGCCCGGGGTTGGTGAGCAGCGCCAGGTCCAGCGCCTGTTGCGCGTCCTCGGCGCGCAGCGGGCGTGTGGCCGGCTCCGCATCGGCGGGTGCGGCGTCGCGCGCCCAGAGCATGCGCTTCATGCGCTTCTCCACCACGATGCTCCAGCCGGGCGGCGCCTGGCCGCTCCAGGTGTCGAGGTAGAAGCGCTCGCCGGGATCGCAGTAAGGTTCCAGCGCGGCAAAGTCGGGGTGTTCGCGGTCGCGAAAGCCCAGGATCGGCGAGAAGCCGCGCGCGTAACGCCGCGCATCGCCGGCTCCGGCGGCGAAATGCGCTTGCAGTCCGGTCAACGCGTGCCAGAAGATGTCATCGAGCACGCGCGTGCTCACCCCGGGTCCTGCCCCCTGACGACGGACCCGGCCTGCTCCGGATCGGCGATGCACTCCGCCAGCGAGCGCGGCAGCGCGCCGCTGTCCACCACGCGGCGGCACCACTCCTGCTTGTAGTGCCGGCGACGCGCGCATTCCTCGCCGCGGCGACGACGCGACTCGTGGTCCATGCACGGTTGCGCGGCAACGAGGTCGTCGGTCTGCATCGCCGCCAGGCAGTAATCCGCCTGCCACTGGATCGACTCGCCCGCAATCTCGCAGTCCTCGTCGGCCTTACCCGAGCGCCAGTCGGAAATCGCCACCTTCGCCTCGGGCGGCATCGGCGCGCAGCCGGCGAGGAACGCAGCCAGCGCAAGCAGTGCGAGGGGCGCGCGCAGATCAGCCACGGACGTGCTGCACGATCGCCGCCAGGTACAGCGCGAGTGAAACCAGGATGCCGGCGATCGGGATCCGGAACCAGAAGCGAAAGCCGAGCCAGGCGTAGCCCAGCAGCAGCAGCGCGCCGAGGCCGAGCAGGAACGGCTGCGCAAACAGGAAGGCCGGCTCGAACCAGCCAAGGTAGCCATACACCAGGCCGAAGAACATGGCGCCGAGACTGTGGCTGGCGTTGAAGCCCAGCCAGGCCTCCCACATCGTCGTGTGCCGCGTCAGTACCGGCGACACCAACGCCATCTGGCGCTCCAGGTGCGTATCGCGCGGATACAGCTTGTTGCCGTTGAAGGTGTAGAACAGGTGCAGCGCGCCGAGCGCGAACAGGACGCCCGCGCTACCCGCCATCAACCGGGGCGAATCGAATTCCATGCGCGCGTCCTCAGTCGACCACGATGACCTGGCTGTCCGGGGCCGCGCCCGCCAAGCCCTGATGGTAGCGGTACCACTCCGCCTGCAGCGCATCCACCGGCCCGAGCAGGCGCTCGAAGTCGGCCAGCGTTGCCGTCTTCCCCTTCAGCAGATCCCTGTAGCCCGCAGCGTACTTGCCGTCGGCGCCGTGCAGCAGGAAGTGGGTGAGGCTCCAGTAGCCGAGATACCACTGGTTGACGTGGCTGTCGAAATCCGGACCGCCCTCGCCGCTGACCAGCGCGCGCAGCGGCACCACGCGGCCGCTGGCGATGTCGCGCTGCAGGTTTCCGGTCGGCGCCAGTTCGGCCAGCCACCACACCGGGTAAGCCTTCGCCTCGATCCTGCCGGGCGTCAGCACGTAATCCTCCACCTTGCTGGCGCCGAAGTAGCTGGCCAGGCCATCGCTGACCCATCTCGCGGCCGGCGTGCGCCCGACCTTTTCGTTCAACTGGTGGGTGGCCTCGTGCAGCATCCAGTGCTGCGCGTTCGGCGCGCTGGCGTCGAAATAGGCATAGGCCACGCCCTTGCGATAGATCGCCTCGGCCCACGGTGGCGCGTTGGCGACGCGCGCCTTGAACTGCGCGCGGTCGCGGAACAGGCGCAGTTCCAGCCCGCCCTTCGGCACCGCCTGCGCGTCGAGCGCGAAGAATTCCAGGTAGGCGCGCAGCAGCGCTTCCACTGTGGAACCGACCTGTTGCGTCTGCGCCACGCTCGCGTGCGAGGTCAGCCGGTAGTTCGCGGTCTGCCCGACCCACACCGGCCCGAGCTGCGGCGACGCGGGATCGGCCAGCACCATGCCGCGCGAGCCGACCGGCTTGGCGTTCATGACGAACCACAGCCCCGCTCCCGTCAGCAACACCAGGACGACGGCCAGCCAGCGATCGCTGCGAGTCAATGCCATATCAGTTGCCGTTCCCGAGGGTTGCGTGCATGGGCTCAGCCGGCGGCTTCGGCGGCGGCGAGCTCGGCCAGCGCGCTGGCGATGTCCTCGAGCGAGACGTTGCCGGCGAGTTCGCCGAAGGCCTCGTCGCCCAGGTGCAGGCCGACGCCGGGCACGTGCCGCAGTCCGGCGCCGCCGGCGGCGCGCAGCCGGGCGACCAGCTGGCCGGCGTCGCGCGCGGAATCGGCGCCGTGGCTGGCCAGCAGCAGGCGGCCGTTGCCATCCACCAGCTTGAAGTAGAAGCGTCCACCCTCGCGGTACTGCTTGAATGCGGCCAGTGCCGGCGCCTCGCGCGGCGGCGCGGCGGCCACCGCGCGGCGCACGCCCTCGTGCAGGTCGCGCAGTCCGACGGCGTCGCGCAATTCGGCGATGAAGGGGCGGGTGAGCTTGCGCGCCCTGATCGCACCCTCGCGCAACACGGCTTCGATCTCGACCGGCCTGGACATCAGCGACTCGTACTTCTCGCGCATCGGCGCCACCTGGCTGTCGATCAGCCCGAACAGCGCCGCCTTGGCTTCGCCCCAGGCGATGCCGTCGGCGAAAGCGCGGCGCATAGCTTCGGTCTGCTCCGGGTCGGCGAAGGCCTGGTAGAGCTGGAACAGCGCCGAGCCCCCGACCTGCTTGGCCTCGCCCGGCGCCTTCGAGTCGGTGACGATGCCCATGACCAGCGCGCGCAGTTCCTTCGATGGCGCGAACAGCGGGATGGTGTTGTCGTAGCTCTTGCTCATCTTGCGGCCGTCCAGGCCCGGCAGCGTCGCCACCGCCTCGTCGATCACCACTTCCGGCAGCACGAAATGCTCGCCGTAGACGTGGTTGAAGCGCGCAGCGAAATCGCGCGCCATCTCCAGGTGCTGCACCTGGTCGCGGCCGACCGGCACCTTGTTGGCCTTGAACATGAGGATGTCGGCGGCCATCAGCACCGGGTACATGTACAGGCCGGCGTTGATGCCGGCATCGGGGTCCAGGCCGTCGGCGTTGTTGCGGTCCACCGCCGCCTTGTAGGCATGCGCACGGTTGAGCAGGCCCTTGCCGGCCACGCAGGTCAGCAGCCAGGTCAGCTCGGGGATCTCGGGGATGTCCGACTGCCGGTAGAACCAGACCTGGTTCGGATCCAGGCCGGCGGCGAGCCAGGTCGCGGCGATCTCCAGGGTCGAGCGCTGCACGCGCACCGGGTCCTGCACCTTTACCAGCGAATGGTAGTCGGCGAGGAAATAGAAGCTGTCCACGTCGCCGCGATGGCTGGCCGCGATGGCTGGGCGGATCGCCCCCGCGTAGTTGCCCAGGTGGGGGGTGCCGGAAGTGGTGATGCCGGTCAGGACGCGCTGTTTCTGCATGGGAACGACGGGGTCAGGGGGTCGCCCTAGTGTAGCGGCCCGCGTCGCTAACCCCGAATCCGCGCCCCGCCCGTTTCCATTGCTGCCTTCCACGGAGACACCACCATGAAACGCCTGCTTGCCCGCTGCCTCACCCTGCCGCTGTTGCTCGCCTCGCTCGTCCCGCTCACCGCCTGCGCGCAGGAACGGCTGGTGGACGTGCAGGTGATGGACCTCGACCAGGGCAACTGGCTCACCCGCATCCCGTACTCGGGCCGCGAGTACATCGAGGGCCGGCCCGGCCACCGCTTCGCGGTGAAGCTGCACAACCTCACCGGCGAGCGCGTGCTGGCGGTGGTGTCGGTGGACGGCGTCAATGCCATCAGCGGCCAGACCGCCGGCTCCTCGCAGGCCGGCTACGTGCTCGAGCCCTTCCAGCAGGTGGACGTGCGCGGCTGGCGCAAGAGCTATTCCGATGTCGCCGAGTTCTACTTCACCGACCTGCCCGATTCCTACGCGGCGCGCACCGGGCGCCCGCAGAACGTCGGCGTGATCGGCGTGGCGGCCTTCCGCGAGCGCCGTCCGCCGCCGGTCGCCTACCAGCCGCCGATGATTTCGCCGCCGCCCTACGGCACGCCGTACCCGGCGCCCTACGAGCGCGATCGCGGCGCGGCGAAAGCTTCCGCCGAGTCCTCCAACCGCGCCGCCGATGCCGCTTCGGTGGGTGGCGCCCTGGGCCGCCGCGAATCGGCGCCGAGCGCGCAGGCGCAGCAGATCGGCACCGGCCACGGCGAGCGTCGCTACGACCCGGTGATGCAAACGCAGTTCGAACGCCTTAGCTCGCGTCCGAACCAGAGCGTGGCCCTGTACTACGACTCCTACGAGGCGCTGGTGGCCAAGGGCGTGATCCGCGAGCGCTGGCAGGACTACGCGCGCACGCCGGATCCGTTCCCGAGCGGGTTTGCGCCGGATCCGAACTGAGGGCAGTGCAATGAAAAAGGCCGCCGGGATTCCGGCGGCCTTTTTTTCATTCTCGCGCTTCGGCAGGGTTTACTTGCCTTCCGCGGTCTCTTCGACTTCTTCGCCGACTTCCTGCACGTCCTTGCCGACGCCGGCCATGGTGTGGCAGCCGGTGAGGAAGGTGGAACCAACGATCAGCAGCATAAGGGTCAGGGCGGTACGCTTCATGGAAACCTCGCAGGATGGGATAGCAACTGTAACTTTACGGCCTGGCGCGCGAGCGCGGGGGATCCGCCTGAATCCGCGTCAAGCTCCGTTCAGCCACGAGTCGGTACCGATTCAGCCGGAGGCGGTACGCATCAGGGTGGACTTGCCGAACAGGCTCTCCACCAGGTCCACCGCCAGCCGCGCGGTGCGATTGTGGTCGTCGAAGGCGGGGTTGAGTTCGACGATGTCGATCGAGCCCAGGCTGCCGGCGTCGGCGATCATTTCCATCACCAGCTGCGCCTCGCGGTAGTTGGGACCGCCCGGCACCGTGGTGCCCACGCCCGGCGCGATCGCGGGGTCGAGGAAGTCGACGTCGAAGCTGACATGCACATGGGTGTTGGCGTCGATGCCCTCCAGCGCCTCCTCCATCGCCCGCTTGATGCCGATCTCGTCGATGTAGCGCATGTCGTAGATGTCGAGGCCGTACTCGTGCACGAGCTTCTTCTCGCCGGCGTCCACCGAGCGGATGCCGATCTGGCGAATCTGCTCGGCCTTGATCGCCGGGCATCGTGCCGCCCAGGCCGGTGAGTGCGTCCGGCCCGACGCCGCACAGGCAGGCCACCGGCATGCCGTGCACGTTGCCGCTGGGCGTGACCTCGTGCGTGTTGAAATCGGCGTGCGCGTCCAGCCACAGGATGCGCAGCGTCTTGCCCTGGCGATCGCAGCCAGCGCGCGACCGCGGTGATCGAGCCGACACCGAGGCAGTGATCACCGCCAAGCAGGATCGGCAACTCGCCGGCGTCCAGGCTCGCGCCGACGGCCTCCATCACCTGCCGGTTCCAGGCCACCACTTCGTCGAGGTGGCGGTAGCCATCCACCGGCGGCAGCCAGGGATTCAGCGGGCCGCTGAGGTTGCCCTTGTCCACGACCTCCAGGCCGCGCTCGCGCAGTGCTTCCGCCAGGCCCGCCACGCGCAGCGCCTCCGGGCCCATGGAGGCGCCGCGATGGCCGGCGCCGATGTCGGTGGGAGCGCCGATCAGGGCGACCTTGCGGGGGGCGGAGGGCTCGGGCATGTCGTGTCTCGTGCGCTGTAGGAGCGGCATTCTGCCGCGACTGCTTTCAGTCAAACAGACTAGCAGAGGCCGGCAGCCCGGGTTCGGGCGCAGGCGGCAGGGCCACCGGCGCGATCAGTCCACGACCGTTGCTGCGCGGGTTGCTGACCGCGCGATTGACCGGGTGCCACGCAAGCCTGGGCGGCAGCGCGGCGCCGGCGATCGCGGCCGCGTCGTCGGCGCTGCCATGCAGCCAGCCGTCGAGCGCGGGCGCCGGCAGCATCAGCGGCGTGCGGTCGTGCAACTGGACCATGGGCTCCATGGCTGCGCGCGTGATCAGCGCGAAGCTCTGCAGCCACTCGCCGTCGGGCTGCTGCCAGTTCTCCCACAGGCCCGCGAACATCAGCAGCGGATGCTCGAGGTCGTGGATCCAGTAAGGCTGCTTGACGCCGTGCTCCAGCCGCCATTCGTAGTAACCACTCGCCGGCACCAGGCAACGCCGCGACGCCCAGGCCTTGCGGAAGGCCGGCTTGGTCGCCGCCGTCTCCAGGCGCGCGTTGATCATCGAAGCACCGAGCCTGGCATCCTTCGCCCATGGCGGCAGCAGCCCCCAGCGCATGGTGCGCGCGAAGGCGCCACCGCCCTCGCGCGGCGCCAGCACCCAGCTATCCTGGGTCGGGCATACGTTCCACGAGGGTTCCGGCTCCGTTTCCGGAACGATCAGATCCAGGCCCTGCGAGAACGCGTGCACGTCGGCCCACGACATCTCACGCGTGAATCGACCGCACATGCGCGCGCTCCAGTTCGAGCCAGGTTCATTCGCTGCCGACGATCATACGACCGTGCCACGACGGAGGGTTGGACATGACCGACAGCAAGCGTGAACTGATGGCGCCCAATGGCGACAAGCGCCTGGTCCGGCGCGATGCCAAGGGCCGCTTCACCGAATCCGACGACCTCGGCCGCTCGCTCGCGCAGGACGTGCGCCAACATGCGAAGCACGAGAGCCAGCCCGGCCAGGGCGACAAGGGCGACCGCAAGACGCGCTGATTGGTGCCGGCACCCGGATTCGAACTGGGGACCATGGCTGGCGCGGTTGATTGTGGTGCCGGCACCCGGATTCGAACTGGGGACCTACCGCTTACAAGGCGGTTGCTCTACCAACTGAGCTATGCCGGCGCTGCGCGCAGTATAAGCACGCCGGCGCGAGCCTTCAGCCGCAGGGCGCGGCGACCGCCTTGAGCGACGGCCCCGAGACCACGCTGCGCCAGTCGAAGCCGGGCGCCGCGGCGAGGTCGATCCACCACTGCCGCACCGGCTCGGTGCGCGGCTCGAGCACCGCGTTGTAGCCCAGCGCGACCACGGCATCGCGGCGCTTGGTGGCGTTTTCAAGGTCGCGGAACAGTCCCAGGGAAACCGTATTGGCCTGGTCGCCGGCGGTGACGACGTAATAGTCCGCCACGCCCTTGGCCGCGAGCGCGCGCGCCGTCGCCAGCGCCTCGGCGCGATCGGCGGCCGCGGGAAGGAAGACCCGGTAGCCCTGCAGCGACATCGCCTCCACCTCGCGGAACTGGATGCGCTCCACGCGCGGCAGCAGTGCGTCCATCGCCTTGCGCAGGCTCTGGGAACTCTCGAAGGGCCCGAGGCTCTGGCAGACCGCGTCCGCGCTCACCACGGGTGCGTCCGCCTCCCGTTCCGCGCCCGCGGCCGGTGCCTGCCTGCCGCTTTCCGACCACAGGGTGAGCGTGGCGATGCCGGGCTCGGTGACCGGCAGCGGCCGCGCTGCCGGCTCGCGGTGCAGTCCCCACCACGCGGCCACGCCGACGTTCATGCACACGAGAAGGACGATCAATCCACGCAGCAACATCAGGCTTTGGCGTCCTTGACGTAGCGCGCCATGCCGTCCAGCACCAGCGTCGGCGCGGCCTGCGCGTTCGGCACCTCGGCCTGCAGCAGCAGTTCGGCGTGGCCGCCGGCTACCAGCAGCGTCGGCTCGCGGCCGAGCAGGGCGCAAGCGCGCCGCCATCCATGCTCGAGCACGCCCAGCGCGGCGGCGCGCGCGCCGCTGGCGATGGCGTCGGCGGTGTCGCAGGCGAAGTCCAGCGCCTGGCCTTCCGGCACGTCGAGTTGCGCGAAGCGCGTCGCCAGCGCGGCGCGCATCTGCGCCGGCATCGGCGCGATCAGGCCGCCCAGGTGCTGGCCGTCGGCCTGCAGCAGGTCCAGCGTTAGCGCGCTTCCTGCGGAGGCCAGCAGCCAGGGGCCGTCGTCGCGTTCGCTCGCCGCCAGCAGGGCGAGGAAACGGTCCACGCCCAGCCGCGAAGGCTCGGCGTAGGCGATGCGCAGCTTGCCCAGGCTGGCGCGCGAGTGCACGCGCTGCACCTCGATGCCCAGGTCCTGCAGCAGGGAACGCAGGTGCGAAGTGGTGTCGAGCGGCGCCACCGAGGCCAGCCAGGCTTCATCGCCGTCGTGCGCTTCGAAGTGGGTACGCAGCGCAACCTCGAAATCGTCGTCGCCGTGCGCCAGCGCGGTCACTTCGCCGCGCGCGCCCTTGTGCAGCGGCGCCAGCTTCAGCCGCGTGTTGCCGAGGTCGAGCAGCCAGCGCTTGCTGCTCATGCCGGCCTCAGGCTGACTTCGCCGCTGGCGAACACGCGTTCGCGGCCGTCTTCGCGCAGGCGCAGCGCGCCGCTGTCGGTAATGCCGGCGAGCACGCCTTCGTGCACGCTCGGGCCATCGTGCACGCGCACCGCGCATCCGGCGAGCGCGTCGAGCGATTGCCAGCGCGGCAGGAAGGGCGCCATGCCCTGCGCTTCGAACAGCGACAAGGCCGGCAGCAGCCGGTCGAGGACGGCGGCGACCAGGTCATTGCGCGAGGCCGGTGCGGCCCCGCTGCGCGCCAGGTCGGTCCAGGGCTGGTCGATGCCGGCGTTGGCCGGCAGGCACAGGTTGATGCCGATGCCGATCACCGCGTCGCAGCCACCATCTGGCGCCGCGCGCAGGTTGACCAGGATGCCACCCAGCTTGCGTCCATCGACGAGCAGGTCGTTCGGCCACTTCAGGCCGATGCCCGGCACCGGCAGCGCTTCCGCCACCGCGATCCCGGCCACCAGGCTCAAGCCGGACATCGCGGCAAGGGGCGTGCCGAAGCGCCGCGACACGCTCATCGCCAGGCTGGCCTGCGCCGGTGGCGACAGCCACGGGCGGCCCTGGCGGCCATGACCCTGCGTCTGATGTTCGGCCAGGAATAGCGCGCAGCCGTGTTCCGGCGCCGCCGCGGACAGCGCGTCGGCCTGCGTGGACGCCGTGCTGGCCGCCACCGACACCGACGCCAGTTCTGCGCGCGCCGCCGGCTGCAGTGCGGCGAGCACGGCCTGCGCATCGAGCCGCGTCGCGTTCACCGCGCGCGGTCCAGCAGGCGGCCGAGCAGGCGTGCGCGCTCGAAGCGCGACTCCGTGCCGCGGCGCAGGCGCGCGATGTTGGCGCGATGCGTGAACAGCAGGAAGGCGGCGATGGCCGCGCTCCAGGCCAGGCGCGGCGGATCCGCATTCCACATGAGCGCCGTCAGCAATACCGCAATACCCGCCAGGATCGTGGACAGGCCAACGTAGCCGCTCCACAACAGGCTCAGCAGCCACACCAGCAGGGCGGGCGGAATCAGTTGCGGCCACAGCACGGCCATGCCGCCGACCAGCGTGGCCGCGCCCTTGCCGCCGCGAAAGCCATGGAACACCGGCCACACGTGCCCGACCGCCGCCGCGAAGGCGCAGGCGTAGGGCCAGTACGGCGACGAGCCTGGCGGCAGGAAGCGCAGCGCCAGCCAAGCCGCGAGCGCGCCCTTGCCGACATCGATGAGCACCGTGCCGAGCGCGAACCACGCGCCCTGCGTGCGCAGCGCGTTGGTGCCGCCGGCGCTGCCGCTGCCGGCGCTGCGGATATCCACGCCACGCAGGCGCCCGAGCAGCAGGCTGCCGGACAGGGAGCCCAGCAGGTACGACAACAGAAGCAGGGAAAGCGCGATCGCCACGATGCGGATGTTACGCGTCCCGCTCCGCGATCGCCTGCACACTGATCACCAGCGCGCCGGGCCCGGCGTGCGCGCCGATTGCCGGCCCAGTCTCGACCAGCCATGCCTGTTCGCAGTCGAGCAGCGCGCGCATCGCCTGCAACGCGGCGGCGCCGTCGGCGTGCGCGTCGCAATGGCCGACGATCACCCGCCAGCGCAGCGAGCGGTCCAGCCGGCGCGCCACGTAGGCGGCGAAGCGCGCCGGCACGTTGGCGCCGCCGAAGAAGCCGCCGATCAGGCCGAGCTTGCCGCTGGGCTTCACCTTCGCGATCGGCGTCAGGAACAGCGCCTTCACCAGCGGCTTGCCCCAGCGCGGGATGCGGCCACCACGCACGGCCATGGTCAGGTCGCGGGTCATCGCCCAGGTCGTGGTGTGTGCGCGCAGCGCTTCGAGCTGCGCCAGGATCGACGTCGCGTCGTCGCCGCGCTGCGCCATTTCGGCCGCCGCGATGGCGAGCAGCGCCTGGCCGCCGGCGGCGTTGGCACTGTCGAACACATGCGTGCGCTCCGGGTGGCCGCCGCGCTGGGCGGCGGTTTCCGCCGACTGGATGGTGCCCGACACCGCGCGCGCGACGCCCAGGTACACCAGGCTCGGGTGGTGCGAAAGCAGGAACTCGAACTGTCGGCGGAAGTCGCCCGGCGGCGGCTGGCTGGTGCGCGGCAGCACCACTTCCTCGCGCAGCTTGCGGTAGAACTCCCGCGGCGTCAGCCCGACCTTGTCGAGGTAGTCCTGGTCGCCGAAGTTCAGCCGCAGCGGCACCACGTGGATGTTCAGCGCCTCGGCGATGCCCTCGGGCAGGTCGGCGGAACTGTCGGTGACGATGGCGACGCCACTGCCGCCGGCGGCACTGCGGGCTTGCGCGCGCATGTCGTCGGCCTTGGTGGATTCGACCCGGCCGAAGCGCGCGGCGAGCTCGAACAGCGCCTGCGGGTCGCCGACATGCGCGTGCAGGCGGATGCGCGAATGCGAGCCGGCGACCACCACGCAGGAGGCGCCGAGGTCGGCGACCGCGGCGCGCAGGCCGGCGCGATCCAGGCCCTCACCGAGCAGCAGGCATTCGCTGCACCAGCGGTGCGCGGGATCGGCGTCGAACAGTTCCTCGTGCGCCTGCGCCGACTCCAGGTCGGCGACCGCATCGGCCTGCAGCGTTTCGGCGGCGACGTGGCCGCCTTCGATGAATTCGTTGATGCCCTCGAGCAGGTCGAGGAAACCCTGCGCGCCGGCGTCGACCACGCCGGCCTTGGCCAGCACCGGCAACTGCTTGGGCGTGTTTGCCAGTGCGCGCCGCGCCTGTGCCAGCGCCGGTCCGAACCACTTCTGCGCGCTGCCGCCTTCGGGCTGCGCCACCAGCGAATCGGCGAAGGCGGCGATGACGCTGAGGATGGTGCCTTCGCGCGGTTCGGACATCGCCTGGCGCGCCGAGCGCGCACCCGCGCGCACGGCTTCGGCCAGTTCCGAGGGCAGCACCGCCGCGCGCCCGCCCAGGTCCTCGCCCACGCCGGTGAAGAACTGCGCCAGGATCGCGCCGGAGTTGCCGCGCGCGCCGTCGATGGCATCCTCCCCGACCTTGCGCATCAGCTCCCCGGCGCCGGCGGTGCGGCGGCTCAGGGCGCCGGCCAGCACGCTGCCCAGGGTGAAGGCCAGGTTGCTGCCGGTGTCCCCGTCGGCGACCGGGAAGACATTGATTTTATTCAGAACGTCGCGATCGGCGACGACCCGGCGGGCGCCGGAGATGAGCGCGCGGCGCAGCGCGGGGCCCCGGATGAGCAGGCGGGACCGGTCGAGGGCAAAGGCATCCATCGGGCAGGAGTGTAGGGCACATGCAGCCCGGCCTTCGAGCCTATAGACTCGGCGTTGCAACTATTTGACCCGTCCTGGCATCAGACAGGACACCACGCCAACGCGAGCGCTGCCATGATCCGCCTCCTGCTTGCCACCTGCCTGCTGCTCTGCGCGTCGACGGCCTTCGCCAAGTCGCCCGTGGCGGGCACGGATCCGGTGGACGGCAGCGCCAAGCCGGGCAAGCCCGCGACCAGCACCGGCACCACCTACGTCGATCCCGTCGTGCCTGCAGCGCCCGTCACTGCGCCGTCGCGCAGCACGCCGCTGCCCACCCGCGGCGGCGCGCCGCGCTGGCACAGCCTGCTCCCGGGCATGATCCGCTAGAAAAAATAGGGAAAAAAAATGGGGTCAGAGGAGATTTTGCCTTCGGCAAAATCTCCTCTGACCCCATTTTTTTTCCCTATTTTTTTACAGGCCGGGGGGGAAGTGCACGCAGAAGCGCGCACCGCCCAGTTCCGCGGAGCGTTCCACCTTCAGTTCGCCGCGATACGCACGCACGATGTCCTGCACGATCGCCAGGCCGATGCCGTGTCCCTGCACGCGCTCGTCGCCACGCACGCCGCGCTGCAATAGCGTCTCGACATTGGCCAGGTCCACGCCCGGCCCGTCGTCCTCCACGGCCAGCATCAGCCCGGCGCGGGTCATGCCCTTGCCGGCGGGCTCGGACTGCACGGTCAGCAGCACGCGCCGCTGCGACCACTTGAAGGCGTTCTCGAGCAGGTTGCCCAGCAGTTCCTGCAAGTCGCCGAGCTCACCATGGAAGTTCGCGCTCGGGTCGAGTTCGAACTCGCACACCACGCCCTTGCTCAGGTACACCTTCTCCAGGCTGGCGACGATTTCCTCCGCGCGCGGCTCGATCGGGATCGGCGCCGCGAACAGCGCATGGCCGCTGCGCGCGGCGCGCGACAGCTGGTAGGAGACGATTTCGGTCATGCGCTGCACCTGCACCGCCACCTCGCGGCGCAGCTCTTCCTCGCTGGCGCCGGCGTCCAGGCGCGTGCGCAGCACGGCCAGCGGCGTCTTCAGCGAATGCGCCAGGTCGGAGAGCGTGTGCCGGCTCTGGTCGAGGTGCGAGTACTCGCTCTCGATCAACGCATTGATGCTGTCGGTGATCTGCTGCAACTCCGGCGGATGCCGGCCGCTGAGCCGCTCGCTGACGCCGCGGCGCACGCGCGCGAGCTCGCCCTCGAGCTGGCGCAGCGGCTGCAGGCTCCAGCGCAGCACCGCCATCTGCACCAGCAGCAGCAGCAAGGCCGCCAGGCCGAGGTAGCCCCACAGCGCGCGCCGGAACACGCCAACCTGGCGCTCCAGGCCCTGCGCGTCCTCGTAGATGGCGATGGTGAAGCGCGTCACCGTCGGCGCCTGCCCGACTTCGCCCTGTTCCCAGGCCAGGCCGTAGCTGAAGCGATAGACCTCGTGCGCCAGTCCCTTGTCGTCGGTGAAGGCACGCGGCTGCGCCTCGAAGCGGCGTTCGCCGGCCTTGAGCATTTCCGGCTCCGGCAAGCGGCGGCCGAGCGCGGACGGGGAATTCCAGTGGAAGTCGCGGCCGCGCACCACCGCGTACAGCCCGCTGCCCGGCTGCAGGAAGCGGGCATCGGGCGCGCGGTTGGCAGGCTCGATCAGTTCGCCGTCGCGGGTGAACTCGAAGTCGCCGAGGTAGGCGTAGGCGTGGTTCTCGAGCCGCTCCTGCTGGTTGCTGAGCGCAGTCTTGCGGAAGGCTTCGTCCAGCGCGATGCCGGTCAGGCCAAGGAATGCGACCAGCCCGAGGCTGGCCGCAAGCAGTTGGCGGGCATGCAACGAAAGTGCGCGCGCCGCCATGCCCCGGGCCGGCGCGGCGTTATTCGCTGCGCGGGATGGCGAAGCGATAACCGCGACCACGGACGGTCTCGATCGGCTTCAACTCGCCTTCGGGATCCAGCTTCTTGCGCAGGCGACCAATGAAGACCTCGAGCACGTTGGAATCGCGGTCGAAATCCTGCTGGTAGATGTGTTCGGTCAGGTCGGCCTTGGACACCAGCTCGCCGGCGTGCAGCATCAGGTATTCGAGCACCTTGTACTCGTAGCTGGTCAGGTCCACGCCCGCGCCATTGACGCTGACGGTCTGCGCGGACAGGTCCAGGCTGACCGGGCCGCAATCCAGCGCCGGCTTGCTCCAGCCGGCGGCGCGGCGCAGCAGCGCGTTGATGCGCGCCAGCAGTTCCTCGACATGGAAGGGCTTGACCAGGTAATCGTCGGCGCCGGCCTTCAGGCCTTCCACCTTGTCCTGCCAGCTCGAACGCGCGGTCAGGATCAGGATCGGGAATTTCTTGCCTTCGGTGCGCAGGTTGCGCACCAGGTCCATGCCCGACATCTTCGGCAGGCCGAGGTCGATCACGGCGACGTCGAACGGCAGCTCGCGCCCGTGATACAGGCCTTCCTCGCCGTCGGCGGCGGAATCCACGGCGAAGCCCTCGCGCTTCAGGCGCGCGGTAAGGGTCTCGCGCAGCGGGGCTTCATCTTCAACCAGCAGAATGCGCATGTAGTCTCCTCGACGTATCCGGACGCGGCCGGATTACTGTGGCGGTTCCTCGTCCGGGTCTCTGGACGCTTCGTCTTGATTGCTGCCCTTGGCCTTGCCCTTCGGCCCCGACTTCCGCGGTTCGCGCGGGCGGTCAGGATCGTCTTGCACGACGCGGACGCGGCCATCGGCGGTCAACACCTTGAGCCGGTACACCTCGCGACCATCGCGCTGCATCGGTTCGGCGCGCAGCACTTCACCCCCGGTTTGCCGCTCCACGCGGCGCACCGATTCGGGAAGCCCGCGGTCGGCACGTTCGTCCCGGTCCCGCCCCGGCGCCGGTTCCTGGCGCAAGGGCGGGGCGTTCGGCGGCGGCGCCGACTGCGCCAGGGCGACGCCGGTTCCAAGGAGCAGCATGGGATGCAGCGCCGTTCTCAGGAGCCGGGAAAGCCTGGACATACGTCGTACTCGAGCCTTGCGAAAATGAAAGCCCTTGGTCACGGGGCGAAGTCTGAAGCCGCGGCAATGAATTCCATCTGAACCTGAACGCTATTATGAACAGGAACCTGAATGACTAAAAGATCTCTGCCACGCAACAGCGCAGGGAGCCCCCCGCCTTCTCGATTTCATCCAACTCTACCCCCCGGATGCTGAATCCGGCCAGCTGCAGCTGTTCACGCTGCCGGGTCGAGAGCGCCTGCTCGCCCGCGCGACTTATCCACAGTTCGTCCGGCGCCAGTGCCAGGCAGTTGGCGGCGAAGGCCTGCTTTTGCGCCGGGGCCAGCACGACGGCATGCGGGGCATAGAAGGCGGCGATGGCGGCGGCCACTTCCGGCTGCGCGAAGCCATCGGGGGCGAGCACGACAGCGCGGCCGGCGAGCACGCTCAGCACCACGTTGCTGTGGTATTCCCCATCGGCCAGGTCGAACAGCAGTGTCGCGCGCAGGCCGAAGGCGGCGTGCATGGCGCGCGCGCCCGCTTCGTCGCAGCGTTCCGACAGGCCGCAGTAACCCAGGCCGCGGCGATGGTCCACGATCAGCGCGCCGGTGAGTTCGCACACACCGGCCTGGGCGGCGAGATCGAGCTCGCCGTAGCCGAGCAGCTCGCGGAAGAAGCCGCGGATGTCCTCGCGCTGCGCCTCGGCCTGCCGCACCGGGTGGCGCATGTGCCCGAGCAACAGGCGCCGGCGCGCGGTGGCAAAGACGTTGTTCGGGAAGATCGCGTCGGGCGTCTCGGCACGGCCGGGGAAGCACACCGTCGGCAGGGTCCGCGACATCGCGCCCAGCAAGGCCTGGTGCTGGGCAAGCGCGCGCGCGGCATCCACGCCGGCGGCCAGGTCCATGTAGCGGTTGTCGCTGGCCGACTGCGCGGCGAGCGAGAAGGACTCGGGCGCGACCAAGAAGGCCGCGCGCGCGGTGGCGGCGCCATCGGCGGGCGCGCACTCGCGCGCGAAGTCGAAGAAGGCCTGCAGGTCGCGCGTGATCACGGCATTCCCCCATGTGATTCGGTGAGCGCCAGCGCGCGCTCGAGCACCTCGATGCCCGCGCCCGCCTTCGGCGCCTGCTCGCTCAGCAACTGCCGGTAGGCGCGGCCGCCCGGCTGCGCGTGGAACAGACCGAGCAGGTGCCGGCTGATGTGCTTGAGCGCGACCCCGCGCCCGAGCTGAGCTTGCACATAGGGCAGGTACGCGCGCAGCAACTCGCCACGCGGCCGGGCCTCGCGGTCGGCGAGCGCGCAATCGAGCAGGTGCAGGCGATACGGCTCGTGGTAAGCGCAGCGCCCCATCATCACCGCGTCCACGTGCCGCAGCTCCGCCAGGCTCGCCTCGACCCGGTCCAGGCCGCCGTTCAGGGTGACATGCAGCTGCGGGCGCTCGACCTTGAGCCGGCGCACCCAGTCGTAGCGCAGCGGCGGGATCTCGCGGTTCTCTTTCGGCGACAGGCCCGACAGCCAGGCTTTGCGCGCGTGCACGATGAAGCGCGTGCAACCGGTGGCCGCCACCGTATCCACGAAGGCAAGGAAGGCCGCGTAGTCCTCCTGCTCGTCCACGCCGAGCCGGCACTTCACCGTCACCGGCACCGCGGTTGCCGCGCGCATGGCGGCCAAGCAGTCGGCGACCAGCGCCGGTTCTCTCATCAGGCAGGCGCCGAAGCGGCCGGCCTGCACGCGGTCGGAGGGGCAGCCGACATTGAGGTTGACCTCGTCGTAGCCCCACTCGGCGCCGACGCGCGTCGCTTGCGCGAGCGCGCGCGGGTCGCTGCCGCCCAGCTGCAGCGCCACCGGATGCTCGCTGTCATCGAAGCCCAGCAGCCGCTCGCGGTCACCGAGCAGCACCGCCTGCGCATGCACCATCTCGGTATACAGCAGCGCGCGCGGTGCGAGCACGCGATGGAAGGCGCGACAGTGCCGGTCGGTCCAATCCATCATCGGTGCAACCGACAGCTTCGCCGCTGCCGGATCGGCGGGGCGTGGAGCGCGCATCGGGGTCGGGGTGGCGGCTGGCATCAGCGCGAATTCTCGCGCGTTTGCGCGCCGCAGTGTGACCCAGCTCAGCTGCGGCGCAATCGGGCGTGCTGGCGCTTCGGGCTTACCAGCTCCATTCGCCCGCGAGGTGGAAGGGCTCGAACAGCCGGCGCGCGGTTTCCTGCGCGGCGTAGCGGCTGAAGCCGATCTCCTGCTCGAGCGAGGCGGCGAGCGAGTGCTCCACGGCGGCGGCTTCGCCCGGCGCAAAGCGCAGCGAGCGCGGCTCGCCGGCGTCGAATTCGAACAGCGCCTGCTTGCGGCCATCTTCAAGCTCGACCAGGCGAACCATCGCTAGATTGTGCGGCAGCAGGCCGGTGACAGGAGAGACGTAAGCTTCCATGGGAACCTCGATCGATTGATCCGCCTGGTTCCATGCCCGGTCGGAAGCGCCCCGCCTTGCGCCGGAGGCTGCAGAGGCAAAGTGCGCAGTGCGTCATTAACCCGGCAGGAACGACGCCTCTCGAAAAACGGGGACAGGTACAGTTAATTGGAATTAACTGTACCTGTCCCCGTTTTTCGAGAGGTGCGCGAGGGTGGAGGCTTGCGCTTCCCAGTTCTTTCCGTCGAAGGGCTCGACCGCCAGCGAAGCGACGCTGCCTTCGTCCAGGCAGCGCGCGTTGACGTCAACGCCGTCGGGATTGGAGCGCGGGATGTAGAAGCTCTTGACCCCGCAGGTGCGGCAGAAGCGGTGCCTGGCCACGCCGGTGTTGAAGGTGTACTCGCTCAGCTCATCGGCGCCGGACAGCAGCCGGAAGCGCGCTGCCGGCACGATCAGGTGCAGGAAGCCGCTCATGCGGCACAGCGAACAGTTGCAGTCCTGCACGCGCAGCGCGGCCGGCGCGTCCACCTCGAAGCGCACGCGGCGGCAATGGCAGCCGCCGCGATGCGTCACCAGCGCGGACAGCGCCGCCTCGGTCAATGGCCCTTGCCTTTATCCTTGCCCTTGGCCTTGCCCTTGTTGCCGTTGTCGTTGCCGCTGTTGCCCGGACCCTGGTCCTTGCCCTTGCCATCATTGCGATCGTCGTCGCGGCGCTCGTCGGCGGCGGGCCCGCCCTTGGCCTTGCCCTTGGCCTTGAAGCGGCCGGTCGACTTGCCGACCTGGCCCTTGAGCGCGTGGAACTCGGCCGAACCCGGCTTGATGCCCATGCGCTGCGCGACCACGCCCCAGCCCTGGCCGCGGTTCTGTTCGTAGCTGCGCGCCACGTCGCCGAGCGGGCGTCGCGCCTGGTAGGCGAGCGCGGAGGCGTAATAGACGTCACCCGGCTCCCAGCGGCGCTTGTCCAGCAGCTCGTTCACCAGGTAGCGCGGCGCGCCGAAATTGCTGACCAGGTCGTCCACGAAGAAGTTGCGGTCGCGCCGCCCGTAGTCGTTGACGTAGTTGAGCTCGGTGTCGATCCACACATCGCCGCTGCGCGGCGAATAGCTGATGACCTGTGCCTGGGCGCCCACGGCGAAGACGCCGGCGAGCAGGAGGGCGAGCACGGCGGGCTTGCGGATCATGGGTGTCTCCTTGAATGAGGCGCCAGTCTGGGACCAGGCGATGAATTCGCGCTTAAGGCTAGAGACGCTGCAGCCGGTAGGCGAGGGCCTGCTCGGGCGGACGCTCCCCGGACTCGCGCAGTTCCAGCGCGCCGTCGGGCTGCAGGACCAGGCGTTGCGGCGCCTTGTCGGGGTCGAGCACATAGACCACCTGCGCTTCGCCCTGCAGCTTGTCGCGCCGCTCGGTCCACACGCCACTGCGGTTGAAGCTGGTCTGGCCGCTACCGCCAATGTAGGTCTCGGTCATGACGTAATCGCGGCGTCCGCGCTCGGTGCGCAACACCAGGCGCGTGTCCACCCCGGCGCAGTCGGCGCAGGGCAGCAGGCCGGCCCAGGTGCGCTCGGAGTCCTGCGCTGGCACCGCCACTACGACCGACGATCCGCCATCGGCGCCCGACGCGGAGGCAGCATCGTCGGCGCCGCGCTGGCAACCGGAGGTTGCCAGCACGAGCAGCCACAGGCAGGAAGCAGGACCAAGGCGATTGCGCATGGAAAGCATCATGCCCCCGTCGCCGAGGCCGCGTCCATGGCCGCCTTGCCCGCCGTTGCGCGGCGTTCAACCCCGTTGCCGGTACCGGCGCGTTGACCGCTTTGAACCCACCCGGAGATCCGCCATGGTCCACGCCCACGCCGCCCTGCCCCGGTTCGCCATCGACGCCAAGCGCATCGCCGCCACCAGCGGCGTGATCGCGCTGCATGTCGGCGTGCTGATGATGCTGATGGTCCCGGCGCGCGTCGCCCAGACCGACGTCGCGGAGGAACCCGAGATGCAGGTGCTGGTGCCCCGGATCATTCCCAGGCCGCTGCCGCTGCCGCCCAAGCCCGTCGAGCCCAGGCCGGTGCCCGTGAACGTCGCCAAGCCGGTGCCCGTGCCGATCGCGGAGCCGCCGGTGGAAGTGGTGGACCAGACGCCGAACGCGATGTCGCAGGCACTGGTGGAAACGCCCGACCTGCCCGACAGCTTCGATCCGCCGGTGGCCAGCGGCACCGTGTTCGCGCAACTGGCGGCCGACGTCGCGCCGCCGCCGCCCTACCCGCGCACGGCCCTGCAGCGCCGGATCCAGGGCACGGTGGTGCTGCGCATCCACGTGGATGCCAGCGGCCGGCCGCTGCGGGTGAGCGTGGAGAACAGCAGCGGTTCGCTGCTGCTGGACCGCGCCGCGGCGGAGTTCGTCAAGGCGCGCTGGCACTTCGTGCCCGCCACCCGCGACGGCGCGCCGGTGGATGCCTGGGCGCTGGTGCCGATCGAGTTCGTGCTCTGACCGGGACGCGCGCTCACAGGCCCAGCCAGAGCGCGCGCAGCCCCCAGGCGCACAGGCCGAGCGCGGCGATGCCGCACAGCAGCGAGCCGATCAGCGCGCCCGCGCCCAGCAGGCGCGCCATCACCCGCTGGCGCGCCGTGAGCACGTGGTACTCGGTGCCGTAGGCGGTACCGGCCGACAGGCTGAGCATCGCCAGGAAGGCGCTGCCGCCGCCGAGCACCAGGCCCGCGAGCACGAACATCCACCAGGCCAGCGCCATCGCTCAATCCGTCCGGCGCAGTTGCGCGGCGTCGGCGGCATCGAGCGCGAGCAGCAGCTCCAGCGCGCTGTCCACCACGCCGAGATAGAACTCGCGGTCGATCTTTTCGAAGGTATCGCCGGGCGCGTGGTAGTCGGGGTGGTCGGCGACGCCAAGGTAGAGGAAAGGCACGCCGCGCGCGGCGAAGGGGCCCTGGTCGGACTGGTGGGTCCAGTCCTCGAAATCCCAGAAAGGGCGCGGGTGGTCGTGGCCGAACAGCAGGGTCGGACGCGCCTGCAGGCGAACCGAATGCACGATCGGCGCCAGCTGCGGGTTTGCGTACAGGCCGCTGACGTAGATCTCGTTGTCCGGGTTGCGCGAGATCATGTCGAAGTTCAGGTTGAGCAGCAGCGCTTCGAACGGCAGCGGAGGTTGCGCGACAAAGGCGAGCGCGCCGAGCAAGCCGTCTTCCTCGCCATCGAAGGCGACGAACACGATCGAGTGCCGCGGCGGATGCGCGCGGAACCAGCGCGCCGCCGCCAGCATCGCCGCCACGCCCGAGGCGTTGTCGTCGGCGCCGGGGTGCAGCCGGCCGCGGTGCATGCCGAGGTGGTCGTAGTGCGCGCTCACCACCAGCCAGCGTTGCGGCTCGACCGTGCCGCGCACCATCCCGGCGAGGTTGGCGCCCTGGATCGGCGGGCCCGGCTGCCAGAACTTCGCGCGCCAGAAACGGATGCCGCGCCGCTGGGGGGCGCTGAAGGGCTGTTCGTAGCCATCCGCGAACGCCGGCTCCAGGCCGATCTGAGCGAAGCGGCGCGCCAGGTGGGCGCGCGCGCGCTTTCCGCCGGGCGTCCCAAAGGCACGGCCTTGCATTTCCGGCGCGGCCAGCGTGCGCACATCGGCGAGGACTTCGCGGGCGTCAATGCGTGGCGGGGCGTTGGCCGGCGTGCGCTGCGACAGCTGCGCGCGCTGCCCCGGCACGTCTTCGAGTTCGGGATGGAACTGCTGCGCATACACGAACAGGCCGAGCGCGAGCGCGACGGGAGCCAGCAGCAACCGCAGCAGCACGCGGCGCTTCATTGGCCGGGCCTGCCGCCAGCGGCCGCCATCGCCGCACGCGCCTGCAATTCGTGCACGCCCGCCGAGATCGCCGCGGGCGAGTCCACGCGCAGCAGGCGCGGATGCGCCAGGTCCACGCCGTGGCTGGCCTCGTGCGCCCAGGTCACGGCGTAGGGCATGTGCAGGCCCCAGCCGCCGAGCGCGAGCACGGGCTCGATGTCCGAGCGCAGGGAATTTCCGACCATGAGAAACCGCGCCGGTTGGACGGAGAACTCCGCCAAAACCCTCCGATACGAACTCTCATTTTTCTCCGAAACAATCTCGATCCGATGGAACAACTCCCCCAGCCCCGACTGCGCCACCTTCGCCTCCTGGTGGAACAGGTCGCCCTTGGTGATCAGCACGACGCGGCACTCGCGCGCTACCGCGGCCACCGCGTCGGCAATGCCCTCGAGCAGCTCGACCGGGTGGCGCAGGATGTCCTTGCCCAGGTGCAGCAGGTGGTGCAGGTCGGCCACCGCGATGCGCTCGCCGCTGAGCTCGATCGCGGTCTCCAGCATGGACAGGGTCATGCCCTTGGCGCCGTAGCCGAACAGGTGCAGGTTGCGCTGCTCGGTGGCGAGCAGGCGCTCGTGCGCGCGCGCGTCGGCTAGGTCCAGGTACTTGCCGAGCACGCGTTCGAACTCGGCGTGCACGGCCTGGTAATAGCCTTCGCTGTGCCAGAGCGTGTCGTCGCCGTCGAACCCGACCAGCTCGATCATCGCGCCGTGCGCTCGGGCAGCTTTTCGAACGTCCAACTGGTGACGGAACCGGTGCTGGCCAGCGCCACCTCGCGGCGGTGCTCCAGGCGCAGCAACAGGCCGGTCGCGCGCGCCAGCACGACGGTTGCCTCGTCGCTGAGCACCAGGCCCTTCGGCAGTCCGTCATTGCCGGTGCCGCCGGGACGGCGAACGCCGAGCGCGTCCACGATCCGCCAGGCCGTCTCGCGGCCCTTCAGCGGATCGATGCCTTGGCGCCAGCGAATGGTGATGGTGCCGGCGGCGGCATCCTCCGCGACCAGCTCGAAACTGCCGCGACCCGCGATGCTGCCCGCGGACCAGGGGCTCGGAAGTTCCTCTTCGTAGCTCACCGGCTTGCCGCGGCCGATGTTGGCGGCGGTGAAGTAATTGAACAGCGCGACCTGGCGGCCGAGGCCAGCGTCGATCGCCTCGCGGGTGGTGAGCCGGGCGAGCTCCGGCTGGAACTTCGCCGCCCGCTCCTCCTGGCTGGCGGCGGGCAGGTCCTTGCGTGCGGCGCTCTGGTCGAGCATCGCCGGCAACATCACCTCGCGCATCGCCGCGGCCAACGCCTCCCAGTTGCGCAGGCCGCGATAGGCGCCGCGCGGATCCAGCTGCGCCTGCAGCGGCAGCGTGCGGAAGCGCGCCACCAGCGCACGCGCCATGCGGCTTTCCGCCGGCGACTGGGCGGCATCGCCGGTCACCGCCACTTCCGGCGACAGGCTGCGCCATTGCTGCAGGAAGCCCTGTGCATCCGCTTCCGGCACCGACACCTCGACGACGTCCTGGGTCTGGATGCGCGTGTGCAGCTTGCCCCGGGTCTTGTCAGTGGTGGCTTGCGAGCGGTAGCGCAAGCTCATGCCCTGCTGCCAGGGCACCGGCAGCGCGACGCTGGCCTGCGCAGCAGGCGCCAGCGCGATCAAAACCAGGAGGGAGGCGGCAAGACGGGGCATGGCGGGTCCGGGCGGGCGCGGGAATGGGCGAGTGTAGCTTTCGTTCAAGCGTCAGTCAGCCGATGAACGAGCCCCGTTCACGTTCGCTCAGGCAACCTTTCGCAATCACCGACAGGGAGTTTCGCCGTGACCAGCCCGCTTCGCCTCGCCACCGCCATCGCATTTGCATTGGCCATCCTTCCCGCATTCGCCCAGGCCCCGGCCACGCCGGAGCCTGCCGCCGAGCCTGCCGCCACGCCCGCTGCCAGCGCCCCTGCGGCCGCGGCCGGCGCTGCGATCACCCCGGAGAACGTCAACGCCAGCGGCCACGCGATCGTCGAGGGCGGTCGTGGCGCCGCGGTGCTGCGCGCGCAGATCCTGCTCGACCGAGCGAATTTTTCGCCGGGCGAGATCGACGGCGCCTACGGCTCCAACGTCCGTCGCGCCATCAACTTCTTCCAGGAGCGCAACGGCATCCCGGTCAGCGGCAAGGTGGATGCACCGACCTGGGCCGCGCTCAACCTCGACGCCGCGCCGGCGCTGGCAACGGTGACGCTGGGCGAGGAAGTGGCCGGCCCCTTCGAAAAGGCGCCGTCCGACATGATGCAGAAGTCGAAGATGAAGGCACTCGGGTACGCCAGCGCGCTGGAGGCGGCCGCGGAGAAATTCCACGCCAGCCCCGCGCTCTTGCAGCAGCTCAATCCCGGCAAGCGCTTTGTTGCCGGCGAGCAGATCGTGGCGCCGAGCGTCGCCGCGTCCGCGGATCTGCCGGCAGCGGCCAAGGTCGTCGTCGACAAGTCCGATTCCACCGTCAGCCTGGTGGACGCCGGCGGGCGCGTGTTCGCGACCTTCCCCGCGACCACCGGCAGCAAGCATGACCCGCTTCCGGTTGGCGACTGGAAGATCAACGGCGTCTCGAAGAACCCGACCTTCAACTACAACCCGAAGCTGTTCTGGGATGCGACTCCCGGCCATTCCAAGGCAAGCATCCCGGCGGGTCCGAACAATCCGGTCGGCGTCGCCTGGATCGACCTGTCGAAGGAGCACTACGGTATCCACGGCACACCGGAGCCTTCGACCATCGCCAAGACGCAGTCGCATGGCTGCATCCGCCTAACCAACTGGGACGTGCTGAAGGTGGCGTCGGCGGTGAAGCCGGGCACGCCCGCGCTGTTGCAGGACTGAAACCATGAACCGGCTGCTGGTGTTCGCGCTGGGCTTGCTGCTGGGCGCGCTCGGCGTCTATGCGCTGGTCGTGACCGGCCATCTGCGCATCGGCACGCGGCTGCCCATGGAAGGCATTCCCGGCGTGCGCATGCCCGTGCCTCCGCCAACCGACCGCATCGTGCTTCCCGATGCGCCTTCCTTGCCCGCATCGGTGTCCACGCCGGCGCTGGCGCCAGTTGCGCCGATGGCGCCCTTGCCCGGCGCGGACGCAGAGGGCGCGCCGATGGCGGGCGAGGCCAATGCGAGCGCACAGCCCGCGCCCGACACCCTGGAGGCCGCCGCCGCGCTCATGGCGGCGACTGCCGCGGGGCGGCTGCTGATGCCGGTGCAGGGCGTGCAGCCCGCGCAGATCGCCGACACCTTCACACAGTCGCGTGGCGCGGGTCGCCTGCATGACGCGATCGACATCATGGCGCCGCGCGGCACGCCGGTGCTCGCCGTCGCCGAGGGTCGCGTGGCCAAGCTGTTCGAAAGCAAGCCGGGGGGGCTGACGCTGTACCAGTTCGATCGCGAGGAAAAACTCGCGTTCTATTACGCACACCTGGATCGCTACGCGCCTGGGCTGGTGGAGGGCCGGGTGGTCAAGCGCGGCGATCTGATCGGCTTCGTCGGCAGCACCGGCAACGCCAGTCCCGACGGGCCGCACCTGCACTTCGCGGTGTTCGTGCTCGGGCCGGAGAAAAACTGGTGGAAGGGCACGGCGGTCAACCCGTACCCCTTGCTCGGCGGCCGCTGAGGGTCGCCGCGCCTTAGTCGTCGGTGGCGGTGCTCACGCGGCACTGGTCGGCGACCCAGCCGAAGATGCGCCGCATCTGGTCGTCGGTCAGGCCGATCCAGGTCTTCTCGCGCACGCCGGCGGCGAAGGCCTGCGCGGCCTGGCAGTTGTTTACCGAAACCGACTGCGGCAGCGGCAGGTCTTCCGCACCCGCTTGCGAGACTGGCGCCAGATGCGAGCCCTCCTTGGGATTGGTCGAGCCCGCCAGGTGCGAACCGGCCGGGGGCGAGCCCGGCGGCGGCGTGGCCTGCGCGGCGAGCTTGCGCTGCAGCTCGGCGGTTTCGGTCACCACCGCCTGGCGATTGCGCGCCTCGCGTTCCTGCTGCGCGGCGACTTCCGCCGGAGTCGGCTTCGGCACGGTCTGCGCGTCGCGCCTCCACGCCTCGGTGCTGCCCGCGGGGCAGGTTTTGGACTGGATGCTCACTACGCCCTTGGCATCCACGCACTTGTACAGGACCTTGGTTTCCTCGGCCGCGGCGGCGCCCGGCGCCGACCAGGCGCATGCGCCGAGCAGCAGCACCAGCAGGGACTGGTTCGAATTGCGTTGCATCGCTACACCTCCGTTTCGTGGGCTGGTCGCGGCCTGAGTGTCACTTGCGCGCCCTGTTCATGAATATCCGCGCGTTCCCATGTACCGGCAAGTAACGAATGGCCCGCCAGGCGCCAGCCGGACGGCGATTCAGACGCGGTTGGGATTGCGCTTGGAATATTGGTAGACACAGCGGCTGGAGCCGCGTCGAACCGCAAGGGAACTGCCGCCGATGAGCGCCACCATCCAAGCCCTCGGGCGAACCGGCTCCAAGGCACCTGCCCCCCGCGTGCCGCGGCCGACAGTACCGCGCGTGGATTCCGGTGGCGCCTGGCTGGTGGACATGAATGCGCTCGCGCACTGCCGCGCGCTGCTGTCCGGCCACGAACCCGCCCGGCCGCAGTCCCGCGCCACGCAGCCGGCGCTGCTCGACGTGCCCCCCGCGTACGAGCAGTTCTGCCGCAGCCACTTCGCTTCGGTGCGACGACTGCATCCGGAGCTGAGCTGGGACGACGCCTACCCGGCCTACGCCGTGGCGCTGTCGGCGCATGCGATGCTTTGCGACTGTCTCGACGCCGAACGCGAGCAACTGCTGGCGCGGGACTGGCAGCTCATCCGCGGGCACTCGCGCCTGGACTGGCGCCAGGCCAGCCGCCTGGTCGCGGACGGCTGCAGCGCGCTCGCGCGGCTGGATCCGCTCGCGATGCGCCGCTGACGCGAGTCGAAAGCAGGCTGCTACAGCGATTCGCCGCGCCGCAGCGGGTCGGGCAAGGGCGCGCCGTCATGCGCGAAGCTGAGCGAAATCGAGTTGAGGCAGTGGCGTTCGCCGGTGGGCGGCGGGCCGTCGGGAAAGACATGCCCAAGGTGGCTGCCGCAGCGCGCGCAGACGATCTCGGTGCGCACCATGCCGTAGCTGCTGTCGCGCACCGTGCGTACATGCGCGTCGTCGAAGGGCGCGAAGAAGCTGGGCCAGCCGGTGCCCGAATCGAACTTGGCGCTGGAGCGGAACAGCGGCAGCCCGCACAGCCGGCAGCAGTAGATGCCGTCGAGCTTGTTGTCGAGGAACACGCCGCAGAAGGCGCGCTCGGTGCCGTGCTCGAGCAGCACGCGCCGCTCGTCGGGCGACAGCGTCGCTTCGAGCGCGCGTCGCTGCGCGGCATCCGGCGCTGCAAGGTCGAATGTAGCCATGCTTGTTCCTGCGGTGATTCGTTTCGATCATCGCGCCGCGGGTGCGTGGCGGCAAGCTGCATGCTAGAAATGCTCATCCGGCATGCGGGCCGGTGCCGAACACGGAGACTGCCATGCGCCGCGGACTGGTTGCGATCGCGCTTTGCGCTGCCTTCGCCTGCAGCTGCGGTGCCCAGGACGGACGCCGCGCCGAAGCCGCGCGCGCGCCGGAGAAGGCGGCCGCCTCGCCGATCCAGCGCAAAGCGGTGGCGATCGCTCCGGCCTTTGCGATCACCGAAGTCGCCAGCTTCCAGTCGCCGTGGGCGATGGCCTTCCTGCCCGACGGCCGCGTCCTGGTCACGGAAAAGCGCGGCGCGCTGAAACTGGTGCAAGCGGGCGGCGCGATCGGCGAGGTCAGCGGCGTACCGTCGGTGGACTTCGGCGGCCAGGGCGGTCTTGGCGACGTCGCGCTGCATCCCATGTTCGCCGACAACGGCCTGGTGTACCTGAGCTACGCCGAAGCCGGCGACGGCGACCGCCGCGGCGCGGCGGTTGTGCGCGCGAAGCTGGTGCTGGACGAGCGCGGCGGCGGCGCGCTCGGCCCGCTGCAGGTGATCTGGCGCCAGGATCCGAAAGTCAACGGCCGTGGGCACTACGGCCATCGCCTGCTGTTTGGCGCCGACGGCAAGCTGTGGATTTCCTCGGGCGACCGCCAGCTGGGCACGCCGGCGCAGGACATGGCGGGCAACCTGGGCAAGATGCTGCGCCTCGATGACGATGGCAGCGTGCCCGCGGACAATCCGTGGGCCGACCGGGGCGGCGCAACCGCGCAGGTGTGGTCGCTCGGGCATCGCAATCCGCTGGGGATGGCCTGGGACGCCGCCGGACGGCTATGGCAAGCCGAGATGGGCCCGCAGGGCGGCGACGAACTCAACCTGATCGAACGCGGCAAGAACTATGGCTGGCCGGTCGTTTCCAATGGCGACGACTACGGCGGCGGCGACATCCCCGACCACGATACCGCCGCGCAGTACGAGGCCCCCAGGCTGAGTTGGAGCCCGGTCATCGCGCCCGGCGACATGGTGGTCTACACCGGCACGGTGTTCCCCGAGTGGCGCGGCAACGTGCTGATCGCGGGCCTGAGGTCGGAGGCGTTGGTGCGGGTCGCGATCGACGGCGCGAGCGCGCGGGAGGTGGCGCGCTACGCGATGGGCAAGCGCATCCGCGCCGTCGAGCAGGGTCCCGCCGGCGATGTCTGGCTGCTCGAGGACGGCGACGGCGGCCGCCTGCTTCGACTGGGACCGGGCGACTCGGGGCGCTAGTTCGCCTCGTCGCCGGGAGTGTGCCTCAGCGCAGGGGTTCGGTGGTGGGGCCGCGCAGCACGCGCGGGTCGCCGCGGAAATCGCGCAGGATGGCCAGCGCGTGCTCTGGCGACTCGGCGTTGAGCTGCAGCACCTGCACCTGGCCCGGGGCGACCTCGACTTCCACGTACCAGGGCAGCAGGGCGGGGCCCGCCGGATAGGGACCTGCGTCCATCGTCCCGGGGGGCATGGCCGGACCAAGCAGGCTGTCGGTCAGCGCCGCGCCCTCGTCCATCGGCGGCTCACCGACGTCTTCGCCGATCGCCATCGCATCCGGGCCCGGCGCATGGCCGTCCTCGAAGCGTGGATCCTGGGCAAGCTCGCCGGCTTCCGGCGACGCATCGTCCTGCGCGTAGAAGTCCGGATCCGACTTCGCCGCGCCGCCGCGCGCTGCCGCGCCTTCGCCGGTGATGTCGCCGAGTACGCCGCCACCGGGCGCCGCCGGTGCGCTGGCACCGACCACGCCATTGCCGCGCGTGCGCAGCGCGCCGCGCTCGTCGTCCGGCAGGCTCGCCATCCAGACAAGGAATACCAGCATGCCCGCCACGAACCCGCCGCCGAGGAAAAAACCGGGGCCATCGTAGCGGCGCAGACTGCGCATGTTGAAGAAGTTGCTGGCGGGGACGGACATGCGTGGGCGCGTCGTGCTGGAAGCGTGCGCATCATCGCACAGGGCAGCCAAACCGCGCCTGTCCGCGCAAGGGTTGGGTGCGATTCATTCCTGCGCCGCGACTTCAGTGGCAATTAATCGCGCGGCTGTCACCTTGGCATTGTCGCCATCGCCCGTGCATCGGCGGTGGCAACGAACCCACCGACACATCGAGCAGAGGAATGACCATGAGCAACGATTCCAACCGCGACGCGGGCCGCAGCATCAGCCCGGCCGAGCTCCAGGCCAGCGACTTCTTCCCGCCCGGCGAGGGCTGGAACAAGGACGTCGAAGACGCGCCTTCGTTGCCGCACAAGCGCGATTCGCGCGGGTGCAACGACGACGGGGTCGCCATCGACGGCGCACGTCCGTACTGAGGCCGGCAACCGCCTCGGATAAAAAAAGGGCCGCGAAAGCGGCCCTTTTTCCTGCACGTGGCGCCTGGATCAGGCGGCCGCGTCCTTGAGCTTCTTCAGCGGGCGAACCTTGACCTTGGTGCTGGCCGGCTTGGCGGCGAACCACTGCTCTTCCTTGGTGAAGGGATTGATGCCCTTGCGCTTCGGCTTGGCCGGAACGCTGACAGCGGTGATCTTCAGCAGGCCCGGCAGGGTAAAGGAGCCTGCGCCCTTCTTCGACAGGGAGCCGGCGACGGCGCCTTCGAGCGAGGCCAGCACGGCGCGCACGTCGCGCGCGGCAACGCCGCTGTTCTCGGACAGGTGCGCAACGAGACCCGACTTGCTCAGCGCGTCCTTGATCGGCTTCGCCGGACCCGGCTTGGCAGCGGACTTGGCCGGGGCGGCCTTCTTCGTAGCGGCTTTCTTGTTCTTCATAGATGTGATTTCCCAGTGTGTCTCGTGGGTGGGTGGTTTGGCTTACCTGGAATTCCCCTAGGCACACGCAATGTAGGACAAGTCGAAGCCGCCGCCAAGCCTGAAACAAGGGGAATTTGCAGTTTTTTTTCCGGAGGGCACGAATGCACCCCGGTTTCCCCCGCATCGGCGGCGGAAACCGGGGCGCCGGAGGGTGGATCAGGACAGGCGCGGGATGCGCAGGGTCTGCCCCGGATAGATCTTGTCCGGGTCGCTGAGCATGGGCTTGTTGGCCTCGAAGATGGCGCTGTAGCGGTTGCCGTCGCCGTACTGCTCCTTGGCGATCTTCGACAGGGTGTCGCCGCTCTTCACGGTGTAGTAGTCCCCGGCGGTACCGGCGTTGGCGACCGTGAGCTGGTCGTTGACCCGCTCGACGCTGGCCACGTTGCCGCAGCAGAGCACCACTTTCTCGCGGGTCTCCTGGTCGGGCACCTGGCCGGACACGGTGACGGTGCTGGTATCGGCGTCGAAGTCGATGTCCAGCTTGTCTGCGGGCAGGCCCTTGGACGCGACGTAGTTCTTGATCGCCTTCGCCGCGCTCATCTCAAGCGCATCCACATCGGGCTTGGCGGCGGCCGGCTTGCCCGGCAGCGAGCGAATGTCCGGCTGTCCGGTCTTCTCGCGGTTGAGCAGGCGCTCGCCGGCGTCCTTCATGAAATCGATGATGCTCATGGCTGTCACTTCCTTGTTGGGTGGAACACGGGGCCGGGAACCGGCCCGCAGCCATCATCGGTGCGGACTTGTTAACCGTACCGAAACGGAAAGTACCCATGGCCATGAACGCACGCGAAACGCGCCGCCCCGATTGCGCCCGCGTGCCGGAACCATTCATGCGCGGCCTGTAAAATGGCGCCAGATCAAGGATTGATCGCGCTGCCCTGCAGTGAGTTGGCCTGGAAGCCGACGACAAACGCCGCCTGCTCGCCCCAGGCGGCGTTTTTTTGCTTTCGCGCAGGCGCTGGAGCATGCTATTGCGGTCGAGGACCTCTCCGGAGCCCGCCATGGCAGCACCCGACAAATTCGAGGACCTGCACCTCTCGGACCTTTCGCTGGAACCGTTGCCGGACCCGAACGTGCTGGACTACCAGCCGCCGAAATCCGCGCAGGCCGAGAAGGCCGCCTTCCACGCCGAGACGCGCAACAAGAAGGTGACCGAGCGACGCGTCAATCCGGACCGGCGCAAGGTGCTTCGCTTCGAGGCCGACCGCCGCTCGGGCAAGGACCGGCGTCCGCACAAGGGCTGGGAACCCGGCAAGAACCTCTGAGCATCACAAGCCCTCGGGGTAGGTCTCCGGCAATTCGCCCGCGTCCCATTCGCTGTCGCGCTCCAGCGGCGTCAGCGCGTGGGTGGCATCCACGTGGATCATCGCGTCGAACTGCCCGGCGATGCTGGCATGGAAGTAGTGGCTTTCGCGCTCGCTCTCCGGGCGATAGATGACGCCGACCGCGCGCTGCAGCCGCGGCGTTTCCAGCAGCTTCGTCGCCGGCGTGGACTCGCGCAGGTCAAGCCAGAAGGCCGGTATGCCGGTGGCGTGGAACAGCGCCTCGCTGCTTTCCGGCAAGGCCGGACGCAGGCGCCGGCGCTCGGCGGGCGCGCCCCAGTCGCGCGCGGCGGTCACCGTGCCGGCGTAGGTGCTGAAGCCGATCGAGTAGACGCGGTCGCCGAACAATTCGCGCGCGAGCTGGCCGACATTCCATTCGCCGCGCCGGGCCATGTCGGTGGCGCGGGCATCGCCGAGGTGGGAGTTGTGCGCCCACACCACGGCCCGGTCGTTGCCGCCCTGGCCGTAGTGGCCAAGCAGCGCCACCAGGGTCTCGGTCATGTGCGCGTCGCGCAGGTTCCAGCTGTTCTCGCGGCCGCGGAACATCGAGCGGTAATAGGCTTCGGCATTCTTCACCAGGCGCGCGTTCTGTTCGGCGTAGAAGTACTCGTCCTGCGCGCGCGGGTCGTGCGCCTCCACCAGGTTGCCGTAGTTGCGGCGCAGTTCCACCATCTGCGCGACCGCCTCGGCCTCGCAGGATTCGGCGCGGCCGTAGGTCGTGGCCAGGCCATAGGACTGCGGGTCGTCGCCGAAGGCGTCGAAGCAGGCATAGCGAGCGCGAGCGCGCTCCGCGGCCCAGGGGTCCACGGTTTCCAGGTAGTCCAGTACCAGCGCCATCGAGGCATGCATGCTGTACAGGTCCATGCCGAACAGCCCGGTGCGCGCCTGCGGGTGCGCGCGGTTCCAGTCGCGCAGCCAGGCCATGAAGCCGGTCATCACGGTGTTTCGCCACATCCACGCCGGGAAGCGGCGGAACTCGGCCAGCGACTCGACCGTTTCGCCCGGTGGCAGCTGGCCGCTGGCGTAACGATGCGCGTGCAGGGCGTCCGGCCAATCCGCCTCGATCACCACCAGGCGAAAGCCCTTGTCCTCCACCAGCTGCCGCGTCAGCTCGGCACGGATGGCATAGAACTCCTCGGTGCCATGGCTGGCCTCGCCGATCAGCACGACCTGGGCCGCGCCCGCGCGCTCGACGATGCGGTCGTAGTCGCGCGGCCCGGCAATGCGCCGGGCGGCGCGCGCGATCGCCGCGACATCGCTGGCGGCAGGCGCTGTCTGTGCCTGGCTCATGGGCGCCGGGGTCGGGGTGCGCGGTTCGCAGCCATCCGGTCTTATAGGTCGGCGGGCGCCGGTGCGTCGAGTCGCCGGGAACCTGCCGTTGAGCGGGTGTTCATGCAGGGCGGCTTGCGGCATGCTCGACTCGCCTTTCCCGATACCCGCGAACCTGCATGCCCAGAACCAGTGGCTCCTTCACCGTGAAAATCACCCCTCAGGCCGCCGAGGCGGGCGTCGGCGACGCCAGCATCGGCCGCATGGCACTGCAAAAGTCCTTTGAAGGCGGCCTGCGTGCCGAGGCGCTCGGGCAGATGCTGGCGATCCGCAGCGCGGTCGAAGGCTCGGCCGTGTACGTGGCGCTCGACCGGGTGGAAGGCGAACTCGACGGCCGCCGCGGCGGCTTCTCCCTGCACCACCGCGGGCTGATGGACCGCGGCGCTTCCTCGCTCGAGGTGGTGGTGGTGCCCGACTCGGGCAGCGGCGAGCTGGAGGGCATCCGCGGCACGCTCGCGATCCGCATCGAGGGCAAGGCGCACTTCTACGAATTCGACTACACGCTCCCGGGCGCGACCGGGGCACAGCCTTGAACCGCCGCGTGCTGTTCGCTGCCGTGCTGGCGGCGCTGCTGCCCGGCCTGGCGCTGGCGCCCTTGCCCGCCGCCGCGCGCCCGGAATCATCGAAGGCAAGGCTGTCGCAGGCGCTGTCCCCGGATGGCATGCCGCGACGGCTCGTGCTCGCCATTGACGGCATACCCTATGACGTCTTCGTCGAGCTGCAGCGCGACGGGCACTTCGCGCAGTTCAATCCGGCCGCGCGCATGGTCTCCACCTTCCCCGCGCTGTCCGACGTGGCCTTCGCGCAGATCGAGGGCAGTCGTCCGCCGGCCGGCTACCAGACGCGGCACTTCGACCCCGAATTGAATCGCGTGGTCGGCAACAACGTGGGCGCGCTGTCCGAACGCGCGCACCCGAAGATTTCCTCCGACGCCAGCAGCCATTCCGTGCCGCACCGGATCATGGGCTACATCGCGCCGATGAAGATCGCCCGCTCCGAGCTGCACGAGATCGGCGAAGAGATGCTGGCCAGCCGCAAGGACACCTTCGTGGCCTACCTCGGCACCAGCGACGCGGTGCTGCACCTGCACGGCCGCGACGGCGCGCGCGCCTTCCTCGTCGAGGTGGACGCATACCTGCGTGGCCTGGATGCGCGCGTGCGCGCCGCGAAGGGGCGCGGCCTGATGATCGACCTGGTCTCCGACCACGGCTCGACCATGATGGCGAGCACCGTGGTGCCCGTCGAAGCGACGCTTGCCGCCTGCGGCTTCCGCCGCACCGAAGAAATGCGCGGCGAACAGGACGTCGCCTTCGCGCTGCCGGGCATCGTTGCCTCGATGGCGATCACCGCGCGGCCGGCACAGGTGGAGCCGGCGGCGCAGTGCCTGGCGCCGCTCGAGGGCATCGACCTGGTCGCGATCAACCGCGGCGACGTGGTCGGCGTGATCAATGCGCAGGGCGAGGCCGAAGTGCGGCAACTGCCGGGGCTGCCGGAGCGCTATTCCTATCGCGTGCTGCGCGGCGACCCGCTGGAGCTGCTGGCGCTGGCGCTGTCGCCCGGGGCCGGCGACGAGCGCGTGTTCCTGCAGTCCGAGCTGTTCGAGCTCAGCAAGGACGCGGCGCGCCCGGATCCGCTGCGCCGGCTGTGGCGCGCCTTCCACGGCGAGGTCGAGCGGCCGAGTTCGCTGCTGCTGTCGCTGCGCGATGGCTACGAGGTCGGCAACCCCGCCCTGCGCTTCGCCACGCGGCTGCGCGGCGGACACGCCGGCACGCACGGCTCGATGACGCGCCGCTCATCGCTGGGCGTGATCGCCTCGAACTGGCGAACAATGGCGGACGTCAACACCAGCAGCGCCTGGCACGCCTTGTTCGGCCCGGGCCTGACGGCTGCGCTGGCGGCGCGGGACCAGGACGCCGCCCCGGCGGCCACCGGCGACGGGCGCACTTCCGCGTCGCAGTAACGCGGCCGGCGTGCGCGGCCGCGCTCAGTGCGCGAGCAGCGCCGGTACCTCGGTCGAAAGCTCGCGCGCGAGCAAGCCGACCCGGCCCATGCGACTGGCCAGCACGGCACCGGCGCGCGCATGCAGGGACACGCCCCACACGGCGGCCTGTGCCGGCGTCGCGCCGCGCGCTGCCAGGCCTGCGATCAGGCCGGCGAGCACGTCGCCCGAGCCGGCGGTGCCGAGCCCGACCGGGCCCTCGCGGTTGACCCACACTTCGCCGTCCGGCGCGGCGATGCAGGTATCGGCGGATTTCAGTACCACGACCACGCCGCGCGGGCCGCGTGCGCGACCCAGGCGTCCCAGCAGCGCCGCATCCAGGGCACCGGCGTCGAGCACGAACAGCGCGCGCGAGGCACGCATCAGGTGGTCGGCCAGTTGTCGTGTCGCCGCCGCCACCTCCATGCCCGGTCCGATCAGCACCGCGGCGGCCTGCTTGGCGCAGGCGTCCACTTCCGCACTCGACTGCGCGATCTCGCCGCGGGAATCGCAGCGCAACCCCATCACCTTCGCCTCCGGCAATTGCATCGCCAGCGGCAGGGCGGCGTCTTGCGCCAGCGGCAGTTGCAAGCTGCCGGCACCGGCGCGCAAGACGGCCACGCCAGCCAGCAGCAACGGGCCCGGGCAGCGGCAGCCACCGCCGACCACCAGTGCGCGAGCGCCCGCCGCGCCGGCGTACTCCGGATCGGGCAAGGGCCAGGCGCGCAGCAGCGCGGGCGTGATTGCCTTGGCGACGCCGCGGCTCATTTCTGACCCGCGGGCTGGTCAGCGCGCGCGAGCACGGCATTCATGTTCATTCCTTCGATTGTCGTCGTGGCCGCAGTCGCTTCCTGCGACACGGAAGTCATGCTGCACCGGCTGTCCTGAATCGGTGCGCAATGCGGTCCGGCGCTGTCCACCAGATGAATGCGCAGTGCGCGCACGATTGAATCGCCGCCCGGCGGCGCCGATCATGGCCGCGAGGCGCCGGCCCACAAGCCGCCTGCCATGGAGATTGCCGATGAGCACCGATCGCGCCAGCCCCGCCGCAACCATCCTGATCGTCGACGACCAGCGCGACAACCGCGACATGCTGGCGACCATGCTGCAACAGGAGGGCTATCGCACCGTCACTGCGGAAAGCGGCATGGCGGCGATTGATATCATCGCCGGCGCGGCGCCGCAGCTGATCCTGCTCGACGTGTCCATGCCGGACATGGACGGCTTCGCCGTCGCCAGCCTGCTGAAGGCGGACCCCAAGACGGCCTCCATCCCCATCATCATGGTCACCGCGCACACCGGCCGCGGCGCGCGCGTGGTCGGCCTGCACACCGGCGTCGAGGACTACATGACCAAGCCGGTGGACGCCGCCGAGTTGCTGCTCAAGGTGCGCAACCTGCTGCGCCTGCGCGCCAGCGCCGGCCTCGGCGCCGCGCGGCACGCCTGATCCGACGGCCGCCTCGCGAACTGTTGCGGGTTCAGCGCCCGCGGACCTGACGATTGTCGGGCACCTGCCAGCGCCGGGGCTCGTGCGTCCTTGCCTGGCGGGGAACCGAGCGTCTAGGCTGGCCCGATGCGCAATCCCCAACGCTGGCGCAACATCGGGCTCGCCGCTTTCCTCGGCGGGCCGCTGCTCGCGCTCGCCGCGTTCCAGGTGCCGGCCGGATACGCCGGCAACGGCGTGCGCGCCGCGCTGTTCTGCCTGGGCTTGATGGGCCTGATGTTCGGCGGCGTCGGCGGCTGGATGGCCCAGCGCAAGGTAAGCGCGCAGGCACGCATGGCGCGCGGCGAGGGCGTGCTGGCGCACTGGCGCATTCCGGCGCAGCAGTGGCGCGACTTCGTCGCGCTCGACCGCGAGCGCAATGCCGCCGGCGACCGTTACCCGAACGAATTCTCGCCGCGGGAGGAAGTGCCCGCGGAAGGCGTGGAGATCTTGGTCGGCGAGGACGCCATCAGCATCGACGGCAGCGTGCACGACCTGCCGCGGCATGGCTCGCCGGAGATCACCCGCCATGAGTTCGACGAAAGCCGCGTGCGCACTTCGGTGATCGAGTTCGACCTGTCCTATCCCGCCGTCAGCAGCAACGGGGGCAGCCGACCGCCGATCCGGACGCGCCTGTGTTTTCCCGTGCCGCCCGACACGCAGACGCAGGCGCGGCGGGTGGTCGCGCATTTCGGCCAGCTCGGCCCCGGGCCGCGCACTTTCTTCCACGGCCCGGGCGACGGCAGCGATGCCGAAGACCTCAGCAGCTGCTGGAAGTGCGGCGCGCAGACTTTCCGCTACGTCTCGGCCTGCCCCAAGTGCGGCGCCGGCATGCTCTCGCGACGTTGGGCGCGGCGCCTTGGCGGCGTGCTGGTGCTGCTGGGCCTGATGCTCGCACTGGGCGTCGGCTGGCTGCTGTGGTGGATGCTGCCGATGCTGCTGAACCCCGGAGTGGAATTCACTTCCGGCCGCTTCAGCGGCTCGCCGGCGCAGGCGCGGATGGTGATCGCGATCATGTCCGCCGTGATCGTGTTCGGCCTGCTCTCGATCGGCAACGGGCTGTGGCAGCTGGTCACCGGCAAGCGCAACCTGAAAGCGGTGGCGGCGATGCTTGCCGTCGCCGCTGGCCTCTTCGTTGTCGCCTGGCTGTTGTGAAACCGCCCGGCCTGCGCTCGCTCAGTCAAGCGGCGGCAGGTCGAACACCAGCACTTCGGCATCGACGCCGCCCCCGATCTCGATACCCGCCTCGTCGCGGCACATCAATGCGTCGCCTGCACCGAGCTTGCGGCCGTTGACCTCCAGCGCACCGCGCACCAGGTGCACATAGCCAAGCCGCCCCGGCGCGAGCGCGAGGCGCGCCGATTCCCCGCCGTCGAACAGACCCGCATACAGGCGCGCGTCCTGGCGCACGCTCAGCGATCCCTCGCTGCCATCCGGGCTTACCAGCAGGCGCAGCCGGCCCCGCTTTTCTTCCGGGCCGAAGAAGCGCTGCTCGTAGCCTGGCGTGCCGCCCGGCTGCGCCGGGATGATCCATATCTGCAGGAAATGCGTCGTGCGCTCGCGGTCGTGGTTGTACTCGGAGTGGGTGACGCCGGTGCCCGCGCTCATGCGCTGCACCTCACCCGCGCGGATGCTGGCCGCGTTGCCCATCGAGTCCTTGTGGCCGAGCTCGCCTTCGAGCACGTAGCTGACGATCTCCATGTCGCGATGGCCATGCGTGCCGAAGCCCTGGCCGGCCTGCACGCGATCTTCGTTGATCACGCGCAGCGGTCCCCAGTGCACGTGCCTGTCGTCGCGATAGTCCGCGAAGGAGAAGCTGTGCCAGGAATCGAGCCAGCCGTGGTTGGCATGGCCGCGCTCGTTGGCGGGGCGCAGCGCGATCACGAAGCGCTCCGCGCCGGCGCCGCCACCGCGCCACGTGTGCGATTGGCGAGCCACGCATCGAGGCTGAAGGCGCCGGAGCCCAGCGCGGCGAGCGCGAGGAAGCCGCCGGCGATGGCGATGTTCTTCATGAAGGCCAGGTACTGCATCTGATCGGCGAAGTCGGCGTGGAAGAGCAGCGCCGCCACCACGGTGAAGGCGGCGAACAGCGGCGACAGCCAGCGCGTGAACAGGCCGGCGAGGATGGCGATGCCGCCGCCCAGCTCGAGCAGGATCACCAGCGGCAGCAGCACGCCGGGCACGCCCATGGCGTCCATGTATTGCTGCGTGCCGGCATAGCCGCCGATCTTCGACCAGCCGGAAGTGATGAAGACGGCGGACAGGCAAATTCGGGCCAGCAGTGCGTAGGTGTGTTTCATGGCGGAACTCCAGGCGGCGGACGGCAATGCGTCCCAGTGAGGCCAGTCTCGCCGTTCCAATCACGACGCTCAATACGCACCCGCGCTCCGATTCGTTCTGTATATGGAACGATCAGACGCAACCGCCGGTCGCCCGCGGACATGGCTGCGCTACGATTGCCGCGCATGGGCCGCCGACGCCGCCAGCGACCCCCTTCCGAGCCTCACTGGGCGCCACTGCCGCGCCAGCGGTTCAGTGCGCTGCAAACTGCGTCCATCGTGTTGCGCCACCTGGTACCGCTGGCCTGCCTGTTCTGGTTCGGCGGCTCGGTGCTGCAGTTCCTGCTGCTCAATATCTTCGACCTGGCCTTGGGCATCGCCGGGATCGTCAGCGTCGGCGTCGGCGTTTCGACCCGCCAGGAGCGCGCCGCCATCAGCTCTGCCGATGCGATCGCCGGCTTCGCAATGCTTGCCTTCGTCGGCGCCGGCATCACCCTCGTGCTGTCCTTCCTGTTCGGCTGGATCTTCGCGGTGATGGTGGCGCACGAAGGCAAGGGCCTGTGGGATCCGGTGCTGTGGTGGTCGGCGCTGCTGATCGTCGCCTGTGCCCTGCCGGGCATGGTCATGCAATATTTCGAGGACCTGAAGTCGGGCCTGTCCGACGAGCAGCGCAAGCGACGCGACCAGCCGGTGATCGGCGTGCACCTGTTCTCCGCCGTCTTCATCGTGCTGCTCGGGATGTGGACGCTGGGCTGGGGCCGCGTCGGCGCGATCCTGATGGCGCTGGCGGTCACCGCCCTCTTCATCTTCCGCGACCTGCGGCCCGATCTCGCGCGGGCGCTTACCCGGCCCGGCAACTCAGCGCAACGCCAGAACGAAAAACCATAACGCCCTCAGGCGCTGACGCCAAACAACGCGCCCACGCCGGCGGTCAGCGCCATCGCGAGCGCACCCCAGAACGTCACCCTGCTTGCCGCAACCAGCATCGGCGAGCCACCTGCGCGCGCCGACACCGAGCCGAGCACGGCCAGGAACACGAGCGAGCTCAGCGCCACGGCCCACATCAGCGCGGAAGCCGGCGCCACTTGCACCACCAGCAGCGGCAAGGCTGCGCCGACCGCGAAGCTCGCCGCCGACGACAGCCCGGCCTGCACCGGCCGCGCCGCCAGCGATTCGGAGATGCCGAGCTCGTCGCGCGAGTGCGCTCCCAGCGCATCATGCGCGGTGAGTTGGGTGGCCACCTGCGCGGCGAGTTGCGGATCGAGTCCGCGGCCGACGTAGATGCCGGTCAGTTCCGCAAGCTCATGCACCGGGTCGCCGGCCAGTTCGCGCCGCTCGCGCTCGATGTCCGCTTTCTCGGTGTCCGACTGCGAGCTGACCGAAACGTACTCGCCGGCGGCCATGGACATCGCGCCCGCCACCAGGCCCGCAACGCCCGCGATCAGGATGTTCTTTTCGGAGGCGCCCGCTGCAGCCACGCCGAGCACGAGGCTGGCGGTGGAGACGATGCCGTCGTTGGCGCCCAGCACCGCCGCGCGCAACCAGCCGACGCGATGCGTGCGATGGCGTTCGACGTGCCTCAAGGCAGCATCCTGCGCAGGGTGTCGTCGCCGACCCGGTAATGGTGGAACAGTGCGGCGGCGGCGTGGAAGCCGATCAGGAAATAGCCCGCCGTGGCCACGAATTCATGGATTTCCTCGAACAGCTCGGCCAACTGCTCCGATTCGGACACGAGCGCGGGCAATTGCAGTCCGAAGAAGGGTATCGGCTCACCCTCGGCGCTGAGCAGCAGCCAGCCGATCAGGGGCATGCCGAGCATGAGCAGGTACAGCGCCAGGTGCATCAGCTTGGCGGACAGCCCGACCCACCGTGGCGGCGACGGGCTGATGCGCGGATGCGGGCCGACGGCGTTGATGGCGAAGCGCAGCAGCGTCAACCCCAGCACGGACAGCCCGAGCATGTAGTGCCACTGCTTCATCGCCTCGCGCGTGTCGCTGCCCCGCGGGAAGTAGCCGCGCAGCTCCATGAGGGCGTACACGGCCGCGATCAGCAGCAGCATGAGCCAGTGCAGCCCGATGGCGAGCGAGCCGTATCGAAGTTCGTTGTTGCGCCAGCTCATGGGCACGGGCTCCGGGGTAGGTATGCCCACTGAGTATCGCGCGATCGCCAGCCCGGGGCTTGACCGAGGTCAAGGCAGCAGGGCGCCGGCAGCTGGCGCCCTGCTGCCTTGACCGGTGGTTCAGAACAGGTCGAAACGGTCGGCGTTCATCACCCGGTTCCAGGCGCGCACGAAGTCGCGCACGAACTTGCCCTGGCCGTCACTCGCGCCATACACCTCCGCGAGCGAGCGCAGCTGCGCGTTGGAGCCGAACACGAGGTCGGCGATGGTGCCGGTCCACTTCAGCTCGCCGCTCTGGCGGTCGCGACCCTCGAGCACACCGGGTTGCGCCGCCGAGCGCGACCACTTGGTGTTCATGTCCAGCAGGTTGAGGAAGAAATCGTTGGACAGCACGCCGGGCCGCTTGGTGAACACGCCATGCTTGGAGCCGCCGCAGTTGGCATCGAGGGCGCGCAGGCCGCCGACCAGCACCGTCATCTCCGGCGCCGACAGGCCGAGCAGTTGCGCCTTGTCCACCAGCAGCGATGCAGCCTCGCCCTCATAGCCGGCGAGCACATGGTTGCGGAAGCCGTCGGCCCGCGGTTCGAGCACCGCAAAGCTGACCACGTCGGTCTGCTCCTGCGTGGCATCGCTGCGGCCCGGGGTGAATGGCACCTCGACCTTGCACCCGGCCTTCTCGGCCGCGGCTTCCACCGCCGCGGCGCCGCCCAGCACGATCAGGTCGGCGAGCGAAATCTTCTTGCCGCCGCTGGCGCCGGCATTGAAGTCATCGCGCAGCGTCGAGAGCACGGCCAGAATCTTCTGCAACTCGGCCGGATCGTTGGCCTGCCAGTCCTTCTGTGGCGCCAGGCGCAGGCGCGCGCCGTTGGCGCCACCGCGCTTGTCGCTGCCGCGGAAGGTGGAGGCCGATGCCCACGCCGTGCGGACGAGCTGGGGAATGCCCAGTCCGGACGCGAGCAGCTTCGCCTTGAGCGAAGCGACGTCCTGCGCGTCGACCAGGGGATGGTCCACGGCGGGCACCGGGTCTTGCCAGATCTGCACTTCCTTCGGCACCAGCGCGCCGCGGTAGCGCGCGAGCGGGCCCATGTCGCGGTGGGTCAGCTTGTACCAGGCGCGCGCGAAGGCATCCGCGAACTCGTCCGGGTTCGCCATGAAGTGGCGCGAGATCTTTTCGTAGGCCGGGTCGAAACGCAGCGCCAGGTCGGCGGTGGTCATCATCGGCGCGTGGCGCTTGTTCGGATCGAAGGCGTCGGGCACGAGGTCGGCGCCGGCGCCGCCCTTCGGATGCCACTGGTGCGCGCCGGCCGGGCTCTTGCCCAGCTCCCACTCGAAGCCAAACAAGGTCTTGAAATAGCTGTCGTCCCAGGTCGTGGGCGTGGCGGTCCACGCACCTTCGATGCCGCTGGTGATGGTGTGGCCGGCCAGGCCCGACTCGAACTTGCTGTTCCAGCCCAGGCCCTGGTCCTCGATGGCGCCGCCCTCGGGCTCGACGCCGACCAGCGCGGCATCACCGGCGCCATGCGCCTTGCCGAAAGTGTGGCCGCCGGCGACCAGCGCGACCGTCTCGTAATCGTTCATCGCCATGCGCCGGAAGGTTTCGCGGATGTCGCGCGCCGAGGCGATCGGGTCCGGATTGCCGTTCGGCCCCTGCGGGTTCACGTAGATGAGGCCCATCTGCACGGCGGCCAGCGGGTCGGCCAGCTCGCGGTCGCCGCTGTAGCGCTTGTCCTCGAGCCAGGCGCCCTCCGGACCCCAGTAGATGTCGTCCTCCGGTTCCCAGATGTCGGGGCGGCCGCCGCCGTAGCCGAAGGTCTTGAAGCCCATGGATTCCAGCGCGACGTTGCCGGTGAGGATCAGCAGGTCGGCCCAGGACAGCTTGCTGCCGTACTTCTGCTTGATCGGCCAGATCAGGCGGCGCGCCTTGTCGAGGTTGCCGTTGTCGGGCCAGCTGTTCTCGGGCGCGAAGCGCTGCGCGCCGCTACCGCCGCCGCCGCGGCCGTCGCCAATGCGGTAGGTGCCGGCGGCGTGCCAGGCCATGCGGACGAAGAAGGGGCCGTAGTGGCCGTAGTCCGCCGGCCACCAGGGCTGCGAGTCGGTCATCAGCGCACGCAGGTCCTTGATCACCGCGCCGAGGTCGAGCTTGTCGAATTCCTTGGCATAGGCGTATTCGGCATCCATCGGATTGGAGCGCGGCGAATGCAGGCTCAGGATCTTCAGGTTGAGCTGCTCGGGCCACCAGTTGGCGTTACCGCGCGTGCCGGTGAGGCCGGCGTGGGGACGCACGCCGCCCGCGAAGGGACACTTGGCTGCTTCACTCTCTACTGCGGACATGTTCGTCTCCTCCAGGAACCGGGTTGGTGGGAGCAGCCTGCGCCGCCCGGGGCAATAGGTGAAATTGTTAATTGCGATGAATGCCATAGGGCCCACCTATGTAGCCTTATCCCGCAGGGCTTGCTTTTAATTTAGGTTATGCTAAATTAGCTTCAATCGAACCAAGCTGAACGCCGGGACTGCAGCGGCGGTCACGGTTGACCAGCATCAAGGCGAGCCCGGCCGGCAGGCGGACACTCGGAAGCGCAGGCCGCAAGCCCGCATTCCCTCCAGGAGAGTCATATGAGCCACATCATCGTCCTCGGCGCCGGACTTGGCGGCATGAGCGCCGCCTACGAGCTGCGTGAAACCCTGGGTGCTTCGCACCGGATCACCGTGGTCGGCGATGGCGATCTTTTCAGCTTCACGCCCTCCAATCCCTGGCTGGCGGTCGGCTGGCGCAAGGCCGGCGACTTCACCCTGCCCGCGGCCGAGTACCTGGCCAAGAAGGACATCGCCTTCGTCGCCGAGCGCGCCACCAGCATCGACCCGATCGCGAAGCTGGTCACCACCGGCGAGGGGCAGCAGCTGCCCTACGACTACCTGCTGATCTGCACCGGTCCCAAGCTCGCCTTCGAGGAAGTGCCGGGCCTCGGGCCGTCGCCCGGCCACACCCAATCGGTCTGCACCACGCCACACGCCGCCCAGGCCTGGGCCGCCTACGAGGCATTCCTGCGCAATCCCGGCCCGGTCGTGGTCGGCGCGGCGCAGGGCGCCAGCTGCTTCGGGCCTGCCTACGAGTTCGCGCTGATCCTCGACGCCGACCTGCGCAAGCGCAAGCTGCGCGACAAGGTGCCGATGAGCTTCGTCACCAGCGAGCCCTGGATCGGGCACATGGGCCTGGGCGGGGTCGGCGATTCCAAGGGCCTGCTCGAGTCCGAGTTGCGCCAGCGCCACATCAAGTGGATCTGCAACGCCAAGGTGGACGAGGCGCGCGCCGGCGAGATGACCGTGACCGAGCACGACGAGGACGGCAAGCCCAAGAAGTCACACGTGCTGCCCTTCGCCTACGCGATGCTGATCCCCGCCTTCAAGGGCGTGCCGGCGGTGGCCGCGGTCGAGGGCCTGTGCAATCCGCGCGGCTTCGTGATCGTGGACAAGCAGCAGCGCAGCCCGAAGTATCCGCAGATTTTCGCCGCCGGCGTGTGCGTGGCGATCCCGCCGGTCGAGGCCACGCCGGTCGCCACCGGCGCGCCGAAGACCGGCTTCATGATCGAGTCCATGGTCACCACCATCGTGCGCAACATCCAGGCCGAACTCGCCGGCAAGCCGGCCAACTTCGAAGGCACCTGGAACGCGGTGTGCCTGGCCGACATGGGCGACACCGGCGTGGCCTTCGTGGCACTGCCGCAGATCCCGCCGCGCAACGTCACCTGGGCGAAGAAGGGCAAGTGGGTGCACGTGGCGAAGGTCGCCTTCGAAAAATATTTCCTCTACAAGATGCGCCACGGCACCTCGGAGCCGATCTACGAAAAGCACATCCTCGGCCTGCTCGGCATCGAGCGCCTGAAGGACGTCGCAGCAACGCAAGACAAGTAATCCAACCCCAGACACAACCCAAAAGGAAAAATGCCATGAACCTCGATCGTGCAGTGATGGCCTTCGCCGGCGTGATGATCCTCATCAGCGCCGCCCTCGCTTATTTCGTTTCGCCCATGTGGCTGCTGCTGACGGCTTTCGTCGGCCTGAACCTGCTGCAGGCCAGCTTCACCGGCTTCTGCCCGGCGGCCATGGTTTTCCGCAAGCTCGGCCTCGGCCAGGGCCACGCCTTCAACTGATGAAGACGCTCCGTCCCCTGCTGGGCGCGCTGCTGCTCGGATTGGCCGCCTGCGGCCAATCCGGTCCGCAGGCCGCTGCCCCCGACCTGCCCGCGCTGGCCACCCTCACCGTGGGCGCGACCAGCACGCCATCGGACCGCGCCTGGGATGGCGTGGTGGAAGCGGTGCAGCAGGCCGACCTGAGCGCCCAGACCAGCGGGCGCGTGCTGGAAATCGGCGTTGATCTCGATGATCGCGTCAGCGCCGGGCAGGTGCTGTTGCGCCTGAGCGCCGTCGAGCAGCAGGCCGGCGCGGCAACCTCGCGCGCGCAATTGCGCGCAACCGAGGCGGCCGCGGTCGAGGCGCAGACCACCCACTCTCGCTACGTGGCGCTGGGCAGCAAGCAGTACGTCTCGCGCCTGCAACTCGACCAGGCGCGTGCGGCGCGCGACGCCGCGGTCGCCGCGCGCGACGCGGCACGCGCGCAACTGGCGCAGTCCCAGCAGCAAGCCGACTACACCGTGGTGCGCGCGCCTTTCGCCGGCGTGGTCAGCGCGCGCCGGGTCGAGCCAGGCGAAAGCGTTGCCCCCGGCCAGCCTTTGCTGTCCATCCACGCACCCGGCGCCTTGCGCCTGGTAGTGCAGCTTCCGCAGTCGGATGTGGCCGCCATGCGCGCCGCCGCCAGCCCGCGCATCCTGCTCGCCGATGGCCGCAGCCTGGCCGCGGGCGCCATCACTGTCTCGCCCGCCGCAGACCCGGGCACCCATACCGTGGCCGTGCGCGTCGCCCTGCCCGAGATGGAATCGGCGCCACAACCGGGCACCACCGCCAAGCTGCAGTTCCCGATCGCGGGCGCGGCGGCGCGGCCGGAAATCCCGCGCTCCGCGCTGGCGCGTCGCGGCGAGATCACCGGCGTCTACGTGCTCGCCGACAAGCGCCTGTCGCTGCGCCAGCTGCGCCTGGGCGAAACGCGTGGCGACCAGGTCGAAGTGCTGGCTGGCCTGAAGGGCGGCGAGATCATCGCCGCCGATCCGGTCGCCGCGCTGCAGGCAATCGCCGCGCAACGCCGGGCGTCGGCCGCCAGTGAATAGCGCCGCCGCGCCGCGCATGGGCCTGTCGGGCCGCCTCGCCGCCGCCTTCCAGGCCAATCCGCTGACGCCGATCCTGGCCCTGCCGGGCTGCTGCTCGGCGTGGCCGCGGTGCTGATCACGCCGCGCGAGGAAGAGCCGCAGATCGACGTCACCATGGCCAACGTGTTCGTGCCCTTCGCCGGCGCCAGCGCGGCCGCGACGTCGAAGAACTGGTCAGCATGCCGCTGGAACAGAAGCTGTCCGAGATCGAGGGCGTCAAGCACGTCTATTCGATCAGCCGCCCCGGCATGGCGATGCTCACCGTCGAATTCACCGTCGGCGTGCCGCGCCAGCCGGCGCATCGTGCGCCTGTACAACCAGGTCTATTCCAACCAGGACTGGCTGCCGCCGGGCCTGGGCGTCGGCCAGCCGCTGATCGGCCCATGGGCATCGACGACGTGCCGGTGATGGCGCTGACGCTGTGGACCGACGATCCGCAGCGCGGCGCCACCGAGCTGGCCGAAGTCGCGCACACGCTGGAAACCGAACTCAAGCGCGTGCCGGGTACGCGCGACGTGTACACGATCGGCGCGCCCGAGCGCGTGGTGGTGGTGAACTCGACGCCGACGCGGCTGGCCGCCTACGACCTGAGCGTGGCCGATCTCGCGCAGCGCCTTGCAGGCGGCCAACGCGGTTCGCCAGGCCGGCGAACGCGTCGGCGACGGCCAGGCGGTGCCGGTTACCGCCGGCACCTTCCTGGCCGATGCCGAGTCAGGTGTCGAGCCTGGTGATCGGACTGCGCGATGGCTCGCCGCTGCGCCTGTCGGACGTGGCCGAGGTGCGCGCGGGCGCCGACCTGGCGACGCGCTACGCCTGGCACGGTGCGCCGGCTGGGCGGCCCGGACCCGAGGCGGGCGTAGCGCCCGCGGTCACCATCGCCATCGCCAAGAAGCCGGGCAGCAACGCCGCCGACATCACCGGCGGCATCACCGCGCGCCTGGCACAGCTGCAGGGCGAACTGATTCCCGACGGCGTGCATGTGACCGTCACGCGCGACTACGGCCACACCGCCACCGACAAGGCCGAGAAGCTGATCCAGAAGCTGGTCTTCGCGACCGGTTCGGTGGTGCTGCTGGTGCTGTTCGCGCTCGGCTGGCGCGAGGCGATCGTGGTCGGCAGCGCCGTCGTGCTGACCCTGGCGATCACGCTGTTCGCGTCCTGGGCGATGGGCTTCACGCTCAACCGGGTGTCGCTGTTCGCGCTGATCTTCTCGATCGGCATCCTGGTGGACGACGCCATCGTGGTGGTCGAGAACATCCATCGGCACATGGCGCTGCGGCGGCAAGACCTTGCTCGAGGCGATTCCGCCGGCCGTGGATGAAGTCGGCGGCCCGACCATCCTGGCCACCTTCACCGTGATCGCGGCGCTGCTGCCGATGGCCTTCGTGTCCGGGCTGATGGGCCCGTACATGCGGCCGATCCCGATCAACGCCTCGGTCGGCATGCTGCTGTCGCTGGCGATCGCGCTGATGGTGACGCCCTGGCTGTCGCTGAAGCTGCTCGCGCGCCACGCGCATGCGCCGACGCCGGCGCCGACTCGCGGCGCCGCTGGCGCCGGCGCGGCGGAAATTCCCGAAGGCGCGCAGACGCGCCTGCACCGACTGTTCTCGCACCTGTTGCAGCCCTTCCTCGACCCGGCGCGCGGCGGCCGGCGCCGGGGCTGGTTCTTCGGCGGCGTGGCGGCGCTGGTGCTGCTGTCGGCCTCGCTCGCGCTGGTGCAGCTGGTGGTGCTGAAGATGCTGCCCTTCGACAACAAGTCCGAATTCCAGGTGGTGGTGGACCTGCCCGAGGGCACGCACGCTGGAGCGACACCAATGCGCTGCTGTCCGAGCTCGCCGCCGAGGTGGACGGCGTGCCGGAAGTGCTCGACTACCAGGGCTATGCCGGCACCTCGGCGCCGATGAACTTCAACGGCCTGGTGCGCCAGTACTACCTGCGCAGCGGCAGCAATGTCGGCGACCTGCAGGTCAACCTGGTGGACAAGCACGATCGCGATCGCCAGAGCCACGAGATCGCGCGCGCGCTGCGGCCCGCGCTCGACGCCGTCGGCCGCCGCCATGGCGCCTCGGTGAAGGTGGTCGAAGTGCCGCCCGGCCCGCCGGTGCTGTCGCCGCTGGTGGCCGAGGTCTACGGCCCGGACTACGCGCGCAGCCGCGCGCTGGCGCTTGAGCTGGAAAAGCGCTTCGCGCAACACGGAAGGCATCGTCGACGTCGACACCAGCGTCGAAGGCGGCGCCGTGCGCGAAACGCTGGTGCTGGACCGCGCGCGCGCCGCCGCGCTGGGCGTGCCGCAAGCGGCGATCGCCGATGCGCTGCCGCCGGCCGTGTCTGGCCTCGATGCGACCTGGCTGCGCGACGGCGCCTCGAAGTACCCGCGTACCCGTGCGGCTGCGCCTGCCCGCTGGCGACCAGGCCTCGCATCGAGCACCTGCTGGCGCTGCGCGTGCGCGGCGGCAAGGGCCGACTGGTGCCGATGTCCGAACTGGTCGCGGTGCAGCGCGCGCCCTGGGACGGCGCGATCCTGCCACAAGGACCTGCTGCCGGTCGTCTACGTGACCGCCGACGAAGCCGGCCCGCTCGACAGCCCGCTGTACGGCATGTTCGATCTGGTCGGCCAGCTGCGCGAGGCGGCGACCGGCGGCGACGGCATTGACCCAGGTCTTCGTCGAGCAGCCCGCCGACACCAGCGACTTCGCCATCAAGTGGGACGGCGAGTGGCAGATCACCTACGAGACCTTTCGCGACATGGGCATCGCCTACGCGGTCGGCCTGCTGCTGATCTATCTGCTGGTGGTGGCGCAGTTCCGCAGCTACCTGGTGCCGCTGGTGATCATGGCGCCGATCCCGCTGACCGTGATCGGCGTGATGCCCGGCCATGCCCTGCTCGGCGCGCAGTTCACCGCCACCTCGATGATCGGCATGATCGCGCTGGCCGGCATCATCGTGCGCAACTCGATCCTGCTGGTGGACTTCATCAACCAGGCGATGGCCGGCGGCCGCAGCGCCGGCCGAGGCGGTGGTCGAGGCCTGCGCGGTGCGCGCCAAGCCGATCGTGCTGACCGGCGCTGGCGGCGATGTGCGGCGCCTTCTTCATCCTCGACGACCCGATCTTCAACGGCCTCGCAGTCGCGCTGATCTTCGGCATCCTGGTCTCCACCGTGCTGACGCTGGTGGTGATCCCGCTGCTCTACTTCAGCTTGCTGAGCTGGAAATCAAAGCGGACCGACCAGGCCTTGCAATCGGCCTGACGATTGCCAGAATGAACTGAGCCCAGGAGTCCACGACCGACCATGCCGCGCAAGAGCACCACCGCCGCCACGCCCGACGCGCCATTCCGCGAGATGACGCGCCACGCCGATTCGGCCGCATCGCTGCTGAAGTCGCTGGCGCACCCGGCGCGGCTGCTGGTGATGTGCCGGCTGGTCGAGGGCGAGGCGAGCGTGACCGAGTTGCAGGCCTCGGGCGAGCTGTCCATGTCGGCGCTCTCGCAGCACCTGGCGGTGCTGCGCGACGCAGGCCTGGTCAACACGCGGCGCGAAGCCCAGACGATCTATTACTCGCTCGCCGAAAGCCATGCGCTCGGCGTGATGACCGCCCTGCACTCGGCCTACTGCAGCCCGCGCCGCCCGGGGAAGTGATCGACGGCGGCGACGGGTTCGAAGATCAGCAGTTTCCGCACCGTGGCAACCTGGCGTAATTCAATGCGGTGGCGAAGTGCGACCTGCTGGAACTCCTGCAGCTTGTTGGCCGGCACGACGTACAGGACGCCCGGCTCGGCTTCGCCGAATTCGTGGTCCAGCGTATCGTCGTCCGGGCGCGAGCCACGCGTTGGCTTCGGGGCGATTGAGACCGCTTCCACCTCGGCGCCGAGGTAGAAGCGCAAGCCGTAACGCGGCTTCGTGCCGACGAACACCAGCTCACGCGGCGCGCCCGGTAGCGCCTGCGCGAACTCGCGCGCGAGTTGCCGCGCGTCCTGTTTGCTAGGGTAGTGCGCGACCCAGGCCTTGCCCGCCAGCAGCAGTCCCACCCAGGCCGCGACCATCAGCCACCAGGCGCGCGTCGGCCGCCAATGCGCGAATTGACTCGCCAGCAACAGGCTGATCGGCACGAACAGCGGCAGCAGGTACAGCGGCAGGCGTGAGCGGGCCAGCACGAAGACCGCCAGCGGCGCGAGCAGCCAGGTCCACAGGAACGCACTGTCGGTGGCGGGCGCGAGCGGCCGCGCACGGAAGCGTTGCCAGAGCGCGAACAATGCCCACGGAAGCGCGCCCAGGACCAGCGTCGGCAGGTACACGAGGATGGCGCCGTACCATTGGCCGTGGCGGTCGAGCTCGGCCGAAGCTACACGCCCGACGACTTCCTGCCCGACCAGGGTGGACAGCAGGTCGGGATGGCGCCACAGCAGCCAGGCAAACCAGCTGGCGCCGACCAGCAGCCCCGCCAGCAGGCCGAGCGGGCGCAGCAGCTCGCGGCTGCGCAGGCGCAGCTCCCAGGCAACGATCGCCAGCAGCGGCAGCAGCGCCGGCGGCCCCTTGACCATGAAGGCCACGCCGAACAGCACCCACATTGCGTCGAGCCAGCGCAGTGATCCCGCGCCGAAGCGCCGCTCGACATAGGCGAGAACCGCCGCCGTCTCCGCGCAGGCGAGCAGCGTGTCGGTGGTGATGACGCCCGCGGCGATGAAGGGCACGGGGCTGGCGGCGTAGAACAGGGCCGGCAGCCAGGGCTGCCCGGGCACGAATCGCTGGCCAAGGCGCAACACCATCAACACCGTGAGCACATAGGCCAGCGCCATCGGCAAGCGCAGCGCCCACTCGCTGCTTCCGAACAGCTGCAAGCTGCCGGCGATCGCCCAGTAGGTGACCGGCGGCTTGGAAACGTGGATGGCATCGTCGTTGCGGCGCGGAAGCAGGTAGTCGCCGCTGTCCACCATCTGCAGCGCGACATCGGTGTAGCGGCCCTCGTCCGGATCCCAGAGGTCGCGCGCGCCCTGGAAGGCCAGCCCGAGCAGGAGCGACAAGGCCAGCACCCAAGGCCAGTGCGGGCGGCGGAGAGTATCCACGGGGATTCCTGTAACGGACGCCGGTTGGATCGGCAAGCTGCGAGGATAGTTCCATCGCGCCGCGGCGTCCCGCCACGCGGGCGTGAGTAGAATCGAAGCTTGCCGTCCGATTCCCATGCCAGGACCCCGCCTTGAACCCGAGCCCGCTGCTGGACCGCCGCAACCTGGACTTCATGCTGTACGAGCTGCTCGAGGTCGAGCGGCTGGCGCGGTACCCGCGCTTTGCCGAACACGGCCGCGAGACCTTCGATGCCGCGATCGAACTCGCGCACCAGATCGCGCTGTCGAAGTTCTTGCCGCACAACCGCAAGAACGACCTGTGCGAGCCGATGATGGTGGACGGCAAGGTCGAGCTGATCCCTGAGATCGCCGAGGCCATGGACGCCTATAGCGAGGCCGGCTTCGCCGCGCTGCTCGCGGACGCCGCCGATGGCGGCATGCAGCTGCCCTTCGTCATCGCTTCCGCCTGCGATTCGATGTTTTCCGCGGCCAACCCCGGCACCGTCGCCTACCCGGCGCTGGCGCGCGCGGCGGCGAACCTGCTCGCCGTGTACGGCAGCGAGGAGCAGAAGCGCCTGTACATGCAGCCGATCCACGACGGCCGCTACTACGGCACCATGTGCCTGTCCGAGCCGCAGGCCGGCTCCTCGCTCGCCGACATCACGACCACGCGCCGACGCCGCAGGCCGACGGCAGCTACCGACTGAGCGGCGCCAAGATGTGGATCTCCGCCGGCGACCACGAGCTGGGCGAGAACATCGTGCACCTGGTGCTGGCGCGCATCGCCGGCGCGCCCGCCGGGGGTGAAGGGCATCAGCCTGTTCATCGTGCCGCGCTGGCGCGTCAACGCCGACGGCAGCGCGCGGCGAGCGCAACGACGTGCGCCTGGCCGGCGTCAACCACAAGATGGGCCAGCGCGGCAGCGTCAACACCTTCCTGAAGTTCGGCGAGTCCGGCGATTGCCACGGATTCCTGGTCGGCGAAGCCGCACCAGGGCCTGGCGCTACATGTTCCACATGATGAACGAGGAACGCATCGGCGTCGGCATGGGCGCGGTGCTGCAGGGCAGCGTCGGCTACCTGCACTCGCTGCAGTACGCGCGCGAGCGGCGCCAGGGCCGGCACCCGGACCAGAAGGACCCTTCATCGCAAGCCGGTGCCGCTGATCGAGCACGCCGACGTGCGGCGCATGCTGCTGCAGCAGAAGTGCTGGGTCGAGGGCGCGCTGGCGCTCGGGTTCCATGCCTCGATGCTGGTGGACATGGCACAGGACGCCGACGCGGCCGTGCGCCGCGAGAGCCAGCTGCTGCTCGACATGCTCACGCCCATCGTCAAGGCCTGGGGCTCGGAATATTCGCTTGAAGGCCAACGACCTGGCGATCCAGATCCTCGGCGGCTACGGCTACACGCGCGAATACCCGGTCGAGCAGTGCTATCGCGACAACCGCATCAACCCGATCCATGAAGGCACCAACGGCATCCAGGCGCTGGACCTGCTCGGGCGCAAGGCGATGATGCAGGAAGGCGCGGCGCTGAAACTGCTGCTGCAGCGCATCGGCGCCAGTTGCGCGGAAGCGTCGGCGCTGCCGGAGCTGCACGAGCTGGCGGCGCAGCTGGCCGCGGGCCTGAAGCTGGCGGGTGAGACCACGCAAGCGGTCGGCGCGCGCATGGCTGCGGGCGAAGTGCGCCTGGCGCTGGCGAACGCCAATCACTACATGAGCTTGCTCGGGCACCTGAGCATCGGCTGGGTGTGGCTGCAGTCGGCGGTGCTGGCGCAGCGCGCGCTGGCGGGCGCCAACGCCTCCGACCAGGCCTTCTATCGGGGCAAGCTGCAGGCCTGCCGCTTCTTCTTCGCCACGGAGCTGCCGCAGATCGAACTGGCGGCGCGGCTGTTGCGCGGGGCCGACGACAGCGCCTACGCGATGGATGGGGACTGGTTCTAGCAGGGCAGGCGCGCGAGCATGTCGCGCGCCGATCCCCAAGGCGAGCAGTGCATCAGTTGGCGGCGACGCTCTCGAAGCGGGCGGCGGCCGGACTGGCGATCAGCGAGCGGCCGCTGGCGCCGCGACTCACGATGATGGTGTCGATGCCGGCGCTGCAGGCATCGGCCGCCGCGGCCTTGAGCTTGTGGCCCAGCGCCCGCGTCTGCGCGCGGTCGTTGACCTGCAGCACGCGCTCGACATCGGTGGCGCGGGCACCCGGATCGGCGCAGGAAAGCACCAGCGAGTTGGGGGCGTCGGCACGGACCTGCACCAGGGGAATCTTCTCGTCGGCAAGTGCCGCGCCGCTGCTGAGGAGAAGGACGATCGCAACCAGAGACTTGCGTTTCATGGCATCGCTCCTTGCGTTTCGGCGGACGGCGGATTGCCATCCGTTCCGAGCCTTGATCCTTCGCCACCCCGGCGCCGAATTCGCCTGCATGTGGTGGGAGTGACTTGGGGCACGGGCAAGGTCCCGGCGCGAGGCCTACGCTGGTGGTTTTGTGCCGTCCTTTTGCGTGTCAGCGAGTAGCGCGAAGGAATGCAATCGCGCCGCGTGGTCGAAGATGTTGGCGGTCACCAGCAGTTCGTCCGGGCGGTGCCGCGCAATGAACTCTTCGATGCCCGCCGCGACGGTGCGCGTATCGCCGACCACCGCGCAGGCCAGCGCGCGTTGCGTGCCCGCCTTCTCCGCCGGCGACCAGAACGACTCGATGTCGTCGATCGGCGGCGGGATCAGCCCCGGCGCGCCGCGGCGCAGGCGCACGAAGCTCTGCTGCTGGGTGGTGAACAGGCGGCGCGCCTCGGCATCGGTGTCGGCGGCGACGACGTTGAGCGCCAGCATCGCGTACGGTGTCGACAGCCGCTTCGAGGGCCGGAAGTCGCGGTGGTAGAGCGCCAGCGCTTCGTCCATCGCATCCGGCGCGAAGTGCGAAGCAAAGGCGAAGGGCAGGCCCATCGCCGCCGCCAGCTGCGCGCCGAACAGGCTGGAACCAAGCAGCCACACCGGCACCTCGACGCCGGCGCCGGGCACGGCCTGCACCAGCTGGCCTGGCTTGGCCGGCTCGAAGTAGGACAGCAGTTCGGCGACGTCCTGCGGAAAGCGGTCGGCGCCTTCGAAGTAGCGGCGCAGGGCACGGATGGTCGGCTGGTCGGTGCCGGGCGCGCGGCCCAGGCCCAGGTCGATGCGGCCCGGGTGCAGGCTCGCCAGCGTGCCGAAAGCCTCGGCCACCTGCAGCGGCGAGTGGTTCGGCAGCATGATGCCGCCGGCACCAATGCGGATGCTGGAAGTGCCGGCGGCGATGTGCGCCATCAGCACCGCGGTAGCGGCGCTCGCGATGCCGGGCATGTTGTGGTGTTCGGCCAGCCAGTAGCGCTTGAAGCCGAGCTGCTCGGCATGGCGCGCGAGCGCCAGCGCGTTGGCGAAGGCGCGCGGCGGATCGCTGCCCTCGGTCACCGGGGCCAGGTCGAGTACGGAAATCGGGGTGCGCTTGCTCATGACCCAGTGTGCCACCGCACCCCGGAACGCAGCTGAACTAGGCGCGCGGTTCGACGTCCTCGGACAACAACGCGGCCAGGTCCGGCGGGATCGGCATCGGCTTGAAGGCGTTGACGTTGCTGCCGCCGGTATTGCCCATCGGCACCCACAGGCGCGAGAACAGCGAGGCGGCGACCATGCGCGGCAGCTGCGCCGCGACCTCGCGCCAGTCGCGCCGGCGCCAGCCGATGTGCAGCATGCCCAGATGGCTGCGCACGTGCAGCCTGGTGATGTTCTGGGAAAGGACGTGCGCGCGTTCCAGGTGCGCGAACGCCGTGTCGAACTCGCCGCGCCGCTCCGCCGCGGCGGCCTGTCCCCATTCCTGCGCGAAGGCCGTGCGCAGCCGCGCCTCGCGGGCGTTCATGGGCGGGAAGGGCGCTTCATGGCATCGTTCCTTGCATAGTATTTTAGCATATGCTAAATTACGGCATCTTCCAGGAGACCATCATCATGCATGACCTCAAGCCTTGCGCCCCCGGGTTGTTCGCCAGCGGCCAGCCCTCGCGCTCCGACCTCGCCAGCCTTGCCGCCGCCGGCGTGCGCACGGTGATCAACCTGCGCGCCGCCAACGAGCCGGTCGAATTCGACGAGGCGCAGGAAGTCGCGCGACTCGGCCTGCGCTACGTCTCGATCCCGGTCGCCGGCCCGCAGGACCTGACCACGGAAACCACCGCACGCTTCTCGCGCGAACTCGAACTGGCCCGCGCCGAAGGCGCCACCCTGGTGCACTGCGCCAGCGCCAACCGCGTCGGCGCGCTGGTCGCACTCGACTGCGGGATCACCGGCGGCGCACCGCACCAGGAAGCGCTGACCCTGGGCCGCGCGGCAGGGCTGACCTCGCTGGAGCCGGTGGTGGCGCAACTGCTGCGCGAACGGGTCAGCGAGTGAGCGCAGGGCTCGCTCCGGGCGCCGGGCAGTCGCAGCATGTCGCTGTCGCCCATCATGATCGACCAGGTCTTGCCGAAGCGCCGGAACACGTTCTCCTCGATGTAGGGCACGCCGTGCCGGCGGCAGATCGCCTTCAGCCGCGGCGCCGCCTGCCGGTACTTCAACAGCGGCAGGTCGGGCCACAGGTGGTGTTCGATCTGGTAGTTGAGGTAGCCCTGCAGGAAATCCTGCGCGTCGCTGCCGCCCGGGTAGTTCACCGAGCCCGCGCACTGCTGCAGGTAGAACTCGCCGCGGCTCTTCGGCCGCGTGTCGAAGCGATAAAGGTCGTCGCCGGTGTGGTTGGGCGCGATGGTCAGGAAGGTGATGGCGTTGGCCACGACTTCCGCCAGCAGCGTGTTGATCAGCACCGCCAGCCACGCGGCGTTGCCCAGCGGCAGGAACAGCGCAGGCACCAGCCCGAAGCGCAACAGGCCATAGGGCAGCACGCAGCGCAGCCAGTATTCCGCGCCCCAGGCGTTGACGGGCAGCCACACTTTTTCGCCCGGAATGATCCAGCGCTTGACCGCGCCCATGCTCGGCACCGGGTCCTTCAGCGCCTGCTCGCGCGACTGCGCGCGGATCTTGCGATGCTGCTTGAGCGCGAAGAAGGTGTTGGGTGCGTAGTAGCTCCACTTCCAGGTCATCAACAGCAGCGCGCCCAGCAGCCACTTGCAGGCGCGCGGCATGTGGCGGTGGCGGATGAACCAGGCGTTGCGCTCGACGATGTCCGGGTCTTCCTGCTGGCCCGTGTTGTAGTGGTGCAACTGGTTGTGCTCGTGCGCCCAGGCGTCGGGATGCAACCAGTCGAGCCAGTCGAGGTAACGGCGCCAGCCCAGCGCGTAGCCCTTGCTGGTGTGGCGCGCGGGCACGCCGGGAATCGCGTCGTAGCCGCGGTGCATCACCGGATGCGTGACATTGGCCCAGCGGCCCATGTTGCCGATGCCCATCAGCAGCGCCGACACCGGATTGGGCATGATCCAGGCCGTCGCGTAGCCAAGCAGCGTGCTGATGCGCGACCACCGGATCATCTTCAGCAGGTGCGCGTAGTCGGGTCGGCCGAGGTCGGTCTTCAGCTCCGAATGCAGGGCTTCGACATCACTGGCGAAGGCCTTGAGATCGATGCGAGCAAAGGGCGATGCGTCGCGCACTGGCGGTGACCTGCAGGAACCGGGGGGAAGGGAAAGTGCTCTGCCCGCAACAGGTTACACCGCTTCCCCACCTGGTCGACGGCCGCTACGATGGATGAATCCGGTACGTGCGATCCGCATCCATTGGCGCGAATCTGCGGCAGGCTGTGATTTTTCCCGGCTGCCTGGCGAACAACGGTGCAGGGGCCACCCGGCCCGCCGCACCCCGCCAGGAGATTCACCATGTTGCCGATCGTCCCATGGAGCTAGTCATGTCAGCGGCTGACATCAGCGCCGGGTTCCTGCAACGCCTGCAGGCGCACAAGGGCATCCTGTACAAGGTCGCCAACGCCTACTGCGCCCGCCGCGAGGATCGCGGCGACCTGATCCAGGACATGATCGTCGAGCTGTGGCGCGCGTTTCCGTCCTTCGACGGCCGCGCCAGTTTCGCCACCTGGATGCACCGCGTGGCGATGAACGTGGCGATCTCCTTCCACCGCAGCGAGGGTCGCCGCATCCGCGACGCGGTGCCGATCGAGGACTTCGGCATGGAACTGGCCGGCGCCGACGCCGTGCTCGATGCCGAGGACGACGAAGTGCGCGCCCTGCACCAGCTGATCGCGCGCTTGGAGCCGGTGGACCGCGCGCTGGTACTGCTCTACCTCGAAGGCTACGGCCAGGACGAAATCGGCGAGATGGTGGGCTTGAGCGCCAGCAACGTCGGCACCCGCATCAACCGCATCAAGAACAGATGGCAGCGCGACAACGCGGCCAAGGGAGCAACGGCATGAGCGACATGGACATGGGCATGGACCTGGACGCGATGCGCGGCCGGTGGCAGGACGCGAACCGGCGCGCGGACGCGGCGCTGCAACTGGACATCGAAGCCACCCGCGCGGCGCTCGCGGCGCGCACGCACCAGGCCTTCCGGCGGAACTCGGGCTGGCTGATGGCGGCGCTGCCGCTCGGCGGCGCGGCGCTGCTGGCGCTGCTGGTGTTCTTCCTGCGGCACCTGGGCGACTGGCCCTATGCGCTGATGTCCGGCGCGCTGCTGGCGGTGGTCGGCGCGCAGTTCATCGTCGACCTGCGCCAGTGGTATGCGCTGTCGCAGCTCGACCTCGGCGCGCCGCTGCTGCAGGTGCGTGCGGTCCTCGACACGTTGCGCACGCGCCGCCTCAGGATGGCCAAGTGGATCGCGCTCACCGCCGTGCTGCTGTGGTGGCCCGTGCTGCTGGTGACGCTGAAGGCGCTGACCGGCGTCGACGTGCTGCCGAAAGTGCCTGCCAGCGTGGTGTGGGTGAATTTCGCGCTCGGCCTGGCCTGCATTCCGCTGGGCATGGCGCTGGCGGCGTGGCTGTCGCAGCGCTACGCCGGTTCGCGCGGCTTCCAGCGCTTCCTGCTCGAGGCGGCGGGACGCAGCTGGCAGCAGGCCGAGGACGCCTTCGCCGCCAGCGAGCACTTCGAAGCGGCGGTTGCGAACGAAAGCTGGACGCCGGATGCAGATCCGATCGAACTGCCGGCGGCGCTGGCCGGGCCCGTGCGTGCGCTGCGCCGGCGGCTCAATGCGGGCATCGCGCTCTACTCCATGCTGATGCTCGCGACCGGCATGTTCAATGCGATGCACGGCGGCGAAGCCGCGTTCCTCGTCGCCGGCATTGCGGTGCACCTGCTGTGGCTCTCGCAGCTGGTCGGCTCGATCGTGCACCGGCGCGCGACGATGCGGCCGGCGGCCGGTGTGTTGCTGTCGGCATGGCGCGAAGGCCTGGACGGCGTGCTCGCGGGACGGCTGCGCGCGGCGCGCATCGTAGCGGTGCTGCTGCCGCTGCTGCTGGCGCCGGCGCTGCATCTGCTCACCGGCCTTGCGCTGGAGTGGATGGTGGCTGCTGCGGTACTGGCGAGCGCGCTGCTGGCCTGGCGGCGCGCGCATTCCGCCGGCTTCGCCGCGGGATTCGCCGACGCCCTCGCGCTGGGCGCCCTCGCGGCCACCCGCCGCTGCCTGTAGATCGCAGCGGCCAGATGTAATGTCCACTTGACATTCCCGTCAACGAATGTAAGCTTCACAGTACATATAGTCATGTGGAGAGTACCAATGCGTTGGCCGAAATGGGGTTTGGCGGGTCTGGTGGGCGTGGCGATCGTGGCGTTCTGGATACTGCTGGCCGGCCCGGAGAAGCTTCTTGGCATCGACCTCGGCGGCTTAGGCATTGGCCTGGCCGCCTTGACCGCGTGGGCGGCGATCCATGGCATCTCCGTCGCCCCGCGCGGCGAACTGGAAGAGACCGTGTCGCCCGGCGAATGGAAGGCCTGGATCGGCCTGGCCTTCAGCCTGCTGGTCGCCGGCTACCTGTTCACCAAGAGCGACGTGATCGCCTCCGTCGGCGACTACCGCGACCTGGGCAGGATCGGCACCAACATCGCGCTGCTGGTGATCGCCTGGGCGGTGGTGTCGCAGGTGCTCGAGTGGCGCTGGAAAGGCAAGGTGCTCGAGGACGAACGCGACCGCGAGATCGCGGTGCGCGCTGCCGGCTGGGGCCGTGGCGCCACGGTGGCCGCGGTGTTCGGCATTGCGGCGATGATCGGCCTGTCGCCCGCCTGGAAGCTGCAGTGGGCCACGCACATCGTGATCGCACACCTGCTGGTGTTCGCGGTGATCTGGGGTTCCATCGCCGAGTACGCGGTGATCGCCGTGTCGCACTGGCGGGACCGGCGGCCGTGACCGGCACGCCGATCGGCAACCACATCCGTCGCCTGCGCTTCGAGCATGGGGAGATGACGCAGGAAGCGCTCGCGCGCGCAGCGGGCGTGACCCGCCAGACCATCATCGCGCTGGAGGCGGGCAAGTACGCGCCCTCGCTGGAGCTTGCGTTCCGGCTGGCGCGCGCGTTCGGGGTTGGCGTCGAGGACGTGTTCCAGTGGGAAATCTGATCGCTGGCAGCCAAGCCCTGCGAGTGCTGACTTCTCTTGCCCGCATGCAACTGCTACACGAGTAGCAACCCGATTTCGATGCGGAGAGCGGCATGCCCCCCGACTGGCGCGAAGGTCCGCAGCTCGCACTCTGGCAGGATCTGGTGCGTGACGGCGAAAGCCACGCCGGCATCGAACTCGGCGAGTCCGTGCAGAGCTACCTGGTGTTCGTGCTGATGCGCTACCTGCGCGACGGCGCGCTGGCGGCGCATGTGCTCGCGCTCGACTGGCTGGCCGCGTCCGAGCGCAGCGGCCACGCCCGCGCCGATGCGCTGCGCGATGTCGGCGACCGCTGCCTGCTGATTGCGGGCCGTTATCCGCGCCTGGCCGAACGGCGCAACGTCGGCCCCGACTACTTCAGCACTCTTGGCTGCGGCGCATACCACGGCGTCGCCGAGTCAGCCCGCGATGGCTACGCCACCCTGTTCGCCGAACTGGCGCATGCCTTCGGCGGGATGGTCCGGGTGCTGGGGGCGCTGCCCCGGCAGGGCGCGCTCATGTTGCCGATAGCCTACCCTGCTACATTGAGATCGAACCGTCCCGGAATCCGCTCGGATCCAACCAGACATTGAGCAGTACCGGTCGACCGGCGCGGGCAAGGGCCTGTGCGGGCTACCCAACCGGCGCGCCATGCTCAACGCGCTGGCGACCAGCACCGCCCATGCACGACGCGGGATACTGCCTGTGACGATCGCCATGCTCGACCTCGACAACTTCAAGCAAGTCAACGACACGCTCGGACATGCCACCGGCGACAAGGTACTGAAGGGATTTGCCGACGTGGCGAAGCGCCTGCTGCGTGACGGCGATTTGCTCGGACGCTGGGGCGGCGAGGAGTTCCTGTTGGTCATGCCCGGCGCCACGCCCGGTAGCGCGCAACCGGTGCTGGCGCGGTTGCGGGCGGGCGTTCGGAACAGGTTGCTTCCGAGCCGCCAGGTGACGTTTTCCGCAGGCGTGGCGGCGCATCGAGGCGTCGAGTCGGCGGAGACGCTGCTTTCTCGAGCCGATGCGGCCTTGTATGCGGCCAAACATGCCGGGCGGGATCGGGTCGAGTTGGCCCCGGATAGCCGTTAAGCGCCGCAAACGCGATGAGGACGTGCCCTTGATCCTGATCAAGGCCCGACGCCAGTCGTTCGACCATGTTGGAACCAGGCAGCCTATCGATCCGAGGTCCGCATGGACCCAAGGCAACATCCAGCTCCCCAGCGCCGCACCGCGGTGTTGGCCGCCGTGGCCGTCATTCTCGTCGGCACCGTGGTCTGCGCGCTGTGGGTGCTCGGCATCCAGGACGCCACCCGGCTGGTGCCGGAGTCATCCGCCGTGCGCTTCAACGCCGGACTGTGCTTCATCCTGGGCGGGACAGGACTGCTGCTAACCCTCGGACGCCATCCCCGCTGGGCACTGGCGGCCATCGTGCCAATGCTGGCGCTGGCGGGGCTGACTCTTCTCGAATACCTGCTCGAGCGGAGCATGCCGGTCGATCAGTTGTTCGTGGCCGGACGAACGCTCCCGTATCCGGGACGGATGGCGCCGAACACCGCCCTCGCCCTGCTCTTGGCTGCGATGGGATTAGCGACCCTGGCGCCGGGACAGTCGCGGATCTGGGCATTGAGCATCTCCGCCCTGCTGGCGGCACTGACCACCGCGTTCGGCCTGGCGGCGGCGCTCGGCTACGCGTTTGATCTGACCGCCGCCTTCGAGTGGGCCGGCCTCACGCGCATGGCCCTGCTGACCGCGATCACCCTGGTGGTCCTCGGCGTGGCAATCATCCTGGCGACCCGCGAGGTCGGACGCGTCGCGTCCTGGATCGAGCAGCCCTGGCTGGCGAGCAGCGTCGGCGTCGGCGCGGCCGGGCTCGGCCTGCTGGCCTCGCATGCGCTCGCCCTGCCGCTCGGGCTGCCGGCGCGAGTGGTTGCAGGCCTGGACGCAGCGGTGGTCACGTTCGCCGTCCTGATCGCCGGCACCGTGGCCCAGGCGCGGCACATGCGCCTGCTCACGCTGCAACTGTCCACCACCACGCAGGCACTGCGCAACAGCGAACAGCAGCTGCGACTGCTGATCGACAATGTGCAGACGGCCGTCGTCATGCATGCAGCCGATTCATCGATCGAGTTCGCCAATCCGAGCGCGGCGAACCTGCTTGGACTGACCCGGGATCAGATGGTGGGTCGCACGACGATCGACCCTGCGTGGCATTTCGTCCGCGAGGACGGTTCGCCCATGCCGGTCGACGAGTTCCCGGCAAGCCGCGTCATCCGGAGCGGACGGGCCTTGCGCGACTACGTGGTTGGAATCCACGTCGCCGAATCGGAACCGATCCGCTGGGCGCTGGTCGACGCGGTACCGGCGATCGGGCAGGACGGCAGCTTGCAGCAGGTCATCGTGTCGTTCGTGGACATCAGTGAACGCCAGCAACAGAAGCTGCACCTGGAGCAGCTGGCATCGACCGACACGCTGACCGGCCTAGCGACCCGCCGTCACCTGCTGGAGCTGGCAGGTCACGAGTTGGCGCGCGCGCGTCGCAGCGGTCAGCCGCTGGCCCTGATCCTGCTCGACATCGATCGATTCAAGTCGATCAACGACCGCTTTGGGCACGAGACAGGCGACGCCGTGCTGAGTCGGATCGGCGAGTTGCTGCGAGGTGAGCTGCGGCAGGTCGACCTCGCAGCGCGATGGGGCGGTGAAGAGTTCTGCCTGCTGCTGCCGGACACGAACTTGCAGGCCGCGCTGGAGATTGCAGAGCGGCTGCGTGCCGCGGTGGAAACGATGGCCATGGCCGCGCCGGACGGAAACCCCCTACCCGTCACGGCGTCCTTCGGCGTCACGCTGTCCATGCCCGACGATGAAGATCTGCACCGGCTGGTCGATGCTGCGGACCGGGCCATGTATCGGGCAAAGCGGGAGGGACGCAACCGCGTCTGCACTCTGGCGTAACCCGCTACATCGAGATCGAACCGTCCCGGAATCCGCTCGGATCCAACCAGACATTGAGCAGTACCGGTCGACCGGCGCGGGCAAGGGCCTGTGCCTTCGCCAGTGCGTCCGGCACTTCGGCCCGGGTTCGCACCAGGATGCCTTCGGCGCCCAGGCCGGCGGCAACACGATCGTAGTCGGTGCGCGCCAGCACGGTGCCGACGTCGTCGCCGAGCATCTTGACTTGCTCGCGCGCGATCTGTGTCCAGCCGGCGTCGTTGCCGACTACGGCGATCACCGCGATGCCATGGCGGACGAAACTGTCGAACTCGACCAGGCTGAAGCCGCAGGCGCCATCGCCCCAGATCAGCCAGCGCTCGGCCGCCGGACGGCTGCCGGCGGCGCCGAGCACGAAGCCGGCGCCCACGCCCAGCGTGCCGAACACGCCGGGATCGAGCCAGCTGAGCGGGCGGCGCGGACGCAGGGTATAGGCGGCCGTAGCGACGAAATCGCCGCCGTCGGCAATGAAGATCGCATCGTCGCTGGCGACGCGATCGATCTCGCGGAACAGCGCCACCGGATTGACATGCTCGCCCGGCACCGCCGCCGCCTGCTCGATCTCCTGCTCCCGTTCGTCGTCGCGGTCGCGCAGGGACTGCAACCACGTCGGTCGCTGCACTTTCCCGGCCAGCTGCGCGGCGAGCAGTGCCAGGAAGCGGCCGGCATCGCCGATCGCGCTGATGTCGGGTCGGCGATTCATGTTCGCTTCGCGCCGACTGCGGTTGCCGGCGATCAGCGTCGCACTGGCCCGCACGTGGCGTCCGTAGTCGAGACGGAAATCGCTGGGCACGCCCGCCAGCACCACGCAGTCAGCCTCGCGCAACGCCTGCCGACGCTGATGGAAACATTGCAAGGGATGCTTGCGCCCGAGCAGGCCGCGGGCCATGCCCGACAGATACACCGGCATGCCCAACGCGGCCACGGCGGCAGCGGTTGCTTTCGCCTGCGCAGAAACCACCAGCGCCTGGCTGCCGACCAGCAGCAGCGGGCGCTCGGCGCGCAGCAGCGCGGCCGCGGCCCGTGCTACGTCGCCCGAGCCCGGCTCCGGCGGCTTGACGAGCGCAACCGGAGCCACCGAGGTGTCGTCGTTGCCGGCGAACATGCGGCTGACGTGGCGGCGCAGGTACCAGCGTTGCGCGATCGCCGCCGGCGCATTGCCGCGGGCGCTCGCGTCCGCGTACCACTGCCGGATGGTGGCTTCGTCGTACAGCAGGTCCACCGGGCATTCAACGAACACCGGGCCGGGCACGCCCTCCTGTGCCAGGGCGAACGCGTCGGTCACGGCCCGACCGAGATCCGCGACGCGGCGCACACGCCTGCAGGCTTTGACGTGCGGGGCGACCAGCGCGCGCTGGTCGATGTCCTGCAACGCACCGCGACCTTGCAAGGCCGTGGGCGCCGCGCCGCCGATCAGGATCAGTGGCGACTGCGCCAGTTGCGCGTTCTTGAGCGCGGTGATGGCGTTGCTCACGCCCGGGCCGGCTGTCACCACGGCGACGCCGGGGATGCCGCTCAGTCGCGCCTGCGCGTCGGCGGCAAATACGGCGTTGACCTCGTGACGTACGTCGATGATGGCGATGCCGCGCGCCTTGGCCGCCGCCAGGATCGGCGCGATGTGCCCGCCGCACAGCGTGAATATCTGGCGCACGCCTTGCGCTGCCAGTGCCTGGGCAACGCGGTCGCCACCGCTGTTTGCGAAGTCCTCACGCACCTGGAGTCTGCTCCCCGGCCGAATACTGCTGTTGCAGGCTACGGTAATCGATCTTGCCCACGCGCGTCTTCGGCAGGCTGCTGCAGAAGTGGATCTCGCGCGGACACGACCACTTGAGCAACTGCGCCCGGCAGTGCGCGATCAGGACCTGCGCGCTGCTGTCGGTGTCGACGATCGCTTCCTTCGGGACCACCCAGGCGACCACGCGCTCGATCTGTTCGGGATCGGGAACGCCGGCCACGCAGGCCTCGGCCACCAGCGGATGCTCGACCAGCACCGCCTCGACCTGGGCTGGATAGACGTTGAAACCCGAGGACTTGATCATCCGCTTCAGGCGCACGCCGAAATAGAAGAAACCGTCGGCGTCCTGCCGGCCGAGGTCACCGGTGTGCAGCCAGAGCCGGCCATCGGCATGACGGCGCAGCGCCAGCTGCGTGGCTTCCGGATCATCCAGGTAGCCGATCATCAGCGCCGGCCCGGCGATGCAGATCTCGCCCTCGGTACCGACCGGCACCTCGTCTTCGCTGCCCGGCGCGCAGATTTTCGCGTGCATGTCGGGAAACGGGATCCCGATCGATCCTTCCCGGTACTGGTCGACAGGCATCGCCATGATGCCGGTGACCGCTTCGGTGAGGCCGTAGCCTTCGAGCAGGTGCACGCGGCCGCCGGCCTTGGCCACCAGTGCCTCGAAGCCTTCCTTGACCGGGCGCGGCAAGGTGTCGGCGCCGCAGAAAGCGGCGCGCAGGAAGGAAAGATCGGCTTTCGCCAGGCCGGCATCGCGCGTCAGCGCGGCGAACAAGGTTGGCACGCCGACCAGGAAACTCGGGCGCTTGCGCTCGATCAGCCGCGCGACGCCGGCAGCATCGAAGGTCGGCACCAGGATCGAGGTCGCCCCGGTCATCAGCGCCGCATTGACGCACACGCCGAGGCCGAAACCGTGGAAGACCGGCAGGATCGCCAGGATCGAATCCCCGCCATGGATGCCGCCCCAGGTCGTGGCCTGCATGCCCTGGGCAATGAAGTTGCGATTGGACAGGACGATGCCCTTGGGCAGCGCGGTGGTGCCGCCGGAAAACAGGATCGCCGCCGGCGCATCGGTGCCGCGCTCGGCGGCGGCGACGGCAGCATGTGGCGCGCGCATGAGATCGCGCCACCAAAGCACATTGGCATTCGCAGGGACTGGTGCGATGTGCCGGCCTTTGCGCCACCAGAAGCCGGCGCGCTGCAAGGGCGACAGGTTGTCGCCGATGCGCGCCAGCAGGACCCGCCGCAGCGGGCGCTTGGGCTGCGCGGCGGCGACGTTCGGATAAAACGCGTCCAGCGTCAACAACAGTTCGGCGCCGGTGGCATCGAGGTAGTGGGTAATTTCCGGCGGCGTGGACAGCGGATGGATCAGGGCTGGCACCGCGCCGAGCTTGTTCGCCGCGTAGAAGGCGATCACCGCCTGCGGCGTGGTCGGCAGCGCGATCAGCAAGCGCTCATCACGCCCCAGGCCAAGCGCCGCCAGCGAATTGGCGCAGGCATCGATGTCGGCGAGCAACTGGCGGTAGCTGCTGCGACGATCGAAGAAATCCCAGGCGATCGCTTCCGGTACGCGCGCTGCCGTCGCGGCGATCATCTGATAAAGCGTGCGCTCCGGATAGTCGAGCTGCGCCGGCACCGACCCGTAGTGGCGAATCCAGGGTAGCGGAGCGGACGCGGGGTTCTCGGCCACGAGGGCACCTTGCTACGTATCCGAAGCAGCTCTGGCTACAGCCAACTGAGCGACGAAAGCGCGCGTCAAGGCCGGCCGCGTTGCGCCAGACCTGTGGGTAGCGTTGAAAGGTCGGACCGTCTGAGTCGCTTAGAGAGCGTTTGTTGATTTCCACGCAAAACTGACCCAGGGTTTCCAACCAAAATTGACCCACCCTCGATTTGCGTAGTGTAGCTACTCGGTTGTGGATAAGTCGCTCTTGGCTGTCGTTTTTTCTCCTGTCTTTGGGGTGGCAGTTCGCCGCCGTGTCGTGGCTGCCGCCGAACTGGTCTTGAAGCGCCAGGACTCGTTACCGGTTTCCACGATGTGGCAGTGATGGGTAAGTCGGTCGAGCAAGGCCGTGGTCATCTTGGCGTCGCCGAACACGCTGGCCCATTCGGTAAAGCTCAGGTTGGTGGTGATCAGCACGCTGGTGCGCTCGTATAGCTTCGACAGCAGGTGGAACAGCAAGGCGCCGCCAGCCTGGCTGAAGGGCAAGTAGCCAAGCTCGTCGAGAACGACCAGATCCGTATAGCCCAAGCGCAAGGCGATCTGACCTTGCCGTCCTGCGGCCTTCTCCTGCTCCAGCGCGTTGACCAGTTCGATCGTCGACACGAAGCGAACGCGCCGATGATGGCGTTGCACGGCCTCGATACCAATCGCTGTGGCCAGGTGGGTCTTGCCGGAACCGGGCCCGCCGATCAGAACGACGTTCTGTGCGCTGTCCAGGAACTCACCGCCATGCAGGCGGCGCACCAGCGCTTCGTCGACCCGGCTGTAGGCGAAGTCGAAGCCGACCAGGTCGCGGTGCGCCGGGAAGCGCGCCGCCTTCATCTGGTTGGCCTGCGACTTGACCTCACGCTCGGCGCTCTCGGCGGTCAGCAGTTCGCCGAACCACTGCTCCGGATCGAGCTCGCGCTGCCGGGCCTTGGCGGCCAGTTCCGGCCACGCCGCCGCCATGCCATGCAACTTCATCTGGCGCAGGCGCGCAATCAGCTCAATAGACATGGCGCACCTCCGCGGCAATCGCGGGCCGCAACGCGTCGTACCGATCGACGTTGGCCTGCGGCTCGTGGGTCAGCGTCGAGCCCGGTGACCACGCTCTCGACGCTGACCACCGGCTCGTTGAGCCGCGCCAGCACATTGAGCACGTGCTCGCCGCTGGGCACGCCCGACTCCAGCACCAGCTCGACCGCCACCAACACCGCCTCCAGCCCGTGCACCGGTACCGCCGCCAACACCTGCGCCATCACCCGATCGCCGCCCAGCCGCCGCAACAGGTGGTGTTGCAAGGACCGCAGCGGCGCTGGCATCTGGGCAAACGGCGCGCCGTCGCGCAGCGCACCGGGCTTGCGTTGCACCACCTGGATGTAATGCTGCCAGTCGTACTGGGTCTGGTAGCGCTCGAAGCAGCGGGCGTGCCGCGCCAGCACCTGGCCTTCGGCCACCAGCACCAGTTCGAAGGGATAGATGTGCAGGCTGATTACCCGGTGCGCGGCCTGGGTCGGGACGCTGTAGCGATTGCGCTGGAAGTGGATCAGCGCTGTGGCCGACACCCGCACCGGCTGTTCCAGGTAACCATCAAAGGGCTCGGGGTTGGGCATCAACTGCGGCTGCTCGTTCTCCCAGACTTCGGCGATGGTCAGTTCCGGCCAGTCCGGGTGGGCCATGACGTCCCACGCCGCCCGGCACTCGGTCGCCAGCCACGCATTGAGTGTCGCCAGATCGGGCCAGTGCCGTTGCCCGGCCTCGGTCCACAGCTGCCGGCGCCGGTCCTGCACGTTCTTCTCAACGATGCCCTTCTCCCAGCCGGCGGCGCGATTGCAGAACTCCGACTCGAACAGGTAATGCCCGCACATTGCCTGGAAGCGGGCGTTGACGACGCGCTCCTTGCCGCGGCCAACCCGATCCACTGCGGTCTTCATGTTGTCGTAGATACCGCGGCGCGGGATGCCGCCGAATGCGGCGAAGGCGCGAGCATGGGCATCGAACAACATCTCGTGGCTCTGCATCGGATAGGCCACCACCAGGAACGCCCGGCTCGCGGCCAGCTTCGCGTGCGCCACCTCCAGCCGCTTGCGCACGCCGCCGATGACCGCGTACTCGCAGCTCCAGTCGAACTGGAAGGCCTCGCCGGGTCCGAAGCGCAGTGGCACAAACGCGGAGCGATGGGGAATGGCGCCGCCGGCGACGTGCCAACGGCGCACGCACGCCGCCACCCGGCCATAGCCGCCGGGATAGCCTTGGGCCTGCAGGTGCTGGAACAGTACCCGTGCGGTACGCCGGTCGCGCTTGGGCCGGTGGCTGTCGGTGCGCAGCCACGCTTCCAACTGCTCGCGGTAGGGGTCCAGGATGCTGGGGCTGACCCGCGACGGGTACACCGGCTCGGTCACGTCTCGCTGCCGCAGCCAGCGGCGCAGGGTGTTGCGGGATAAGCCGCTGCGCTTGGCAATCTCGCGCAGCGACAACTTGTCGCGGAAGTGCATCCGCCGAATCTTGGCCAACATGCCCACATTGATCACTCCATTTATCCCCTGCGCAAAGATTGCTCAGGGTAGTGAGGTCAGGTGGGTCAGTTTTGGATGGAAATTAGGCCCCTAAGTGGGTCAGTTCTGGATGGACATCAACATGTAATCGCTGGAAACTCTTACACAACGGCATTTGGCTATGACCGTTCGGATCAACTCAACTCAACTACCTATCCTGATGGGCAGCGCGCCACATTCGGCCACGCCGACGGCAAGCTTCAGTCTGCCTCGATACGCATTAACGGTTCGACGCAGTTAATCGCCAACAACATGCGCTATCAGCCGTTCGGTGCGATCGCGAGTCAGTCCATGGGCAATGGTCTGATTTCGGGTGCGAGCTACGACACCGATGGCCGCCTGACCGGGCTCTCGGCATTCAGCGGCGGCGGCGGATTAGTTCAGAGCTTGACCTTCGCTTACAACGCTAATAATCGCCTTACCGGAATCACCAATGGCCGTCCGAGCGGTCAGAGCCAGGCGTTTACGTACGATGAGCTCGACCGCTTGTTGAGTTCGTCGTCCCCTGGAGGCGGCGCCGAGTCTTTCACTTATGATGCGAACGGAAACCGGGCTTCCCATCTAAAGTCCGGAATCACGACTGCATTCACTTACGACACTCTTGGCAATAGACTCCTGTCAGCCTCCAAACCGGGCTTGACCCGCGTCTGGACCCACAACAGCGCCGGCGACAGCACGGGTTTTACCGGTGCCGATGGCGCGGCAGTTGGCTTTGATTACGACGCGTGGGGCCGGATCGTAAGTAGTGCTCGTCAGAGCGTGACCACGGCCTACTTGGTGAATGCTCTAGGTCAACGAGTAAGCAAGGTTGGCCCGTCAAGCACATCGCGATTCATCTATGCCCCGGACGGATACTTGCTTGCCGAATACTCTACGACCGGCGGTTGGACCAACTACGTTCGCGGCAACGGCGCCCTCCAAGGATTTGTGCGAGGCGGTCAACCGTATTTCGTGCACAACGACCAACTCGGCCGCCCGGAAATTGTGACTAACCTCAACCAGAGCGTGGTGTGGGCAGCGACGAATTTCGCGTTCGATCGGGTAGTGACGACGGACACAATCGGCGGGCTTAACTTGGGCTTGCCGGGCCAGTATTTCGACGACGAGACCAAGCTTTGGCACAACTATTTTCGAGACTACGACGCATCTACGGGTCGCTATGTGCAGATGGACCCGGTTGGCCTCACTCCGAGTACTAACCCCTACGCCTATGCGTCCGGAAATCCGGTGCAACGCACCGACCCTCGGGGGCTAGACGATTGGACGTTGATCCACCAGCACGCAGGGTTGGGGCAGCAACCGACACGCACTGGATCCGACTTCTATCATTTGAACGTCAATTATTACGTTGGCACCTTCTCGGTGACCGTGACACGCAGTGGCACCGTGTACCTCGGTGGCGGCGTGAGCAAAGGCAACCCGGCACAGAAGAAGGTCGGCTGGTCAGTTACTGCCGGTGAGGTAAAGCCAAAAGACGGGTGCCCGCCAGACAATGCCGACATCGACGGCTACGTCAATGGTGGGAGTACCGGCGTATCCGGGTTCTTCCTGGTAGGTGGCGGCAAGAGCTGGAACGCGAACGGCACCGCCAATGAAGCAGGATTCGGCCTGGGCGGCGGATTTACGCCCGTGTCGGTTAATACTCCTGTAGCCCAATTCGACTTTCTTGCTCACTGATGTCGAAAACGGCCAACAACATTCTTTGGACGGGTTTCGTTCTGCTGGCTTTCGGCCTCCTCGCAATTTGGCGCGAGGAGGTCGTTGCCTTGATTGGTGGTGTCGACGCCACTAGGGTGCCTCCGGACAAGCTTGCACATGAACTCGCGAGTGTCGATGTGCGCGAGGGCCATGCTCCCATGGACGCCACTGCCGTGATTGATCGGGCGACACAAATCACGGTTACGCGTCACTACTTTGCGCCGGAGAAGCCTCAGGCAGTGGTCGGGTGGTACGTTGAGTCTCTTCCTCCTCGCGGCTGGAAGTTGGACAAGCAGAGCGCTACCCCGGGTCGAGGCGAAGTCTGGGCGCGGTTTTGCAAGGGACGGGTCAGTCTGACTGTAGACGCTCTGCCGCTCGAGACTGGAGCGCGCTATTCGCTCGGCGCTGCTTGGGCTAAAGCTCCTGCCGCGCTGGCGTACTGCAATAGCACTCCCTAGACGTCCACGGGAACGCAACGGGCATGGCGGCGCTCGTAGAGGGCGTTGTTGGCGGTGCGCGGCGAGGTCATGGTCAATTGTGTGTGCGCCTCATTGGGGACGTACACGACCGAAATGAACCCCTTGCGCACTTGCGCGGTGACAAAGACCATGTGTCCTTTAACGTGGTAGTTCGTGGTCGCAACCACTTCGCACGCCGGTGAATAGTGCACCGCGGTTCCATTCCCGCGAAACTCGATGGTGTCGTCCAACGGGCGTCCGTCCTCATCAACAATTTGGGCCCAAAAACCGACCAGCCATGCCACCGGTTTGGACGCTGCGATGGCCATTGACGCACTCGGCTTCAACGCCAAGGTCAGAATCAACACGAGGAGAAGGGGGCGACGAAGCATTTGGACTCTCAGATTGTGTCGCTGAATTGAGCGATCGTAGCCGAATTTGGACCCATGAACCGGAAATAGCCGAAAATCGAAGAGCACACGGCATCTACTACCACGCCACGGTCCGGTGCCCAGGAGGACGGCTGTAAGTCGCCCAAAGCAGCCACGAAGGCACCGCCATAGGGTCGCAGAATCGGGCTGCAACTAGACAGGTTTTGTCCCGAGATCCCGGACAAGTAGTGCGGATTCGTCCACGAGCCGAATCTATCGCCTCATGGAACGGGATCCAACGAACCGGGATCTCAATCTAACGACTGTTTGCTTCGACTCTAACGTTTCGATGCTTCCCACAACAGACAGCAAGTGGCACATCAGCCGAAACTCGCTATCCGCACTTGCTGTAACCGCAATTCAGGCAGGTCTGCGCAGCCGTCCATCAGCACCAGTGGCCTTGGTGTTGCACTTGTAGCACATGGTGGCGCTGGGCGGGAACAGAGGCGCCGTCGCCGGTGACCGGCACCGCCTCGTCAGCGCATGGCCCGGCCATGTCCCCGGTCAGGGGCAGTGGCTTCAGACTTTTTTTTTGCCGCGGTTCTCGTAGGCAGCGCGCTTCTCGGCGATCAGCGCGCGCTGGGCGTCGCTGCAGCTCGGGGTCGACGATCATGCCGATCGACTTCAGGTGTTCTTCGACCACGCTGCCGATCTCGGCCACGATCGACGGCATGTACACGCCGCCGGCCTTGAAGTAGCCGCCGCGCGGGTCGAACACCGCCTTCATTTCGTCCACCAGGAAGGTGACGTCGCCGCCCTTGCGGAACACGGCGCTCATGATGCGGGTCAGCGCCACGATCCACTGGAAGTGGTCCATGTTCTTGGAGTTGATGAACACCTCGAACGGACGGCGCAGCTCGTGCTCGGTGCCCGGGTTGAGCACGATGTCGTTGATGGTCACGTACATCGCGTGCTCGACCAGCGGCGACTTGATCTTGTAGGTGGAGCCGACCAGCACGTCGGGGCGCTCGATCTTCTCGTGCATGTGGATGATGTCGGCGCCGGCGAAGGGCATCGCGGCCTGGGTGCCGATCGGGCGACCGGGGCGGCGGCAGCAGCGGCAGCGGCAGCGGTGTCTTCCGGCTTGACCGACGCTGTAGGACTTGATTTTCTTGTTGATCTTGATGGCCATTGGATTCTAGTCGCGGCTGAAAGCCGCTCCTACAGGGCGGCGGTGCTTGAGGGGAATTGGGCGTCCGTGCCCAGAGTCCTCCCCGGGCCGAAGCGCCGGGGAGGGGGTCCTGCATAACAATCGGGACAACTGTTTTTGATTTGGTCTCACTTCGAACGCGTGTAACGGTGCTGCTTACTTCCTGCGCGCGGCCTTCTTCGCGGTCTTGCGCGCGGGAGACTTGCGGGCGGACTTCTTCGCCGCCGGCTTGCGGGCCGGAGCCTTGCGGGCCGACTTCTTCGCCGCCGACTTCTTCGCAGGCGCCTTGCGGACGACCTTCTTCACGGCCCGGACGGCCTTGCGGGCGACCTTCTTGACCGCCTTGACGGCCTTCTTCACCTTCACCGTGCGGGCTGCCTTCTTGCCGGCGGCGACGCGCTTCGGCGACTTGCGCGCCGTCTTCTTGGCGACCTTCCGCGTGGCCTTCTTGGCGACAGCCTTCTTGGCGGTCTTCTTCTTGCCGCCGGCCTTCTTCTTGCGCTCCGCCGCAGCGACGCGCTTGCGCGCGTTGGCGACTGCACCGCTGACCGCGTCGCTCGCCGACTTGGCGGCCTTGGCGACCTTCTTGCGTGCCGGCGCGGTGGCCTTGGCCACGCGCTTGCTGACTTTCTTTGCCGTCTTGCTGACTTCGTTCGCGGCGTTCGACACGGCAGACGTCACCGTATCCGCGGCGTTCGACAGCGTGCCGCCTATTCCGTTGTTGCTGGCCATTGAAACCTCTCCTCGTAAGAGATGTGGGTGGAACGTGGAAAACAGTACCGCGATGCGAGCTTACGCTGAATATTCCTGCTCGGGAGTGAACAAATTCAGGTCAGATAAAAACTCCGCGAGCCGCGAGCCGAAGGTTCCGGCTCAGAATTTTCCGTAGTAACCCTCTTTCAAAGCATCGAACAGGTTGGCGGCGCAGTGCAGCTCGCCGTCGTACTCGATTTCCTCGTTGCCCCGGGCCTCGACCACCGTGCCGTCCTCGAGCTCGAAGCGGTAGGTGGTGTTCTCCAGGTCGGTTTCCTTCACCAGCACGCCCTGGAAGGCGGCCGGGTTGAAGCGGAAGGTGGTGCAGCCCTTCAGGCCCTGCTTGTGGGCGTACATGTAGATGTCCTTGAACTCCTCGTAGGGGTGGTCCGTGGGCACGTTCGCGGTCTTGGAGATCGACGAGTCGATCCACTTCTGCGAGGCGGCCTGGATATCCACGTGCGCCTTGGGCGTGATGTCGTCGGCCGAGATGAAGTAATCCGGCAGGCGGCTGGCCTCGTCGGACGAGTGTGGCATGGCGCCCGGCGTTGACCAGGGTGCGGTAGGCCAGCAGCTCGAAGCAGAACACGTCGACCTTTTCCTTGGACTTCTTGCCCTCGCGGATCACGTTGCGGCTGTAGTGGTGCGCAAAGCTGGGCTCGATGCCGTTGGAGGCATTGTTGGCCAGGCTCAACGAAATCGTGCCGGTGGGCGCGATCGAGCTGTGGTGGGTGAAGCGCGCGCCCTTTTCGGACAGTTCCGTCACCAAAGCCGGGGCGACCGTGGCCACGCGCTGCATGTAGCGCGAGTACTTGGCGTGCAGCAGGCGGCCCTTGATGGTCTGGCCGAGGCTCCAGCCGTCCTGCGCCATCTCCGGGCGCTTGCGCAGCATCTCGGCGGTGACGGTGAAGTCCTCGTCCATGATCGGGGCCGGGCCCTTCTCCTCGGACAGCGCCAGCGCCACTTCCCAGCCGGCCACCGCCATGTCGCGGGACACGGCTTCGGTGAATTCGCAGGACTCCGGCGAGCCGTACTTCATGCGCAGCATGGTCACGGTGCTGCCCAGGCCCAGGAAGCCCATGCCGTGGCGGCGCTTGCGGGTGATCTCGTTGCGCTGCTGCTCGAGCGGCAGGCCGTTGACCTCGACCACGTTGTCGAGCATGCGGGTGAACACGCGCACCACTTCCTTGTATTCCTCGAAGTCGAAGGCGGCCTTGTCGGTGAAGGGGTCGCGCACGAAGTTGGTGAGGTTGATCGAGCCCAGCAGGCAGGCGCCGTAGGGCGGCAAAGGCTGCTCGCCGCATTGCCCAGTCACCAGGCCATTGAAGATCACCGTGTTGTGGTCGGCCTGCGTGGTGTCGTACACCGCCTCCTCGCCGACATACTCGATGCGGGCGATGCGGGTGCTGAAGCGCTGGGTCTTGATCAGCTTCTTGTCCGTGACCCAGGCCTGATACTTGTCGTTCTTGGCCGGCAGCAGGAAGCCGATGTCGCGCATGAACTGTTCGCGCGACTGGCCATCTACGATCAGTTCGAAGTCGGCGCGGCAGGCATAGGCCCGCTTGCCGCCGTGGCCGTCCGGCAGCAGCCGCTCGCCGGCCGGCCTGCGCGCCCGGATGCGGCTGAACACGCCGAAATTCGCCAGCAGGGCCTGCACGTCCTTGAGCAAGGATTCCTCGCTGGAAGCAAGGCGCACGGAGCAGCTCTGGCTGCGGCTGGAAATGTTGACGGTGCCGTCGGTCTGGAACAGGCCGCGCAGGTAGCCTTTCACGCAAGCCTCGCTGCCGCGCCACACCACCTCGGGCACGGACAGCTTGCTGTCTCGGCTGAAGTTGTAGGGCGCCAGCGCGCGGGCCAGCTGCACGGACCGGATCGAGACCAGGTTGCGCTCAGCCACGGCCACCGCGGACACGGCGTAGTCACGATGGCTCGAGGCGGCGGCCGGCGTCTCGGCGATCAGGCGGCTGACCACGCCGGTGACGCGCTCGGCCAGCTGCCGTTCCTCGCCCCACAGGTTGATCACCGCGGCATCTTCGCCGTGCGCGCCGCGCTCGGTGAAGTGGCCGTCGCCAGTGATCAGGCCCAGCAACTCGCCGAGTTCTTCGGAGCCCTCGCTGCCGAACTGGCCCTTTCCGGACTGCACCCACAGGCGATCGCCCACGGTCAGCTCGCGCAGCTTCAGCTTGCCGCGGTCGGTGTAGAAGTCGTGCCACTCGGTGGCCTTGATCTCGTAGCCGTCCTCGGACACCACGCGGTACACGCGCGCCTGCTCGGCGGTGAGGAAAGCGGGCACCGCCGGACGCGTTTCCACGCCGCGGCCATCGAGACCGAGCGCGCGGCGGTCGGCCGTCACTTCCAGGGCATGGCCACCAGCGTGCAGCTCGCCGATGCGGACCATGCCGAACTGGGTCGCCAGGCGGGTATCGGCGGTTACGCACGGGTTGGTCGCGCGGATGTTCTCGCACCACCAGTTGTTGTTCATTTCATTGACGCGATCGATGAGGATGAAACCGGGTTCGGCGAAGTCGTAGGTGCTCGCCATGATCCGGTTCCACAGCTGCCGCGCGCGGATGTGGCCGTAGATCTTGCAGGCGACCAGGCCATCTTCGCGGGTCACGTAGATGTCGGTGTGCGGCCACTCGCGCCACACCACCTGGCTGGGGTCGGCGAGGTCGATCTCGTCCTTTTCCTTCAGGTTGACCGGGAACACCAGCGCCCAGTCGCGATCGTTCTCGACCGCGGCCATGAACTCGTCGGTGATCAGCAGCGACAGGTTGAACTGGCGCAGGCGCCCGTCCTCGCGCTTGGCGCCGATGAATTCCTTCACGTCCGGATGGCTGACGTCGAAGGTGCCCATCTGCGCGCCGCGGCGGCCGCCGGCCGAGCTCACCGTGAAGCACATCTTGTCGTAGATATCCATGAAGCTCAGCGGGCCGCTGGTGTAGGCGCCCGCACCGCTCACATACGCCCCGCGCGGACGCAAGGTGCTGAATTCATAGCCGATTCCGCAGCCCGCCTTGAGGGTCAGGCCGGCTTCGTGGACCTTGTCCAGGATGCCGTCCATGGAGTCGGTGATGGTGCCCGACACCGTGCAGTTGATCGTGCTGGTGCTGGGCTTGTGCTCCAGGGCGCCGGCATTGGAAGTGATGCGGCCGGCGGGGATAGCCCCGCGGCGCAGCGCCCACAAAAAGCGCTCATACCAGTACGCCTGCTTCTCGACGGTCTGCTCGGCGCCCGACAGGGCCCGGGCGACGCGCTTGTAGGTGTCGTCTATGGTGACGTCCACCGGATCGCCCTTCTTGGTCTTCAGGCGGTACTTCTTGTCCCAGATATCTGCCGAGGCAGGCTGCATCGGGATACCCTGCGCGGCGTCGGAGGCAGCCTCGATACGAACCGCCTCCAGGCGAACTATGCTCATTATTATTGACTCTCCGTGTTGCCGGCCCGGTCCCCAGACCCCACTACTTGGGGCCCCTCCCTACCGTTCACACTACATGTTGTGTGCCGGCCGGAGAATCAAACTACGCCCCGACGATTGGGCTGTCAACCGCCGGGGTCCTCGCCGCAGCGCAACATAATTCCCAGTAACGGCAAGCACTTGCGCCTTGTGCAAGCGGCTGGAAAATTTCCCCGAACCTCTTGTTCCACGACCGGTCAGACCCAATCGATAGCCTTGTCGTTTCGTGTTCCACGCCTTGCCAGGACTGACTTTCATGCGCCCAGCCACCACCCTCGCCTGCCTGCTGCTGGCGGCCGCCACCGGGGCCGTCACCGCCCGCCTGAGCGCCCCCATCCCGGCCAATCCGAGCCCGGCGCGCGACCTGGCGCTGCAGGCGGCGGAGGTGGCCGCGGCCGCCGCGCTGCCCGCGCAGGCCCTCGCGGCGGCCCCGGCCCCGGTCGCCGCGGGGGCGCCGATGCCCTCGCTGGCGCCGATGCTGCAGCGGGTGACGCCGGCGGTGGTCAACATCACCACCAAGCAGGTGGTGCGGGTCAACAACCCGATGGCCGAGTTCTTCGGCGGCGGCCGCATCCCGCAGGAACGCATCTCGCAATCGCTGGGCTCGGGCGTGATCGTGGACGCCACCCGCGGCCTGATCCTCACCAACAACCATGTGGTCGAGGGCGCCGACGCGGTGTCGGTGACGCTGGGCGACGGCCGCACCTTCGAGGCGCAGCCGATCGGCTCGGATGCCGACACCGACGTCGCCGTCATCCAGATCAAGGCCACCGGCCTGCATGCGCTGCCGCTGGCCGATTCGCAGGCGCTGCGCGTGGGTGACTACGTGGTCGCGGTCGGCAATCCCTTCGGCCTGGGCCAGACGGTCACCTCCGGCATCGTCTCGGCGGTGGGCCGCAGTGGCCTGACCGGACTCGGGTTCCAGAACTTCATACAGACCGATGCCTCGATCAATCCCGGAAATTCCGGTGGCGCCCTGGTCAACCTTCGCGGCGAATTGGTCGGCATCAACGCCGCCAGCTACAACCCGCGCGGCAGCAGCGCCGGCAACATCGGCCTGGGCTTCGCGATCCCGGCCAACCTGGCACGCGAAGTGATGCGCCAGCTGATGGCCTATGGCGAAGTGCGCCGCGGCACGCTGGGCGTGGACCTGCGCGACCTCACGCCCGAGCTGGTGCGGCAGTTCAACCTGGGCAATGCGCGCGGCGCGCTGGTCGGCCGCGTCTACCGCGGCACGCCGGCCGAAACCGCCGGGCTGAAGCCGGGCGACCTGATCGTGTCCGCGAACGGCCAGCGCATCAACAACGCGCAGGCGCTGCACAACCTGGAAGGCCTGCTGCCGGTCGGCCAGGCGGTGCGCATGGGCGTGGTGCGCGAAGGCAAGCCGCTGGTGGTGACCGCCACGCTCAAGGCGCAGCCCAAGGACATCGAGGGCGCCGCGCTGGACCCGCGCCTGGCTGGCGCCAAGTTCACCGACCTGCCGGAGCGCCATCGCCAGCAGGGCCTGCGCGGCGTGGTGGTGACCACGGTCGCCGCCGGCAGCCGCGCGGCACGCAACGAACTCGCCCCCGGCGACCTGGTGCTCGGCATCAACCGCCGGCAGGTGCTCGACCTCAACGACTTCCGCGCGCGCATGGCGCAGCGGCCGGGACAGCTGCTGTTCGTCCTGCAGCGCGGCGGCGCGCGCGGCGAGTTGCCGATGCAGTGAATTTAAGGCAGGCTCATGAAGCCCGGAATAAGCTGAATGCCTCGCGCTTTCCGCAGCAACACGCACAGGGAGTAACAGCATGATCAGGGACAATGAAAATGTCGTCGCCAATGCGCTGGACAAGGCGGCGCTGGCGCGCGACCAGGTCACGGTCGGGGTCGCCGACGCGGTCAACAGCGGCGTCGAAGCCGCCAAGAACGCCAAGGCCGTGCTCGATGAAAAGCTCGAGGGCCTGATCGATTCGGGCAAGGACGTGATCGACCAGGCCGAAGACCTGATCCGTTCGCGCCCGTGGGTCAGCTTCGGTGCGGCCTTCGCCGCCGGCTACCTGATCGCGAAGCTCACGCGCACGAAAGACTGACGAATGACGGCGCTGGACGCTGCCGAGCGCCTCAAGGAAGACGTCAGCGAGCTGCTCGATGCGGGCCGCACCGCGGCCCGCGAATACGGCGCCGCGGGCGTCTCCTTCCGAAAATTGTTGCTGGCGGACATTTCGCTGGCCCGGGTCGCGTTGATCCGCGGGCTGGTGTTCCTGTTCCTGTGCGCGCTGATGGCCGGCACCGCCTGGGTGGCGCTGATGGTGATGCTGGTGGTCGGCCTGAAGCAGGTCGGCGCGCCGTGGCTGCTGGCGCTGCTGGTGCCGCTGCTGGCCAGTTCCGCGGTGGCCTGGTATGGCTGGACGGTGGCACGCAAGGCGCTCGCCTTCGCCGACCTCGACGCCACCCGCCGCCAGCTCTCGGGCTGGTTCACGCCGGTGATGCCGATCGAGACACCTTCGCCTACCGGTGCCGAGAATCCCGGCCCGAAGGACGCCGACGCCGACAAGCCCACGGTCGCGCCGGAGCAGCCATGAACATCGAAGACCGGCTGCGAGTGGTGAAGCTGGCCGAGATCCAGTGCGAGGCGCACGCAGAAAAAGCGCGCGCGGCCTGGCGGCACGCCAAGCTGCATGCGCGCGAAGCCGCCACGCCCTGGCGCATCGTCACCGTGGGCGCCATCAGCGGCTTCCTGATGGGTCGCAGCGGCGGCGCCCCGGGCGCTCCGCCGGGCGTGGGCGGCAAGCTCTTCGGCACCATCGCGCAGTCGCTGATCACCTCCCTCGGCGCCAGCTTCACCGCCGGCGCCGCCGCCAGCAGCGCCGCCGAAGCCGCCGCCGTCGCCACCTCCGATGCAATTTCGGAAGGCAGCGAACCGGCCGAAGCGCGTATCGAGGGCGCCCGGGCGGCGGGCCGGAGCGACGCCGAACTCGAGGCGGAGTTCCACCGGGACGCGTAAGACAGTCGTTAAGCGGTTTGGCCCTAGAGTGGCGCCATGACCGAGACTCCGGAAGACGCCTCCTCCCTCCCGCCTGCCACCGACAGCGTCGCGCCGGTGCCGCTGCTCGCCTCGCCGACCGCGCACTGGGGCCCGGTGCACCTGCTCGCGGTGCTGGTGGTCGTCGCCGCCTGCTGGGCCGCGCAGGAACTGCTGGTGCCGATCCTGCTGGGCCTGTTCCTGGCGCTGGTCGCCAACCCGCTGGTGACGAAGTTGCAGTCCTGGCGCGTGCCGCGCTGGATCGCCGCCATGGTGGTGGTGTTCGGCGGCCTGGCGCTCGCAGTCACGCTGGGCACGCAACTGGTGGCTCCGGCGAGCGAATGGCTGCAGCGCGCGCCAACCGCGTTGCGGGAAGTGGCGCCCAAGCTCAAGGGCCTGGTGCGGCAGGTAGATGCGGCCAACAAGGCCGCCGCGTCGGTGGTGTCGGCGGCGGGCGCCGCACCCACGGGCAAGCGCGCACAGGCCGCAGCGCTCGCCGAATCGCAGCCCAAGCCGCCGAACGTGTGGGCGGTGATCCGAGCCGCACCGAAGCTGCTCGCCATCGTTGGTGCGGTGATCCTGCTCAGCTACTTCTTCGTCGTCTTCGGTGTCGGGCTGCAACGCCAGGTCATCTCGATGTTGCCGTTCCGGCAGCAGAAGCGATTGACCCGGGAGATCATGCAGACGATCGAATCCGAGTTGTCGCGCTATGTGTTCACGATCACGCTGATCAACATCGTGCTCGGGGTCGCGGTGGCGGCGGCGCTGATGGCGATCGGCCTGGAGATCGGCGACGCGCTGCTGTGGGGCGCCATCGCCGGCCTGCTCAACTTCGCGCCCTACGTGGGGCCGGTGCTGGGCGTGGTGCTGCTGGCGCTGGTGGGCGTGGTCGCCTTCGACGAACCCTGGCGGATGGTCCTGCCCCCGCTCAGCTACATGGCGCTGCAACTGCTCGAAACCCAGGTGATCACCCCGATCATCCTGGGCCGGCGCTGGTCCATCTCACCGCTGGTGGTGCTGCTGTGGCTGCTGTTCTGCGGCTGGCTGTGGGCCATTCCCGGCGTACTGCTGGCCGTGCCGATCCTGGTGTGCTTCAAGATCGTCACCGATCGCGTCGAGGGACTGCAGGGCTGGTCGAAGGTGATCGAGTGATCGTGCCGGGCGCACGGGAACAGCCGGCGCCGCCGTTGCTGGGGATTGAGGAGCCGGCGCCGTCCTGGCGCGCGCCGGTGCGCCTGATCGCGGTCATCGTTTCGTTCGCCGCCTGCTGGCTGGCGCGCGACCTGCTGATCCCGGTCATGCTGGCGATGCTGATCGCGCTGCTGGCCAATCCGCTGGTGTCGCGGCTGTGCCGCTTGTGGATCCCGCGCTGGCTCGGTTCGCTGCTGGTGGTGGTGGGCGGACTGGTGCTGAGCGTGTGGCTGGCCGGGTTGCTGGTCGCGCCGGCCACCGACTGGGTGAAGCAGGCACCGACCGAACTGCGCGAACTGGCGCCGAAGCTGAAGAAACTCACCCGCCAGGTGGACCAGGCGAACAAGGCCGCCGCCTCGATCGTGCGCGCCGCCGGCGCCGCGCCGGCACCGGCCGCCGCCGCGACCGAGGAAAAGCCGTCGACGCTCAACGTGTGGACGCTGATCTCCAAGGCGCCACTGGCGCTGGCCTCGGCGTTCGCGGTGGTGCTGCTCGCCTTCTTCTTCCTGGTGTACGGGCAGGACCTGCAACGGCAGGCGATCGCGCGGCTGCCGGCCGCCGAGCACCAGGAACTCACCGTCGGCATCCTCAAGACCATCGAGGCCGACCTGTCGCGCTACGTGCTCACCATCAGCGCCATCAACGCCGCGCTCGGGCTGCTGCTGACGGCAGCGCTGTACTGGCTGGGCGTCGATCTGGCCGATGCGCTGCTGTGGGGCACGCTGGCGGCGCTGCTCAACTTCGTTCCCTACGTCGGACCGTTGTCGGGCGTGCTGCTGCTGGGCATGGTCGGCGTGGTCGCCTTCGACAGCCCGGGGCGCATGGTGTTGCCGGCGGCGCTGTACCTGGCCTTGCACGTGGCCGAGTCGCAGTTCCTGACGCCGGTCATCCTCGGCCGGCGCATGGCCATCTCGCCGCTGGTGATGCTGCTGTGGCTGATGCTCTGGGGTTTCCTGTGGGGCGTGGCCGGGCTGCTGCTGGCGGTACCGATGCTGGCGAGCATGAAGATCGTCGCCGAGCGCATCGAACGCTGGCAGCCCTGGGCCAAACTGATCGAATGAGAAATGGGGTCAGAGGAGATTTCCCGCAGGGAAATCTCCTCTGACCCCATTGGCGCCGGTAAAGTGGCGGCATGCACGCCGCGCCCAAAGCCCTGAGCCTGGATCTGGACGACACGCTCTGGCCGATCTGGCCAGTGATCGAGCGCGCCGAGGCCGCGCTCGCGGCCTTCCTGCTCGAGCGCTGCCCGGCCACCGCACGCAAGTACCCCATTGCCGAGATGCGCGCGCTGCGCGATCGCATCGCCGCCGAATTCCCGCAGTACGCGCACGATTTCACCCGCCAGCGCCGGCTGTCGCTGGCGCACGCGCTGCGCAGCGCCGGCGACGACGAGTTGCACGTCGACGATGCCTTCGCGGCCTTCTACGCCGCCCGTAACCAGGTGGATTTCTACCCGGACGCGCTGCACGCCCTCGACCGCCTGGCGGCGCGCTGGCCGCTGGCGGCGCTGACCAACGGCAACGCCGACCTGTCCAGCATCGGCATCGCCGACCGCTTCATCGTCGCGGTGTCCGCGCGCGAGGCCGGCCACGCCAAGCCCGACGCGCCGATTTTTCACGCCACCTGCGCGCAGCTTCGCGTACAACCACATGAATTGCTGCATGTGGGCGACGACCCCGTGCTGGACATCGCCGGCGCCGCCGGGGCCGGCGTGCGCACCTGCTGGATCAATCGCCGCGAGGAGGCCTGGCCGGCACGCCTGCCGCCGCCGGACCTCGAGTTCGCCACGCTGGCCGGCCTTGCCGACTGGCTGGACGCGCGCCACCCGCTGATGGAGAACGCATGAGCCTGCCCGCCTGTTTCGTCGCCGCCAGCGCCAGCACCGCCGCCATCCCGCTGCTGGTCGTGGATGGGGGCAGCTACCCGGCCTGGCGCGAGGCGCAGCCGGCGGCGACGCTGGCCTGGCTCGACGCCAACGCCTTCACGCCGGTCGCGGGCTGCTTCAGCCTGCTCCCCGGCGCCGACGGCCGCCCGCGCGCGCTGCTCGCCGCGATTGCCGACGCCTCTGACCCGCTCGCGCTTTCGCACCTGCCGGCGTTGCTGCCGCCGGGCGACTACGCGCTCGATCCCGCTTCGCCGGTGCGCGTGGACGCCGAGCTCCTGCTGCTGGGCTGGGGCCTGGGCGCCTACCGCTTCGACCGCTATATCGTGCCGACGCGCGCGCCCGCGCGCCTGGTCCTCGCCGGCGAATCCGGCGGCGACGGCAGCGAGTTCGCCCTGCTGCGCGCCAGCACGCTGGTGCGCGACCTGGTCAACACCCCGACCGAGCACATGGGTCCGGACGAACTGGAAGCGGTGGCGACGCGCCTCGCGCAGGCCTGTGGCGCCCGCCTACAGGTCATCGTCGGCGAGGAACTGCTGCGGCAGAACTTCCCGACCATCCATGCCGTTGGCCGCGCCAGCCACCGCGCGCCGCGCCTGATCGAACTGGAATGGGGCGACGCCGCGCACCCGCACGTCGTGGTCTGCGGCAAAGGCGTGTGCTTCGACACCGGCGGCCTCGATATCAAGACGCACGACGGCATGCGCAACATGAAGAAGGACATGGGCGGCGCCGCGCACGCACTCGCGCTGGCGCAGCTGGTCATGGGCCTGGGGCTGCCGATCCACCTCACCGTGCTGGTGCCCGCGGTCGAGAACGCGATCGCCGGCAATGCCTTCCGGCCGGGCGAAGTGATCGTCACGCGCCTGGGGCTGAGCGTGGAAGTGGACAACACCGATGCCGAGGGCCGGCTGGTGCTGTGCGACGCGCTCGCCTACGGCGCCGAGAAGAAGCCGGCGCTGCTGATGGATTTCGCCACCCTGACCGGCGCCGCGCGCATCGCGCTGGGCCCCGACCTGCCGGCGCTGTTCGCCAACGACGAGGCGCTCGCCGCCGCCTATCTGGCCGCCGGTGAACGCACGCGCGACCCGCTGTGGCGCATGCCCTTGTGGCGCCCCTACCTGTGCCACCTGAAGAGCCCGATTGCCGACCTGTCGAACGGCGGGCCCTCGCGCATGGCCGGCGCCATCGTCGCCGCGCTCTATCTCGAGCGCTTCGTGCCCGAAGGCCTGCCCTGGACGCACGTGGACGTGTACGCCTGGAACGACAACGACCGCCCCGGCAAGCCCTTCGGCGGCGAAGCGCAGGGCCTGCGCGCCGCGCTCGCCTTCCTGCAAGCCCGCTTCTCAACGTAGGAGCGGGCTTTCAGCCGCGACTGCAGATTCTGACTTCCAGCAGGTAGCAGCGCCGTACCCGGCGCGGCACACTGCGCGCACTTTCCGGGAATACGACACGCATGAATTCGTCCGCCGAGCTGCTCAAGGAACTGCGCATCGACCGCCGACCGGGCGCGAAGCGGCGTCGACGCTGGCCGTGGCCGGTGGGCGGCGTGCTGGCCATCGTGGTCGCGCTGACTGTCGTTTTCGGCGGGCGCCCGGTGGAAGTGGAAACCGCGCTCGCGCGCTCGGCCGCCGAGGGCGGGCCGGCGTCGGTGCTCGACGCCTCCGGCTACGTCACCGCGCGCCGCATCGCCACCGTCTCTTCGAAAATCACCGGCAAGGTGAAGGAAGTGATGATCGAGGAAGGCCAGCGCGTCAGCGAAGGCGAGATCCTCGCCACGCTCGACCCGGCCGACGCCGAGGCGCAGCGCGCGCTGGCCGGCTCGCAGCTTGCCTCCGCGCAATCCAACCTGGCCGAGGCGCAGGCGCAGCTGCTGCTGGCCGAACGTACGCTCAGGCGCCAGCGCGAGCTGGCCGCGCAGAAGCTGATTGCCGCCTCGGCGCTCGACGCCGCCATCGCCGACCGCGACTCGCGCGCCGCGCGCCTGGCCGCATTGGGCCGCAGCGTCGGCGTGGCCCGGGACCAGCTTGCGATCGCCGCGCTTGGCGCCGACAACACGGTCATCCGCGCGCCCTTCACCGGCGTCATCGTCACCAAGGCCGCGCAGCCGGGCGAGATGATCTCGCCGATTTCCGGCCGGCGGCGGCTCCATCCGCACCGGCATCGGCACGCTGGTGGACATGGATTCGCTGGAAGTGCAGGTCGACGTCAACGAGGCCTACATCGGCCGCGTGCAGCCGAAGATGCCGGTCGAGGCGGTGCTCAATGCCTATCCTGAGTGGAAGATTCCCGGCGAGGTGATCGCGATCATCCCCACCGCCGACCGCAGCAAGGCCACGGTGAAGGTGCGCATCGCGCTCGACTTCGAAGGACACGCGCATCGTGCCCGACATGGGCGTGCGCGTGAGCTTCCTGGAAGACGCGCAAGCCCGGCGCGCCCAAGCCCGAGCGGCGTGTGGGTGCCGAGCCGCGCGCGTGTCCGGCAAGGACAAGGACGCCGCGGTGTTCGTGGTGCGCGGACGGGCAAGGCGCGGCGCGTGGCGATCGTCGCCGGCGAGGAGCGCGACGTGGACCAGCTGGTGACCAAGGGCCTGGATGGCGGCGAGACGGTGGTGCTGTCGCCGCCGGCCAAGCTGCGCGACGGCGCCCGCGTCGTCGCCAAGACCGCCTGATGGACGCGACGCGACCGGCGCTGGTCGAGATCCGCGGCCTGACGCAAGGCCTACGAGCGCGGCAAGCAGCGCGTCGAGGTGCTGCATGGCATCGACCTCGACATTCCCGGACGGCGATTTCGTCGCGCTGATGGGGCCCTCGGGCTCGGGCAAGACCACGCTGCTGAACCTGATCGGCGGCCTCGACTCGCCCACCGACGGCTCGCTGAAGATCGACGGCGAGCGCATCGACGAACATGGCCGGCGACGAGCTCGCTGCATGGCGCGCCGAGACCGTCGGCTTCATCTTCCAGAGCTACAACCTGATGCCGGTGCTGAGCGCGCAGAAGAACGTCGAGTTGCCGCTGCTGCTCACCGACATGAGCGCCGCGCGAGCGGGCGCGGCGCGCGACGCGTGGCGCTGGAACTGGTCGGCCTCGGCCGACCGCGCCGCGCACAAGCCGAACGAACTGTCCGGCGGCCAGCAGCAGCGCGTGGCGATCGCCCGCGCGCTGGTCTCCGATCCGCGCATCCTGATCTGCGACGAACCCACCGGCGACCTCGACCGCAAGACCGCGGACGAGGTGCTGCGCCTGCTGCAGACGCTCAACCGCGACCTCGGCAAGACCATCGTCATGGTCACGCACGACCCGCAAGGCCGCCGAGTACGCGCGCCGCACCGTGCACCTGGACAAGGGCACGCTGGTGCGACGGCGAGGCGGCGGCGCACTGACCCACTGATCGGCAAGTACTGGCCGATGGTGCTGCGGGCGCGCTGATGCCGCACGAAGCGTGCGCAACCGTGGCTCACCCTGCTGGCGCGCTGACGCTGCTGGCCGTTCCTGCTGCTCGGCCTGCTGCAGGCGGTGAACTCGCTGGTCGAGGGCGGCGCCGAGTTCCTTGGCGCCAACCGCATGATCACGCAGGCGCGCACCAGCTTCACCCAGCCGCTGCCGATGCGCCTGCTGCCGCAGATCGAAGCGGTGCCCGGGGGTGAAGCGCGTCAGCCATTCGCAGTTCTTCGGCGGCATCTACCAGGACGCCGCGCAGTTTCTTCCCGCAGTTCGCGGTCAACCCGCAGCGCGCTGTACGAGACCTATCCGGAATGGAGGCTGCCGAGACGAGCGCGGCGCGACTTCATCTGCCACCCGGACGGCGCCATCGTCGGCGCGCCTGCTGGCCGACAAGTACGGCTGGAAGGTCGGCGACATCATCCCGCTCAACTCCTTCATCTGGACCGAAACGCGACGGCAGCCGCACCTGGGAGTGGCGCGTGGTCGGCATCTTCGACGGCCGCGACGAGGAGTGGCAGAAGCGCACCAACCTGATGTACCTGAACTACGCGCTAGTTCGACGAGTCGCGCGCGGCCGGTGCGCGCGCGGCCTCGCCGGCGTGTTCGTGGTGCGCGTGCGCGACCCCAGCGAGGTCGGCAACATCGCGGCGCTGATCGACGCCAAGTTCGCCAACTCGCCGGACGAAACCAAGACCCAGAGCGAGCAGGAGTTCCAGCTCGGCTTCATCGCGCCAGCTCGGCGACATCGGCCTGATCGTCAACGCCATCATCGGCGCGGTGTTCTTCTCGATCCTGATCCTGACCGGCTTCACATGAACCAGGCGGTGCGCGAGCGCGTGCCGGAGCTCGGCGTGCTCAAGTGCCTCGGGCTTCACCGACCGCAGGTGCTGCTGGCTGGTGCTGGCGGAGTCGCTGGCGCTGTGCCTGATCGGTGCCGCGCTCGGCATGGCGCTGCGCCTATCGTTCGCACCGGCGCTGCTGCCGCCCGACTTCCCGGTCGCGCACGACCCGCGCGTGCTGGTGATCGCGGCCGTGGCCGCGCTGGTGCTGGCGCTCGCGGTCGGCCTGCCGCCGGCCATCGCGAGGCGCATGCAGCTCCAGATCGTCGATGCACTGGCCGGGCCGCTGACATGAGCAGCTGACGCAAATCCGCGAGATCGTGCTGATGAACCTGCGCAGCATCCCGTAGCGGCTCGGCGCCTCGCTGGTGATCGTGGTCGGCATCGCCGGCGTGGTCGGCGGTGCTGGTGGCGATGCTGTCGATGTCGGCCGGGCTCGACAAGACGCTCGCCGACACCGGCGAGCCGGACCGCGTGGTGATCCTGCGCGGCGGCAGCGACGGCGAGCTGTCGAGCTTTCTCGGCCGCGCTTCGGCGACGCTGGTCAAGCAGGATCCGGCGATCGCGCGCGCTGCCGACGGCCTGCCGCTGGCCTCGGGCGAGCTGATCGTGATCACCGAGGTGCCGCGGCCCGGCCAGACACGTCGGCGCCAACGTCACCCTGCGCGGCGTCGAGCCGAACGGCCTGCCGCTGCGCCCGGAGCTCGAGCTGGTCGAGGGCCGCATGTTCCGGCCCGGCCTGCGCGAGCTGATCGTCGGCGACGGCGCCGCCGCCAGTTCGCGGGTCTGTCGATCGGCGAGCAGGCTGCGCTTCCGCGGCACCGACGTGGACCGTGGTCGGGCGCTTCCACAGCGGCGACGCGCACGACTCCGAGCTGTGGGCCGACCTGGAAACAGTGCAGGGCGCGTTCGGCCGCAACGGCGTGTCCTCGGTGCTGGTGCGCCTGACTCGGTGCCGATGCCTTCGATGCGCTCAAGCGAACGCCTGACCACCGACCCGCAGCTCAATGTCGACGTGAAGAGCGAGCAGCGAGTACTACTCTTCGCAGTCGAGCGGCACTCACCACGCACGATCGGCGTGGTGACTTCGCTGGTCGGCGTCGATCATGGCGCTTCGGCGCGCTGTTCGGCGCGCTCAACACCATGTACTCGGCGGTGTCGGCGCGCACCGCCGAGATCGGCACGCTGCGCGCGCTGGGCTTCGGCAGCCTGCCGGTGGTGGCCTCGGTGATGGCCGAGGCGCTGTTGCTGTCGCTGCTCGGTGGCCTGCTCGGCGCGGGCATCGCCTTCGCTGCTGTTCAACGGCTACTCGGTGTCCACCCTGGGCGGCGGCTTCACCCAGATCGCGTTCGATTTCGCGGTGACGCCGCAACTGGTGGCGCAGGGTCTGCTGTGGGCGCTGGCGATCGGCTTCGTCGGCGGGCTGTCGCCGGCCCTGCGCGCGGCGCGCCTGCCGGTGACCGCGGCGCTGCGTGGTTGAAGGCGGGGAACAAAGCCGCAGGAATCGCGGTCGGAGGAGCCATGGACAATCACATGAAGGCCGCGCGGGCCAATCTTGCGCTCGCCTGGCTGTACGGCCTCGGGCTGATCGCCCTCGGCGCCTGGCATTACCTGGGCCGCGAACCGTTGATCCCGGTCGGCACCCTGCTGGCGACCGGCTTGCTGCTGCTGGTGCTGAGCGTGGCGCACGCGACACTGGCCCGCGCGGCGCGCGTGCGCCGGCCGTGGGCGCGGCTGCTGTCGCTGCTGGCCGGCTTCGTGCTGCTGCTGCTGTTCCCGGTCGGCACGGTCTTCGGCGTGCTCCTGATCGGCGCCAGCTGGAATCCCTGGGCAGAAGCGCACACGCACGCCGGCTCGCCCTCCGGGGCCTGGCCGAAGGACGCGGTGCGCGATCGTCCGCGCGCGGGGCGCTAGACGGCGCACGCGCCGACGGGAATTCCGCCGCCGATGCTGGCATCATTGCCGCCCATGCTCTGCGCCCGCGCCACCCTCACCGCCGGTCCCAGCCACAAGCGCTATGCGCCTGGCACGAAGGTGCGCGCGCTGATTTTCGCCACGGTGGACTCGATGGAAGAATTCCGCGACGAGTCGCTGGCGCCGCTGGCCAAGCGCGGCTGGAAGCGCGTGACCATCGACGGCAACAAGAAGCTGGCCGACGACCACCCCTTCCGCAATCCGGATTCCGACGAGGCCGAAGCCTTCCGCGCGGCGCAGGATTCGGGCCTGGGCATCGTCGTGCTCGGCGTCCTGCAGTAGCCGGGCCCGCCTGGCCGGTGCTGCTGAGCGAGTTGCGCTGGGTGTGGCTGCCCGCGGTCGTGGCCGCGCTGCCGCTCTGGTACGCTGGCAGGCAGCGCCGGGAGGATCACTGACATGCTCGATTTCATCGCCCGCCTCGCCAATTTCGGCACCATGCTGCTGGCCGTGATCGTGGTCGCGCTGGCGCTCGCCTTCGTCTACGACCAGAGCCTGTTCGACGCGCTGCGTTACGTCACCGCCTTCGCCTTCTACCTCGCCGTGATGCTGGTGGTGCTGCCCTTGCCGGCGCTGCTGCGCCATCGCGGCCGCTACACCGCGACGCACTGGCTGGCGCTGCTGCTGGCGGCGATCTACGCCGGCAACGGCATCTACGTCGGCCGCGGCGAGACCGTGCTGCTGCTCGCCGTGGGCGGCGCCGTCGTCGGCCTGCTCGCCGGCCTGGCCGCCGCGCGGCGCCCGGCGGAACCGCTGCCGCAAGCCTGAGCCCGTCGCGATGAAGTGGCTCGTGCCGCTGATGCTGCTGCTGGTGGCGCTGATCCACCTGCCGCCGGTGCTGGGCGTTCTGGGCGTGGCGGGCATGGAAGCGGCTTACGGCGTGGGCATCGCCGGCCCGGACCTGGCCGTACTGATGCGCCACCGCGCACTGATGTTCGGGCTGCTCGGCGGCTTCATGTTGCTGGCGATGTTCGTGCGCGCGCTGCAGCCCTGGGCCCTGCTGCTCGCGCTGCTCAGCGCCGGCGGCTTCGTGCTGCTGGCCTGGACGACCCCCGGCCACAATGCCAACCTCGCCCGCGTCGCGCTGGTGGACGTGGCGGCGGTGGGCTTCGCGCTGGTCGGCCTGGCCGCCTGGTGGTGGCAGCGCCGGAATGCAGCGGCGACCTTAGCGGTGCTAGGCTGGCGGCAACGGACACGGAGCGGCGCGCATGGCCATTCGCATCATCGACAAGCAAAGCGGCGCGAACCTGGGTGAGGTCGGCAACGAGGACCTGCAGCTGATGATCGACCAGTTCGAGGAGGAGCATTCGCGCGACCGCGACTACTTCGTGGACCAGGCCACGATCGGCATCCTCGAGGAAGCCGGCGGCAGCGCGCGCCTGCTGGCGCTGCTGCGCGAGATCGTCGGCACGTCCGAGGGCGTGGACATCCGCTGGGAGGAAACGCCGTGAAGCACACCGCGATCTTCGCCGGCTTGTCGCTGGGCCTCGTGCTCGCTGCCGCTGCGCAGGCGGCGGAATGGCGCGCCACCATGTCGGGCGTCGGCCCGATCCGCATCGGCATGAACCAGGCCGCGCTCGAGCGCGCGCTGGGCACGCGCCTGCCGGAAACGCAGGACACCGAAGAGGACGAATGCCGCCAGGTCGAGGCCGGCCCGTCCTGGCCGGGCACCTCGGTGATGCTGCTCGAGGGTCGCGTGGCCCGCATCGACGTCAGCGAGCGCGGCATCTTCACCCTGTCCGGCGCCGCCGTCGGCGATACCCAGGACAGCGTGCTGCGCCGCTACGGCCGCCGCGTCATCGTCTCGCCGCATGAGCATGGCGTCGAGGACAGCAAGTACCTGAGCATGTACTCCTCCGACCGCCGCTACGGCATCCGCTTCGAAACCGACGGCCAGCGCGTCACCGAGTACTACGTCGGCACCGCGCGCGCGGTGCAGTTCCCCGAAGGCTGCCTGTAGTTCGCACCGCCCGATGAGCAGTCCGCACGATATTCGCTGCGCCAGTGGCATGGCGCTGGCCCTGGCGCTGGTGCTCGCTGGCTGCCAGACGGCGCCGGTCGGCGGTGCGGACCTGCCTGCCGCCTTGCGCAGGCAGGCCGACGCCTGGGACGCGGCGATCGTGCGCAAGGACCGTGAAGCGATCGCCGCCAACATGTCCGAGAGCTTCATGCAGATCGGCAGTGACGGCGCGCTCGCCGACAAGTCGAAGTTCCTCGAAACAATCACTTCCGAGAAACTGGTGATTGCGCCCTACACGGTCGAGGAATTCCGGGTCCGCCTCTACCACGACACCGCGCTGGTCACCGGGCGCACCGACATGCACGGTAGCTGGGACGGCGAGCCGTTCCGGTCGAATTACCGGTTTACCGACACCTACGTTCGCGAAGCCGACGGGCAGTGGCGCGTGGTCAACGTGCAGACGACCGAGATTTCCAACTGAGCGCAGGTGCTTCAGCCTGAGGTGCGTGCCTTGCTTTGGGTGATGATCAGCACGCCGGCGAGGATGACGACCATTGCGCCGATCGCGTGCGCGTCGAAGCGCTCGCCGGCCAGCAGTGCGCCGAAGGCCATCGCGATCGGCGGGTTGACGTAGGCGTAGCTGGTGGCGAGCGCGGGACGCACGTGGTGCAGCAGCCACACGTAGGCCGTGAAGCCCAGGATGGAGCCGGCGACCACCAGGTAAAGCATCGCCAGCGTCGGCGCCAGCGCCGGCACGCCGTGGATGCGCTCGCCGATCGCCAGTCCGACCACCAGCGCCATGACGCTGCCGCACAGCATCTGCGTCGCCGAGGACATGAAGGGCTCCGGCAGGTCCTGGCCGCGGCTCCAGATCGAGCCCCAGGCCCAGGCGATCGGCGCCACCAGCACCGCCGCCGCGCCGATCCATGACAGGCGCATCTCGCTGCCGAGGTTGAGCCAGACCACGCCGGCGAAGCCGACCACCAGGCCCAGCCATTCGCCGCGGCTGGGCTGGTGCCCGCGCAGCGCCGAGAACAGGCCCGCCCACAGCGGCATCGCCGCCACGCCGATCGCCACCAGGCCGCTGGACACGCTCACTTCGGCCAGGTTGACCAGCGCGTTCGAAAGCACGGTCATGAAGATGGCGAGCACCGCGATCTTCGGCCACTGCGCGCGCTTGGGCGGCGGCGAGCCGCGCCAGCGCAGCACGGCGTACATGATCGTCCCGGCCAGGAACATGCGCACCGACGTCAGCAGGAAGGGTGGATAACCGGGCAACGCGACCACGATCGCGTAGTAGGTGGAACCCCACAGCACGTAGGTCGCCAGCAGCGCGAGCACGACCTTGGCGCGACTGGCGCCGTGGCGGGATGCGAAGCCGCTCACCGCTCCGAGTTCAGCAGCGCTTGCTTGCGCGGCAGTCCCCAACGGTAGCCGCCGAGTGAACCGTCGCTGCGCACGATGCGGTGGCAGGGCACCACCACCGCCAGGCGGTTCTGCGCGCAGGCGCGCGCCACCGCGCGCGCACCCTTCGGCATGCCCAGTTCCTGCGCCAGCCCGGCGTAGCTGCGCGTGTGTCCGCGCGGGATCTTCATCAGGGCCTGCCACACGCGCTGCTGGAAGGCGGTGCCGATCAGCTCGAGGTCCACCTTGCCCGACTGCCCGGAGAGCAGGGCGGCGACTGCGCGCACGCGCGGCGCCAGGAAATCGTCGCGGCCGTCGCGCACGTGCAGCAGCGTCGCCTTCGGGAATTCGCGGCGCAGCTCGGCTTCCAGCGCGGCTTCTTGGTCACCCAGCGCAATCGCGCACAATCCGCGACTGGTCGCCGCCACCAGCGCGCTGCCCAGGGCGGTGTCGAGGATGGTCCAGCGGATCTCCAGGCCCGCGCCGCCGCGGCGATAGTCGCCGGGCAGCATGCCCAGGCGGGCGGCGCCATCCTCGTACACGCGGCTGGCGGAACCGTAGCCGGCTTCATACAGGGCGCGCGTGACGTCGGCCTGCGCGCGCAGCTCGCGCTTGAGCGTGGCGAGCTTGCGCTGCGCGCGGTACTCGGCCGGGCTCAGCCCGAAGGCGGCGCGGAAACGTTTCTGCAATTGCGTGGCGCCCAGGCCCACCGCGGCGGCAAGCGCGTCGAGGCCGCGGTCGTCCTCATCGAGCAGTCGGCGGGCCTGTTCCAGGCGGGGATCGAGGGCGGCGTCGGGCATGGCGGCAATCGCGTTCATGGCACAAAGACTACGGGCGCCCGAAGGCGCCCGCTATCCGAATCTTGCCGGGACGGGGAAATGGGGTCAGAGGAGATTTGCGAACGCAAATCTCCTCTGACCCCATTTCCCCGTCCCGTTTCTGTCAGTCGCTCCAGATACGCGCCTGGTGGGAGATCGGCAGCACCTGCGCGGCCAGCTTGGCGTCGCCGCTGAGCAGGGTGATGGCGTCGGCCAGGATCGCCGCAGTCTCGCGCAGCAGCGGGTCCGGCCGCTTCTTGGCCGCTTCCTCGGCGGCAACCTGCTTGGCCACCGCGCGCTCGTTCGCCTGCAGGCCGTCGTCGTCCTCGGGCGCCGCGATGTCCAGGCCCATGGCCTTGCGCTCGGCCGCGCGCTGCTTGCGCTTGTTCTCGTCGCGCTGGCGCTCGGTGCGGCGATCGGCCTCGTTGAGCGAGATCAGCTTCTTGTCGCGCTCGGCGCGGAACTCGGCCACGTCCTGCGACCACCAGCCGAACTCTCGATCCTTCGCCGCGCGCGCCTTGTGGCGGTTGACCAGCGTGGGCAGCAGCGGGCCGAAGTTGCCGAGATTATTGTGCGGCGCCATCGCGATCTTGCTCGCCGGCAGCGCGTTGTCGTAGGTGCTCTCGCCGAACTCGGTCGCGTCCACCGTGACCGGGAACTGGATTTCCGGCACCACGCCGGCGTGCTGGGTGGTGTCGCCGTCCACGCGGAAGAACTGCGCGATGGTGAGCTTGACCTGGCCGAACTTGGCGCCCTGCTTGCTCGGCCAGCGGTCGAGGTCGATCAGGTTCTGCACGGTGCCCTTGCCGAAGGTCGGCTCGCCGACGATCAGGCCGCGGCCGTAATCCTGGATCGCGGCGGCGAAGATCTCCGTCGCCGAGGCCGAGGAACGGTTCACCAGCACCGCCAGCGGACCGTCCCAGGCCACGCCGCGCTTGTCGTCGCTCTCGACCTGTACGCGGCCGCCGGACTCGCGCACCTGCACGACCGGGCCCTTGTCGATGAACAGGCCGGTGAGCTCGACCGCTTCGACCAGCGAGCCGCCGCCGTTCTCGCGCAGGTCCATGACCACGCCGTCCACGCGCTGCGCCTTCAGTTCGACCAGCAGGCGTTCGACGTCGGAGGTGGCCGAACGCGCGTCGGCATCACCGCGGCGCGCCGCCTCGAAGTCGAGGTAGAAGCCCGGCAGCGTGATCACGCCGATCTTCTTGCCGCCGACGTCGATCACCGACTTCGACGCGGCCTGCTCCTCGAGCTTGACCTTGTCGCGGATGATGGTGACCAGCTTGTGCGGGCCGTCCACGCCGACGTCCGCCGGCAGCACGTCCAGGCGCACGCGCGTGCCCTTCTTGCCGCGGATCTGGTCCACCACGTCGTCAATGCGCCAGCCGACCACGTCGGTCATCGGGCCCTTGTCGCCCTGGCCGACCGCGACCACGCGGTCGCCGACCTTGATCTTGCCGCCCATCGCCGCCGGGCCGCCCGGCACGATGGTGCGGATCACCACGAATTCTTCCTGCCGCTGCAGCACCGCGCCGATGCCCTCGAGCGACAGGCGCATCTGCATGTTGAAGTTTTCCGCGCTGCGCGGGCTCATGTAGCTGGTGTGCGGGTCGATCGAGGTCGCGTACGCGTTCATGAAGTTCTCGAACACGTCGTCGCCGCGCAACTCGCGCACGCGCGAGGACAGCATCGCGTAGCGCTTGTCGAGGGTCTTGCGGATCTCGTCCTGGCTGCGCCCGGCGAGCTTGAGGCGCAGCGCGTCGTTCTTGACGTACTTGCGCCAGATGTCGTTCAGCGCCGCCTGGTCGGGCGCCCAACTGGCCTTCTCGCGGTCGTAGGCCCAGCTTTCCTGCACCGAAAAGTCGAAGGGCTTGGCCAGCAGCGCGCGCGCGAAGGCGACGCGCTCGTCCACGCGGCGCTGGTACACCGAGAAGATGTCGTAGGCGGGCTTGAGGTCCTGGTTGCGGATCGCGTCGTCCATCTTCGCGCGCCACGGCGAGAAGCGCGCCATGTCGCCCTGGGTGAAGAACAGCTTCTGCCCGTCGAGCGAATCGAAGTAGCGGCGATAGATTTCCGCCGACAGCTGGTCGTTGAGCTGGCGCGGCCGGTAGGCGTAGCGGCTGTCCGACAGCAGGCCGTACACCAGCGTGGTGGTCGCGGCCTGCGCGTCGGTCGGCGCCAGCGGCGCCTGCGCAGGTGCGCCGGCGGCGATCGCCAGCGTCAGCGGCAACAGGGCGCCAAAGGCGAGCAGCTTGCGGTTGGAGAATTTGCTCTTGGACATGGCTCGGGCCTCAGGCGCCCGGAATACAACGATAAGTAGATGCTTGCTGTGGACAAGGTTGCGCCATTCCCGACGCGATTGCCCTGTGCCGATGGTACCGGCCGCCGCCTTCAGGCACCGGTTTCGGCGAGCCCGGCTTCAGCCGCCATTCGGTCGGCGTGGTAGGACGAGCGCACCATCGGCCCGGAAGCGACATGGCTGAATCCCAGACCGGTGCCGAAGGCTTCGAGTTCCTTGAACTCCTCCGGGGTCCAGTAGCGCAGCACCGGGTGGTGGTGGGCGGTGGGCTGCAGGTACTGGCCGATGGTGACCATGGCCACGTTATGGGCGCGTAAATCCCGCAAGGCGCCCTCGACCTGTTCCTGCGTCTCGCCCAGCCCGAGCATGATCCCGGACTTGGTCGGCACCCCGGGGTGCTCGGCACCGAAGCGCTGCAGCAGTTGCAGCGACCAGTCGTAGTCGGCGCCGGGGCGCACGTTCGGGTACAGCTCGCGCACCGTTTCCAGGTTGTGGTTGAACACGTCCGGCGGGTCGGCGTGCAGCAGCTCCAGCGCGCGGTCCATGCGGCCCTTGCCGCGGAAGTCCGGGGTCAGGATCTCGATCTTGATATGCGGGGCGGCCACGCGCGTTTCCCGGATGCACTCGGCGAAATGCGCCGCGCCACCGTCGCGCAGGTCGTCGCGATCCACCGAGGTGATGACCACGTAACGCAGCTGCATGTCGGCGATGGTGCGCGCCAGGTTGGCCGGCTCGGCCGCATCGGGCGGCTTCGGCCGGCCGTGGGCGACGTCGCAGAAGCTGCAGCGACGCGTGCACACCTCGCCCAGGACCATGAAAGTGGCGGTGCCGTGGCTGAAGCACTCGTGGATGTTCGGACAGCTGGCTTCCTCGCACACCGTCACCAGGCGGTTTTCGCGCAGCTTGCTCTTGAGCTGCTGCACGGCGTTGCCGCTGGGCAGGCGCACGCGGATCCAGCTGGGCTTGCGCAGCACCGGCGCCGGCTGGAAATGCACCGGGCTGCGCGCGATCTTTTCCCCGCCCAGCTGCTTCACGCCTTCCTGCAACGGCGCGACCAGCGATACAGGAATGGTTTTCGAGGCGGGTTCACTGGACATGGCGGCGGGGTCTGGAGGCTCAGGCGGCGACGGCGGGCGCGGCCAGCGCGGGCGGCAGTTCCGGCACGAATTCCGGCTGCAGGCCCAGTTGGGCGGCGAGATTTTTCACCAGCACCGGCGCGACCTCGGCGAGCGTGGCGGGACCTCCGCATTCTAGCACCGAGGTCACCTGCAGCCCCTGGTAGCCACAGGGATTGATGCGCGCGAAGGGCTCGGGATCCAGGTTCACGTTGAAGGCCAGTCCGTGGAAGCTGCAGCCACGGCGCACGCGCAAACCGAGCGCGCCGATCTTGGCGGCGCCGACGTAGACGCCCGGGGCGCCCTCCCGGCGCAGCGCATGGATGTCCCAGGTCGCCAGGGTGTCGATCAGCGCCTGCTCGATGCGGCCCACGAACTCGCGCACGCCCAGCTTGCGGCGGCGCAGGTCGATCAGCGGATAGGCGACGATCTGGCCGGGCCCGTGGTAGGTGACCTGGCCGCCGCGATTGGTACGCACGACCGGGATGTCACCGGCCGCCAGCACATGCTCGGGACGCCCGGCCTGGCCGAGCGTGAACACCGGCTCGTGCTCGAGCAGCCACAACTCGTCGTCGCCGTCCTCGCCGCGCAGGTCAGTGTAGGCCTCCATCGCGGCCCAGACCGGCTCGTACGGTTGCCGGCCGAGCTCACGCACGATGCAGGAATCCAGGCCTGACTTCATCGCTCAATTATCAGCGATTACCCCCCTTGAACCCAAGCGGCAGGGGCGTAAGCTGGCCTCATTCCGCTGGGGAGCGGAGCCAATCCCAGATCTACCGGCCGGCGCCTGCGGCGCCGGCTCAGTCGCACTTCCGTCGAAAGGAGAGCGCCATGACCGTGAATCCGTTCCGGATCGGTCTTCCCTTGGTCCTTCTGGCACTGCTCGGCCTGTGGACCGGCACTGCCTGGGCCGGCCCGCACCTGACGCTCTCGGTAGTGCCGCCCGCGAATGCCGACGGCGACGCCTCCAGCACCGTCACCGTGGGCGACGTCCTGACCTACACGATCACCGCGAGAAACGACGGCGACGTCCCGCTGACCGGCGTGCAGGTCACCGAGCCGCTGCTCACGCCCGGCACCAGCAACTGCGCAAGCGTGCCCGTCAGCAGTACCTGCGTGCTGGTCGGAAGCCACACGGTAACGTCCTCGGACGCGGCCGATGGCCAGATCTTCGTCAATCCCAAGGCGACGACGGCCGAAACCGGCAGCGACAACTTCGACACCGGCATGATCACGCCGGTGGCGGCGGCCAGCGGCGCGGCGATGACCGTGGTGGTCACGCTCAACAGCTATGTCGACGTCGACAGCAGCAACTCCAGCACGGCCGGCGACCAGCTGCAGGTCGTGGTGACGGCGACCAACGCCGGCAGCATCCCGCTCAGCAACGTGCAGGTCAGCGACCCGCAGACCCTGCCTTCTTCCACCACCTGCGCATCGCTTGCCGTGGGCGCCACGTGCGTGTTGTCCGGCACCTACACGGTCACGCCCGCGGACGTGCTGCCCAACGCCCAGACCACATTCACCGGCTCCGCCACGTCGACCCAGGTGCCCGGCCCGGTGTCCTTCAGCGCCGACACCCAGTTCGACAGTACGGGATCGATCGACAATTTCTCGATGCTGATCGTGGCCGGCAATGACCAGGGCGGGAGCCCCGGCTCGACCTTGCCGGTGCCGCTCAAGGTCCGCCTGCTTGGCGCCTCGGGCGTACCCGTGGCGGGGGAGAGGATCGTCTTCCTCGTCGGCCTCGGCAGCGCCACCGTGACGGCCGGTTCGGTCATCACCGATTCGCTGGGAGAGGCCAGCACGCAACTGATCCTGGGCTCAACGCCCGGCCAGGTCGGCGTGTACGTCGTACCGGATGACGCCGAAGGGCCGAGCGTCTGGTTCTCGGCGAGCGTCACCGGCCTGGTGCCGGCGACGACGCTGTCGATCGTCTCCGGCGACGGCCAGGCGCTGCTGCCCGATGTCGCCTCGTCGCCGCTGGTCGTGTCCCTGAAGGACGCGTCGAATGTTCCCGTGGTCGGAGCGACCATCAACTGGACGAGCTCGGCCGGCACGCTTGCCCATGCTTCGAACGTGACCGACAGCAACGGCGAGGCGAGCAATACGGTCACCGTGACGGCTGCCGGCCCGGTCAGCGTCGAGGCCAGTTCGGCGCTCGCGGCCGCGTCCGTCTCGTTCTCGCTCAACGCCAGCCTGGCGGAGCTGGTGAACCTGACGCCCGAACAGCATGCGGTGGCGGTGGCCATCGACAATGCCTGCCCGGCCCTGGCCGAGCTGTCTTCGCCCACGCCCGAACAGGCCGACCTGCTCGCGCGCTGCCAGGACCTCGTTGCCTCGGCCGGAGTCGACCCCTCGGCCACCGCAGATGCCCTGGAATCGCTGTTGAACAAGACGGCGGCAGCGCAGGCCAACGCCGCGTCGGTGGCGATCGACGCGCAGATCCACAACATCCAGTCACGGCTGCTGGCCTTGCGCAGCGGCGCAGATGCGACGCGTTCCGACGGACTGAGCTTTACCGGAAGCGGCGGCATGGCGGCCCTGAACTCCCTGTTCGGATCGCTGCAGGACGCCGGCAGCGTACCGCCGGCCGAAACCGGTTTCAGCCGCTGGGGCTTTTTTGCTACCGCCAACATCGGTCGTGGCGACGCCCGCGCCAGCGATTCCTCGCCGGGCTACGACTACGACGTCAACGGCCTCACCGCGGGCATCGACTATCGCCAGCGCGACAACTGGCTGTTCGGCGCTGCGCTCGGCTACACCCGCCAGGACACCGACCTGGGGAACGACGCCGGCAAGGTCGAACTGAGCGGCTGGAGTGTCTCGGCGTACAGCACCTATTCGTTCGACGAACTGTGGTACGTCGACGGCGTGGTCACCTACGGACACAACCAGCTGCGCCTGGAGCGGGCGATCCGATACACCCTTCCCCTTCCGGGCGGCGGCAGCGCCAACGTCAACCAGGTGGCCTCGGGCAAGCCCGACGGCACCCTGTTCTCGACCGCGCTGACCTTCGGCGGCGATTTCCACAAGCAGGCCTGGGGCTTCAGCCCCTATGGGCAGTTGATCTATTCCCGCGTCGAATTCGACGCCTACGAGGAATCGCTGCGCGCGGGCCCGGGCATGGGCCTGGGCCTCGCGGTGGATTCGCGCGACATCACCGGGCTGACCGGCGTTCTGGGCACCCGCATTTCCTACACGCACAGCGCCGAATGGGGGGTGTTCGCGCCGACCGCCTCGCTGGAATGGAACCACGAGTTCCATGGCGACACGAGCGCGACGACCGCGCACCTGCTCCACGATCCCACGCGAACCCCGTTCAGCGTGTCGGGTCAGGACCAGGATTCCGACTACCTGCGACTGGGCGTGGGCATGACCTTGCTGTTCGCACACGGACGCTCGGGCTTCTTCCTGTACCAGCGCACGCTGGCCCGCGAGGGCCAATCCCAGGATGATCTCGCACTGGGCATCCGCATCGAGTTCTGACTCAGAGCGTCCACTTGATGTCCGGGTGGGCGCGCAGGGCGACATGCGCCGCGTCGTACTCGGCGCGGCTGTCGGCGCGGAAGCTGATGCTCACGGAAACGAAGCGGCCGGCGCTGGAGGCGCGCGAACGCACCGTTTCCTGCATCACGGTCAGGCCGGCGTCGGCCAGCTCGCGCGGGATCACCTGCTCCAGCCGGGCCTCGGCCGGTCCCATCGCCGTGATCTCGAAGACGCCCGGGAACTGGAATCCTTTGGCCTGCGGCTCATCGTCCATGACCCCATTATCGTGCCGGAACCGGGCTTTCCCAAGCCGGCGTCCGGACAAGGCCTTTCGGCACATGCCAGCGGCCGGCGGCGCCGATAGCATCCGCCGGCCGGTGCCTTCGTGCGCCCCGATCCTGAACGGAAATCCCCATGACGACCAAACCGCTCGCCCTCCTGATTGCCCTCAGCCTCGGGACGGCCGCCCCGCTTGCCGCGTACGCTTCTGCCATGCCCCAGACCACCGCCCAGGCCGCCGCCGCTGCCGCCGCCGCCGACATGCAGGCCAATCCCTTCTTCGCGCAGAGCCCGCTGGAATACCAGTACCCGCAGTTCGACCGCATCGGTAACGGGCACTACCGGCCTGGCTTCGAGGAAGGCATGCGCCAGCAGCGCGCCGAGATCGACGCAATCGCCGACAACCCGGCCGCGGCGACCTTCGACAACACCATCGTGGCGATGGAGAAGACCGGCCAGGTGCTGGCGCGCACTTCCGCCGTGTTCTTCTACCTGATCGGTTCCAACAAGAACGACGAAATGGAGAAGATCGAGTCGGAAATGTCGCCGAAACTGTCGGCGCACAACGACGCGATCGTGCTCAACGGCAAGCTGTTCGCGCGCGTGAAGTCGCTGTACGACAATCGCGAGACGCTGGGCCTGGACCCGGAGCAAAAGCGCCTGCTGTGGCGCTACCACACCGACTTCGTGCGCTCGGGCGCGCAGCTCGATGACGCCGACAAGACCAAGCTCAAGGCGATGAACTCCGAGCTCGCCGAGCTGGGCACCAAGTTCAGCCAGAACGTGCTGAAGGAAGTGAATGATTCCGCGATCGTGGTGGACACCCGCGCCGAGCTCGACGGCATGTCCGAGGCGCAGATCGCCGCCGCCGCCGAGGCCGGCAAGGCCCGCGGCCTGGAAGGCAAGTTCGTGATCGCGCTGCTCAACACCAGCGGCCAGCCGGCCAACGCGCAGCTGAAGAACCGCGCCCTGCGCGAGAAGCTGGCCAAGGCCTCGCTGGTCCGTGGCAGCCGCGGCAACGAGTTCGACAACACCGCCATCGTCGCCCGCATCGCCAAGCTGCGGACGGAGCGCGCGGCGCTGCTCGGCTACCCGAACCACGCCACCTACGTGCTCGAGGACGAAACCGCCAAGACCACCGAGGCGGTGAACAAGATGATGGCCGGCATGGCGCCCGCCGCGATCGCCAACGCCAAGCGCGAGGCGGCCGACCTGCAGAAGGTGGTCGACGCCGAGGGCGGCAACTTCCAGATCCAGCCCTGGGACTGGAGCTACTACACCGAGAAGGTGCGCGCGCAGCGCTACGCCTTCGACGAGTCGCAGCTCAAGCCCTACTTCGAGATGAAGAACGTGCTGGAGAACGGCGTGCTGTACGCCGCCACGCAGCTATACGGCCTGACCTTCAAGCAGCGCACCGACCTGCCGGTGTACCTGCCCGACGTGCTGGTGTACGAGGTGTTCGACCACGACGGCAAGCACCTGTCCATCGTCACCTTCGACTGGTACGCGCGCAGCAACAAGCGCGGCGGCGCCTGGATGAGCGAGTACGTCACCCAGTCGAAGCTGTTCGGCTTCCAGCCGATCGTGTCCAACAACCTCAACGTGCCGAAGCCGCCCGCGGGCGAGCCGACGCTGCTGACCTGGGATGAAGTGACGACCGCCTTCCACGAGTTCGGCCACGCGCTGCATGGCATGTTCTCCAACGTCACCTACCCGCGCTTCGCCGGCACCAACGTGCCGCGCGACTTCGTCGAGTACCCCTCGCAGGTGAACGAGATGTGGGCGGACTGGCCCTCGGTGCTGGCGAACTACGCCAAGCACTACCAGACCGGCGCGCCGATGCCGAAGGAACTGCTGGACAAGGTCCAGGCCTCCTCCAAGTTCAACCAGGGTTTCGCCACCTCCGAGTACCTGGCGGCGGCGCTGCTCGACCAGCGCTGGCACCAGCTGGCCCCGGACCAGGTGCCGGACGCGGCCGGCGTGATGGCCTTCGAGGCCAAGGCGCTGAAGGAAGCCGGCGTGGACTTCGCGCCCGTGCCGCCGCGCTACCGCACCCCCTATTTCTCCCACGTCTGGGGCGGCGGCTACTCGGCCGGCTACTACGCCTACCTGTGGAGCGAAGTGCTGGACGCCGATTCGGTGGAATGGTTCAAGCAGAACGGCGGCCTGACGCGCAAGAACGGCGACCATTTCCGCGCCACCCTGCTGTCGCGGGGCGGCAGCGAGGACGCGGTGACGCTGTTCAAGAGCTTCAGCGGCCGCGAGCCCTACGTGGAGCCGCTGCTGGTCCGCCGCGGCCTGGCGCCGGAGCCGACAAAGCAGTAAAGCCCGCGCAAATCCGTAACGGCGCAATAACTGACGCCCCGGCGGGCGCACGTTACCTTGCAATCGTCAGCGCTTCCCGGAAAAGCGCAGGCGGGTGGGATACAGCCAGTCTCCGTCAGGGCGGAGGCTGGCTTTTTTTTTCCGCTCCTGTTGCCATGCACGCATGACCCGTCGGCGTCGCCCCCTCTCGCACCTGCTCCTGGCCAGCCACGTTGGCCTGGTGCTGCTGTTTTCCGCCCTGCTGGTGGCCACGGGCATCGGCACCATCCGTTCGGCGGTGGTGGCGCAGGCCGGCTCCGAAGCCGAGCGCAGCGTCGCCGAATCGCGCCAGCGCCTGCAGGCCTGGCAGCGCGAACTCGAGGTCGGCGCCAAACTGCTGGCCGAGCAGCCCACCCTTCGCTTCTACCTGCAGCGCGGCCAACTGACCCGAGCGCGCGGCCTGGTGGCGGCCTTCCATGCCACCAGCGAGCTGGAATTCGTGCGCGTTGAGCATCGCGGCCTGGCCGTGATCGAAGTCGGCCCCTCGCCGCCGTCCTTCACGCCGGGCCTGGCCTTCGACCAGCGCGACCGCCCCTGGCGCATCGTCCAGCACGGGGTGGAGGGACTGCCGGATGCGCGCATCATCGTCGCCGAGCGCCTTGGCCGTCGCCTGTCGGGTCCGGAAGGCGGGGCGCTGGTCACGATCGAGCTGCTGCCGCTGCCGCGGGCGCCGCCTTCGGCCGCTGCCGACCCCTGGTCGCTGGCCCTGTACCGCGTGTCCAATTCCGGCGAGGCCGAGACCTTCCAGGGCATCGCCGGCAGCGCCGCCGCGCGCGTGATGAGCGTGCGCGACGAACAGGGCATCCGGCGCGGGCTGCTGAGCGCGCGCGTGCAGCAGGACTGGGTGGAAAGACAGATGCTGGAATGGTTCGCCTCCTTCGGCCTGTCCGGCCTGCTCACGCTGGGCATCGCGCTGGCGCTCGCCATTGTGGTCGCCGCGCGCATCGGCCGGCCCTTCGCCGAACTGGCCCGCGATGCCGAACGCCTGGGCAGCGGCGACCTGAAGACCCCGGTGGAGAACCCGGAGACCTTCCTCGCCGAGCCCACCGCCCTGGCCGCGGGCCTGGAGCGCATGCGCGAGCGCGTGTCCTCGCTCACCGCCACCGAGCGCAGCCAGCGCGAGGAACTGGACGCGGTGCTCGACGGCGTGGACGAGGGCATCGTCGGCATTGACCCGGATGGACGCGTGCACTACGCCAATCGCCAGTTCCTGGCACTGCTGGGGCGCGAGCGCGAGGCAGTGCTCGGGCAGCACATCGCCGCGCTGATGCAGCCGGTACCCGAACGCGCGCCCGAAGCCGGGGCGCTGCCGGAGATCGGTTCCGCGCGCGAGCGCTACGCCGCCAGCGGCTCGCTGCGGCCGCTGCTGGTGCGCCGGCAATCGGCCAGCGGCGAGCACCAGGTGCTGGTGGTGCGCGAGGAGAACGCCATCGAGGCCGCGCGCGCCATGCGCGACCGCATCCTCGCCAACCTCTCGCACGAATTCCAGACGCCGCTGTCGGCGCAGATGGCTTCGATCGAGCTGCTGCGCGACCACCTGAAGGGCAGCGAGGACGCGATCGCGGTGCAGCTGGCGGACGCGCAGTACCGCGGCTCGATGCGCCTGTCGCAGCTGGTGGACAACCTGCTCGATAGCGTGCGCATCGAAAGCGGCGAGATGCGCCTGCGCCGGCAGCCGGTAGACCTGGCGGCGGTCGTGCGCGAGGCGGTGGAGCTGATCACCCCGCTCACCGACCAGCGCGAGCAGCGCGTGCTCGCCGAACTGGAGCCGGGACCCGCGCTCATTGGTGACCCGCAGCGCCTGTTCTCGGTGATGGTCAACCTGCTCGCGAATGCCAACAAGTTCGCGCCCGACGGCAGCAGCATCCGCGTGCACATCGACTGGCAGCCGGAACACGCCACCGTGTGGGTGGAGGACGAAGGGCCCGGCTTGCCGATGCTGCATGGCGGCGCCGACCTGTTCGCGCCCTTCCGCCGCTCGCCGCACGAAGAGCCCAGCCAGCGCGGCACCGGCCTGGGCCTGGCCATCGTCAAGGCGATCGTGGTGGCGCACGGCGGCGACGTGCTGGTTTCGGCGCCGGGCGAAGGCAAGGGCGCGGGCATCGGCGTACGGTTGCCGCTGGGAGGTGGCACGACGTGAAGATCCTGATCGTGGACGACGACGTCGAGCTGGTCGGGCTGCTGCGCTTCGCGCTGGTGGCCGCCGACTACGAGGTGGTCACCGCCTTCGACGGCGAGCAGGCGCTGGCGCGGCTTGCCGAAGAAGTGCCGGACCTGGTCATCCTCGACGTCAACCTGCCGCGGCTCGACGGTTTCGGCGTGCTGGCGCGCCTGCGCAGCTACAGCCAGGTGCCGGTGATGATGCTGACCGTGCGCGCGGCGGAACAGGACGAGGTGCACGGCCTGGACCTGGGCGCCGACGACTACCTCAAGAAGCCCTTCAGCCCGCGCGCGCTGCTGGCGCGGGTGCGTTCGCTGCTGCGCCGCGGCACCGACGCGGTGGAGGATCCGGTGCTGGCGCTGGGCCCGCTGTCGATCGATGTCGAGCGCAGCGAGGCGCGCGTGCGCGAGGGCGCGCCTTTCCGCCTGTCCACGCTCGAGTTGCGGCTGCTGCGCCTGCTGCTCAGCGAGCGCGGTCGGCCGGTGGAAACCGAGCGCCTGATCGGCTTCGTGTGGTCCGACCGCGAGGCCGCCGACCGCGAATCGCTCAAGCAGGTGGTGCACCGCCTGCGCCGCAAGCTGGAGGCGGCCGGCGGCGAGCCGGCATGGATCGAGTACGTGCCGAACGCCGGCTACGCGTTCACGACGCCCGAAAGCGACTGAAGCAGGCTGCCGCGCCGCGCCGGCGCCGGCGTGCTGGCGGCCGCGGCGCCGGTTGCCTCCACCAGCCAGTCCACCACCTTCGCCAGCGCCTGCTCGCGCGTCGCCAGCGACTCGCGTTCGCGGCGGTAGATCGCCAGCTGCACTTCCGCGCTGGTGCCCAGGCGGGCGACCAGTTCCAGGTGGCGCAAATCCGCCTCGCAGCCGAGCGCCTTCGCGTCGGGCCCGACCAGCGCCAGCATCTCCAGCAGGCGCTCGCGCAGCGACACGGTGCAACGGCGGCTCTCGTCGATGAATTCCGCGCGCACGCCGAAGCGCTTGGCGCGCCAGCGGTTCTCGTCGATGAGGCGACGGGTCAGGCTGCTGCGCTCGCGACCCAGCGCCGGCGCGCGCACGTGCGCGCGCACCAGGCAACGGAAGGCAGCGGCGATCGCCAGCGAGTCCTCGACGCGGGTGCAGGAATCGGCGATGCGCAGTTCCAGGGTCGGGAATTTCGGCGAAGGCCGGATCGCCCACCAGAGCGAACTGCCGTTGTCCAGCGAGCCGCAGTCGGCGAGCAGGTCGATGAACTCGCTGTAGCGAGCCTCGTCCTCGAAGGGGTCGGGAATGCCGGAGCGCGGCCACTCGTCGTAGGCGGCCTGGCGATAGCTCATCAGCCCGGTCGCGCGCCCGTCCCAGAAAGGCGACGAGGCGGAAAGCGCCAGCAACAGCGGCGTCCACGCCATCAGCCGGTTCATCAGCTCGACGCGGTCCGTCTCATCCGGCACGGCGACGTGCACGTGCAGGCCGCACAGCAGGTTGCGGCGGCCGACGATCTGGAAATCGTCCACCAGGCGCTCGTAGCGCGGCGCCTCGGTGCCTGCCTGCTCGCGCCAGCCGGCGAAGGGGTGCGTGCCCGCGGCGAACAGGCGCATGTCGAGCGCGGCCGCCTCTTCGCCGATGCCGCCACGCAGTTCGGCCAGGGCGAGCCTGGCCTCCTCCGCGCTGCGCAGCACCGGCGTGGCGATTTCCACCTGCGCCTGCTTCATCTCCTCGTGCACGCGCTCGCCGAAGCGCTGGCGACAGGCGCGCATGAAGGCGCGCGGCACTTCCGCGGCCAGGTCGCGGGTCTGCGGATCGACCAGGAAGAATTCCTCCTCGATGCCGAAGCTGAACTGGTCCTTTCCCCTCATCCGCCAATAATGCCCCACCGGGGTCCCAGGCGCAGTTGCGCAGCGGTTACGGCGCGGTTTGAATCGGCCACGCGTGCCGGAAATGGTTCTACAATCGGGATTCGCCGTCCATGGAAGGGATGATGGAGCAAGCGATATCGGACGCGGTGCGTCGCTTCGTGTTGACGAGCATTCCCACCGTTCCGCACATCGAGACCCTGCTGCTGGTATGGCGCGAGCCGGACCGCGCGTGGTCGGCCACGGAGATCGCCCGCCGGCTGTTCGTCACGCCAGAGCATGCGCGCACGGTCGCCGACGACTTGTGCGACGCCGACCTGCTGCACTGCGCCGGCGAGCCGCGCGGCTACACCTGCCGGCGCGAACCCGAATCGCTGGTCGCGCTGCTGGCCGAACTCGACGCCGCCTATACGCGCCAGTTGCGCCAGGTGACCGCGCTGATCCACTCCAACGTGGACCGCAAGGCGCAGCGCTTCGCGCAGGCCTTCACCTGGGAGAAGAAATGATCGCCGCGCTGATCTACGGACTGTGCGCGCTGCTGTGCGGCTGGGTCGCCTGGCTGCTGTGGCGCCACCACGGGCGCACGCGCTCGCGGGTGCTGTTCTGGAGCGCGCTGTGCTTCAGCGGCCTGACCCTGAGCAACCTGCTGCTCATCGCCGACAAGCTGCTGCTGCCCGCCATGGACCTGGCGCTGCTGCGCCGCGGCATGGCGCTGGCGGCGATCCTGGTGCTGCTGTACGGACTGGTGTACGAAGATGAGTGAAGCCTCCTCGATGCTTACCGGCGCGCTGGTGCTGGCCTGTTTCCTGGCCGGGCTGGTGTTCCTGCGCTTCTGGAAGTCCAGCCGCGACCCGCTGTTCGTGTGGTTCGCGCTTTCCTTCTGGCTGCAGGGCGGACAGTGGCTGGCTTCGGCGCTGGCGGGCGAACACGGCGAGCAAGGCGAGCAGGCGCCCTGGCAGTACCTGTTGCGCCTGCTGGCCTACGGCCTGATCGGCTTCGCGATCGTGCAGCGCAACCTGCGCCGCCGCAGTCCGCCCGGCGAGCGCTGACTCAGGTGAAGTGGCGCGCGTTCACCAGCAGGTGCAGCCACACCGAGGCGGCATAACCCAGCGCCACCGCCCAACTCCACTTGAGGTGGCTGAAGAAGGTGTACATGCCGCGCGAGGCGCCCATCAGCGCCACGCCTGCCGCCGAACCCACCGACAGCAGGCTGCCGCCGACGCCCGCGGTCAGGGTGATCAGCAGCCACTGGCCGTGGTCCATGGCCGGGTTCATCTGCAGCACCGCGTACATGATCGGGATGTTGTCCACGATCGCCGAGGCCACGCCCAGGGCGACGTTGCCGCCGGTGAAGCCGAGTTGCCCGTAGAGGCCCGCAGAAGCCAGCTCCATGAAGCCGAGCGTCGCCAGCCCGCCCACGCACATCAGCACGCCGTAGAAGAACAGCAGCGTGTCCCATTCGGCGCGCGCGATGATCTCGAAGACGTTGTAGCGCGCGTCATCGCCGTCGTCGAGGGCGGCCTCGTGGCGGCGCACGAAATGCCCCTGCAGCTTCAGCAGGGCCAGCCCGGCGAGCATGCCGAACACCGGTGGCATGTGCAGGAACTGCTTGCCGGCCACGGTGATGCCGATGGTGAGCGCGAACAGCCCGCAGATGAACCAGCCGCCGTAGCGCACCCTGGCGTCGTCACGGCCCGGCTCGGGCGCGCCGGCGGGCACGGCGAAGTGCATGATCGTCGCCGGCACCAGCCAGTTCGCGAGCGAGGGCAGGAAGATGGCGAAGAACTCGAAGAACTCGACCCGGCCCGCCTGCCACACCATCAGCGTGGTGATGTCGCCGAAGGCGCTCCAGGCGCCGCCGGCATTGGCCGCCACCACCAGGTTGACGAAGGCGATGGCGACGAAGCGGTTGTTGCCCGCGCCCACGGCCAGCACCACGCTGCCCATGATCAGCGCGGTGGTGAGGTTGTCCACCAGCGGCGACAGGAAGAAGGACAGCAGGCCGGTCAGCCAGAACAGCTGCCGGAAGCTGAAGCCACGGCTGACCAGCTTGGCGCGCAGGAACTCGAACACGTTGCGCTCGGTCATCGCGGCGACGAAGCTCATCGCCACGATCAGGAAGAAGAACAGTCCGGCGAACTCGAGGAAGACATGCTCGAAGGCCCGCGCAGCGTAGCCCTCGGGGAGGCCGGGCACGCTGGACGAGTACCAGGCGATCAGGCCCCAGATCAGCGCCGCGCCCAGCATCACCGGCTTGGACTTACGCAGGTGCAGGCGCTCCTCGAGGACCACGAAGGCGTAGGCGAGCACGAAGATCGCCAGCGCGGCAATGCCGATGGGCGCGTCGGTCAGCGCCAGTGCGTGCTGCTGCATCGGTGACTCTCCGGGGCCTTCTGCTTGCGATTGTAGCCGCCCGCGGCAGGCGGCCCGGCCCGGGCTATGATCTTTCGCCACGCCCTGCCGGAGCACGCCCATGCAGACCCGCGCCGCCGTCGCCTTCAAGGCCGGAGCCCCGCTTTCAATCGAAACCGTGGACCTCGAAGGCCCGCGCGCCGGCGAAGTGCTGGTGGAGCTCAAGGCCACCGGCATCTGCCACACCGATGCCTACACGCTCAGCGGCGCCGATGCCGAGGGCCTGTTCCCGACCATCCTCGGGCACGAGGGCGCCGGCGTGGTGCTCGAGGTCGGCAAGGGCGTCACCTCGCTCAAGCCCGGCGACCACGTCATCCCGCTGTACACGCCCGAGTGCCGCGCCTGCGAGTACTGCCTCAACCCCAAGACCAACCTGTGCCAGGCGATCCGCGCCACCCAGGGCCAGGGCCTGATGCCGGATGGGTCTTCGCGCTTCTCGCTCAACGGCGACAAGCTGTTCCACTACATGGGCTGCAGCACCTTTGCCAACCACACGGTGCTGCCCGAGATCGCGCTGGCGAAGATCCGTTCCGACGCGCCCTTCGACAAGGTCTGCTACATCGGCTGCGGCGTCACCACCGGCCTGGGCGCGGTGTTGTTCACGGCGAAAGTGGAAGTGGGCGCGCGCGTGGTGGTGTTCGGCCTGGGCGGCATCGGCCTCAACGTGATCCAGGGCGCGCGCATGGCCGGTGCGACGCAGATCGTCGGCGTGGACATCAACCCGGGCCGCGAGGCGATGGCGCGCCGCTTCGGCATGACCGACTTCGTCAATCCTTCCGAAGTGGACGGTGACCTGGTCGCGGAGCTGGTCGCGCTCACGCGCGGCGGCGCCGACTACAGCTTCGAGTGCGTCGGTAACACCAAGCTCATGCGCCAGGCGCTGGAATGCTGCCACAAGGGCTGGGGCACCTCGGTGATCATCGGCGTGGCCGATTCCGGCGCGGAGATCTCCACGCGCCCCTTCCAGCTGGTCACCGGCCGCAACTGGCGCGGCACCGCCTTCGGCGGCGCCCGCGGCCGCACCGACGTGCCGCGCATCGTGGACTGGTACATGGACGGGCGCATCGACATCGATTCGCTGATCACGCACACGATGCCACTGGAAAAGATCAACGACGCCTTCGACCTCATGCACCGCGGCGAATCGATCCGCTCCGTCGTCCTCTACTAGCAAATGGGGTCAGAGGAGATTTTCTCGGCCCGCCGGCGACGAATTCGGGGGCAGTGGAGGGAAAATCTCCTCTGACCCTATTTCCGGTCAGCTTTCCCACCAGATGAGGAACTCGTGCCAGAGGCGCTTGAAGAAGTTCGCCTCCTCGATCGCCTGCAACGCGATGATCGGCCGCTCGGCGATGATCTTGTTGTCCAGCGACACGCGCAGCTTGCCGATCACCTGGCCCTTCTTGATCGGCGCGACGAGCTGCTTGGGCACGTCCATCATCGGCTTGAGCTGGGTATAGCGGCCGCGTTCGACCGAGATCACCAGCGGCGCGGACAGGCCCAGCCCGAGCTGGTTTTCGGCGCCCTTCCAGACCTGGTGCGTGGCGATGGCCTTGTTGGCGTCGTAGAGCTTGTGCGACTCGAAGAAGCGGAAGCCCCACTCCAGCAGGTTGAGGTTGCCAGTCTCGCGCAGGCGGAAGCCTTCCGACTGCGACTTGGAGTCAATGCCCATGACGATCGAGACGAAGCGCTGGTTGCCGCGCTTGGCCGAGGCCAGCAGGCAGTAGCCCGCCGCCGAGGTGTGGCCGGTCTTGATGCCGTCCACGCCGCTGCCTTCGCGCCAGAGCAGGCCGTTGCGGTTGTGCTGGGTGATCGAGCCGACCGTGTACTCCTTCATGGCGTTGTAGGCGTACTGCTCGGGGAAGTCGCGGATCATCGCGCGGCCGAGCAGCGCCAGGTCGCGCGCGCTGGTGTAGTGCTGCGGGTCCGGCAGGCCGTGCGGGTTGGTGAAGTGGCTGTTCTTCATGCCGATGCGCTGCGCGTAGCTGTTCATCAGCGAGGCGAAGGACTCGACGCTGCCGGCGGTGTGTTCGGCCAGGGCGATGGCGGCGTCGTTGCCGGACTGCACCGACAGGCCCTTCTCGATGTCGCTCAGCTTGCTGCGGCTGTTGAGCTCGAAGCCGCTGAAGCTGCCTTCGGTGCCAGCGCCGCCCTCGCGCCAGGCGCGCTCGCTCATGGTCACCAGGTCGTCGGCCTTGATCTTACCGTTCTTCATTTCCGCCGCGACCACGTAGGAAGTCATCACCTTGGTGATGCTCGCCGGCTCCATGCGCGCGTCGATGTTCTCGCCGGCGAGGATCTGGCCAGTGTCGAAGTCCATCAGCAGCCAGGACTTCGCCCCGGTGGGCACGGGCGCGGGTGGCACCGGCATCGCGGCGGGGGCGGGCTGGCCCGGCTGCGGCAACGGGGCCTGGGCGGAAGCGACGGCAACGAAGGCCGCGCTGGCGGCGGCGAGCAGGATCGAACTGAGGCGCAAGGTGGGAACTCCGGCAGCGGACCCATGCGGGCCCTTGGTCAAAGGGGGATTCTAACGTGCCGCGTCTAATCCCTGAGTACGCGCGGTTCCGGAAGTTCCAGCGCGCGCAGCCGCTCTCGCAGCGCGGGGAGATCGCGCGCGGGTACCGGGCCGACGCGCACGCGCCACAGGTCGCGGCCGTCCAGCTCGACGTGGTCGATGTCCACGTCCTGGATACCGGCGTCACGCAGGCGTTCGGCCAGGCGGCGGGCGTTCTCGCGCTCGCCGAAGCTGCCCAGCTGCAACATGGCGTCGTCGCCGGCGCGCAAGGGCGTGGGCGGCGCCGGGCGGCGCTGCGGCGTACCCACATCGGCGAGCACTTCCGCGGACGCGGTCACGCCTTCGTCGCCGGGCCCGACCGCCTCCAGTTCGACGCGCGCGGTGCCGGTGCGATCCACCCCGAGGCGCACCGCCGCGGCGTAGCTCAGGTCCATCACCCGGCCGGCGTGGAAAGGGCCGCGATCGTTGACGCGCACTACCAGCGAGCGGCCGTTGTCGAGGTTGGTCACGCGCACGAAGCTGGGCAGCGGCAAGGTCTTGTGCGCGGCGGTGAACTGGCAGATGTCGTAGATCTCGCCGCTGGAGGTGGCGCGGCCGTTGAACTTGGTGCCGTACCAGGAGGCCAGCCCGCGCTCGCGAAAACCGCGCGTGTCGTCGAGCACGCGATAGCTCTTGCCCAGCACGGCGTAGGGCGAACGGTTGCCGTAGCGCGAGCGCGGCTCGGCGCGCGGCACCTGCTCGGGCACGCCGCTGACGTCGATCGTCGCGGCGGGACCGCCATCGGCGACGCCGGGCGCGTACAGGCCGCCCGGCGTGTACAGGCGCTCGTCATGCACGCGGGTGGGCGCGCAGGCGAGCGCGAAGCCGTCGCGACTGTCCGTTGCCGCGGCTTGCGGCCGCGCGCCGACGCGAGTGGCCGTTGCCGCGTCGACCGGCGGAAGCGGACGCTTCGGTTGGCCCGCACACGCGGAGAGCAGCAGCACCAGCATCGCCGGCGCCACCGCGGTGGTGTAGCGTCCCGACATCAGGGAGACGAAGCAGCGCCCGCGGCAATCGCCTCGGCGAGCTGGTGCACCGCCAACGCGTACATCGGCGAGCGGTTATAGCGCGTGATTACGTAGAAATTCTGGTAGCCGATCCAGTGCTCGGGCCCGTTCGCGCCCTCCAGCGTGAGCAGTGTCGCCGGCAGGTTGGGCGCGTTCGCGTCCGCCGGGCGGTAGCCCTTGGCGGCGAGTTCGGCCAGCGTGTACTTGGCCTCGAAACTATCCGGCTTGAAGTCCACTGCGCCAGGCTGCGCCACGGCGCGCACGAAAGGCGGCGTGCCGGTCTTCCAGCCATGGCCGATGAAATAGTTGGCGATCGAGGCGAAGGCATCGCGTGAGGAGCCGAGCAGGTCGCGGCGGCCGTCGCCGTCGCCGTCCTTGCCGAAATTGCGATAGCTGGAGGGCATGAACTGGCCCCAGCCCATTGCCCCGGCGTAGCTGCCCTTGAGCGTGGCGAGGTCCAGTCTTTCCTCACGCGCGAGCGCAAACACGTGGCCGAGCTCGCTGCGGAAGAATTCCTCGCGGCGCGGGTAGAAGAAGCCGAGCGTGTACAGCGCGTCGAGCACGCGGTAAGTGCCGGTGATGCGGCCGTAGCTGGTTTCCACGCCGATGATCGCGACGATGTACTGCGCCGGCACGCCGGTGTCGGCGGCAACCTTGTCGAGCGCGCTGCGGTTCTCGGCGTAGAAGCGCCGCCCGGAGGCGATGCGCTCCTCGGTCATGAATATCGGCCGGTAATCCTTCCACGGCTTGCCTTCGGCCGGCCGCGTGATCGCGTTGATGATGCTCTGCTGGTAACGCGCCTGGCCCAGCCACCCGCGCACTTGCTCAGCGGGCATGCCGCTGCTGCGCGTTGTCTCTGCGATGAAGGCTTCGAGGCGTTCCGGCGACAGCACCGGCGCGGTCGCCGCGGCGGCGGCCGTGCTGGTGCTGACGGCGGCCGCGCTCGCACTCGTCGTCACGGCGGGGCTGACGCTCGGCACCGGCGATGCTGCTGGTGCGGGGGATGGCGGCGGCGCGGCGGCAGCGACCGGCCTGACCGACTGTGCACAGGCGCCGAGGGCAAAAACCAGCGCCGGAAGGGCGAAACGAAGCGTCTTTTGCATGCAGGCCAATCGATACGGGAACGCCTGAAATGTACCACGCAGCTCCAGATCAGGACATGAACTTGCGGTGCGCGCGCACCGACATGACGATGCCGAAGCCGGCCAGCAGCGATACCGCCGAGGTGCCGCCGTAGCTCAGCAAGGGCATCGGCACGCCGACTACCGGCAGCAGGCCGACCACCATGCTGCCGTTCACCAGCACGTAGACCGAGAAGGTCATCGCCAGCGCACCGGCGAGCAGGCGCGAGTAACCATCGCGCGCGTTCGCGGCGATCCACAGGCTGCGGCCGACGATGAACAGGTACAGCGCGAACAGGATGGTGACGCCGACCCAGCCCCATTCTTCACTCAACACGGAAAAGGCGAAATCGGTGGTGTGCTCGGGGAGGAAATCGAGCTTGGCCTGGCTGCCCTGGCCCCAGCCCTTGCCGAGCAGCCCGCCGGAGCCGATCGCGATCTTCGACTGGATGATGTTCCAGCCGGCGCCGAGCGGATCCGATTCCGGATCCAGGAACATCAGGATGCGGTCCTTCTGGTAGGGCTTGAGGAACTGCCAGGCGATCGGCAAGGCAGCGATGCCCAGGCCCGCGAACAGGCCGATGCGCCACCAGGCGAAGCCGGCCAGGAACAGCGTGAAGGCGCCCGAGGCCGCGACCAGCATGCCCGTGCCCAGGTCCGGCTGCAGGATGATCAGCGCCACCGGCACGCCGATGATCAGCGCGCACACGAGGGTGGAACCCCAGCGCGGCGGCAGCACCACGCGATGCAGGTACCAGGCCACCATCATCGGCACGCTCAGCTTGAGCAGTTCGCCCGGCTGCAGGTAGAACACGCCGAGGTTGATCCACAGCCGCGCGCTGCGGCCGGAGCCGAAGGCAAACACCATCGGCAGCAGCGCCAGCGTCAGCGCGAACACGATCGGTGTCCACAGGCGCAATTTCGCCGGTGGTACGCGGCTGAGCAGCACCAGCGCCACCATGCCGATGGCGAAGCGCGCGCCCTGCGCGATCACAACGCGCATCTCGCCGCCGCCGGCGCTCGACTGCACGACCAGGCTCGCCGCCATGACGCCGCACAGCGCGAGCAGCAAGGGCCAGTCGATCTTGTCGAACAGCTCCTCGATGAACTCGCGCGCGGCAGCGATCACCGCGAAGGCTCCCCGGCATCGGCGCCCGCATCGGGCGACGCGGGCGGCGGGCGTGCGAGCTGCGGCAGCAGGTAGGCGTCCATGATCGCGCGCGCGATCGGCGCGGCGGAGGTGGAACCGAAGCCACCGTGCTCCACCACCACCGCGACCGCGATGCGGGGATCGTCCGCGGGTGCGTAGCCGATGAATAGCGCCTGGTGGCGCAGGTGCATCGGCAGGCTGTGCGGATCCAGGCGGGCGTTGTTGCGATTGCTCACCACCTGCGCGGTGCCGGTCTTGCCGGCGATCAGGTAGGCCGCGCCCAGGCCGATGCGGCGGGCGGTGCCGGTCGGGCCGTGCACCACCGCGATCATGCCCTGCTGCACGGCCAGCAGATTGCCGGGGCTGTCAGTGATGCGCACCGGCGGCGGCTGCGCCACCAACAGCCAGGGCGCGGCGTAGCCTTCACGCGTCGAGCGCAACAGGTGCAACTGGTGGCGTTGTCCGCCATTCGCCACCGCCGCGGTCGCCTGCGCCAGTTGCGGCATGGTCGCCTTCCACAGGCCCTGGCCGATGCCGGCGTTGACCAGGTCGCCCATGTACCAGTCCTGCCGCCAGCGCTTGCGTTTGTATTCGGGCGAAGGAAGGATGCCGCTGGTCTCGCCGACCAGGTCGATGCCGGTCGGCGCGCCGAAACCGTAGCGCGCCATGTAGGCGTCGAAGCGCTCCACGCCCAGGTCCAGCGCGAGTTGGTAGTAGTAGGTGTTGACCGACTGCGCGATCGATTCCTTCAGGTCTATCCATCCATGCCCGTGCGCGTGCGAGTCGCCGAAGCCGCGACCGCGGCCGTTGATGCGGAAGGTGCCGGTGGACAGGATGCGGCTTTGCGGCGTACGCACGCCGCTGTCCAGGCCAGCCAGGCCGATGAAGGGCTTCACCGTCGAGCCGGGCGCGCTGCCGCCGTGCAGGTTGCGGTCGAACAGCGGCACCGAGGGATCCCTGGTCAGCCGGTTGTAGTCCTTGTGCGAGATGCCGTTGACGAACAGGTTCGGATCGAACTGCGGCTTGCTCACCATCGCCAGCACTTCGCCGGTGCGCGGATCCACCGCCACCACCGCGCCGTCGCGGTCGCCGAAGGCGTGCACCGCGGCGCGCTGCAGCTCGGCGTCAATGCTCAGCTGCAGATCGGCGCCTGGCAGCGAGGGCTGGTTGTTGACCACGCGCAGCACGCGACCCTCGACGTTCTGCTCGACGTTCTCGTAGCCGATCTCGCCGCGCAGGCGCTCCTCGTACTTGCGCTCGATCCCGGACTTGCCGACGTGGGTCAGCGCCGAGTACTTGCTGTCGCCAAGCTTCTCGAGGTCGGCCTCGTCGAGGCGGCCGACGTAGCCGACCACGTGCGCGAACAGGTCGCCGTAGGGATAGCGCCGGGTCAGGTAGGGGACGACGTCCACGCCGGGGAAGCGGTGCCGATTCACTGCCAGGCGCGCGCGCTCGTCTTCCGACAGGCGCAGTTTCAGCACCACCGGGCGGAATCGGCGGATGCCCTTGCGCGTGGCCTCGAAGGCCTGCATTTCCTCGGCGCTGATGCCGACCAGCAGGTGCAGTTCGGCGAGCGTCTCCTTCAGGTCGCCGGTCTGCTCCGGCACCACCTCCAGCCGATAGGCCGGCACGTTGTCGGCGAGCAGGCGGCCCTTGCGGTCGAAGATCAGACCGCGCGCAGGCACCACCGGCCGCGGCTTGATGCGGTTCGCTTCCGAACGCGTGCTGTATTCCCGGTGCTGCAGCACCTGCAGCCGGAAGTAACCACCGAAGCACAGCCCGGCGATCGCGAGCGCGATGCCGAGGAAGCCGAGCGCCGCGCGCCGCTGGAACTGCTCCGCTTCCGCGGCCGGGTTCTTCATCTGCTGGCGGCGCCCGAAGCGCATGGCTTCAGCCCCGCTCGCGTGCGCGCAGGCGCAGCGTGTCCAGGATCACGTACAGCCACGGCCACAGCAGCATGCCGAGCATCCAGGCGAACCAGCTGTTCCAGCCGGCCTGCGGCGCGCCGACAACCCAGTGCACCAGCGCCGAGATGATGCGATCGTTGAGCAGCAGCAGCCCGATCGCGCCCGCCTGTTGCCACAACGGGAAGAAGCGCAGGCGCGCGCGGAAGCGCTGCACCAGGAAGGCGATCACCACCAGGCGCAGCGCCTGCTCGCCCAGCAGGGAGGCACTCATCAGGTCGCCGAGCAGTCCGACCAGGAAAGCCGTGCCCATGCCCACGCGCACGGGGGCCTCCATCACCCAGTAGGCGAGCAGCATCGCCAGCAGCCACGGCCGCGCCGCGCTTACCATTTCCGGCAGGGGAATGATCGCGAACACCAGCGCGAAGGCAAAGCTGCCGTGCACCAGCCAGGGCGTGGGCGTGCGGATCATCGCGCGGCCCCCATGGCCGGGGCGACAGGCGCAGGCGGTGCCGGCGGCTTGGCCGCAGGTGCCTGCTTCGCCTTCGGCCTCGGTTTGCCGGCGTTCTTCGCCTTTCCCGCGGCGGCCGCGGCAGTGGCGGTCGCAGCCGATGCTTCCTCGACCGTCGGATTGCGCATGCCCGGCGGTGCGGGCGGGCCGACGTCCAGCGCGGGCGGCAGGTTGCCGATCAGCAGCACTTCGTTGCCGCGGTCCAGTCGCGCCGCCGGCGTCGCCTCGCCGACCACGAACAGGCGCAACTGGTCCGGGCGCAGGCGATAGATCGTCGCGACCGGGAAGCCGGCCGGGAAGCGCCCGCCGATGCCGGAAGTGATCAGCACGTCGCCAACCTTGACGTCGGCGCTCTGCGGGATGTTCGGCAGCAACAACTGGTCGCTGCGACCGGTGCCGTAAGCGATCGTGCGCAGGCCGGAGCGCGCGATCTGCACCGGCACCGCGTGGTCGGGGTCGGTGACCAGCAGCGCGATCGAACGGTGCGCCTGCACTTCCACCACCTGCCCCATGACGCCGCCGGAGTCGATCAGCGCCTGCCCCACTTCCACGCCGGCGTCGCGCCCGGCATCGAGCACCAGGCGCTGGCGGAAGGGGTCCAGGTCAATGTCCACGATGCCGGCCATGCGCACGTCGAGTGCGTACCCGCGCGTGCCGCCAAGCAGGCGGCGCAGGCGCGCGTTCTCGTCGGCAACCGCGTTGAGGCGATGGATGCGCGCGATCGCCAGTTGCAGGTCCTTGCGCTTGCGCTCGTTGTCGGCCTGAAGCTGCGAGCGCGTCGCCAGCGTCTCGGTCGAGGCGCGGAACAGCCGCGTCGGCGACGAGGCCAGCCACCACACCGGTTGCGTGGCGAGCGCGAGCTTTCCCCGCGCGATGGCGCCGAAGCCATGCCGGTGGTCGGCGATCATCAGCCCGATCGCCATCGCCAGGTACATGAGCAGCGGCAGCGTGCTGAGCGCGCCGTCGCTGCGGGATGGGGCTTTGCCTGGGTAGGCCACGCGGGAGTGCTCCGGCCGGTGCGGGGCTTACTCCGCGGAGAACATCCCGTTGCCCTGCATGTCGATCAGCTCCAGCGCACGGCCGCCGCCACGGGCGACACAGGTGAGCGGGTCGTCAGCGACGTGCACGTGCAGTCCAGTTTCTTCCGAGATCAGCTTGTCGATGTCGCGCAGCAGCGCGCCGCCGCCGGTGAGCACAATGCCGCGCTCGGCGACGTCGGAGCACAGTTCCGGCGGGGTCTGTTCGAGCGCGTGCTTGACCGCGCTGATGATGCCGGCGAGCGGCTCGTGCAGCGCTTCCAGCACCTCGTTGGTGTTGATCGCGATCATGCGCGGCACGCCCTCGGCCAGGTTGCGGCCCGAGACTTCCATCTCGCGCACTTCCGCCTGCGGGTAGGCGTTGCCGATTTCGATCTTGATGCGTTCCGCAGTCGTTTCGCCAATCAGCGTGCCGTGGTTGCGGCGGACGAAGTTGATGATCGCCTCGTCGAAGCGGTCGCCACCGATGCGCACCGACTGCGAGTAGACGATGCCGTTGAGCGAGATCACCGCGACCTCGGAGGTGCCGCCGCCGATGTCGATGACCATCGAGCCGCGCGCCTCGTCCACCGGGATGCCGGCGCCGATCGCCGCCGCCATCGGCTCTTCGATCAGGTACACCTCGCGTGCGCCGGCCTCTTCGGCCGACTCCTTGATCGCGCGCCGCTCGACCTGGGTCGAGCCGCAGGGCACGCAGATCAGCACGCGCGGGCTCGGGCGCAGGAAGCGCGAGGTATGCACCTTGCGGATGAACTGCTTGAGCATCTCTTCGGTGTGGGTGAAGTCGGCGATCACGCCGTCCTTCATCGGCCGGTGGGTGGTGATGTTGCCGGGGGTGCGGCCGAGCATGCGCTTGGCTTCGGTGCCGACGGCGGCGACTTCACGCACGCCGTTGTTGTGGCGCACGGCCACGACCGACGGCTCGTTCAGGACGATGCCCTGCCCGGCGACGTAAATGAGTGTGTTGGCGGTTCCCAGGTCGATCGAAAGATCGTTGGAGAACAGGCCGCGCAGCTTCTTGAACATCAGGAAATATGCCTGGGGGATTTGTGGCAGGGAAGTGGTCCAGCTTAGCAACGGGGGAGGGGGTGGGCAAGGTAAATCCGGGGCGGTTCCGTGACGCAGTACCGGCTTTCCCCGTGCTTCGCGGGGGCTTTGCCGCTACCATTGCAGGCCGCGCGCCGGCCCGCCGCGGCACTTTCCGAAGGATTCGACAAGCATGCCCGCTGCGCTGATCTGCGGCTCCCTGGCCTACGACACCATCATGGTGTTCCAGGACCAGTTCAAGAACCACATCCTCCCGGACAAGGTGCACATCCTCAACGTGTCCTTCCTGGTGCCGAGGATGCGCCGCGAATTCGGCGGCTGCGCCGGCAACATCGCCTACAACCTGATGCTGCTGGGCGGCCAGCCGCTGCCGATGGCGACCGTGGGCGAGGATTTCGGGCCCTACCGCGCCCACTTCGACCAGCTCGCCATCCCGCTGACGCACGTGAAGGAGATCGCCGGGTTGTTCACCGCCCAGGCCTTCATCACCACCGACCTGGACGACAACCAGATCACCGCCTTCCACCCGGGCGCGATGATGCGTTCCTTCGAGAACAAGGTCGGCGACGTGCCGGACGTGGGCTTCGGCATCGTCGGGCCGGACGGCTACGAGGCGATGCTGCAGAATTCGCGCGACTTCGCCAACGCCGGCATCCCGCACATCTTCGATCCCGGACAGGCGATGCCGCTGTACAACGGCGCCGAGCTCTCGCAGATGATCGAGCAGGCGACCTACGTCACCGTCAACGACTACGAGTCCAGCCTGCTGCAGGAACGCACCGGCTGGAACGAAAAGCAGATCGCCGAGCGCGTGCAGGGTTACCTGATCACCCGCGGGCCGGCGGGCTCGGAGATCCACACCCGCGCCGGCATGGTGCAGATCCCGTCGGCGAGCGCGATCCGCGTGGTGGATCCGACCGGCTGCGGCGACGCCTACCGCGCCGGCCTGATCTACGGCCTGATGAACGGCATGGACCTGGCCACCACCGGCCGCATTGCCTCGCTGATGGGCGCGCTGAAGATCGAGTCGCTCGGCCCGCAGAACCACCGCTTCGGCTTCGACCAGTTCGCCGAGCAGTTCCGCCAGCAGTTCGGCTACGCGCTGCGCTGATTGCGCGGAAGCGGCTTGAGCAGACATTCATCTGCTGCCGGCTCGACGCCCCCTCGGCACGCAGCTCCCTGCCCCTGTATCCTCGATCCGGGGCCAGGCCGGGGACGCCATGGATTTCTGGGATCGCCTGGTTGAGGAGAAGCGCCGCAGCACGCTGTTCTCGGCGTGGCTCGGCATAGCGCTTTACGCCGCCTTCGGCGTTCTCGACTTCTACCTGTTCCCGGACTTCGCCCACTCGATCCTGCCGGTCCGGCTCGCCGTGATCGTCTACCTGCTGCTGCTGGCGGCGGTCATCGCCTGGTGGCCGCGCCTGTACCTGCGCCATTCGCAGTTGCTTCTTTGCGCGGCCATCGCCCTCGCCGGGCTTGGCATCGTCTGGATGAACGCGATGCTGACAGGGCAACCGAACGGCGCGACTTACTACGCGGGACTCGTGCTGGTGATCGCCTGCACCTTCGTGTTCCTCCCGATCCGCTTCCGTCTTGCAATCGGGGTCTGCGGCCTGCTGATCGCCGCCTACAACCTGATGCTGGCGTACTACCCCGTGAGCCTGCCAGTGGCGGTCAGCAACAATTTCTTCCTGCTCGGCGCCGCTTTCATCTGCGGGCGCAGTTGCTGGGACACAGAGCAGCTGATCCGTCTTTCCTATGAGAACGAGGCGGTGATCCAGGCGCAGAAGCGCGAGGTCGAGGAGCAGAAGCGGCGCGCCGACGAGCTGCTGCACCACATCCTCCCCGACCCGATCGCGGAGCGGCTGCTGGGCGGCACGAGCACGATTGCCGACGGCTTCTCCGACGTCACCGTCCTGTTCGCCGATCTGGCGGGTTTCACCCAGTTCTCAAGCAGCGTGTCGCCGCGCAATCTGGTGCGCATCCTCAACCGGATCTTTTCCGAGTTCGACGATGTGGCGCAGGTCTGCGGCGTCGAGAAGATCAAGACGATCGGCGACGCGTACATGGCCGCGTGCGGCGTGCCCGAGGAAGTCGACGACCACCCGGAGCGGATGATCCGTATGGCGATCGGGATGCGCCGGGCAATGGTGCGCATCCGCAGCGAATTTCCGGATTTTGAGCTCGACGTGCGCATCGGCGTGCATACCGGTCCGTGCGTGGCCGGGGTGATCGGCCGCCAGCGCTACATCTACGACCTGTGGGGCGATACGGTTAACCTCGCCAGCCGCATGGAATCCAGCGGCGTAAACAGCCGCATCCAGGTCTCCGAGGCCACTTACCTGCGCACGCGGCATGCCTTCAGGTACGAGCACCGCGGCGAGATCCCGATCAAGGGCCGCGGGCTGATGAAGGCATTTCTGCTGCAGGAGAACGATGCCGAGGACGCGACGCCAATCCCGGACGAGCGCACGGTGGCGGAACCGTTCACCTCGCCGGCTTCCCGCGCCCGACCGCACGACGACATCGATGTGCTGCCGACCTGACGTCGCGGTGACTGGGGCCAGCGCACAGTGCCCGCGCGATGGCGAAGCCGCGACCTACTTGCTGCAGAGCGTGTAGCGGAAGGAAACCACCTCCTCCTTGTCGCCCTCGCCGGGGCCGCCGATTTCCGCCAGCAGCAACTCGCCGTCGCGTCGGTAATCGATGCGCCGCGGGTACTCGTTCTCCGGGTTCTCGAAGCGGATCCAGTCGGCGCCGCCATCGGTGCGCTTGAAATTGGTCGGCGGAGCGCCGTCCGGCTGCGCGACGAAGGTGATGGTGCCCTCGAGGTCCAGGATCCGCATGTACTCGTAGGAGACCATGCGGCCGCCGCGGGAGGTCCGGCTCATGCCGATGCTTTCGTTCTTCGCCGGCGCGAACCAGGTCTCCTCGATGTATTCGCCCTCCTCGCCACCGCACCAGTTGCCCTCGAGCCAGGCGAGCGCTTCGTTGCTGGCGGCAGGCCCCCTCGCCGGTGCGGCCACCGAAACCGGCGGCGCGAGCGCATCGGGCACGGGGGCTGGCGGTGCCTGCTGCGTGCAGGCCGCCGCGGCGACTGCCAGGGCCAGTCCGGTGCCGATCGTCAATGACCGCTTCATGCTCGCGTCCCCGTTCGTGTTTTGAGGCCGATATCGTAGCAACGCTTTCCCCTCGCGCAAAAGAAAAACGCCGGATCCATATGGATCCGGCGTTTTGTTTGAAGCCCCTGGCGATGACCTACTCTTGCATGGCTTGAGCCACACTACCATCGGCGCGGTTGCGTTTCACTTCCGAGTTCGGGAAGGGATCGGGTGGTTCCACAACGCTATGGTCACCAGGGAGACGGTTGGAGGGTTCGCAGTGTCGAGGGTTCTATGCCCCGGCACGCGCACGCTCTCGCGTTCGGTGTTGCGTATAAGTTGTGGACGTAGCGAGCGGTTTTTGATCGGTGTGATCGCGATCTGTGTCTTGAGGTTAAGTTTGTATCTTCAAGTGTTTGTGGGTTGTCGCCATAGTGCTCAAGTTGCTTGAGGTTATATGGTCAAGCCGCACGGATCATTAGTATCGGTTAGCTCAACGCATTGCTGCGCTTACACACCCGACCTATCAACGACCTGGTCTTGATCGTTCCTTTAGGGGAGTCAAGCTCCCGGGAGATCTCATCTTGAGGCGCGCTTCCCGCTTAGATGCTTTCAGCAGTTATCGCTTCCGAACATAGCTACCCGGCAATGCCCTTGGCAGGACAACCGGAACACCAGAGGTTCGTCCACTCCGGTCCTCTCGTACTAGGAGCAGCCCCTCTCAAATCTCCAACGCCCACGACAGATAGGGACCGAACTGTCTCACGACGTTCTGAACCCAGCTCGCGTACCACTTTAAATGGCGAACAGCCATACCCTTGGGACCGACTACAGCCCCAGGATGTGATGAGCCGACATCGAGGTGCCAAACACCGCCGTCGATATGAACTCTTGGGCGGTATCAGCCTGTTATCCCCGGAGTACCTTTTATCCGTTGAGCGATGGCCCTTCCATACAGAACCACCGGATCACTAAGACCTACTTTCGTACCTGCTTGATCCGTCGATCTCGCAGTCAAGCACGCTTATGCCTTTGCACACAGTGCGCGATGTCCGACCGCGCTGAGCGTACCTTCGTGCTCCTCCGTTACTCTTTGGGAGGAGACCGCCCCAGTCAAACTACCCACCATACATGGTCCCCGGCCCGGATAACGGGCCCAGGTTAGAACGTCAAGCACATCAGGGTGGTATTTCAAGGATGGCTCCACACAGGCTAGCGCCCATGCTTCATAGCCTCCCACCTATCCTACACAGACGAACTCAACGTTCAATGTAAAGCTATAGTAAAGGTTCACGGGGTCTTTCCGTCTTGCCGCGGGAACGCTGCATCTTCACAGCGATTTCAATTTCACTGAGTCTCGGGTGGAGACAGCGCCGCTGTCGTTACGCCATTCGTGCAGGTCGGAACTTACCCGACAAGGAATTTCGCTACCTTAGGACCGTTATAGTTACGGCCGCCGTTTACTGGGGCTTCGATCAAGAGCTTCGCCTTGCGGCTGACCCCATCAATTAACCTTCCAGCACCGGGCAGGCGTCACACCCTATACGTCCACTTTCGTGTTTGCAGAGTGCTGTGTTTTTGATAAACAGTCGCAGCGGCCTGGTTTCTGCGACCGCCTTCAGCTATAGCCCGCATGGGCCACCAAAGACGGTGCACCTTCTCCCGAAGTTACGGTGCCATGTTGCCTAGTTCCTTCACCCGAGTTCTCTCAAGCGCCTTAGAATTCTCATCCTGCCCACCTGTGTCGGTTTACGGTACGGTCTTGCGTGACCTGAAGCTTAGAGGCTTTTCCTGGAAGCGTGGTATCGGTGACTTCGTCCAATAGGACTCGTCTCGCTGCTCGGCATAAAGGGACGCGGATTTGCCTACGCCCCATGCCTACCTGCTTTCCCCCGGACAACCAACGCCGGGTACACCTAACCTTCTCCGTCCCCCCATCGCAGTCACGCGAGGTGCTGGAATATTAACCAGCTTCCCATCGACTACACCTTTCGGTCTCGCCTTAGGGGCCGACTCACCCTGCGTCGATGAACGTTGCGCAAGGAAACCTTGGGCTTTCGGCGTGGGGGCTTTTCACCCCCATTATCGTTACTCATGTCAGCATTCGCACTTCCGATACCTCCAGCATGCGTTTCCACACACCTTCAACGGCTTACGGAACGCTCCTCTACCGCGCACACTAAAAGTGTGCACCCCGAGCTTCGGTACATCGCTTAGCCCCGTTAAATCTTCCGCGCAGACCGACTCGACCAGTGAGCTATTACGCTTTCTTTAAAGGATGGCTGCTTCTAAGCCAACCTCCTGGCTGTCTGTGCCTTTCCACATCGTTTTCCACTCAGCGATGATTTTGGGACCTTAGCTGCGGGTCTGGGTTGTTTCCCTTTTCACGACGGACGTTAGCACCCGCCGTGTGTCTCCCGCGCACCCTGTCTTGGTATTCGGAGTTTGCAATGGTTTGGTAAGGCGCAATGCCCCCCTAGCCATAACAGTGCTCTACCCCCAAGAAGATTCACGCGAGGCGCTACCTAAATAGCTTTCGAGGAGAACCAGCTATCTCCGGGTTCGATTAGCTTTTCACTCCTAGCCACACCTCATCCCCTACTTTTGCAACAGGAGTGGGTTCGGGCCTCCAGTGCGTGTTACCGCACCTTCACCCTGGGCATGGCTAGATCACCCGGTTTCGGGTCTACTGCGTGCGACTATTCGCCCTATTCAGACTCGGTTTCCCTTCGCCTCCCCTAGATGGTTAAGCTCGCCACACACAAGTAAGTCGCTGACCCATTATACAAAAGGTACGCAGTCACCCCACGAAGGGGCTCCCACTGCTTGTACGCACACGGTTTCAGGGTCTATTTCACTCCCTTCACCAGGGTTCTTTTCGCCTTTCCCTCACGGTACTGGTTCACTATCGGTCGGTCAGGAGTATTTAGCCTTGGAGGATGGTCCCCCCATATTCAGACAGGGTTTCTCGTGCCCCGCCCTACTCATTTTTCATCGCATACGCGCTTTCGCCTACCGGGCTATCACCGTCTATGGCCGGCCTTTCCAGGACCGTTCGACTAACACGCATGCGACTTTTGGGCTGCTCCCCGTTCGCTCGTCACTACTCAGGGAATCTCGGTTGATTTCTTTTCCTCCGGGTACTTAGATATTTCAGTTCCCCGGGTTCGCCCCGTACACCTATGTATTCAGTGCACGGTACCGCTTGCGCGGTGGGTTTCCCCATTCGGACATGCTCGGATCAATGCTTGTTGCCAGCTCCCCGAGCCTTTTCGCAGGCTGCCACGTCCTTCATCGCCTCTGACCGCCAAGGCATCCACCATGTGCGCTTATTCGCTTGACCATATAACCGCAAATAACCTGCGGCCACACGGCAACGAACAAACCTACAACACTTCGATTCAAGCTCTTTCGAGCTCGCCTTAGCCTCACGACACATTTCGACAATCACAATTGTCTAAAACGCTCGCTACATCCACATTGTCAAAGAACAAACCTGGCTACGGAGCCAGGCCTATCTAAAGTGTGTGCGCCCTCATTCCATCGCTGCTCAAAACTGGTGGAGCCAGTCGGGATCGAACCGACGACCCCCTGCTTGCAAAGCAGGTGCTCTCCCAGCTGAGCTATGGCCCCTTGGTCAGATACGTTGGTGGGTCTAGGAGGACTCGAACCTCCGACCTCGCCCTTATCAGGGGCGCGCTCTAACCACCTGAGCTACAGACCCAGGACGGGATCCAAAGGATGGAATGCAGGAAACTTGTGCGGACGCCTGTGACACTTCGCGTCCCGTTGCTCAAAAGGAGGTGATCCAGCCGCACCTTCCGATACGGCTACCTTGTTACGACTTCACCCCAGTCATCGGCCACACCGTGGCAAGCGCCCTCCTTGCGGTTGAGCTACCTGCTTCTGGTGCAACAAACTCCCATGGTGTGACGGGCGGTGTGTACAAGGCCCGGGAACGTATTCACCGCGGCAATGCTGATCCGCGATTACTAGCGATTCCGACTTCACGCAGTCGAGTTGCAGACTGCGATCCGGACTAGGATGGGGTTTCTGGGATTGGCTCCGGCTCGCGCCTTGGCGACCCTCTGTCCCCACCATTGTAGTACGTGTGTAGCCCTGGCCGTAAGGGCCATGATGACTTGACGTCATCCCCACCTTCCTCCGGTTTGTCACCGGCAGTCTCCTTAGAGTTCCCACCATTACGTGCTGGCAACTAAGGACAAGGGTTGCGCTCGTTGCGGGACTTAACCCAACATCTCACGACACGAGCTGACGACAGCCATGCAGCACCTGTCTCACGGTTCCCGAAGGCACTCCTCGATCTCTCAAGGATTCCGTGGATGTCAAGGCCAGGTAAGGTTCTTCGCGTTGCATCGAATTAAACCACATACTCCACCGCTTGTGCGGGCCCCCGTCAATTCCTTTGAGTTTCAGTCTTGCGACCGTACTCCCCAGGCGGCGAACTTAACGCGTTAGCTTCGACACTGAGAGCCTGATTGCTCCCAACGTCCAGTTCGCATCGTTTAGGGCGTGGACTACCAGGGTATCTAATCCTGTTTGCTCCCCACGCTTTCGTGCCTCAGTGTCAGTGCTGGTCCAGAGAGCCGCCTTCGCAACTGATGTTCCTCCCGATCTCTACGCATTTCACTGCTACACCGGGAATTCCACTCTCCTCTACCGCACTCTAGCGAGCCAGTATCCATCGCCATTCCCAGGTTGAGCCCGGGGCTTTCACGACAGACTTAACTCACCACCTACGCACGCTTTACGCCCAGTAATTCCGAGTAACGCTTGCACCCTTCGTATTACCGCGGCTGCTGGCACGAAGTTAGCCGGTGCTTATTCTTTGGGTACCGTCAGAACTCCCGGGTATTAACCGGTAGCTTTTCTTCCCCAACAAAAGTGCTTTACAACCCGAAGGCCTTCTTCACACACGCGGCATGGCTGGATCAGGCTTGCGCCCATTGTCCAATATTCCCCACTGCTGCCTCCCGTAGGAGTCTGGACCGTGTCTCAGTTCCAGTGTGGCTGATCATCCTCTCAGACCAGCTACCGATCGTCGCCTTGGTGGGCCTTTACCCCGCCAACTAGCTAATCGGACATCGGCTCATCCAATCGCGCGACGCCTTGCGGTCCGCCGCTTTCAACCATGGTTCGTATGCGGTATTAGCGTAAGTTTCCCTACGTTATCCCCCACGACAAGGTAGATTCCGATGTATTCCTCACCCGTCCGCCACTCGCCACCCACGCTATTGCTAGCGCTGTGCTGCCGTTCGACTTGCATGTGTTAGGCCTGCCGCCAGCGTTCACTCTGAGCCAGGATCAAACTCTTCAGTTAAAACTAATTGTCTAGCTTTCCCTGCAGAAGCTTGTCCGGCCTCAATCGCTTGGCACTACCAATTTACATTGACTGTGCTTTTGTAACTAAAGCTTGACGAACATCTGCAAGATTGGGACTTAAGTTGCTCCATCCCACAGACGCCCGCACAAATTTCCTGCGCACACTGTCAAAGATCGTCGCCGCTGCTCCGGAAGAACCGGAGCGGGGTGGGGCGTTTCGCCCGACCGAGCCGCGCATTATAGGTCGAATTGCAGGAACGTCAACACCCGATAAACGATCCATTGAATGACGCCGTTCAGGCGCAGCGCCGTCCCGTGTCGGGGCGCGCACAGGGGGCGGCGAAAACCCGCGGAAAACGGCTACACCGATCATGAACGGGTGCAGCGGGAGGCCGGGCGGACAAAGGCCGCATGCTAAATTGGGGCCGGTCGAATCCCCCCGCCCGGCAGGCGGCGGCACTCCAACCCGCGCAGACAGCCATGGCGCCGGCCCGACTCACGACCCCCTCGGATGGCAAAGACACAAATGCCGGCAGTTCCCCCGTCCAGCGGTTGCGTCGCATGAGTTCGGCCATTGCCGCGACGGCACTGGCCGCGGCCGCTTTCGTGGCCGCGTCCGGCGCCGGCTCGCCGGTCGGGCAGCGCGACTTCGTTGTCAGCCACGCGCCGCAGCCGGTCGCGCATTATCCGGAAGGCCCGCAGTGGCTTGCGGATGGACTGCTGTGGGCGGAGATGCCGCGCGACCGCGTGGTGAAGCTGGCCCAGGGCAAGCTCGAGCCGGTATGGCAGGAAGCAGGGTGCGGCCCGACCTCGATCAAGCGCATTCCTGCGGGTGGTTACTGGGTGCTGTGCCACCTTGGCCACCGCGTGCTGCGCCTGGATGCAGGCTTCGCGACGGTGGCGCGTTTCGAGCGCACGCAGTCGGGCGAAGCGATCGCCTGGCCGAACGACGCGTCCGTGGACCCGGCCGGCAATCTGTATCTGAGCTCTTCCGGACTTTTCGCACTGGACGCGCCGGCACAAGGCAAGCTCATCTTCATTGCCCTCGCCGACGGCAAGCCGCAGGTGATCGCCAGCGGCATCCGCTACGCCAACGGCGTGCTGGTTGATACGCCACACGCGCGGGTGCTGGTGTCGGAACACCTCAACCGGCGCGTGCTGTCCTTCCCGCTGAAGGCGCCCGGCGTGATCGGGCCGCCCGGCGTGTTCTTCGACTTCGCCAGCGCGCCCAAGGTCGACAAGCCCTACGAACTCAGCGGCGCCGACGGCCTCGCCGCCTTCGCCAACGGCGACATCGGCATCGCCGACTACGGCAACGGCCGCCTGCTGTTCGTCTCCACCGACGGGCGCTTCCTCGAGCAGCTGCCGCTCGAATACCGTTACGTCACCAACATGGCGATCCAGCCCGACCAGCGGGGCTTGTACGTCACCATGACCCGCGACAACGCCACCGCGGCGCTGGACGGCGTGGTCCGCGAATTCACCATTCAAACCAGGAAACAGCACCGTGCACAGCGATAACGTGGCAGGCAGTCGTCCCCTGGGCCTGGCGCTGCATGCGTCGGCCTTCTTCTCCGGCTTCGTCACCATGTCACTGGAGATGCTGATCGGCCGCACCCTCACTCCCTACCTCGGCGGCACCATCTATACCTGGGGCGCGTTGATCGCGGTGTTCCTGATCGGCATGACCGTCGGCTATGTGATCGGCGGCAAGGCCGCGGACCGCTGGCCCGACGCGCGCGTGGTGGCGGCGATGTTCGCGCTGGCGGCGGTCACCGCGGTGGTGATTCCCTTCTATGGCGAACCGGCGATCGACGCGATCATGATGAGGGTCGAGGACCTGCGCTATGCCGCGCTGCTGTCCTCGGTCGTGCTCGCCTGCCTGCCGGCGGCGCTGCTGGCGGCGGTGGCTCCCTACTGCGTGCGCCTGCTGCTCGACCAGAAGAACCACTCCGGTACCGTCAGCGGACGCCTGTCGGCGCTGTGCACCGCCGGCAGCATCATCGGCACCTTGGGTACGAGCTTCTGGTTCATTCCCAACTTTGGCATACGCTCGATCTATTTCGTGCTGGTCGGCGTCTCGCTGGCCGTGGCTGCCGTGGTCTGGATCCTCGCCGTCGGCGCACGCACGCGCCACGCGCGCCGCGCGCACTCGGCGCAGGTGGCGACCGCCGTGCTCGCGGTGGTGTTCGTGGCCGGTGTCGCCGCCCCGGCCCGCGCCGGCGCGCCCGCGCTGCCTTCCTGCACGAGCTGCGAAATCGAGCGCGTGGATTCCGAGTACAACACCATCTTTGTCGAGAAAGAGGGCGACCAGATCTCGCTCAACTTCGGCCATGGCCGCAACCGCTACACCGAGTCCGTGATCGACCTGAAGCACCGCGACGAGCTGGTGGTGACCTACACCCGCTACATGACTTCGGCGCTGGCCTTCAATCCCAACCCGGTACGCCGGGTGGCACTGGTGGGCCTGGGCGGCGGCCGCACCATCAGTTACCTGGTGTCCGGGATGCCGAACATGGTGGCCGACGTGGCCGAGATCGACCCCGCGGTGATCTCGCTGGCGAAAAAGTACTTCGGCACGCAGTCCACGCCGCGGCTGCGCATCCACGCCAAGGACGGGCGCATCTTCCTGCGCCAGTCGCGCGACAAGTTCGACCTGATCCTGCTCGATGCCTACCGGGGGCCCTTCGTACCCTTCCACCTGACCACCAAGGAGTTCTACCAGCTGGCCAAGAGCAAGCTGGGCCCGGCCGGCGTGGTGGCGCAGAACGTCGAACCCACCACCATGTTCTTCGACAGCGCCTACGCGACCATGAAATCGGTGTTCGACCAGGTGGACGTAATCGAGGCCGGCGGCAACGTCGTGCTGGTCGGCTATGCCGGCGCGCGCCTCAGCGACGCGCAACTGGCCACCCTCGCCGGCGCCGCCCAGAAGCGCTACGGGTTGAAGTACGACCTGCGCACGCTGGTCAAGGCCCGCCGCGCGTCACCGAATGTCGCCGGCGCGCGCATCCTCACCGACGACTTTGCGCCGGTGGAGATGCTGAAGACGATCAAGCGCCACAACGAAAAGCGCAAGCCCGGCACTTGATTTGCGGCCGCGCCGCGTCCACATTCCAACCATGAGCAGCTATCCACTGCCCGACTGGGACGCGCTCGCCCGCTACGGCGACGACGAGCTGCCGCTGCTCGATACCGCGCTGCTGATCGCGCGCGACGAGTACCCCGATATCGAGGCCGGCGCCTACGCCGACATCATCCAGGGCTATGCCGACGCCCTGCGGCCGAAGCTGAGTGCGGGCGCCGACCTGCCGGCGACGCTGACCACGATCAACCGTTACCTGTTCGAGGAACTGGGCTTCGCCGGCAACAACAGCCAGTACGACGACCCGCGCAACAGCTACGTGAACGAGGTCTTCGACCGCAAGCTGGGCATCCCGATCTCGCTGGCGCTGGTGCAGATCGAGCTGACGCGACGGCTCGGCCTGCCGCTCGACGGCATTTCCTTCCCGGGCCACTTCCTGGTGCGCCTGCCGGTGGACGACGGCATCCTGGTGATGGACCCCTACAACAAGGGCCGGCCGGTCAGCGCCGACGAACTGAAGGAACGCGCCTCCCCGCACCTCGGCGGCCACGCGCCCGACGACGTGCAGCTGATCGAGATCCTCGCCCCGGCGACGCACCGCGTGATCCTCACCCGCATGCTGCGCAACTTGAACGGCCTGTACCAGCAGAAGGAGGACTGGGAGCGCGTGGCGCGCACCTCCGACCGGCTGCTGAAGATTTCGCCGGAAACGCCCGAGCCGCTGCGCGACCGCGGCCTGGCCTACCGGGAGCTTGGTTACGCCAAGGGAGCGCGCGAGGATCTTGCGCGCTACCTGCAGGTGTTGCCGAACGCCGACGACGCCGACGCGATGCGCTCGGCGCTGATCGACCTGGGCGGGGCGCGGGCGCTGCTGAATTGAGAAGCAGTCGCGGCCGCGATGCGCATGGATGCGCGAGTGCCGCGGGAGGCAGGATGCCGGGAGCGGCCTCCTACAGGGGCATCATCTCGAAGTCGGACTTGGTGACGCCGCAGTCCGGGCACACCCAGTCTTCCGGGATTTCTTCCCAGCGCGTGCCTGGCGCGATGCCTTCCTCGGGCAGGCCATCGGCCTCGTCGTAGATGAAACCGCACACCACGCACATCCAGGTGCGGTAGGCCAAGACTTCGGTCATTGCAGGCTCTGGCTCGGATTGCCGGGGAGCTACAATTGTCGCATCCCGCGCGCGAAGCCGACATGAACCCCGACACCATGCCGCCCCGCGGCCTGTACCTGCTGACGCCGGAATCGGCCGACGCCGGCGCCTTGCGCGCGCGGATCGAGCCGGTGCTGGCGACCGGCGCCGTCGCGCTGCTGCAGCTGCGCTGCAAGAACGCCGCTGCGCCGCTGCGCCGCGCGCAGGCGCTGGCGTTGCGCGCCGCCTGTGCGGCGCATTCGGTGCCGCTGCTGCTCAACGACGACTGGCGACTGGCCGCCGAACTGGGCCTGGGCGCACACCTGGGCGAGCACGACGGCGTCCTGCACGAGGCGCGCGCGGCGCTGGCCCCGGGCGCCATCCTCGGCGCCTCCTGCTACGACGAACTCGATCGCGCCCGCGCAGCGCGCGACGCCGGCGCCAGTTACCTCGCCTTCGGGGCCTTCTTCGCGTCCGGCACCAAGCCGCTGGCGCGGCGCGCGCCGCCGGCCCTGCTCGGCGCGGCGCGCGCGCTCGGGCTGCCGGTGGTGGCGATCGGCGGCATCCGCGCGGACAATGGCGGCTTGCTGCTCGCCGCCGGCGCCGACCTGCTCGCCGTCCTGGGCGCGGTATTCGACGCCGACGATCCTTGCGCTGCCGCGCGCGCGTTCCAGCCCCTCTTCCAGGCCCACGACGAATGAACCACGAAACCAGCAGCGAACTTTTTGCCCGCGCCTGCCAGCTGATGCCCGGCGGCGTGAACTCGCCGGTGCGCGCCTTCAAGTCGGTCGGCGGCGAGCCCTTCTTCGCCGCTTCCGCGCAGGGCGCCTGGCTCACCGACGTGGACGGCAACCGCTATGTGGACTACGTCGGCAGCTGGGGGCCGATGATCGCCGGCCACGCGCACCCGCAGGTGCTCGACGCGGTGGCGCGGGTGATGCGCGACGGGCTGAGCTTCGGCGTACCCAATGCGCTGGAAGTGACGATGGCGGAGACCATCACGCGGCTGGTGCCCTCCTGCGAGATGGTGCGCATGGTCAACTCCGGCACCGAAGCCACGCTGTCGGCGATCCGCCTGGCGCGTGGTGCGACCGGACGCGAGAAGATCGTCAAGTTCGAAGGCTGCTACCACGGCCACGGCGATTCCTTCCTGGTGAAGGCGGGCTCGGGGATGCTGACGCTGGGCGTGCCCGATTCTCCCGGCGTGCCGAGCGCGCTCGCCGACCTGACGCTGACCCTGCCCTACAACGACTTCGAAGCCGCCAGCGAGTTGTTCTCGCGCGTCGGCAGCAGCATCGCCGGCCTGATCGTCGAGCCGATCGTCGGCAACGCCAACTGCATCCTGCCGCGCGAGGGCTACCTGCAGCACCTGCGCGCGCTGTGCAGCGAGCATGGCGTGGTGCTGATCTTCGACGAAGTGATGACCGGTTTCCGCGTCGCCCTCGGCGGCGCGCAAGCGCGTTACGGCATCACGCCGGACCTGAGCACCTTCGGCAAGATCATCGGCGGCGGCATGCCGGTGGGCGCCTACGGCGGCCGCGCCGACCTGATGCGGCAGATCGCGCCGAGCGGCCCGATCTACCAGGCCGGCACGCTGAGCGGCAATCCGGTGGCGATGGCCGCGGGCCTGGCGACGCTGGAGCTGATCCAGGCGCCGGGTTTCCACGATGCGCTGGAAGCGCGCACGAACGCGTTGTGCGACGGCTTCGAGGCCGCGGCGCGCGAAGCCGGCGTGCCGCTGACGAGCAATCGCAGCTGCGCGATGTTCGGGCTGTTCTTCAGCGACCGCAAAGTCGAGACCTTCGCCGACGCCACCAGCTGCGATGTCACCGGCTTCCGCCGCTTCTTCCACGCCATGCTGCGCCGCGGCGTGTACCTGGCGCCCTCCGCCTACGAGGCCGGCTTCCTGTCCTCGGCGCATGCTGAAGCCGAACTCGCGCTGACATTCGAAGCCGCGCGCGCGGCCTTCGCCGAGGTGGCGGCCGGCTGAGGCCGGGCGCCCGCGGCAACTTCCAGGAGAACCGAATGCGTCCTGAAACCCTTGCCGTGCATGCCGGCGGCGAACCCGATGCCGCCACCGGCGCGATCGCGCCGCCGCTGCACCTGGCCACCACCTTCGCGCACGGGCCGGCGGGCGAACGCGTCGCCGGCTACGAATACACGCGCGAGGGCAACCCGACCCAGGACCGGCTCGAGGCGGCGCTGGCGGCGATGGAGGGCGGTGCGGAGGCGCTGGCCTTCGCCTCCGGCATGGCGGCGATGAATGCCTTGCTGGAATCGCTGCCGGCGGGCGCCGAGGTGTTGATTCCGCAGGACTGCTACACCGGCCTGCGTGTGCTCGGCGCGGAGTTCCTGCCCGCGCGCGGCGTCAGCCTGCGCATGGTGGATTTCGCCGACATTGACGCCGTACGCGCCGCGCTGACACCGGCGACGCAACTGCTGTGGGCGGAGACGCCGTCCAATCCGCAGCTGTGCGTGGCCGACATCGCCGCGCTGGCGACGCTGGCACACGCGCACGGCGCCAGGCTCGCGGTGGACAACACCTTTGCCACGCCGGCCTTGCAGAACCCGCTGGCGCTCGGCGCCGACGCGGTGATGCACTCCACCACCAAGTACCTCGGCGGCCACTCCGATGTGCTCGGCGGCGCGCTGGTGTTCGCGCGCGCCGACGAATGGCATGCCGCGATCGCGCACCGCCGGCACGTGACCGGTGCGGTCGCCTCCCCCTTCGGCTGCTGGCTGACGCTGCGCGGTTGCCGCTCGCTGCATGCGCGCATGACGGTGCATTGCGTCAATGCGCGGCGGCTGGCGGAATTCCTGCACACGCACGAGGCCGTCGAGGCCGTGCACTACCCGGGCCTGCCTTCGCACCCGCAGCACGCGGTAGCGGCGCGGCAGATGCGCGATTTCGGCGGCATGATCAGTTTCCGCGTGCGCGGCGGCCGCGAAGCGGCGCTGGCGGTGGCGGGCCGGCTGAAGCTGGTGACCAACGCCACCTCGCTGGGCGGTTGCGAGTCGCTGATCGAGCATCGCGCTTCGGTGGAAGGGCCGGTGCCGTACTCGCCGGGGAACCTGCTGCGCTTTTCGGTGGGGCTGGAGAATGTCGAGGACCTGCTGGAGGACCTTGCACAGGCATTGGAAAGTCGCGGCTAAAAGCCGCTCCTACGGATTTACCAGTGGCCGGTGTTGGGCATCGAAGCCCAGGGCTCGGCCGGCGCCAGCGCGGCGCCCTTCTGCAGCAGCTCGATCGAGATCGCGTCGGGCGAGCGCACGAAGGCCATGCGGCCGTCGCGCGGCGGGCGGTTGATGGTCACGCCCATGCCCTGCAGGTGGGCGCAGGTGGCGTAGATGTCGTCCACGGCGAAGGCGAGGTGGCCGAAGTTGCGCGCGCCGCCATAGTCTTCATCGTCGTAGTTGAAAGTCAGCTCGACCTCGACTTCCGGATTCTCCGGCGCCGCCAGGTACAGCAGCGTGTAGCGCCCGGCCGGATTGTCGTGCCGCCGCGTCTCTCGCAGGCCCAGGCCGTCGCGGAAGAAACGCAGCGAGGCTTCGAGATCGCGCACGCGCAGCATCGCGTGCAGGTACTTCATCGCCCGCCCCCGAGCGCCTCGTCCAGAAACAGATCGATCAGCGGTTCCTGCGAAGGGTCGACGGCGTAGCGGGAGAAGTCCTCCACGCCGGCGCCGAGCAGCAGTTCCTCGTCGATCAGGAAGCGGCCATTGAATTCGGCCACGCCGGCGCTGAGCAGCACGTGCGCGGCGTCGGCGAGGATCTCCGGCGTACGGCAGCGCGCCAGTTCGACCCCGGGAATCATGTTGATGGCGTCGGTGGCGATCACCGTGCGCGGCCACAGCGCGTTCACTGCCACGCCCTGCGGGCCGAATTCCGCGGCCAGGCCCAGGGTAACGAAGCTCATGCCCATCTTCGCCAGCGTGTAGCCGGTGTGCGGCCCCCACCAGCGCGGATCCAGGTTCGGCGGCGGCGCCAGGGTGAGGATGTGCGGGTTCGCCGCCTGCAGCAGGTGCGGCAGGCAGGCCTGCGCGCACAGGAAGCTGCCGCGGCTGTTGACCTGCTGCATCAGGTCGAAGCGCTTCATCGGCGTGTCGAGCGCGCCACGCAACCAGATCGCGCTGGCGTTGTTGACCAGGATGTCGATGCCGCCGAAGCGCGCGACCGCCTGCGCCACCGCCGCGCGCACCTGCTCTTCCTCGCGGATGTCGCAGGCGATGGGCAGCGCCTGCCCGCCGGCGGCCTCGACTTCCGCGGCGGCGGTGTGGATGGTGCCGGGCAGCTTTGGGTTGGGCACCGCGGACTTCGCCGCGATGACGACATTTGCACCGTCACGACCTGCCCGGCGCGCGATCGCCAGGCCGATACCGCGCGAGGCGCCGGTGATGAACAAGGTTTTCCCGCGCAACGTGGCCATGCTGCCGATGCTACTCGTCCAGCGCCGCCAGCGCGCGCCGGGGGGCGCCCTCGAAGCCGCCGTTGGACATGAACACGACATGGTCGCCGGGCCGGACCAGCTCGCGCAGGCGCGCGATGAGCGCGTCCACCGAGGCCACCGCCTCGCCCTGCCCTTTCAGCGCGGACACCACCTTGCCGGCGTCCCAGGCCAGTTCCGGCCGCTGCAGGAACACGGTCAGGTCGGCGTGGTCGAGCGCGGGCGCGATCTGCTCGCTGTGTGCGCCCAGGCGCATGGAATTGCTGCGCGGCTCCATCGCCACCACGATGCGCGCGGCGCCGATGCGCGCACGCAGCCCTTCGAGCGTGGTGCGGATGGCGGTGGGGTGGTGCGCGAAATCGTCGTACATCGTCACGCCGCGCGCTTCGCCCAGGCGCTCCATGCGGCGCTTGACGCTGACGAAGTCCGCCAGCGCCGGCAACACGGCGGCAAGGTCCACGCCAACCGCGTGCGCCGCCGCCAGCGCCGCCAGGCCGTTCATCACATTGTGCCGGCCGAGCATTTCCCAGCGCACGTCGCCGACGCGTGCGCCGGCGTGCACGACTTCGAAATGCGAGCCGTCCGCCTGCAGCAGCCGCGCCTGCCAGTCCAGGCCTTCGCCGTCGATGCCAAAGCGCTCGACCGGCGTCCAGCAGCCCATCGCCAGCACTTCCGCCAGCGCCGCGTCCTCGCCGTTGACGATCAGGCGGCCGTTGCCGGGCACGATGCGCACGAGGTGGTGGAACTGGCGCTGTATCGCGGCCAGGTCGGGAAAGATGTCGGCGTGGTCGTACTCGAGGTTGTTGAGGATCGCCACCGTCGGGCGGTAATGCACGAACTTGCTGCGCTTGTCGAAGAAGGCGGTGTCGTATTCGTCCGCCTCGACCACGAAGTCCTCGCCACCGCCGATGCGTGCCGAGACTCCGAAATTTTCCGGCACGCCGCCGACCAGGAAGCCGGGCTCGCGGCCCGCGGCTTCGAGGATGAAGGCGAGCATCGAAGTGGTGGTGGTCTTGCCGTGCGTGCCGGCGACGGCGAGCGTGCGCCGCCCCGGCAGCACGTGCTCGCGCAGCCATTCGGCGCCGGAGGTGTAGGGCAGGCGTGCGTCGAGCACGTGCTCGACCGCCGGATTGCCGCGCGAGAGCGCGTTGCCGACCACCACGATGTCGGTGTCGGCGGCGATGGATGCGGGGTCGTAGCCTTGCGAGAGCCGAATGCCGAGCTGCTCGAGCTGGGTGGACATCGGCGGGTACACGCTCTGGTCGCTGCCGTCCACGGCATGGCCCAGTTCGCGCGCGAGCGCGGCGACGCCGCCCATGAAGGTGCCGCAGATGCCGAGGATGTGCAGCTTCATCTAACCGACGTCGTTGCCCGGGTCGATCGCCTCGACGATGCGGGTGAAGACCTCGTCCATGCTGCCGACGCCGTGCACGTTCACCAGCTTGCCGAGGTTGCGGTAGAAATCCACCACCGGCGCGGTCTGCTGCCCGTAGACGGCGAGGCGGTTGCGCACCGCTTCCGGGGTGTCGTCGGCGCGGCCTTCCTGCGCCGCGCGGCCGGAAATACGCTCGACCAGCAGCGCGGTGTCCACGTCGAGCTGCACGGCGACATCCACGGGCTGATCGAGGCGCGCCAGCAGCGCTTCCAGCGCGCGCGCCTGCGCCAGGTTGCGTGGATAGCCGTCGAGCACGAAACCGGCGCGGGCATCGTCCTTGCCCAGGCGCTCTTCGAGCATGCCCAGCACGATGTCGTCGGAAACCAGGCTGCCGGCTTCCATCACCGACTTGGCCTGCAGGCCGAGCGGCGTGCCCGCGGCGACCGCCGCGCGCAGCAGTTCGCCGGTGGAGATGTGGGGAACCTGGAGGTGCTCGCGCAGGCGGGTGGCCTGCGTGCCCTTGCCCGAGCCGGGCGCGCCGAGAAGTACCAGTCGCATTCGAAATCCCTGCAAACGAAGACGCACGGCGCTGTCTTCACCCCTGTGAGCCGTCTTGGTTGGCTATAGTGGGGCCGCCGACGGGCCGTGCGGACGGTTCACGCTAACGGCCGGGCACCGACAAGTCAAACAGGTCCGCGCCCAAGGAGGCACGAATGAGCAAGGGAACGCTCCTGTACGCCCAGTCCGGCGGGGTCACCGCGGTGATCAACGCCACCGCCGGCGCGGTCATCCAGGCGGCGCGCAAGCGCCGCGTGCGCGTGCTTGCGGCCCGCAACGGCATTCTCGGCGCCCTGCGCGAGGAGCTGATCGATACTTCGACGCTGAGCCCGGCGCAGGTGCGCGCACTCGCGCACACACCCGGCGGCGCCTTTGGTTCCTGCCGCGTCAAGCTGAAGTCGCTCGAAGACGACCGCGCCAAGTACCAGCGCCTGCTGGAGGTGTTCCGCGCACACGAGGTGCGCTGGTTCCTCTACAACGGCGGCAACGACTCCGCCGACACCGCGCTGAAGATTTCCCAACTCGCAGAGTCCAGCGGCTATGCGCTGACCTGCGTCGGCGTGCCGAAGACGATCGACAACGACCTGGCGGTCACCGACAGCTGCCCGGGCTTCGGCTCGGCCGCCAAGTACACCGCGGTATCGGTACTGGAGGCGGCCTTCGATGTCGCCGCCATGGCGGATACGTCCACCAAGGTGTTCGTGTACGAGGTGATGGGCCGCCACGCCGGCTGGCTCGCCGCCGCGGCCGGCCTGGCCGGCAGCACGCCGGCGCAGGCGCCGCACCTGATCCTGTTCCCGGAGGTGCCCTTCGACGAAGCCGGCTTCCTCGCGCGGGTGCAGGCGACGGTCGCGAAGCTGGGCTACTGCGTGGTGGTGGTGTCGGAAGGTCTGAAACGCCCCGACGGCAAGTTCCTGGCCGAGAGCGAGGGCAGCGTGGACGCGTTCGGCCATTCACAGCTCGGTGGCGCCGGACCCGGCATCGCCTCGCTGGTGAAGGACAGGCTGGGCCTGAAGGTGCACTGGACCGTGCCCGACTACCTGCAGCGTTCCGCGCGCCACCTCGCCTCGAAGACCGACCTGGAGCAGGCGCAGGCCGTGGGCACGGCGGCGGTGGAGTACGCACTGGCGGGCATGAACGGGGTGATGCCGGTGATCCGGCGGCTCTCGGACGCGCCCTACCGCTGGCGCATCGAGCCGGCGCCCCTGTCCGCGATTGCCAACCACGAAAAGAAGTTGCCGCCAGGCTTCATCCGCAAGGATGGCTACGGCATCACCGCCGCCTGCCGGCGCTACCTGGGCCCGCTGGTGCGTGGCGAGGCGCCCCCGCCCTTCGGCAGCGACGGCCTGCCGGCCTATGACCGGCCCCGCCTGGTGCAGGTGAAACGGCGGCTGCCCGCCTTCGCCTGAGGGCTTTCCCCTTGTGGGGGCCGCTGGCACCGCCCCCGGGGCTCTGCGATAATCGGCGTTCTACAGGCGGCTTCGGCCGCTTTTTGTTGGTTTTTCCCGGGGGATTCCGAATGCTGGATTTCGAACAATACGGTTTGCAACTGGCCTTGGCCTGCGCGGGCCTCGCCATCGTGTACGGCCTGCTGGCCGCGCGCTGGATCGTCGCGCAGCCGAACGGCAACGAGAAGATGCAGCAGATCGCCGCCGCCATCCAGGAAGGCGCCGGCGCCTACCTGCGCCGGCAGTACCAGACCATCGCCATCGTCGGCGTGGTCCTGTTCCTGGTCATCGCCTTCCTGCTCCCGGACGGCATGCGCACCGCGGTCGGCTTCGCCATTGGTGCCATCCTCTCCGGCCTGGCCGGCTTCATCGGCATGTTCGTCTCGGTGCGCGCCAACGTGCGCACCGCGCAGGCGGCCACCAAGGGCCTGAATGCCGCGCTCAACGTCAGCTTCAAGGGCGGCGCGATCACCGGCATGCTGGTGGTCGGCCTCGGCCTGCTCGGCGTCGCCGGCTACTTCATGTACGTCATGGGCGGCGCTGCGCCGAGCGAGGAAACGCTCAAGGGCGCGCTCGGCCCGATGATCGGCCTGGCCTTCGGCGGTTCGCTGATCTCCATCTTCGCGCGCCTGGGCGGCGGCATCTTCACCAAGGGCGCCGACGTCGGCGCCGACCTGGTGGGCAAGGTCGAAGCCGGCATCCCCGAGGATGACCCGCGCAACCCGGCCGTGATCGCCGACAACGTCGGCGACAACGTCGGCGACTGCGCCGGCATGGCTGCGGACCTGTTCGAAACCTACGCCGTCACCATCATCGCCGCGATGCTGATCGCCGGCCTCGCCTACGGCACCTACGGCTGGGCGGGCGCGATCTATCCGCTCGTGCTCGGCGCGGTGTCCATCGTCGCCTCGATCATCGGCACCTTCTTCGTGACGGTGCGCGAAGGCGGCAAGATCATGAACGCGCTGTACCGCGGCCTGATCGTCGCCGGCGTGCTCGCCGCGGGCGCCTTCTACTGGGTCACCACCCAGATGTTCCCGACCGAACTCGCCATGCCGCTGTTCTACTGCGCGCTGATCGGCCTGGCCCTCACCGCCGCGATGGTGGTGATCACCGAGTACTACACCGCGACCGAGTACGGCCCGGTGCAGCAGGTCGCGAAGGCCTCGGAAACCGGCCACGGCACCAACGTCATCGCCGGCCTGGCCGTGTCGATGAAGTCCACCGCCGCTGCCGGTGATGGCGGTCGCGCTGGCCATCTGGAGCTGCTACCAGATCGCCGACCTGTACGGCGTCGCGATCGCCGCCACCTCGATGCTGTCGATGGCGGGCGTGATCGTGGCGCTCGACGCCTACGGCCCGATCACCGACAACGCCGGCGGCATCGCCGAGATGAGCGAGCCTCGGCCCGGAGATCCGCAAGATCACCGACGCGCTGGACGCCGTGGGCAACACCACCAAGGCGGTCACCAAGGGCTACGCGATCGGTTCCGCCGGCCTGGCCGCGCTGGTGCTGTTCGCCGACTACGCGCACAAGCTGACCGAGAGTCCGGCATCGCCGTCAACTTCTCGATCGACAACCCCGACGTGGTCATCGGCCTGCTGATCGGCGGCATGATCCCCTACCTGTTCGGCGCCTTCGCCATGCAGGCGGTGGGTCGCGCGGCTGGCGCCGTGGTCGAGGAAGTGCGGCGCCAGTTCCGCGAGATCCCCGGCATCATGGAAGGCACCGGCAAGCCGCAGTACGACAAGCGCGGTGGACCTGCTGACCAAGGCCGCGATCCGCGAAATGATCGTGCCCTCGATGCTGCCGCTGTTCATCCCGGTGCTGGTCGGCTGACTTCCTTGGCGCCGCGGCGCTGGGCGGCCTGCTGATGGGCACCATCGTCACCGGCCTGTTCGTTGCCATCTCGATGTGCACCGGCGGCGGCGCCTGGGACAACGCCAAGAAGTACATCGAGGAAGGCCACCACGGCGGCAAGGGCTCCGAGGCCCACAAGGCCGCGGTCACCGGCGACACCGTCGGCGATCCCTACAAGGACACCGCTGGCCCGGCGATCAATCCGCTGATCAAGATCATCAACATCGTCGCGCTGCTGCTGATCCCGATGCTGGGTGGGGCGGCGGCGGTTGCGATGTGATGTTGGGGTCGAGGTAGTAGCGTTCGAAAGCGCGACGGGGACAGGACTGAAGTCCTGTCCCCAGAGGCGAAAAAAGCCCCGCGTAGCGGGGCATTTTTTGTCAGGCCGGGCGGTCGCCGAGTTCTTCCAGCAGGGCGACGACCACGCTGTTGAGTTCGGTGCGCAGACTGCCCAGCAACCGCGCCGTGGCCGGCTCGCCGAACTCGGTGGGCGCCAGGAACTCGAGCCGGTGCGCCTGCTCCGCCAGCCATTCCAGGCGCAGGGCCAACGCGCCGGAACGCAGGTAATGCGCGGTCTGGCGCAGCGCATCGGCATCGGCCTGTTCGCAGGCCGTCTCGATCTGGCGCATCTGCCGCGGCGCATCGTTGATGAACAGCTGGATCACCTCATCCATCACGCCGGGAAGCTCTTCTTGCAGCTTGCGCAACTGGTCCAGGGTCTGGAGGGTCATTTTTCGTCCGCCTTGAGTCGATCGCCCCTAGCCTAACCCGGTTCAGCTTCGGCGGCGACGCCCGCTCGAGCAAGCGCTCGGGCGGCGGGGTTATCATGCGCGCCCCGTTGCAAGGACCCGCCGCCATGGCCCTCGACCTCGTCCCCGCTGGACGCGACCTCCCGAACGACTTCAATGTCGTCATCGAGATCCCGATGAACTCCGAGCCGGTCAAGTACGAGGTGGACAAGGCCAGCGGCGCGATCTTCGTGGACCGCGTGCTGACCACGCCGATGCGCTACCCCTGCAACTACGGCTACATCCCGCACACGCTTTCGGGCGACGGCGACCCGGCCGACGTGCTGGTGATCATGCCGATGCCGCTGATCCCCGGTTCGGTGATCCGCTGCCGCGCGGTCGGCATGCTGAAGATGATCGACGAGGCCGGCAACGACGAGAAGATCATCGCCGTGCCGATCAGCAAGGTGTTCCCGGCCTACGACTCGGTGCAGCACCTGGACGACCTGCCGGACCTGACCAAGGACCGCATCCAGCACTTCTTCGAGCACTACAAGGACCTGGAAAAGGGCAAGTGGGTGCGGCTGGAAGGCTGGGCCGGCGCCGACGACGCCCGCGCGGAAATCCTCGCCGCCGTCAAGCGCTACAACGACACGCCGGTGAAGCCGCACTTCTGAGGGTTCAGGCCGCGACGTGTCGCGGCGGCACCAGGCCGTCCACCGTCGCCAGCCGCACGCGGTTGCGGCCGCCGTGCTTGGCCGCGTACAGCGCGCGATCGGCATCGCCGACCAGTGATTCCGGCGCGGCGCCGGTGCCGGGACCAACCGCCGCCACGCCGATGCTGATGGTCACCTGCCCTGCCGGGGCGTGGCCATGCTCGAAGCCCCGCGCCTGGATCGCGGCGCGCAGGCGCTCGGCGATGGCCGCCGCGGCCGGCACGTCGGCGCCGGGCAGGATCACCGCGAATTCCTCGCCGCCGTAGCGCGCCAGCCGCGCCGAGGTGCCGGCCAGCAGGTACGCCAGCAAGGTCGCCACCTGCTGCAGGCAGGCGTCGCCGGCGACATGCCCGTAGCCGTCGTTGTAGGCCTTGAAGTGGTCCACGTCGATCATCAGCAGCCCGGTGGTCGCGCCCTCGGCCAATGACTGCTGCAGCCAGCGGTCGAAGCAGCGGCGGTTGGCCAGGCCGGTGAGTTCGTCGGTGCGCGAGAGTTCCTCGACGCGTGCATAGGCATCGCGCAGTTGCGCGTTGGCCTGCTGCAGGCTGTCGAGCAGCTGCGCGACGCGGATCATGCCGGCGATCTGGTCGGCGACCGTCTCCAGCAGGGCGCGCTGGCCGCGGAAAGCGCCCGCGCGCCGGCTCTCCGCGTTCAGCACCGCCAGCACCTCGCCGTCGTGCACCACCGGCACGCACAGCTCCGAGCGCGTGCCGCCGAGCGTGTCGATGAAGCCCGGAAAGTCCCGCGCGTCGTCCACCTCGATGGTCTCGCCGCGCTCGGCGCAGCGCCCGACCACGCCCGAGCCCAGCGCACGCTGGTAGTCCACCTGGATTTCGGTCGGCACCGAACTGCGTACCGCCTCGCAGCGAAACATGCCGTCGACGAGGTCCACGCTGGCGCAGGCCACGAAGTCCCAGCCGAATTCCTCATGCAGGATATCCACGATCCGCTGCAGCATCGGCCGCAGCGCGAGGTCCTGGATGGCGATGCGGGCAATGCGGTTGAGCGTGGCCAGCTGGCGCATGGCGCCGATGCCCGCCTCGCCGTCTTCACCGCCCGCGCCACGCCCGCCCATCGCCCGGCCCTCCCCGTCAATCGGGACGATACACCTGCGCGCCGGCGGCGAGGAACTCGGCCGATTTCTCCGCCATGCCCGCTTCCAGCGCGGCCTCGTCGGCCAGGCCCTGCGCGGCGGCGTAGTCGCGCACGTCCTGGGTGATCTTCATCGAGCAGAAGTGCGGGCCGCACATCGAACAGAAGTGCGCGACCTTGTGCGCGTCCTTGGGCAGCGTCTCGTCGTGGAACTCGCGCGCGCGCTCCGGGTCCAGGCCCAGGTGGAACTGGTCCTGCCAGCGGAACTCGAAGCGCGCCTTGGACAGCGCGTTGTCGCGCGCCTGCGCGCCGGGATGGCCCTTGGCCAGGTCGGCCGCATGCGCGGCGATCCGGTAGGCCATCAGCCCCTCGCGCACGTCGTTCTTGTCCGGCAGGCCCAGGTGCTCCTTGGGCGTGACGTAGCACAGCATCGCGGTGCCGAACCAGCCGATCATCGCCGCGCCGATGGCGCTGGTGATGTGGTCGTAGCCCGGCGCGATGTCGGTGGTCAGCGGCCCGAGCGTGTAGAACGGCGCCTCGCCGCAGACCGCGAGCTGCTTTTCCATGTTTTCCTTGATCAGGTGCATCGGCACGTGGCCGGGGCCTTCGATCATGGTCTGCACGTCGTGTTTCCAGGCGATCTTGGTCAGTTCGCCGAGCGTTTCCAGCTCGCCGAACTGCGCGGCGTCGTTGGCGTCGGCGATCGAGCCGGGACGCAGGCCGTCGCCGAGCGAGAAGCTGACGTCGTAGGCCTTCATGATTTCGCAGATTTCCTCGAAGTGCGTGTAGAGGAAATTCTCGCGGTGGTGCGCCAGGCACCACTTGGCCAGGATCGAGCCGCCGCGGCTGACGATGCCGGTGACGCGCCGCGCGGTCAGCGGCACGTAACGCAGCAGCACGCCGGCGTGGATGGTGAAGTAGTCCACGCCCTGCTCGGCCTGCTCGATCAGGGTGTCGCGGAAGATGTCCCAGGTCAGGTCCTCGGCCTTGCCGTCGACCTTCTCCAGCGCCTGGTAGATCGGCACGGTGCCGATCGGCACCGGCGAATTGCGCAGGATCCATTCGCGCGTTTCGTGGATGTTCTTGCCGGTGGACAGGTCCATCACCGTGTCGCCGCCCCAGCGGATCGACCACACCATCTTCTCGACTTCCTCGGCGATGCCCGAGGAAACCGCGGAGTTGCCGATGTTGGCGTTGACCTTGGTGAGGAAGTTGCGGCCGATGATCATCGGCTCGAGCTCGGGGTGGTTGATGTTGGCCGGGATGATGGCGCGGCCGCGCGCGACTTCGTCGCGCACGAACTCGGGCGTGATGAGTTTCTGGATGTTGGCGCCGAAGGATTCGCCGGCGTGCTGGCGCAGCAGGTGCGGCTCGCGGATCTCGCCTCGAGGCGCTGGTTCTCGCGGATGGCGATGTATTCCATCTCCGGCGTGACGATGCCGCGGCGGGCGTAGTGCATCTGGGTGACGTTGGCGCCGGCCAGCGCGCGGCGCGGCGCGGCCGCTGCGGGAAGCGCACGCGTCCAGGCGCGGATCGTGGGCGCGGCCGCGGCCGAAGGCCGAGCTCAGGCCCGACAGCGGCGCGCTGTCGCCGCGCTCGGCGATCCAGGCCGCGCGCAGCGGCGGCAGCCCGGCGCCCAGGTCGATGCGCGCGTCCGGGTCGGTGTAGGGACCGGAGGTGTCGTAGACGCTGAAGGGCGCGTTCGCCTCGCGGCCGTATATGCTCGGCGTGTCGCCCAGCGCGATCTCGCGCATCGGCACGCGCAGGTCGGGGCGCGAGCCGTGATGTAGATCTTGCGCGAGCCGGGGATCGGGCGGGTGACGGAGTCGGAAAGCTGCTGCGCCTGCGCGCAGCAGTTCGGAGGGCTGGGCATTCATGGGGCGTCGTCCTTTGCCGTGAGGAGGAAGGAAGCGGCGGCGTCCGGGCCGGGGCGCGCAGGCGCCGGCCGCGAAGCTCCCTACGCCGGTATCAGCCGGATCAGGTTCGAAGGGTCTGTCTCAGCCTTGCCCCTTTCGGAGCCGGGCACCCCCGCTTCTGCCGAACATTTGACCACAGCCGACCGGCCGGCGCGAACGCCGCGCTCAGGCCTGCCGCGGCACGCGCATCCAGGCCGCGTACAGCGCCGGCAGGAACAGCAGCGGTCAGCGCCGTGGCCACGATCAGCCCGCCCATGATCGCCACCGCCATCGGCCCGAAGAACACGCTGCGCGACAGCGGGATCATCGCCAGCACCGCCGCCAGCGCGGTCAGCACGATCGGGCGGAAGCGGCGCACGGTGGCGTCGACGATCGCCTGCCGCGCGCGCATGGCCGGCGGCGATGTCCTGCTCGATCTGGTCCACCAGGATCACCGAGTTGCGCATGATCATGCCGGACAGCGCGATCGTGCCGAGCATGGCCACGAAGCCGAACGGCACGCGGAACAGCAGCAGGAACAGCGTCACGCCGATCAGCCCCAGCGGCGCGGTCAGCAACACCATCACCGTGCGCGGGAAAGCTGCGCAGCTGCAGCATCAGCAGCGTCGGTCACCACCAGCACGAACAGCGGCACGCCCGCCGCCACCGAGCGTCGAGCCGCGCTCGGAGTCCTCGACCGTGCCGCCGGTCTCGCAGCAGGTAGCCGGGCGGCAGCGCGGCGCGCATCTGCGCCAGCGTCGGCAGGATCTGCGCCGTCACGCTCGGCGGCGTGATGTCGCCGTAGACGTCGGCGCGCACGGTGATCGTCGGCAGGCGGTTGCGATGCCAGATGATGCCGTCCTCGAAGCCGTACTCGAGCGTGGCGATCTGCGACAGCGGCACGCTGCGCCCGCTGCCGGTCGGCACCGCCAGGCTGCCGAGCAGCGACAGCTGCGCGCGCTCGTCCTCGCGGGCCGCGCAGCAGGATCTCGATCAGCTCGTTGCCCTCGCGGTAGGTGCTGACGGTGGTGCCCGACAGCGAACCGCGCAGGAACAGCGCCAGTTGCGCCGAGCTCACGCCCAGCGCGCGCGCGCGTTCCTGGTCGATGCTGCAGGCGCACCACCTTGCTCGGCTCGTCCCAGTCCAGGTTGACGTTGGCCACGTTCGGGTTGGCGCGCACCATCGCGCGCCACTTCGCGCGCGATGCGGCGCACCTCGTCGACGTGCTCGCCGGAAACGCGGAACTGGATCGGGAAGCCGACCGGCGGGCCGTTCTCCAGGCGCGTCACGCGCGCCCTGCAGGTCGGTGAACTCGTCGTCGAACAGCGTCTCGATCAGCCAGCTGCGCAGTGCCTCGCGCGTCTCGATGTCCGTGTCAGCAGCACGAACTGGGCGAAGTTGGCCTGCGGCAGCTGCTGGTCGAGCGGCAGGTAGAAGCGCGGCGAGCCGGTGCCGACGTAGGCGACGTAGTTGTCGATGTCCTGCGCGCTTGGCCAGCATCTGCCTCGCAGCGCTTGCGCCGCGGCCTCGGTGGCGCTGCAGCGAACGAGCCCTCGGCCAGCTCCAGGTCCACCATCAGCTCGAGCCGCGTCGAGGACGGGAAGAACTGCTGCGGCACGAAGCGGAACAGCGCGATGGCGACCACGAAGACGAGCACCGTGAGCAGGATCACCGTCCCGCGCTGGCGCACGCACCAGGCGATCCAGCCGCGCAGGCGGCGGTAGAAGCGGGTGTCGTAGGGATCGTGCGGGCGTCGCTGCGCTGGCTCCGGTCCAGCCGCGCGGCCGTCGGCATGCGAGGCATTCTTGCAGCGCGAGGTCCGCGGCTCACCGGCGCGCATGGGCTGGCAACAGCACGCCGAGGTAGGGGATGAACACCACCGCCGCGATCCAGCGACAGCATCAGCGCGATCGTCACCACCTGGAAGATCGAGCGGGTGTACTCGCCGGTGCCCGACTGCGCGGTCGCGATCGGCAGGAAGCCGGCGGCGGTGACCAGCGTGCCGGTGAGCATCGGGAACGCGGTGCTGCGGTAGGCGAAGGCCGCCGCGCGTCAGGCGGTCGATAGCCCTGCTCCATCTTCACCGCCATCATCTCCACCGCGATGATCGCGTCGTCCACCAGCAGGCCCAGCGCCAGCACCAGCGCGCCGAGCGAGATCTTGTGCAGGCCGATGTCGAAGTAGTGCATCGCCGCGAAGGTCATCGCCAGCACCAGCGGGATCGACAGCGCCACCACCAGGCCCGGTGCGGAAGCCGAGCGAGAAGAAGCTCACCAGCAGCACGATCATCACCGCTTCGGCCAGCGACCGCACGAACTCGCGCGACCGAGTCGCGCACCGCCGCGCGGCTGGTCGGAGACCTTGCGCAGCTTCATGCCCGACCGGCAAGGTCTTCTGCAGGCGCTCGAACTCGGCTTCCAGCGCGCTTGCCCAGCGGACGATGTCGCCGCCCTCGCTTCATCGACACGGCGATGCCGATGGCGTTCTCGCCCATGAAGCGCATGCGCGGCGCCGCCGGATCGGCGAAGCCGCGGCGTGACCTCGGCGACGTCGCCGAGGCGGAAGCTGCGGTCGCCGGCGCGGATCGGGAAGTCTGCGGATTTCCTCGACGCGTGTCGAAGCGCGCCGCTGACGCGCAGCTGCACGCGGTCGCTGGCGGTCTCGAAGAAGCCGGCCGGCGTGACCGCGTTCTGCTGCGTCGAGCGCCTGCTGCACCGCCGCCAGCGGCACGCCGAGCGTGGCCAGCTTGGTGTTGGACAGCTCGATGCAGATCTTCTCGTCCTGCAGGCCGACCAGCTCGACCTTGCCGACGTCCGGCACGCGCTGCAGCTCGAGCTCGATGCGCTCGGCGTAGTCCTTCAGCGTGGCGTAGTCGAAGCCGTCGCCGGTCAGCGCGTAGATGTTGCCGAAGGTGTCGCCGAACTCGTCGTTGAAGAACGGGCCCGGCCACGCCCTCGGGCAGGTGTGGCGGATGTCGCCGACCTTCTTGCGCACCTGGTACCACAGCGCCGGGCATGTCGCGCGACATGCAGCGCGTCGCGCGCCATGAACATGCACCAGCGACTCGCCCGGGCGCGAGTAGCGAGCGGATGAACTCGTAGCTCGCCGGTTTCCATCAGCTTCTTTTCGATGCGGTCGGTGACCTGGCGGCTGACTTCCTCGGCGGTCGCGCCCGGCCAGAAGGTGCGCACCACCATGATCTTGAAGGTGAAGGGCGGATCCTCGGACTGCCCCAGGCGCTGGTAGCACCAGATGCCGATCAGCGCCAGCACGCACCATGGCGAAGCAGCACCAGCGTCCGGTTGCGCAGCGCCCAGTCGGAGAGGTTGAAGTCGGCCATCGCGGCGGCTCAGCGCGCCGTGGCCGCGGCGACCGGCGCCGGCGCCAGCGCCACCGGCCGGTTGTCGCGATCGATCGGCGCGATGCGCTGGCCCTCGAGCAGCAGGTGCACGCCGGCGGCAACGACCCACTCCTCGGCGCGCAGGCCGGAGAGCACGGGCACGCCGTCTTCGCGCATAGGCGCCGATCGCGATGCGGCGCAGGCGCACCTGCCGCGTCTTCGGATCCACCACCCACACCGCGGCCTGGCCGTCCTTGTGCGCCAGCGCCGACAGCGGCAGGCGCAGCCGCGAATCGCCGTCGGCGCGGGCATACACGCGCGCGCTCTGGCCCAGTTCGACGCGCATCGGCCGGCGCGCTGAAGCTCACCCGCGCGGCGTAGGTGCGCGTGGCCGGGTCGGCGGCGGGCGCCAGCTCGCGCACCACGCCCGGGAAGCGCTGGCCGGGTTTCGCCCACAGTTCCACCGCCAGCTCGCGGCCGACGGCGAAGCGCGCCAGCCCTTGCTCGGGGACGCTGATCGCGACTTCGCGCTCGCCATCGGCGGCGAGCAGGAACACCGTCTGCCCGGCCGCGACGACCTGCCCCGCCTCGGCCAGGCGCTGGCTGATGACGCCGTCGCGCGGGGCGCGCAGCACAGCGTAGCCGACCTGGTTGCCGGAGGCCGCGAACTGCGCGCGGGCCTGGCGCACCCGCGCCTCGGCGGCGCGCAGCGCGGCCACGCGCGCGTCGTAGAGCGAGCGGCTGACCAGCTGCCGGTCGACCAGGTTCTGGTAGCGCGCAAGCTCGGCTTTCGCCAGCGCCTGGTCCGATTCGGCGGAAACCAGCGCCGCGCGCGAAGCCTCCGACTGCAGGCGCGCATCGGCCGGATCGAGCTCGGCCAGCGCCTGGCCGGCACGCACGCGGCTGCCGACGTCCACCAGTCGGCGCGCCAGCTTGCCGGGCACGCGGAAGGACAGGGTGGGTTCTTCGCGCGCATGCACCTCACCCGCGTAGGCGGCGATCGCGCCGTCCCCGGTCGTCGCCCGGGTCACCATCGCCGGCCGCGGCGCGGGTTCGGAGGGCGGCTTCGCGCAGGCGACGAGCGCCAGCAGGACGGCGCCGAGGGCCACGGAGCGGAAAGGTCGGGAGGCGGACATGAGCGCGGCCTAAATAGTAAACCGGGGGGTACACTATCATTACAGAACCGGATAGTTCAATATTATTCTATGGCTATTTCCGCTCCCCTGCCCCCGAGTCCCCCCAGCCCCCCGGGCCGCCCCAAGGACATGGAAAAGCGCGCCGCGATCCTGGACGCGGCCATGTCCCTGTTCCCGGCTCGCGGCTACGACGGCGCCAGCGTCGAGGCCATCGCCCAGGCGGCCGGCGTCTCCAAGCTGACCGTGTACAGCCACTTCGCCGACAAGGAAGCGCTGTTCGGCGCCGCCGTCGCGGAGTGCTGCGCGCAGACTGCTGCCGCACCGGCTGTTCGCGCCGGAATCGGGCTTGCCGGTGGCGGAGGCGCTGACCGGCATCGGCCGCGCCTTCTTCGACCTGATGATGGACGAGCGCGCGGTCGAGCCTGCATCGCGTGATGGTCAGCACCAGCCGGCCAGGACCGCCGTGCTCGCGGAGATTTTCTTCAGCACCGGGCCGCGCGCCGCGCTGCAGGAAATGGAAAGCTTCCTGCAGGCCGCCAACGCCGCCGGCAGCCTGTGCGTGGATTCGCCCAGCCGCGCGGCCGAGCATTTCTACGCCCTGCTGAAGGGCGTGCGGCACATGCGCGTGCTGGTTGGCCTGTGTCTGCCGCCGGACGCGGGTGAGCGCGATGCGCACGTGGCCGAGGTGGTGGCGCTGTTCGTGCGCGCCTACGCACCGCGGGCCTCGTGATGCGCGGCGCATGACCTCCGTCCCGGTTACTTCCGGCACTACGGTGCGCAGGCCATCGCGAGCGATCCTGCGCCTGCCCGATTCCGCCGGGGGGACAGCGCGGGATTACAATGACCGGCCCTCCCCGACATGCACCAGCAGACCCATCATGCCCATGAATTTCGACCAGGCCCGCTTCGCGATGATCGAGCAACAGGTGCGTCCCTGGGACGTGCTCGATCCGCGCGTGCTCGAGGCGATGACGACCGTGCGCCGCGAGGACTTCGTCGCGCCGGCGCACCGCCAGCTGGCCTTCGCCGACCTGCAGCTGCCGCTGGCGCATGGCGAGGCGATGCTCAAGCCGGTGGTCGAAGGCCGCCTGCTGCAGGCGCTGGGGCTGGAGCCGGGCGACGAGGTGCTGGAGATCGGCACCGGCTCGGGCTACGTCACCGCCTGCCTGGCGCTGCTCGCACGCGCGGTGCACAGCATCGACCTGCATGCCGACTTCGTCGAGCAGCGCGCGTGCGCGCCTCGAGGTCGCCGGCATCGGCAACGTGCGCCTTGAATGCGCCGACGCGCTGGCCTGGCAGCCGGGCCGGCAGTTCGACGCGATCGCCGTCACCGGCGCCGTCGCCCGCATTCCCGAGCGCCTTCCGCGACTGGCTGCGGCCCGGCGGCCGCCTGTTCGTCGTGCACGGCATCTCGCCGGTGCAGGAAGCGGTGCGCCTGACGCGCCGCGGCGAAGGCTTCCACACGCGAGAGCCTGTTCGAAACCGACATCCCCTACCTGCACGGTGCCGCGCCGGCACCTGCCTTCAACTTCTGACACCAGGAATCCGCATGCGCTTCCGAACTCCGCCCCCTGACCCTCGCCCTCGCGCTCGCCGGCCTCTCGGCCCAGGCCCACGCCACCGACCTGGTGCAGGCCTACGACCTGGCGCGCCACAGCGACCCGCAGTTCGCCGCTTCCGAGGCGTTGAAGAACGCCCAGGGCGAGGGCGTGGTGCAGTCGCGCTCGGCGCTGCTGCCGCAGGTCACCGCCGACTGGACCTTCAACCGCTCGGAATCCCGCAGCACCGGCAACCAGGTGTTCGCCGGCACGCCGACGCCGACCAATTCCACGTCCTCGGAGTCGAACAGCCGCAGTACCGGCGTCAACCTGCGCCAGAGCGTGTTCGACTTCTCCAACTACACGCGCCTGAGCGCCGAGCAAGGCGCGCAAGCGCCAGGCCGAAAGCGAGTTCGACGCCGCCTCCGACGCACTGATCGTCCGCGTCGCCGACGCCTACTTCAACGTGCTGACGCAGATCGAGACGCTGGCGTCCTCGCGCGCCGAGGAGCGCTCGGTGAAGCGCCAGCTCGACCAGGCCGACAAGCGACTGGAAGTCGGCCTGGCGCCGATCACCGACGTGCACGAGGCGCGCGCACGTTACGACAGCTCGCGCGCCGCCACCATCCTGCAGGCCACCGCGCTCGACGACGCCTACGAGGCGCTGGCCGAGATCACCGGCCAGAAGCTGTCCAACCTCCGGGGCCTGTCCAACGACTTCCGCCCGGAGAACACCGACGACCCGCATCATCGAGGAGTGGGTGGCGCTGGCGCTGGAGAACAACCCGACGCTGCGCGCCCGCGCCGAGGCGCTGGCCGCGGCCGAGAAGGACGTCGGCACCGCGCGCGCCGGCCACTACCCGACCCTGTCCGCCACGGCGTCCTATGGCGACGACTCGCGCTGGGGCGACAGCGAATGCTGCGTGGCACGCCGGACCAGTTTTCCTCCTTCGACAGCGCCAGCAACGGCCCGAGCTACGGCATCACCCTGAGCGTGCCGATCTTCGCGGCTTCGCCACGCAGTCGCGCGTGCGCGAGTCGCTGTTCCGGCGCGACGCCGTCGCCGACCAGCTCGAGCAGGAAAAGCGCGGCATCATGCGCAGCACCCGCGGCGCCTACCGCAACCTGATCGCCGGCGCCGCCGAGGTCGAGGCCCGCCGCCTGTCGGTGGTGTCGGCGCAGGCCGCCTACGAGGCCGGCGAAGCCGGGCTCGAAGTCGGCACCCGCACCATCGTGGACGTGCTGATCACGCAGCAGACAGCTGTTCCTGGCCAAGCGCGAATACGCGCGTGCGCGCCATGCCTACCTGGTGAATCTGCTGCGCCTGCGCCAGGCCGCCGGCATCCTCGAAGCGGCCGACCTGCAGCTGGTGAACCGCTACCTGGTCGCCGACGCCGACGCCGCGCTGGAAAACGTCGACCGCGAGTAGGACGCCAGGCATTCCTCGATCCAGGGTGAGCGTGCGCGCCAGCGCGCCACGCTCCTTGCCGATGCGCAGCCGTCCGGCCTCGCCGCGGCGCGCGCGTTCTTCCGGCTGCCGCAGCCACTCGCACAGGGTGGCACCGAGCGATTCGGCATCGGCGATGCGCTGCACGGCGCCGGTCGCCAGCAGCAGCTCGGTCACTTCCTGGAAATTGAAAGTGTGCGGGCCAACCAGCGCCGGCACGCCCAGCGCCGCCGGCTCCAGCAGGTTGTGGCCGCCGACTTCCTGCAGGCTGCCGCCGACGAAGGCGACGTCGGCCGCGGCGTAGAAGGCCATCAGCTCGCCCAGGGTGTCGATCACGAACACCTCGCTGTCGCGCGCCGGCTGGCCGTCGCCGCGGCGCGTCGCCACGCGCAGGCCGGCGCGCGCGCTGGCGGCGGCGACGGCGGCAAAGCGCTCCGGGTGCCGCGGCGCCCACAGCAGCAAGGCGTCGGGATAGCTGGCGAGCACGGCGCGGTGCGCCTGCAGCATCGCCGCCTCTTCGTCGGGATGCGTGCTCGCCGCAATCCACACCGGACGCTGCGCGCCCCACTGCGCACGCCAGCCGCGCGCCTGTTCCGGCAAGTGCTCGGCGAGGGGAAGGTCGTACTTTAGGTTGCCGGTGGCGTGCACGCGTTCGGCGGGCGCACCCAGCTTGCGGTAGCGCGCGGCGTCGGCTTCCGACTGCGCGGCGACATGGTCGATGGTCGCCATGGTCACGCGCACCAGCGGTGCGATCGGTCGGTAGGCCTTGAGCGAGCGCTCCGACAGCCGCGCATTGGCGATGATGGCCGGCACGCCGCGGCGCTGCAGTTCCGCGAACAGGTTCGGCCAGATCTCCGTTTCCATCACCAGCGCGATCGCCGGGCGGAAGTGCTCGAGGAAGTTGCGCACCGCGCCGGGCAGGTCGTAGGGCAGGTACACGTGCAACACCGCCTCGCCCCAGAGCGCGCGCACGCGCGCCGAACCGGTGGGCGTGGTGGTGGTGACCAGCAGCGCCCGGCCCGGATGCCTGGCGCGCAGGGCTTCCACCAGCGGAATGGCGGCATTGACCTCGCCCACCGAAACGGCGTGCAGCCACAGGCAATCGGCGATCGGCGCGCCGCGGTACAGCGCGAAGCGCTCGCTCCAGCGGTCGAAGTATTCGCTCTGCCGCAGGCCGCGCCAGATCAGGTAATACAGCGAAACCGGCAGCGCGAGCCGGATCACCAGCGAATACAGTCCGCGCAGCGCGCGATGGCCCAGCGGCTCGTGCATGGGGGCAGGATAGCCGAGACCGCTGGCCGGCATGGGTAGAATCAGGGCCATGACCGACGCCGCCGACGCGCCCCCGCTTTCCCCGCGCACCTGGCTCGCCTGGGTGGGGATTGCGATCGGGTGGACGTTGGCGCGGTGGCCATGGGGCTGGTGCGTGCCGTGGCTCCGGGGCTCGGAGGCCTGCTGCGGCTAGTCATGATCGCGCGCCGCCGCGTGGCGCGGCGCAACCTCGAGCTGTGTTTCCCGGAACTCGATGCCGATGCGCGCGAGCGCCTGCTGCGCGCGCACTTCCATTCCCTGGGCATGGCGGTGTTCGAATTCCTGCGCGCTTGGTGGGGCCGCCTGCCGCCGGTGGACGCGGGCTTCGAAGTGCAGGGCCTGGAGCACCTCGCGCAGGCGCGCGCCGCCGGGCGCGGCGTGATCCTGATCTCGCCGCACTTCACCACCCTGGAGATCTGCACCCGCCTGCTGTGCCAGCACGCCACCATCGCCGGCATGTACCGCCCGCACGACTCGGAGGCGCTGGACTGGGCGGTGCGGCGCGGGCGCCTGCGCCATGCGGCGGCGATGTTCGCGCGCGATGCGCTGCGCCCGGCGGTGCGCTGGCTCAAGGACGGCGGCGTGCTGTGGTTCGCGCCGGACCAGGAGAGCCGGCGCGGCGACAGCGTGTTCGTGCCCTTCTTCGGCCGGCCGGCGTGGACGCTGAGCTCCACGCACCAGCTCGCGCGCCTGTCCGGTGCGCTGGTGCTGCCGCTGTTCCACGAGCGCCTCGCGGATGGCCGCTATCGGGTCGAGATCGGCGCTGCGCTGGAGAGCTTCCCGAGCCGGGATGCGCTGGCCGACACCGCGCGCGTGATGGCGCTGATCGAGGCGCAGGTGCGGCGCGTGCCGGCGCAGTACCTGTGGATCCACAAGCGCTTCAAGACCCAGCCCGAAGGCATGGCCTCGCCTTACGGGTAGAGCGGCGCCTCGCCGGGCGGGCGCGTCTTGAAGCGGCGATGCACCCACAGGTACTGCGCGGGCGCCTTTCGCACTTCCACCTCGAGCGCGCGCATGTAGGTCGCCGCCTGTTGTTCGGGCGTTGCTTCCCGCCAGCCCGGCCATTCGCGTTCGATGCAGATTCGATACTGCCCATTGGCCTCGCGCCGGCTCCACAGCAGGAATACCGGCACGCCGGCGCGCGCGGCCAGCGCGGCGGTGCCGGTGAGCGTGGACGCAGCCACGCCGAAGAAGGGCACGAAGGCGTTCTGGTAACTAAAGTCCTGGTCGCCGGAACGGCCCACGACTTCGCCTGCCTGCAGCGCGCGCAGCAGGCCGCGCAGGTCCTTCTTGGCGAGCGAGGGCAGTGACTGGCGGTGGCGCGCGCGCGACACCTCCGCCTCCATGCAAGGCGAGTTGTACCGGCGCACCACGCCGCGCACGCGCCGCCCGAGCGCATCGGAAAGCATGCGCATCGCCAGCTCGGTAGCGGTGAAGTGGCTGAGCAGCAGCATCGCGCCCTGCCCCTGCGCGAGCGATGCGCGCAGCTCGTCCAGTCCTTCGATCCGGTAACGGCCGCGCAGCGCGAACGCCGGCGCGAACCAGGCGCGCAGCAGGTCGAAGGCGCCCATCAGCGTTTCCCGCAGGTTGCGCCGCAGCAGTCGCCGGCGCGCGTCCGGGCTCAGCTCCGGGAAGCACAAGGCCAGGTTGATCGCCGCGATCCGGCGCCGGCGCCGCAAGGGCCACCACAGCAGCGGCAGCAGCAGCCAGGACAAGGCCAGCAGCAGCCCTTGCGGCAGCCAGGCCAGGCCCTGCCCAATCCAGGACAGCACACGCAAGCCCGGGCAGGCCATCAGTCGCGCTCCTTGCGCTGCGCCTCCAGCACCTTGGCGTACTTGAGGAAGGCGTAGAAGGCCATCGTCCGCGCCGCCAGGAAACCCGCCCAGCCATTGAGGAAATAGCGCTGCAGGACATAGAAGCGCAGGAACGCGAAGGCCGGATAGAACAGCAGGCGTACGCCGAGGAAGCGCGGGCGCGCGGCGCGCTTGTGCGCGACCAGGCCGCTCGAGTAGCGGTTGACCTTGTCCACGCGCACCGCAAGCTCCGCTTCGCCGTAGTGGCGGAATTCCGCGTGCAGCTCGAGCACGCGGCCGCGCACTTCCGGTGCGGCATGCACCGGCACGGCATTCATCGCGCCGGCGCTGCGCCGGAACAGGCGCAGCTGCCAGTTCGGGCGCGTGGCCGGATGCGGCCAGCGCCAGAACAGCCACTCGCGGCGCGGCAGCCGATACCCGTCGGCGCGCGGCGACTGCAGCTCAAGCTCGATCGCCGCCGCCGAACCTTCAGCGAGGAACTCGTCGGCGTCCAGCAGCAGCACCCAGTCGTGCGCGGCCTTGTCGAGCGCGGACTGCTTCTGCGGGCCGTAACCCTTGAAGGGCTCGACGAACACGCGCGCGCCGTGGCGCGCCGCGATCGCCAGCGTGTCGTCGCGCGAACCCGAATCGAGCAGCACGATCTCGTCGCAGAAACGCAGGCTGGCCAGGCAGGCCTCCAGCGTGGCCGCGTTGTCGAGCGTGGTCACCACCGCGCTCAGCGGCTGTCGCGCCCCGCTCACGCGGCGTCGTCCTCGAGCGCGAACAGCGAGCCGGCGAACAGCGCCAGCAGCAACAGGAAGGCGCCGCCCCAGAAATTCGAATAGAAGGCCAGGCTGGTGTTCAAGGGAAAGGCGGTCACTGCCAGCGCCACCGCCGGCACCGCGGAACGTGCGCGCGCCGCCGGCAAGGCCCAGCGCCAGGCGCGCACCGCCAGCGCCGCGCCCATCAGCCACAGGCCCAGGCCGACCAGGCCGGTCTCGCTGAGGATCTCCAGCACGATCTGGTGCGCGTGCAGCGCGCCGCGCTGGCCGCGGCTGAGCCAGAAGTCGTCGGGCGCGGCATGGCGCGCGTAGGCATCGCGGAAGCTGCGGATGCCGACGCCATTGATCGGGTGCGCGGCGGCCATGCCCGCGGCCGCGCGCCAGATGCTCCAGCGGCCAGACAGCGCCTCGTCCACGCCCTGCGCATCGCCGCGGAACAACGCCTGGCTGCGCTCGATCCGGCTTTCGAACTGGCTGGACAAGGACAGCGCCAACACCGAGGACAGCGCGACGCCGGCGAACATCACCAGCAACAGGCGCCGCTTGCCGATGCGCTGCCAACCGGAGAGCAGCAGCACCAGTGCGTACACCAGCCAGGAGGCACGCGAGCCGGCCAAAAGGATCACGCCGCCGAGCACCAGTGCGGTGGCGATCCAGCCAGCGGCGCCGAAGCGGCGCGCGACGGCGTCGAGCGCGAAGGGCGACAGGGTCGCCAGCACCAGCCCCAGCTTGAGGTTGTCGGCGCCGAAGATGCCGCTGAGGCGATCGGAGGTGTTGGCGCCGCCCAGGCTGAAGCCGGTGAACGCCTGCACCGCCGCGTCCAGGGTCCAGAACAGCGTGATCGCGCCCAGTCCGGTGAACACCGTGCGCCGGCCTCGGCGCGAGGCGACCGCGATCGCCACCAGCCACATGAAGGGCAGGTAGCGCAGGTCGAGCAGCACTTCGCGCCAGGCGCGCGCGCGCGCGATCGCGTCGAAGGCGGAGAAAAGTTCGGGCAGCCAGTAGCAAAAGAACAGCGCAGTGACCAGCGCCCAGGCCTCGCGCCCGAGCAGCGCGGTGCCGTCGCGGAAGCGCCGCCACGCGAGCGTGCCCAGGCCGGCGATGGACGCGAGGCTGAGCACCGCCTCGGCCGGGCCGACGAGGGGCCACAGCGCGACGTAGGCGAGCACCACCCAGGGCGTCCAGCGGAACACCGGATCCTCAGCCGACGAGCGCGTCATACAGCTCCAGCGTCTGCTGCTGCATCGCCTGCAGGGTCTGTGCGTGGATTGGCGGCGGCGCTTCGGCGAGCACGCGCAGCGTGGTCGCAAGCAGCGCGTCCATGTCCTGCAGCGGCACCAGCCCGGAGGGGTAGTGGCGGCGCAGCGACTCGCCGACGCCGCCGTGGTCCCAACCCACCACCGGCCGTCCGCTCGACAAGGCCTCGACCACGGTGCGGCCGAAGGACTCCGGTTTCGTGCTCAGCTGCAACACCAGCTCGCAGTCGCGGTAGGCGCCGGACATGTCCTCGATCGGCGGATCCAGGCGCAGGAAGTCGGATACGCCAAGCGCCGCCGCCAGCGCGCGCAACTCGCCAAGGTAGGCTTCGCGCCCCGCCTCCACCGCGCCGGGCAGCCACAGCGACGCCGCCACGCCGCGCGCGCGCAGGGCCGCCAGCAATTCGATCGCGCAGGCATGTCCTTTCAGCCGCGTGCCGCGCCCGGGCATCAGCAATCGCTTGCTGCCGTCCGCGGGCGGTGCCGGTGCGTGCCGCGGGAAGGCGGCGGGATCGATGCCGCGCTCGATCAGCTGCAGGCGCTGCGGCGGCGTGCGCGGCCACTGCCGCAGCACATGCGCGCGCACCGATTCCGAAACGCAGATGACGCGTTCGCCGCGGGCCATGATCCCGGAATAGCGCCCGGGCGAGTTCATGCCATGCACCGTGGTGACGAAATGCGCGTGCGGCGAGTGGCGCGAGGACAGGGCGTGCCAGGCCAGCCAGGCCGGCAGTCGCGAACGCGCGTGCACGATATCGGCGCGCTGCGCGGCGAACAGGCGCCGCAAGGCGACGATGTGGCGCAGGCTGGTCGGCGACTTGCGGCCGATGTCGAGCGGTATATGCTCGCTGCCGGCGGCCACGAGCGGGGCCACCAGGCGACCGCCCGCCGACACCACCAGCGACCGGTGGCCGGCCGCCACCAACGCCGCGCCGATCTCCAGCGTGGAGCGCTCGACGCCGCCGCTCGACAACGCCGGCAACAACTGCACGACCGTGAGCCGGCGCATGCGCAGCGCCGACCCTCAGCCTTCGAGCACGAACACGGCGCCGCAATAGGGACACTTCGCCGAACCGGTCGCCTCGACCGGCAGATACACGCGCGGATGCGAATTCCACAACGCCATCGCCGGCGTCGGGCAGCTCAGCGGCAGTTCCGCGCGCGTGACGGAGTAGCGGCGCTCGGTGTTGGCCGGCTGGGACTGGGTGGAGGTCATGGAAGGCAGGTCCGGAGGCGCGAGGGGGCTATTTTAGCCTCAGCGCGCGGGCGCGGGCGCGGGCGCGGGCGCGGGTGCCGGCTCGGGCTTGGGCACCGCCGACTCCATGGCGATGCGCAGCTGCACCTCGTCCGGGACGCCGGAAAGCATGCGGTCCACGCCGAACTCGGAGCGCTTGATGGTCGCGGTGGCCTCGAATCCGGCCATGGCAGTCTTGCGCACCGAATGCTCGCCGAGGCGATTGATGGTCACCGCGAACAGCGCCGGCCGGGTGACGCCATGGATGGTCAGTTCGCCCGCCAGGTCGAGGTGGGTGGCATCGCGCACGCTCACCTTGGTGCTGCGGAAGCTGGCAGTAGGAAATTTTTCCGCGTCGAAGAAGTCGGCGCTGCGCAGGTGTTCGTCCAGGGCCGGCACGCCGGTGCTGAGGCTGGCGATCGGCAGTTCCAGCTGGATCGAGGCCGCAGCCGGATTGGCCGGATCGAACTCGAGCGCGCCCTCGACCTGGTTGAAGCGGCCGCTGAGGTGCGCGTAGCCCTGGTGCAGATAGGTGAAGTGCACCTGCGTGTGGCGCGGATCGATCCTGTAGGTCGCCGCATCGGCGGCGCCGGCGCCGGCGCCGGCGCTGGCGACGGCCAGGGCCAGGAGGGCGGCGGGCAGGACTCGGGGCATGGCGGGCTCCATGGGGCGCGGACGCGAATGCGGCATCTTCGCAGGTTCGCCCGCGGCGGTCGCCGGTGCCGGCGCTGCTATGCTCGAAACGCATCATCCCCGGCGCAATCATGGCGAGCACGAATCCCGACTCCTGCTGGGTGCTGCACGACGGCGCGGCCGGAAACCGCCGCCAGGCGCTGGCGCTCGCGTCGGCGCTCGGCCTGGCGCCGCCTGAATTCGTGCTGCAGCCCAACCGCCTGGCCCGCTGGCTGGCGCCGCGCCGCGCGCCGGGCGCCCGTTTCCAGGGCGACTTCCACGCCGCGCTGGCGCAGGCGCCGCCGGCACTTGCCATCGGCTGCGGCCGACTCGCCGCGCTGGCCACCCGGCACGCGCGCTCTGCCGGGGCGCGCGCGGTGCAACTGCTGTCACCGCGGCTGCCGAGCCGGCACTGGGACCTGGTGGTGGTGCCGAGCCACGACCATCTCACCGGTGACAACGTGATCGAACTGCTCGGCTCGCTCAATCCCGTGGACGCCGCATGGCTCGAACAGGCACGCCTGCGCTGGGCACCGCTACTCCCGCAGCGCGGTCCGCGCACCGCGGTCCTGCTCGGCGGACCGACCGCGGCGACTCCCTTCGACGAAGACGCGCTCGCCGCGCTGGCCGCGAAGCTGGAAGGCAGCCTCGCCGACGAAGGCGGCAGCCTGCTGCTGCTCGGCTCGCGGCGCACCCCGCGCCGCTGGGCGGCGGCACTGCGCGCACGTTTTTCGGGCGGTGCGCATCGGCTGTGGTTCGGGGAGGGCGACGGCGAAAACTTCTACGAGGGCGCGCTGGCCTGCGCCGACCGCATCGTGGTGACCCCCGATTCGGTGAACCTGCTGTCGGAAGCCTGCGCCACCGCACTGCCGGTGTTCGTTGCTGAGCCGGCGCGCGCGCGCGGCCGGGTCGGCGAATTCGTTGGCGAGTTGCTCGCGCGCGGACGCGTGCGCCCGCAGCAACGCGAGTTCGCGGCCTTCGCCGCCGAACCGCTGCGCGAAACCGCGCGCGTCGCCGCGCAGGTGCGCTGCCGGCTCAACCTGCGCTGAAGTCCAGGCCCTGCGCCAGGCAGGCGGCGCGCACGTGCGTGCGCGCGCTTTCCAGCGCAGCGTCCACCTGACACAGCCGCGGGCGCCGGTCGAGCGTGCATTCCAGTCCGCGCGCAAGCAGCAGGCCGTGCGCAGCACGCAGCGCGCCGAGGTTCACGCCGGGTAGCCCGCCCGCGGCGGCGAGCGCCGGCAGCAGCGCGATGGTGGCGGTGTGCGCGCACAGGACGGGCGCGCGCGCCGCCAGTTCGAGCACGCGCGCCTGCAGCAGGAACTCCAGGTCCACCAGTCCGCCTTCGCCCTGCTTCAGGTCGAAGCGCGCGGCATCGCTGCGGTCCAGTTCGGCGCGCATGCGCTGGCGCATCGCCACCACATCGGCGCGCAGCGCCGCGGGATCGCGCTCGCGCGCCAGCGTTTCCGCGCGCAGCGCGGCGAAGGCGGCCACCGGGCCAGGGTCGCCGGCGAGCGGGCGCGCGCGCACCAGCGCCTGCTGCTCCCAGGTCCAGGCACGCTGGCGCTGGTATTCCTCGAAACTTTTCAGGCTCGACACCAGCACGCCCTTGGCGCCATCGGGGCGCAGGCGCACGTCCACTTCGTACAGGCGCCCGGCGGCGGTCTCGGTGGCGAGCAGCGCCATCAGCTTCTGCGCCAGGCGCGCGAACCAGCGCCCCGTCTCCAGCGGGCGCGGACCGTCGGAGGGCGCCTCGCCGACGGCGTCGTGCAGGAACACCAGGTCGAGGTCGGAATCGAATCCCAGCTCGCGGCCGCCGACGCTGCCGTAGCCGATCACCGCGAAGCCGGCGCCGGGAACGCGCCCGTGCGCTGCTTCCAGCTCGCGCCGTGCCAACGCCAGCACCGCCACCACCACTTCCTCGGCGAGCGCGGCCAGCAGCGCCGCGCTGTCCTGCGCGGGCTGCCGTTGCGCCAGCGCCGCCAGCGCGATGCGGAAACCCAAGCTGTGGCGCGTTTCGTTGAGCGCCGCCAGCGCGGACTCGGCGTCTTCATCCATGTTCGCCGCGGCGGTGACGCGCAGCGCCGCGCGCACGCCGGCTTCATCGGGCGGCTCGCCGGCAGCGCGATTGTCGAGCAACTCGTCGAGCAGCATCGGATGCGCGGCCAGGCGGTCCGAAAGCAGGGAACTGCGCGCAGTAACGTCCACCAGTCGCGCCAGCGCTGCCGGCTGCTCGTCGAGTAGGGCCAGGTAGCTGGCGCGACGCGCGATCGCCTGCAGCAGCGCCAGCCCGCGCGGCAGCGCGGCGTCCGGCGCCGTGCTGTGCGCAGCCGCCTCCAGCAAGGCCGGCAACACGTGGTCGAGGCGCTGCCGCGCGCGCTCGGACAGGTCGCGCACCGCCGGTGAGCGGGCGAAGTCGCGAAGGCGCGTGTCGTGCGCGCTGGCATCCGCGAAGCCCGCCTCGTCCAGCGCGACGGCGTCGCCGGCCTCGGGTAGGGAATGCCAGTAGCGCGCGAGCGCGCTGCGGTCGGCCTGCCGGCGCCGCGACTTCAGCAGGCCGTCGAAGGCATCCACCACTACCTCGCGCTCGGCGTCGAGCGCCACTTGCAGCTCGCCCGCGTCCGCGTAGCCCAGCGCGCGCGCGATGCGCAGCCGACGGGACTCGTCCTCGGGCAAGGTATGCACCTGCTGGTCACCGAGCATCTGCACGCGGTTCTCCAGCCGGCGCAGGAAGCGGTAGGAATCGGCCAGCCGCGCCGCGGTCGCCGCCGGCAGGTGGCCGCCGGCGGCCAGCGCCGCCAGCGCCGGCAGCAGCGAGCGCTGGCGCAGCGCCGGCTCGCGTCCGCCGCGGATCAGCTGCAGGGCCTGCACCAGGAATTCGATCTCGCGGATGCCACCGGGGCCGAGCTTCAGGTCCGCGGCCAGTTCGCGCCGCTGCACCTCGGCATCGATCATCGCCTTCATCTCGCGCAGGCCGTCGAGCGCGGTGTAGTCGAGGTAACGCCGATAGACGAAGGGGCGCAGCGACTCGAGCAGCGACTCGCCGGCGGCGATGTCGCCGGCCACCGGCCGCGCCTTGATCCAGGCATAGCGCTCCCAGTCGCGGCCTTCTCGCTGGTAGTACTGCTCCATCGCCGAGAAACTCAGCGCCAGCCGCCCGGAGGCACCGAAGGGCCGCAGGCGCAGGTCCACGCGGTGGCTGAAGCCGTCGGCGGTCACGTCGCCGAGCAGCTGCGCGAGGCGTTGCCCGACGCGCGTGAAGTAGTCCTCCGCCGAAAGCGGGCGCGCGCCATCGCTGTGGCCGTGCGCGGCGAAGGCGTAGATGAGGTCGATGTCGGAGGAGAAATTCAGCTCGCCGCCACCCAGTTTGCCCAGGCCGAACACCACCAGCGAGGTGGCGGCGCCGTCGGCGTCCACCACCGCGCCATGGCGCTCGCGCATCGTGCCCTCCACCGCCGCGAGCGCGCAGGCCAGCGCCTGTTCGGCGACGCGCGTGCTGCCGGCGAGGGTGTCCTCGACGCTGTCCAGGCCATCGAGGTCGCGCCAGACCAGGCGCGTGGACTCGGCTGCGCGCCAGCGCCGCAGTTGTCCCGGCCAGTCTGCGTCCGCCCCGGGCAACAGCGCCGGCGGCGACTGCGCCAGCGCGTCCAGGCTGGCCAGCAGCCCCGGCTGCCTGACCAGGGTTTCCACCGCAAAGTCGCTGGCCACCGCCAGCCGCGCCAGCCGCGCGCGCAGGGCGGGCTGCGCGGCATCGGGATCCACGCGTTCCACGCGCGCCTGCGCGCGCTCTGCCAGCGGCTGCAGCACCGCGCTCAGATCACCAGCCAGGTCACCAGGGCGAGGAAGGTGCCCATGCTGACCACGTCGGTGATGGTGGTCAGGAAGATGCTCGAGGCGGTCGCGGGATCGGCGCCGAGGCGGCGCAGGATCAACGGGATCGCGGTGCCGGCGACGCCAGCCACCACGCAGGCCACCACCATCGCAACCATGGTCAGGAATGCCAGCATCATCGGCGAGCCGTTCTCGGGATGACGGTTGGAGACGATGTACATGGCGACGCCGGCCAGTGCGCCCGTGACCAGTCCATTGAGCGCGCCGAGCGTGGCTTCCTTGGCCAGCAGTTTCACCACCGGCACGCCGCGCAACTCGCCGAGGGTCATGCCGCGCAAGGTCACCGCCAGCGCCTGGCAGCCGAGATTGCCGCTCTGCCCGCCCAGCACCGGCAGGAACATCGCCAGCACCACGATCTTGTCGACGGTGTCCTGGAAGGCGCCGACCACCGCCGCCGCCACGAACACCGTCAGCAGGTTGATCTGCAGCCAGGGATGGCGGAACTTGAAGCTGCGCATCATCGGCGTGGCCAGGCGCTCCTCGCTCTCGACGCCGACCATGGCGCCGGCCTGCGCGGAGATCTCGAAGGCCTGCTGCTCGAACAGCACCTGCCCGCGCACCTGCCCGACCAGGGTGTCGTCTTCCTCGCACACCGGGTACACCGGGTAGTGGCGGGTGACCACTTCCTTCATCGCGTCGACGAGGCGCATCTGCGGTCGCAGCATGAAGGGCGAGCGCAGCATCACCTGGTCGAGGGTCTGGTTGCGCTCGGCGTAGAGCAGCTCGCGGAAGGCGACCACGCCGATCAGGCGGTTCATCGCATCCACCACGAACAGGTAAGTGACCATCCGCTGCCGGATCGTCTCGCGCAGCACGTCGATGGCGGTGGCGACCGAGGTGCCGCTGCGGAACACCGCCGGCGGATCCTCGATCAGGCGGCCGACCGATCCTTCCGGATAACGCAGCGAGTCGGTCCAGTCCGTGCCCGGAGGCGCCGCCTCCATGATCCGCTCGCGGCTTTCCTCGGACATCTCCGAAAGAATCCGGTTGGCACGCGCCGGCGGCAGCGCGGACAGGATCCGCGCCGCACTCGAGGGCTCTTCGAGATCCAGCGTCTCGATCGCGGTCTGGGTGTCGAGGCGCGAGACCCGGCCGACGAGCAGCTCATTCTTCTGCGGCAAGGGCGACTCCACTAGGTCGGACGGCTAAGGGTAGCCCAAGCGCCGCGTTCAGGGGCGGCACGAGGGTATCAACGGGAAACAGACCCGTGGCAGGACGCCGCGCCGCTCCTGGTTCGCGCTACCAGGTGTACTTGGCGCCGAGCTGCGCGCCGAAGAAGTTCTGCAACGCGCCGCCGTCCTGCCAGGTGACCGCCCCGTAGAAAAGCAGCAGGCCCCGGCGCGCCGTGAAGCCAACGTCGACGAGCGAGCTGTCGCCGCCGATGTCCGTCTCTCCGCCCAGCGTATCGGTCAGATGGAACTTGTTGCGGCCGCCCGACTGCCTGACGCGATTCAGCGTCGCATGCAGCTCCCACAGCGTGCCGGGCGCGGTCTTGAACTTCTTGCGCAGGTCCACGCCCAGCCGGCTGACCGTCGAGAGGTCGGCGTCGTTGTCGAACACGATCGGCTCCGGATCCACGGCCCGGGCCAGGCCCGATGTGCTGGTGGATGCGAGCGGGGCCAGGCTCAGCGAATCGAGGCTGACCAGCTTCGTGCTGGTGACCTGCAACTGCCCCTCGATCTCGAAGCCCTTGTAGTTGAAGGAGTAGCCGGACTCGGCATTGCTGGTCTGTGCCTCGCCCGAGGCGAGCATTTCGCCCTCTGGCGTATCGATGGTCGCGTCGAACTTCATCCGCCGCTGCGAAAGGTCGAAGTAGAAGCCGCGCGGTAGCTTGTAGGTGCCATAGCCGCCGGCAACCGTGCCCTCGATGCGACTCGTACCCAGGCCCGCGCGCAGGTCCTGGTTGGCGTCCGCCCTGCCCAGGATCAGGCCGAAGTTGAAGCGGCCGTTCGGTGCGAAGTCGAAGCCGGCCTCGCCGCCGGTGTTCTTCTGCTCGAAGGCGAAACTGCCACCCTGGACGCCGTCGCCGCGGAAGCCGGGATCGACCTTGCCCTTGTTCTGGTAGATCCGCGCCCACAGGCTGAACTTGCCGTCACCCAGATCGTCGGGTCCCACGCGCTTGTGCCAGCTGCCGACCACGTCGTTCATCAGCAGCTGCACGCCGGCCGGCAGTACCGCGGCGATGGCGCCGGCCTCGCTGGCGGACATCGCCACGCGCAGGGAGAACATGTCCGGACTCGAGTTGCCGCTGTTGATGTTGCTGACCAGGCTGATGTTCGTGGTCAGGAACGGCATGGGCGAATAGTCCACGCTGCCCAGCACGAAGCTGCCGGCGACCGAATCGCCGGCCACTTGCACCACCGGGACTTCCACGAAGCCGTCCTCGGGAAAGTCGAGCAGGTTGACGTCGATGCTGTTGACGCTGCTGCTGACGATGCTGCCGTCGATGTAGAGCAGGTCCGCGGTCCCGTTCAGGCCGCTAACGTCGACGGCGATGCTGCCGTCGCCGCCGAAGTCGCCGACGATGGTCAGCACGTCGTCCGGCGCGCCGTCCTGGAAATCGATCAGGCCGTAGTTGTAGAAGGCCTGCGGATTGGTCGAGGGGACCGCGAACGCCGCCGCCATGGCCAGGGCGGCCGAGCCGCCCTCCATGTCGATGATGTTGTAGGCCCCTGAGACGGTGATCGTGCCATAGTTGCTGAAGCCGTTGCCGGAGGTGCCCGGCAGGCCGAGGTCGATCACGGCGTCGGACATGTCGATGGTGCCGTGGTTGAAGATGGCATCGTCGCCATTGCCGAAATCGGACACGCCGAAGGCGTACCAGGTAGCGCCGCTGGCGATTTCCAGCGTGTCGTCGCCATCGCCGGTCACGATCGCGCCGGTGATGGTGCCGTAGTTGTAGATGCTGTCGTCGGCGTCCCCGGACAGGAAGGCGATGCCGCCATGCGCGTCCGCGTAGGCCGCGATCGCGCCCTGGTTGATGAAGGTGGTGCTGCCGGCCCCGTAGAGCTGCACCGCCACCGCGTGGTCGGCGCCCGTGGCACTGATGTCGCCACCGTTGTAGAAGAAGATGTCGCCGGCGAGCGAGGAAATCGCCACGCCCGTGGCGCTGGCATAGCCGCTGCCCGTGGCCTCGGCACTGATGTCGGCGCTGCTGTAGGCGAGGATGTCGACGTAGCTGCTCGCCTGCACGCCGATCGCCCAGGCATAGGCGCCGGTCGCCACCGCCTGGATGTCGTCCGCCAGGCCCAGGTAGAGGCCGTAGCTGCCGTTGACGTCGAGCCCGATGGCGGTCGCGTAGAAGCCGTCCGCGGTGGCCGAAACGGCAGCGCCCGCATCGATGTAGACGGAGACGTAGGTGCCGTCGATGCGCACGCCGGCGGCGTAGGCGGCGCCCGCGCCGGAATCGGCGCTCGCGTTGGCGGCGATCGCTGCCGACGCGGCAAAATAGACGTCGTAGCCCGACAGGTCGACGCCGGTCGCGGCGGCGTAGTAATCGCCGCTGGCGCTGGCGGTAATCGCCGCAGCCACCGTCACGTCCACATCGCCCGGCGTCTGCACCTGTATGCCGGTCGCGCCGGTGTAACCCGACACGTCGATGGCGCCCTGGCTGTCCACGACCACGTCGCCGGCGCCGGCGACGATCGCCGCGATGCCAGTGGCCTGGCCGCCCGCGTAGACCGAAATCGCGCCGTAGCTGGCGACGAAGATGTCGCCGCCGGCGCTGCTGGCCAGGATCGCGGTCGCGTCGTAGGAGTCGCCGGTGGACACGACGTCGATGCCGCCGCCGGTGGCCACGGCGACGTTGCCGCCGTAGCTCGACTGCGCATGGATGCCATACACGGTGGAATAGCCGCTGACGTCGACCGCGCCGGCGCTGTACACCAGCACGTCGCCGTACTGCGAAACCGCCAGGATGCCGGTGGCGTCGTAGTAGTACGAGCTCACGGACACCGCGCCGTCGTTGTACACGGTGGCGCCGTAGAAACCGTAGGCGCCGATGCCCAGCGCGGAGTAATAAGCCGCGACGTCCACCGAGCCGGAGTTGTCGACGCTCGCGTAGGCGCCGTAGGAGGCGGCGTAGATGCCGGTGCCAAGGCCGTGCTGGCTGGTCACGTCGATCGCGCCCGAGTTGGACGCCGAGGCGTCGCCCGCGCCCTGGGTCGCCACGCGCATGCCGATCGCCAGGGCGTAGTCGCTCGACACCGACATCGTGCCCGAGTTCGTCGCGGCGGCATCGCCATCGCCAAAGGCGACCACGCCCACGCCGATGGCAGCGTTATAAGCCGATACCGTCGTCGGACCGGTCAGCGAGGCGTACAGGTCGCCGTCGCCGCCGGTGGCCAGCAGCACGCCCGCGGCGTTGCCGGTGGCGCTGTAGACGTCGACGGCCGCGCTGTAGACGAGGCCGTCGCCATATCCCGTGTAGGCCGTGACGCCGATGGCGTCGCTGTAGGCCACCACCGTGACCGCGCCGGCGCTGTCCACCAGTACGTCGCCGTACTGCGTCTGCGCGACGATGCCGGTCGCGTCGTAGTAGTACGAGGTCGCCGACACGGAGCCGGCGCTGTAGACCGCGGCGCCGTAGAAACCGTTTGCGCTGATGCCCGTCGCTTCGTAGTACGCAGAAACGTCCACGGAGCCGGAATTGTCGACGGTCGCGTAGGCCAGGCTCGAATAGGCGTAGATGCCGGTGCCCAGGCCATGCTGGCTGGTCACGTCGATCGAACCCGAGTTGGTCGCCGACGCGTCTCCCCCGCCCTGCGCCTGCACGTTGATGCCCAGCGCCAGCGCGTAATCGCTCGACACCGACATCGCGCCGGCGCTCGTCGCCGTGGCGTCGCCGCCCCCGTACGCGATCGCCTCCACGCCGGTGGCGTCGAGGTAGCCCGTCACCGCGACCGCACCGGCGCTGTAGACCGTGACCAGGCCGGCGCCGGTGGTCGTGGCGTGGATGCCGTAGGCGGCGCCGGACGCGCTGTACACATCGATCGCGCCGCCGGTGGTGACGACGTACACGTCGCCACCCAGGCCGGTCGTCGCGTGGATGCCATAACCGGTGTAATCGGAATCCACCGCGATCGAGCCGCTGCTCACCACCGTCGCGTCGCCGACGTAGGCATAGGCGGAAATGCCGGTCGCCTGGCCGCCCGCGCCCTGCGCATCGGCGAGGATGTCCGCGCTGCTGTACACGTAGGCGTCGTTGTAGGCGTAGGCCTCGATGCCGGTCGCATCGCCGTAGGTGGAGATGGCGTCGATCGCGGCGCCGGTGGCGCTGACACTGACGTCGGCGCCGTAGGACTGGGCGATGATGCCGGTCGCGTCGCCGTACTTGGTGCTGGCGGAGATGCTGCCGCCGCTGTCCACCGATACCGAGCCGCCACCGGTGGCGTAAGCCCAGATGCCGGTCGCGCCCTGCGCAGCGTCGACCGTGACATTGCCGGTACCGACCACGGTGACGTCGCCGGTACCGCTGGTGCTGGCGAGGACGCCGACGCCATAGAAGTAGTCGCTGGACACGTCGATGTCGCCGTGGCCTATGTAGAGGGTGCCGTCGCCATCCACGAAAGCCATGATGCCGGTAGCGCTGGCATAGGCCTGGGCCGTGATCGACCCGGCGCTGGTGATCGTCACCGCCCCGTCGGTGCCGGATACGTAGATGCCGATGGCCCCGCCGATCGGGTCCGTGGCCGTGGCCACGATATCGGCATCGTTGTTCACGTCGATCGCGTAGGGGCCGTAGGCGTAGACGTAGATGCCGAAGGCGGAGCCGCCGCCATTGGCGGTGCTGGTGATGTCGCCAGAATTGTCAACGGTGACGGCCCCGGCATCGCAGTCGCACGTGTAGACGAAGATGCCGTAGGAATTGCCGGCGATGCCGTAGGAGGTGACGTCGATCGTGGCCGTGTTGGTCACCGAGACATCGCCATAGGTCTGCGCGTAGATGCCGTAGGCATCGTTGCCGCCGATGACGGTGATGGCGCCGTCGTTGCTGATGGTGATGTCGCCGTACTGATCGTTATCGGCGTGGATGCCGCTGGCGTCGCCGTTGGTGGAGTACGCGTAGATGTCGCCGGTGTTGTCGAGCGTGATGTCGCCGTAGTAGGCCTGGACGTCGATGCCGATAGCGACGCCACCAAAGCCACCGGCGTAGCTGCTGATGTCGGCGCCGTTGTCGACGTAGACGTTGCCGTAACCGTAGACGCCGATGTGGATGCCGTAGGCGCCGTTGCCGCCGCTGGCGTCGATGCTGCCGGCGGTGGTGACGGTGACGTCGCCGTCGTTGCCGCTGATGTCGATGCCCTGCGCGACGCCGGTGGCGGTCGCGCTGATCGAGCCGCTGCTATCCACCACGATATCGCCGGCGTAGGCGATGGCCATGATGCCGGTGGCGTCGCTGCCCACGCCCTGGGCGTCGACGGTGATGTCGCCGGAGTTGGTGACGGTGGCGTTGTTGTAGCCGTAGGCGCTGATGCCGATGATCGAGCCGCTGAAGCCGTAGGTGGTGACCACGATGTTGCCGGAGTTGTCGACGGAGGTGTCGGCGCCGGCGCTGGAGGTGAAGATGCCGGTGGCCGCGCCCAGGGTCGACACGACCGTGATGTCGCCGCTGTTGTCGACGTCGACGTCGCCGGCGTAGTTGCTGTAGGCGTGGATGCCGACCGCGTACTGGTTGGCGGCCACGTCGATGCTGCCGCTGCTGCCGACGTAGATGTCGCCGTCGCCGTCGCCGGCGACGTAGATGCCGGCGCCCTGGCCGATGTAGGCGACGACGTCGATGGCGCCGCTGGTAGTGACGCTGGCGGTGCCGTCCCCGTCGATGACCACGTGGATACCGTAGGCCTCGACGTTGTAGGCATAGACCGAAATGTCGCCGCTGCCGTCGATGGTGACGTCGCCGTCGGTCAGGGTTACGTAGATGCCGGTGGCGTTGGCGTTCACGCCGTAGGCGTTGACGTCGATGCTGCCGTCGTTGCTGACGTTGGCGTCGCCGTACCCGTAGGCGTAGATGTAGATGCCGTAGGCGTCGCCGTTGCCGCCGATGGTGGTGGCGGTGATGCTGCCGGAGTTGTCGACGTTGGCGTCCAGCGCGATGCAATCGCAGGTGTAGACGAAGATGCCGGTGGCGTTGCCGCCGTAGCCGGTGGAGGTCGCGATGACCGTGCCCGAGTTGTCCACGTATACGTTGGCGTAGGACTGCGCGTAGATACCGTAGGCATCGCTGCCGCTGTTGGCGGTGATGCTGCCGGCATTGGTGACGGTGACCACGCCGTCGTCGCTGGCGGCGTAGATACCATAGGTGTTGCCGTTGGTGCTGACGTAGATGCTGCCGGCGCTGTACACGTCCACCGTGCCGGTCTGGGAATAGGCGTAGACGCCGGTGCCTTCGCCCGACGAGCTGTAGACGACGATGGCGGCGGTTCCCGTCACGTCGACGTCGACGGCTCCATCGTAGGACTCGGCGTTGATGGCGACGACGCTGGAGTAGCCCGCGGCGTAGGCGTTGATGTAGCCGCCGTCGGTGATCGAGATATCACCCGAAGTGGTATTGACGGTGATTGCGTAGTAGCTGCCGGTGGTGTCGATGTCGGCATAGTTGATCAGCGTCTGGTCGCCGGTGGTGCCGGACATGGAGATCGCGGGCGCGCCGGCGGTGTTGATTTCGCTGGTGGGGTCGGTGGCACCGACCACTACGGTCAGGTCCTCGACCGTGTACACGATCGGCGCCGGGAAGACGCCGTCGCAGTCCACCGTGCTGCCCGGAGCGGGCACTCCGGCCGGGGTACAGACGCCGGGCGCGGCGAAGACGCTGCCGCTGCCCGCCATCGCCAGCGCCACCGTGCTCAGCGCCAGCGCGCCGCGGATCGCGCGCACCATGCCGCTCGGCCTCAGGATCGAACGCTTGTAAGTGCCGACGCGACGACCCGACCCGCTCCCGTTCGCAGAGCCCATGCCCACTCTCCCCACCCCTGGTCCGGCCGCGGGCTGCGGCCGCCGATGAGGCCTTTATACGGCGAATCCCGACGAATGTGCGAACCCGGTCACAGCGGGCGGCGGGCAGGGCACAATTCAGCCCGTCCCCACCCGGGTCCGAAGCGATGCCGAACCCCAAACGCTCGTGGTTCATCACCCTGCTGGCGATCGCCATGGTGCTGTCTGGCCTGCTGCTGACGCCAATCAGTTTCATCACCCTGCTGATGCTGATCGCCGGCAGCCCCGGTACGCAGTCGGCCGAGTTCTTCGAGGGCTCGGCGATCGTGTTCGGGCCACTGTTCACGGCCGTGTCGGGCGTCGGCCTGTGGTTTCGCAAGCGCTGGGCGTGGGCGTGCACGGTGGCGATCCTGGTGATCGCGCTGGTGGTCGACGTGCGCACCTTGGTGCGCGGCCCGCAGCCCGAACAGGTCTACGTGTCGCCTTTGGGCACGCGCACCACCATCAGCGCCACCGGTACCGGCAATGCGCTGCCCTCGGCGCTTGTCTGCAGCGCGCTGCTGGTCCTGCTCGCCTTCCGCCTGCAGCGCGGCGAGTTTTCGCCGCCCTCGCCATGAGCGCGCGCTCAACTGCCTGGGCCGGTCCGCTGGCGGCGGTGCTGCTCCTGGCGTTGTCGGCAGGGATGTTCTGGCTGGCCGGCAGCGGCCTGCACAGCGGCGAGACGGTCTGGCCGAGCAAGTCCGCCCTGCAGCGCCGCACCGTGCTGCGCAGCGAGGAGCCGACCCAGTTCTGGTTCGCCGTCGGCCTGTACGCCAGTGTCGGCGTGGGCGCGCTGGGCCTGCTGGTCTGGGGCGTGCGCGTCGCGCGCCAGCCAATGCCGCGCGCGCATCGCGAGTAACGGTGATCGCGGGTCCACGCCGAGGCCTTCACATCCGCAACCGGCCAGTTCTTCCAGGCAAGGCGCATTGCCCTTGCCATCCCGGAAAAGCGGTCCCGCTGTCAACGCAGCCACAAAAAACGAAGCCCGGCACAAGGCCGGGCTTCGCAGTGAGGCTCGTGGAAGGCGCTGGATCAGAAGTCCTGCCGCCGATGCCACCACCATGGCGCCGCCTGTCGGCAGGAGCCTTGAGCCATCAAAACGAGGCAGACATGTTTCCACCCATGCCCGTCACTTCCCAGATGGGACCGTTCTTGCTGAAAAAAAACGTGCGTTGGTCATAGCCGGAATCAGTACGCTCTTGGTAATTGCCGGGTATGGGTGCGAAGGAATAGCGAACACTGACGATCGCTTGCGTGGCGTTGATCGTGTCCACCCTTATTTTCTGGATGCCGGTCATGCGGAACACCCCGGCCCATTCACCGCGAGTGTTGTAAAAAGATGTAATCGCGCCCTCCATGGCATTCTGACTTGGAGGCTCGCTGACAGCCTTGCCGTCGCTGCAAGCAACACGACTGCAAGCCGCGCTCTGACCAGTTCCAGCAGGGCAGGACAAACAGTACGTGGCGCCACTGTCGTCGACGCACACGCCTGAGGTCGGGGTTGGCCAAGCGCAACTGGGCGCGGCGAATGCCACGCGCGCTGCAAAAAACAGGATGGCTGCCAGCCAGAAGATGAGGTTTCGCATCGCATACCCCCAACGGTCGTTCGATGACAGACCGACGTTCATTAACCTTAACACGCGGGGCGGGGTCCGTCCATCGAGGAGATCAGCGGCACAACGGCGAGAACGTCGGGTCGTACAGGGTCGTGAAGTCGAGACTTACTTTGTGTCCACCGCCGTCGCGCCGCGCAGCGAGCTCCACCAGCACTTCGCCATTGCCGGCGCGCAGGTTCCGGCGCAGGCCGGCATTGCCGTTCTGCGGGAGCGTCCAGGCCTCCAGCTTCCATCCCGCAAGCGCAGCGCGCAGCGACGCCGCGACGCGGTCGAATTCCCGGTCGGCGTCCTGCTTTGAGCGAATGTCGCCGAAGTCGCAGCGGTACCACGTCCGCTCCGCGCCCTGACTGCCGTCGGCGGCGCGCTTGCCGCCACACCACGCTGCGCTCGGCACGGTGAAGCCGGCTTCGGCGCTGCCCCCCGGTGCCGTGTAGGGAAGTTTGTAGCCCGCGGCGGCTGAATTCATCACCGCGCAGATACCCTCGCACAGCTCGTCGCAGGTTGCGGCCACGGCCGGTAGCGAAGCCGGCTCCACCGAGAGGGACAGTCGATGGGGATTGGCCGTCGGCCCGCCGACGTTACGCAGCAGTACGCGGCGCCCGCGATCGCCGAGCACGAATTCACTGCCGGTGTTGCTCAATGTCGCCGCCCCCGGCAGTGCCTCGAGCAGCGTCGCGCGCGTGTTCCGGAACAGCTGCTCGCGCGACGTCTCGGTAAGCATTCGGTCGTTGCTGCAGTCCAGGCTGGTGGGCGTCTGCCGCGCGGACACCCGGCAGGAGAACCCTTCCGGCGCGAAGGTCGAGGGCGCCACCAAGGAGGCATCACCTCCGCGCAGCGTCGTGAAGCCGGCATCCGCGGCGTCGACGATCCGGCGCATGTCCGCGCAGGCGCCGATGCAGCGGTCCACGGGTGCGACGTCGACCAGCGGCGCTGGCGCCGGACGACTGTCCAGCGCGGGCCACAGTCGCCAGGCGAGCAGGACCATCACCAGCACGGCCGTCAGGATCGCGCCCGACGCAAGCCACCTGAATGGGCGCTGGTCCGGCGCAGCCGCGCTTCCTGCCGGCGGCAGCAGCGCCGTCTTCCGCAGATGGTCTCCCTGGGCCACGCGCACTTCGGTGCGACCACGCGCATCGAGCTGGAAACCAAGCGCGCGCAGCTGGCTCGACCAGGCGGCGCCGGTGGCGGCGTAGCCGACCTGGCGGCGCAGTTCCTCTTCGTCCAGGTACACCCCGCGCAAGGCGGCGATGAGTGCCTCGGCATCGCCGTAGCGATCTTCCGGCTGCTTCGCCAGCAGCCGCTCCAGCACCGGTTGCAACATGGCGACCGGGGCGGGCAAGCGCGGTATTGGCGCGAACACGTGCTGGCTTGCGATCTCGGTGACGCTGCCACCGGGGAAGGGCAACTCACCCGCGAGCAACTCGAACAGGATCACGCCAAGCGCGTACAGGTCGCTGCGGCCGTCGAGGGTCTGGCCCTGGATCTGCTCGGGGCTCATGTACGCGGGCGTACCGATCACGCCGCCGTCCTTGCCGTAGATGGTGCTGCGCTCGAGCATCCGTGACGCGCCGAAGTCGGTCAGCACCGGCGTGGCGTCGTCACGGAACAGGACGTTCGCAGGCTTCAGGTCGCGGTGGATGATGCCGGCGCGGTGAGCGACCCCGAGCGCCCGCGCCAGCTGCGCGACGATGGCAACGGTCTCGCCGACGCTGATCGGGCCGCGCCGCATCCGGTCAAGCAGGCTGCCGCCCGGCAAATGCTCCATCACCAGGTAGGCGATGTCGCCGACGCGGCTGTTGTCGTAAATGGCGACGATGCCCTCGTCGCGGAAACCGGCGAGCACCTCGCCCTCGCGGACGAACAGCGCTTCCGCGTCGGGATCGGACAGGGATCGGCCGAGAATCTTGATGGCGGCCTTGCGTCGATTGATGCGGTGCTCGGCCAACCAGACCTCGGACATCGCCCCTTCGCCGAGGCGCTGCAACAACTGGTAGTTCGGGATCTCGATGCTCATCGCGGCGCTATGGCAACTCGAGCCTTGAACATCACTTGCCCTTGCCCCGGCACGAAAGGGGCAGGCAGACGTCGGGCAGATCGGGACTTCCACAGGCCCACCGGACCTCGCCATCCTTGACGGTGGGAACCATGACGACGCTATGACCGGCCAGCTTCAGCGCCTTGCTGTTGTACGTGGCGCGTATGGTGCCATCGGACTCGACCGCGATCCGGCGGACGTACTCGCCGGAAGTCTGACCGGAGACCTCAGTGGCCTGCGCCGGGAAACGACCGTGCGTCAGAAAGTACTCCGCGACCTCCGTCTTGAGGCCGTCGGCAAGCGAGAAGGCCTCGGACACCCGCGAGCGGTAGGCATAACTGGAATACTGCGACGACGCGATTGCTGCTGCAACGAGCACGCAGGCTTGTGCAGCCAGTACCAGCGCCACCGCTCCGCGCGCCATACCCTGCCGTGGTGCGGCGCGTGCGTCGCCGGCGTTGTAGACGGCGACGCGAACATGCCGGTAGTACAAGTAGCTGGCGAGCAGTGGCACCACGACCCAGATGAACCCAGCCCACGCCAGCCCCACCAGCAGGAACGGCAGATGGACACCGGGATCGAGAGCCGTCTCGCAATCGTCCGGCCCGACGGTCGCGACGAACATCGAAAGGAAGACCAGCACGGGCGCCGACGCGAGCACGTAAAGCCAAGACCACGCATGCAGTCTTCGATACCTGAGCCACGCGAGGGTCGCGAAAAAGGCGGGCCAGTTCCACGAAAGCAGCTTTCCCTGGGCGAAGTGCTCGAAACGCGGCCCGTAGTAGGACCATCGCGGCCCGACGACCGCTTCGTAGCCGGACCAGTCGATGGCGGTCGCGCCGCCGTGGTTTGACCTTTCCCCGGTCATGGCTACCCCTTCCCGCCCGGTCTACTGCCGATGTAAGCAGGTATGCGGGGCACGGGCAACCGTGGGGTCGCCTGGCGCCCCGGCGCGGAGAGCCGACGTGCGCCTCCGGCGCCGATGTACGATTCGCGGGAACGCAGCACGGAACGGCGATGACAGCACTGAGCGGCGGCGATCCGGCGCTGCTCGAAGGCTACCGCGAGCGTAGCTTCACGTTATCGAAGTGGGCACCACGCATCGCGGCAGGGAACGTTCCTGTGCAACGACGGCTGCACAGGGTTGCGTCCGCAATCACCGCCGTGACGTCGGCGCCTTCCGAAACGCGGCTCGGAAATCGATGCGACTCATGCAGGCAGATTCCGGCCCCGTGGAGATGCGAATTGTGACCGCGGTCACGGCGGGTCCATGCACGGCGGCTGATAGTTGCCCGGCAGCCTGTCCTTGCCTTCCGGCTCCGGTTGCAGGTCCATCACCTCAAGTTTGCCGGCACGAGGCTTCCCCCGATGGCTGCGATCCAGACGCGCTTCCTGTCCTTCGCATCGGCGCTGCTGCTTACCCTGGCGGCGGGTTGTACGCAGCAGGCCGCGCCGGGCAGCGCGCAGCAGGCGACCATGAGCGCAACGGACAGCGCACGCAGGCCGCCCCCCGGCACGGGCGCCATCACCAGCGCCAGCGCCTCGCGTTTCCTGAACCAGGCCACTTTCGGCCCCACCGAGGCCGAGATCACCGCGCTTACCGCTTCGTCCTACAGCAAATGGATCAACGGCCAGTTCGCCCTGCCCAGGCAGTCGCACTATGCGCACGTGCTGTGGCTGCGCGACCAGGGCGTGGAAATCGAGGACTTCAGCAACCAGTACGCCATCGAGTCCTTCTGGAAACAGGCCATCACGGGCAATGACCAGCTGCGCCAACGCGTGACCTGGGCGCTCAGCCAGATCTTCGTGGTCGGCGATGTCGGCAACGTGCGCAATGCCGCCTTCTACGACACCCTCGCCGCTGATGCGTTCGGCAATTACCGCGGCCTGCTCGAAGGCGTCACCCTGTCGCCGGCGATGGGCTACTGGCTGTCGCACATCGGCAACCTCAAGGAGGACCCGGCCAGCGGCCGGCTGCCCGACGAAAATTATGCGCGGGAGTCGATGCAGCTTTTCAGCATCGGCCTGTGGATGCTCAACCCCGACGGCTCGCGCATCCTGGACGGCGCCGGCAAGCCAATCCCGACCTACACGCAGGAAGACATCCGCGGCATGGCCAAGGTGCTCACCGGCTGGAGCTATGCCGGCTGCAATCCAGCCACGGAATACTGGTACTGCTTCGATGCCGCCCGCGCCGGTTACTACCGCAACTACGACGACATCACCCTCCCGATGCAGCCGCTGGAGGCTTACCACTCCAAGTCCGAGAAGCGCATCGTCGGCGGCAAGGTCATCCCGCCCAACCAGACCGCGCGCGCCGACCTCAAGATCGCGCTCGACACGCTGTTCAATCATCCCAACGTCGGGCCGTTCATCAGCCGGCAGTTGATCCAGCGCCTGGTCAAGAGCAACCCGTCGCCGCAATACATCGCCCGCGTCGCGGCGGTGTTCGCCAACAATGGCCTCAGGGTGCGCGGCGACATGAAGGCGGTGATCCGGGCGATCCTGCTCGATTCCGAGGCGCGCGATATCGCCCAGGCGCAGTCCACGACGGCCGGCAAGTTGCGCGAACCGGTGGTGATGCTGGCCCAGTACTTCCGGGTGTTCACCACGCCGCCCAGCGGCAAGCGCTTCGACTACTACGCATGGTGGATGGCCGAAGCCTTTTCCCAGCGGCCGCTGAGTTCGCCCAGCGTGTTCAATTTCTACAGCCCGAACTACCTGCCACCCGGCGAAATGTCCCAGAACAGTGCCTACGGCCCGGAGTTCCAGATCCTGCACGAAGCCACCCAGGTGGACGGCTACAACTTCACCGAGTACTGGGTGCAGACCCAGGGCGATGGCGTCACCGGCTACCGGCACAACTACGCACCGTTCGAGGCACTGTCCGGCAACCCGGCTGCGCTGGTGGACAAGCTGAGCCTGCTGCTCACCGCCAGCACGCTGTCGACCCAGTCGCGCTCGATCATCATCGACGCCGTGACCCGGGTGCCGGCGAGCCGGAAGACGGATCGGGTCAAGATGGCGTTGATGCTGTTCGAGATCGCGCCCGACTACAAAGTCCAGAGGTAGCGACGCGCATGAACAGACAATTCCTGCACTGGCTGGCCAACGAAAAGTCCCTGCGCTCGCGCCGCCAGTTCCTGATGTCCGCCGCCAGCGTCGCCGGGCTGGGCGCGCTGGGTAGTTTCGGCTTCAGCCTGAACTCCCTGGCGGCCGCGGCGACGCTGTCCACTTCGGCGCTGCCCACCGACTACAAGGCCTTGGTCTGCTTCTTCTTCCTGGGCGGGAACGACAACGCCAACACCCTGATCCCGTACGACCAGGCCGGCTACGACTCCTATGTGATTGGCCGCGAAGGTTCCTTGTCGCGCCCCTTGGGCGTCACGCGGCTGCGCGGGGAGTTGCTGCCCCTGGTCTCACCGTCCATGCAGGATGGCCGGCAGGTCGGACTGCCGTGGGAGATGGCCCGGCTGAAGGCGCTCTATGACCAGGGCAAGGTCGCCTTGCTCCCTAACGTCGGCGTCCTGTCCAATCCCACCTCCCGCAGCCAATACGAAAATGGGACCATCGAACTGCCGCCGCAGTTGTTCTCGCATTCCGACCAGCAGCGCTTCTGGCAGTTGGGCGTGCCCTCGTACTCGATGCGCACCGGCTGGGCCGGCCGAATGGGGGATCTGCTGGCCGCGGCCAATCAGTCCAGCACGGTGTCCATGTGCGTGTCCTTGAACGGCAACAACGCCTGGCAGGTCGGCGATGCCGTGCTGCCCTATCCCATCAATGCCGAGACCGGCGCATCCGAGTTCTGGTCGTTCTGGGACGAAAACCGGCGCAACGCGATGATGGCGCTGAACGCCCAGGCGCGCAGCAACCTGCTCGAGCGGCAAAGCGCCCGCGTGTTCAATCGCACGGTGGCCGCCCAGCAGCTTATGGGCACGGCGCTGGATGCCAGCCAGGGATTCGAGGACCTGTTCACGGGCGTCCCCTCCGACCTCAACCCCGGCGTGGTCGAGGACTACATGCGCGTGCAGGAGGATTTCCGCATGATCGCCCGCATGATCGATTCGCGCGAGCGGCTCGGACATCGACGCCAGATCTTCTACGTCGGCCTGGGCGGCTTCGACGACCATGACAGTCTGTCCGATCACGGCGACCGCCTGCGCGTCGTCGCCGACCAGATGGCGGCCTTCTACGCCGCCACCGAACGCATGGGCGTCCAGGACAGCGTGGTCACCTTCACCGCCTCCGACTTCGGCCGCACCCTCAAGAGCAACGGCAGTGGTTCCGACCACGGCTGGGGATCGCACCATATCGTGATGGGCGGATCGGTGCTCGGGGGCGACCTGTACGGAAATTTCCCGTCATTGGATATCAATGGCGCGGACTCGGTCGAGGAACAGGGCCAGTTGCTACCCTCCACTTCGGTGGACGAGTACGCCGCCACACTGGCCAAGTGGTACGGCGTTTCCGGTAGCGATATTCCCCTGGTGATTCCCAATATCGGTCGTTTCGCCAGGCCCGACCTGGGCTTCATGCGCGCCGGCAGCTGAGGCCGGACCCGCTCAGGCCGGGTCGAAGCACGTGCTGGGTGACAACCTTGCGCCCGGCGTCGCGGCCGGTGGCGATGCGGTAGCTGATGCTGCTCATGCGCACCGCGTCGAGGCCATCGTCGCGCGCGGCGGATGCGGAAAGAAAGGCCGACTCGTGCTCGCCTTCGAGCCAGCCGCGCCTGGCCAGGTGCCGGCGTTCGTGGCGCGCGATGATGTGCGCCAGTTGCGTCAGTTGCTCGGAACTCGGCGCACGGGTGCGATGCAGGCGCGGCTTGCCAGGACGGACCGCGTTCGCCTCATACACGCCATCCAGCCACAGCATGTGCAGGTGCACGTTGAGGTTGAGTGCGCTGCCTTCCACGCCGGCCTGATCGGTGAGCCAAGTCGAAATCGCGCGCTGCACGATGCCCAGCACCGGGCCGAGGGCCTCCGGCTTGCTGGCGAACAGGAAGCGCAGCGGATACGGAAAGCTCAGCACCCACTGCCGCACCGGGCGCGGGCCGAACACCTCCTCCACCAGATGCCTGGCACTCTCGGACATGCGCCGCGCGCCGCAGCTGGGACAGAAGCCGCGAGCTGGTGTTCTGAAGCGGACGACCGCGCTCGCTTACTTCAAGTTGCGGATCGCGTTCAGGGCAATGTCATGGCGGGCCTTCAAGGCACCGTCTTCCACCGCGAACACCAGCATGATTTCCATGCGCTGGGGCGGCACGCCGCGAACCTGGGTCTTCAAGGTGTCCTTGAGGCCGCTCGTGGCTATGTCGACAACCAGGGTCAACGTGTAGTCGCCATCGGTGAGCGGATCGAGCACGTCGATCACGCCTGGCGCCGCAGTCGCGGTGGCCAGCCCCTCTTTGCCGCCTTCCAGCGTCCGGCCCGTCGCTGCATAGCTCGCTGCGGCAGCGCCACCACCACTGCCGGCCAGATTGCCTACCGACGACACTGCTGCTGAGATGACGCTGCCACCCGGCAACGCACCACCCAACAAGGCCGCCCCTGCACTTCCACGGCGGACCGCAGCACCCTTCGACGACGCCAGGACCTCGACGCGCATCTTTTGCATGTCGGCGCGGTAGCCGGTGCCATCGGGCAGCACGACGGCACAGGCCGCCTGCCCGCATTCGATCACCACCGAACCCGCACCCTGTGCGAGCGCGCCGCCCGCGGCATGCAACCCGGCATTCACCTTCTCGCCGAAGGTCGCGCCCTGCGTCTGCTTCGGCACGGTCACGTTCATCGAAATGCGGTTCGGCATCCCGCCATTGATGTTGTTGACGCTGCTGGCGTTGACAGCCCCGAACATGGCCAGCAATGCGCCCGCAAGGCCCGCTACTTCGATGCCCCTGAACCTGCTCATACCGGCTCCTTGAAGGCCAATCCCACACAGATACTACGCCCAACAAGCTTGAGGCGTTGCGCCCAGGTCATCGAGCGACGCTTTTCATCGGGCGTGCGGTGGTCGGGGCTGGCCAAGGTCGGCTACCAGGACGATGACGTGGTCGCCATCAGGTTCCTGCGCGCCTGGGTTTCGGCGCCGGGTAGCGAGCACGTCTGACCCCGGTCAGCGGAAGCAGACCGCCAGTTCCGGCTGGTGCAGGTAGAAGCCCTGCCCGTAGTCCACGCCGATCTCGCGCAGCAGACGCACCGTCTTTTCGTCGCCCACCCACTCGGCGACCACCTTGAGCCCAAGCTGGTGGCCGATCTCGGTCACCGCGCGCACGATCGAATGGCTGATCGCATCGCTCTGGATGTTGCGGATGAAGCTGCCGTCGATCTTGACGAAATCCACCGGCAGGTTCTTCAGGTAACCGAACGAGGCCATGCCCGCGCCGAAGTCGTCCAGCGAGAACTTGCAGCCGACCGCGCGCAGCGTGTCCATCAGCTTGGTCACGCGCACCATGCTGGCCACGGCAGCCGTCTCGGTGATTTCGAAACAGACCTGCTGCGGAGTCACCTGGTAGCGCTCCAGTCGCTCGAGCACGAACTCGGCGAAGGTATCGTCCTCGACCGTCAGCGCCGACAGGTTGATCGCGCACAGGTGCACCGGCTGTCCCGAAGGATGCAGTCGCGGGAAATTGGCGAACGCGGTTTCCACCACCCAGCGATCCAGTTGCAGCATCAGGCCGAAGCGTTCGGCGGCCGGGATGAAGGCGCCGGGCGGGACCATGCCGCCGTCCTCGGCGCGTAGGCGGATCAGCAGTTCCATGTGCACGCCTTCCGGCGCCGCCGCGGAATCGAGCACCGACAGTTCCTGGAAATGCAGGATGAAGCGCTCATCGATCAACGCCTGGCGCAGGCGGCTGGCCCATTCCATCTCGCTGCGCCGCTGGATGGTCTCGGCGTCCTTCTCCGAATACAGGTGCACGCGATTGCGCCCGCGTTCCTTGGCCATGTAGCAGGCCGTGTCGGCCAGCGACAGCACCTCGCGCTGGCTCAATCCGGGACGGTCGAGCAGGATCAGGCCGACGCTGACGCTGACCGCGTAGGTCCGTTGTTCCGAGCTGAATATGAAGCCGTCGATCTCCAGGCGCATCTGCTCGGCGAACTCGAGCGCGCGTTCGCGGCTGGCTGGGGTCAGCAGGAGGCCAAACTCGTCGCCGCCCAGGCGGGCAATCGTCTCGCCCTCGACCAGGTGGCTGCCAAGCAGGGCCGCGAGCTGGATCAGCAACTGGTCGCCGACGTTGTGGCCGGAGGTGTCGTTGATGATCTTGAACTGGTCGAGGTCGAAATACAGCAAGGCCGACGACGGGCCGCCTGCATCGACCGCCTCGATCGCGCGATCGAGCCGGCGGCCGAACTCGCGGCGGTTGACCAGGCCGGTCAGCGGATCGTGCGTGGCCTGGTAGGACAGCATTTCGTTGAGGTCGCGCAACTCGGTGATGTCGTTGGCCACCGCCAGCAGGTGCGGCTTGCCATCCAGGTCGATGCGCGAGACCGACAACGTGGCCCAGAACGGCGGATAACCCTCGCCTGCGCAGCGCACCGGGAAATTGTGCAAGACCTCCTCGTCTGATTGTGGATCCGCCTGCTCGCCGTCCAGGGACACGTCCTGGAATACCTGGCGGATCGACTGCGGCACCTGCTCGGGATCGGGCAAGGCCAGGCGTTCGCGCGCCGCCTGGTTGGCGTAAACGAGGTGGCCGTCCGCGCGCGCCAGCAATACCAGCGTCGGCAACAGTTCGTTCAACGCGCGGAAGCGGGCCTCGCTCTCGCGGTACTGGCCCGACATCCGCCGCGCCAGCAGCAGCGCCCGCGATCGGGTGGTGGCGATCGACCAGGCCAACGCTGCCAGCAACAGGCTGGCGAGCAGGCCGCTGCCCAGCGTCAGCGCCGGCAGCAACGCCGTGTTGGAGCTCTCGGGGCGCCCGCTCAGCTGCATCCTCCAGGTGCGGCCGCCGAACGCCAGGTTGCGCTTGAAGCGATAGATCGCCGGACTCTCGCGACCGCCCTGCGCGGCATCGGTCGCGGCGGTCGTGAACAGCAGTCGCGGTTCGCCGTCGGTGATGTCCTCCACGCGCACCACCATGGTCTCGCCGGTTTCGCCGGGCAACGCCCGCTCGATCAGGCTGCTCACCTGAAATGAAATCGCCACCGAGCCGATGAAGCGCGCGCGGCGGTCCTCCAGCGTGACCGGCGCCCGGCCCGGCGAGTATGCGGGCAGGCGGATCACGATGCCGTCGCTGGGTCCGGGCAAGCCCCTGCGTTGGATCAGAGTGAATGCGCCCGACATCGACGGCTCGTTGCTGTCCCGGGAGCGCAGCAGGCCATGCAGGTTTGCCGGTTGGCTGGCGACGTCGAGCCCGATGACGCTCTCGTTGCCGTGCACCGGCGCGACCAGCCGGGTGATGAAGCGCGGTGGACCGGAGTCCTCGCCAGCTACCGCCGGCACCCGCTGCGCGTACGCAATCGCCTGCAGGCTGGGAAACAATTCGCGCGGATGCAGGTTGTCGTAGATGCTGGCGAATTCCTGGGCCGAGACGCGCTCGGACCCCAGGAACAACGCCTGGACCGCCCGGATCAAAAGTCCGCAGGCCTTCAGTTGGGTTTCGACGGCATCGAAACTGCGCTCGGCGCGACGCTCGAGCGCGCTACGCTCGGCCTTGGCCAGGCTGGCGTGGTGGATCCAGGCGGCAGTCACGGACAAGGACAGGCCCACCAGCAGGGCCGCAACACTCCACAGCCAGGCCCGCTGGCCCCGGATCGGCCCCTCTACGACGGCTTCTCGCATCGACAAATTTCCTGAGTCCTACCCATCATGGGACAGAATTGACCCGTCCCCATAATGAGCTACATCGCCGTGTCCTTGTTTTCGCCCCTGCATCTTTACCCCGAGCACCTGGAAACAATCAAGGCCCGTAGCGACCAGGCCTTGCAAAAGGCCGGCTTCGACCACCTGCTGATTGCCTCAGGCATTGAGGAAATGCGCTTCCTCGATGACATGCCCTACCCGTTCTAAGTCAGCCCGCTGTTCAAGCAGTGGCTGCCGCTGACCAGCCATCCGAATTGCTGGATCGCCTACACGCCCGGCAGCAAGCCGGTGCTCGCCTACTGCCAGCCCGACGACTACTGGCATGTGCCACCCAGCGCGCCGGAGGGCGAATGGGTCGAGCATTTCGACATCCGCGTGCTCGCCGAACCCGGCCAGGCCTACGGCGGCCGCGGCGCCGACCTGTATGTGTACGTGCGCTGGCCCTCCCACCGCAACGAGCCCGGTGGCAGCTGGCTCGAGCTGGGCGGCGCGCGCAAGCCGACGCCGATCGCGGCGACCCTGTGCAAGGAGCGCACGCCCTGCCTCGTGGAGGCGCGTGCCAAGGGCGAAGCCGCGGAGGGCATTCCCAGCGATCGCTGCGTCATCGCCAGCGCCGGGTGCGCTACGCGCTCAAGACGCCGTGGCGCAACGGCACCACGCATGTGAAGTTCGAGCCGGTCGAATTGATCGCCAAACTCGCCGCGCTGGTGCCGCCGCCGCGCGCGCACCTGACGCGCTTCCACGGCATCTTTGCCCCGAACGCGGCCCTGCGCGCCCAACTCACGTCGAGCGGTCGCGGCAAGGACGCGACCACCGAGGCGAGCGCCAACGCCGACCACCGCACGCCCGATGAGAAGCGTCGCTCGATGACCTGGGCGCAACGCCTCAAGCGCGTGTTCGGCATCGACCTCGACACCTGCGAACACTGCGGTAGCGCGGCGTGTTGGGCGAAGTGCCCAAGGATGGCGCGGATGGCGTCGGAGCTTCCATCGCGCGCAATGCGATCACGATGCCGTCGATCAAAGGGCGCGCTTAGGGTCGAGTGGCCCACTGGACTCGTGGCGGGGGCTGGCCGCGCAGGTAGCGTTGGATTTCCAATCTTTCAACGCAGACTTGAATTGACCTTCAACCAATCTGAATAAGCGGCCTCGGACACTTCCCCGGCAGCCAGGGCCAGGGTCTGCAAGGCGGCATCGACTTCGCTCGCATGAAACGCATAGCCATTGAGTTCAAGAAAAACCACGGCCGCGATGAAACCGGTGCGCTTGTTGCCATCGACGAACGGATGATTTTTCACGATGCCGTAGCAATAACTGGCCGCGAGATCGAACACCCGGGGTTTGCCGTAGGCAAATGGATTCAGCGGCTTCCCGAGCGCCGAATCCAGCATTGCTTCGTCACGCAATCCCGCCGCCCCGCCGAACCGAGCCAGGGACTGATCGTGCGCCGCGAACACCACCTCGCGTAACACCCATTGTGGTTGCTTCACTTGGCCAGTTCGCGCAGCGTATGCCGGTAACGCTCCATCACGTCTTGCACGACTTCCATCTGGCGCGTGACCTCGCTGGTGGCCGGGCTCAAGCGCAGGCTGCCATCGGGCCCCTCAGTGACGGACAGGGAATCGCCCTCGGCCACCTTGAGGTGGGCGAGCGCTTCCTTCGGCAAGATCAGTCCAACCGAGTTGCCAACTTTGCGGAGTTTCAATTCCAGGACCATGCGCTGAGTGTAACTACAATTGTTATAACGTCAAGTGGGCGCGTGCATGCCGCCCGCGCCGATGTGCGGTGACGGCGCGGCGGCGGCAAGGTATCCCGGCCATTTCGTTCCAACGCACCAGTAAAAAGCCCCGCCGAAGCGGGGCTTTTTGATTTTGCGAATCGCGGCTAAAGCCGGTTCCACAATAGATCAACTGTATACCGCAGCTTTTCTTCCGCCACTGGCACTGCGCAGCATGGGTTGCCCGATATCGAGCATTTCGCGCACTTCCTCCGGCACCGCAATCTCGCGTTCCATCTCGTCCGCAATGCGCCTGACGCGTTCAATAAGTTGAACATTGGTAGCCAGCCGGCTGCGGGCGACATCGTAATGAAGGTTGTCTTCCAATCCGACGCGCACATGACCGCCCATGACCACCGCCGCGGCGTTGATTTCGAGCTGGGACGACCCGATACCTGCCCCGCCCCAGACGGCGTCCTCGGGCAGCATATCGACCATGTGCGACAGCTGGCGGATCTCGCCCGGCGAGGTGCCGAGGGAGCCGAGAAGAATGTTGATATACCACGGGCCTTTGATAAGTCCCTTTTTCTGGAGGTACTTGGCGTAATGGATCATGCCCGGTTCAAAAGCTTCGAGTTCCGGCTTGATGCCGCGCTCCAGCATGCGGCGGGCCAGCTCCTGGATGGTTTCAGGGGAATTCTGCGAAGGCTCGCGGGCAAAGTTGAGCGAGCCGAGAGTAAGACTGCCCATGTCAGGTTTGGCATCACCGTCAAGATCAAGCACGGCAGCGCGCTTGTCGATGTCGGATACGCGGCGGCCGCTGAGCGAAGTGCAGAGAACAAGATCGGGACGCTCCGCGCGGATGCCGGTAATGATCTCGCCGTAAACATCGGGATTCCACGTCGGCGCACCGTCGGCATCGCGGGCATGCAGGTGAAGCATGGAAGCCCCCGCCTCGGCGCAAGCCAAAGCATCATCAATAATTTCGTTGGGCGCTATCGGCACATGCGGGCTGTTGCCCTTCATCGGCACCATGCCGGTAATCGCTGAATTGATGATGAGTTTCCCGCGCGTCATGCCGCGTCTTCCTCGCGCCAGTTGTCCAGATTCATTCTGAGTGTTGTCCAGTGACCGATAGCAGGATCGCCAAATTCATGTATCTTCGCCAGTTGTCCGACTTCCTGATAACCGAAATGTTTTTTATACCAGGCGATGACATGCGGCAGATCGGCATTAGTCGTCACCGCTCTTGCCCCAAGCTTCCGCATCGCCGTCAGGCGGCGGCGCTGCAGCGCCATGCCAAGCCCTGCACCCTGCATCGAAGGATCCACCGCCATGAGCGTGGTCTTGCCCTCACCCGGCGCTATCATCTTGTAGCCGGCAATGCCAACAATCCGCCCGCCACACTCGGCGACAAAGCAGCAGGAGAGATCAAGTTCCGGCATTTCGGCGGACGGGATCTGATGAAAGTTGGCTGTTTCCAGAACCGCGAGGATCGCCGGATAATCTGCGGCCTGCGCCGCACGCATAGTAAAAGCACTCACCGTCGCAGTGTCTCCTGAAACGCAAACTCCGGCAGCATCAAGACGACCACTCATAATTAACGTTACTTTTCAGATAGTTAAGGCATGGATGTCTGTAAAAAGTATATAGAAATTGCAATGATGATTTAGCATATGAAGCCGGTGACGGCAAGGAAGACGTCTATAAATATCATTTATGGAAAATTACCCCATATGCGCGTGACAACGGGCTCGAATTCATCCAGCCGGGCAACCCGCAACAGAACGCCTGCATCGAACGCTACAACCGCACGGTTCGCTATGACTGGCTAGCCCAGTTCCTGTGGAAGTCGATCGAACAGGTTCAGGAATCAGCCACCTGCTGGCTGCGGACATACAAAAAACGAACGGCCGAACATGGCCATCGGCGTCTTGACTATTCCGTTTTCAGCAGTTCGCGCTCGGAGATAACATGAAGAGCTTGCTGTTCCTAATGACCATTTGTGTGCTTCTCAACGCATGCAAGGGTTCGGCTTCTTCAAGCGACGCAGCCCCGACCGCGAGCAACGCGGAACTCACGGTGGACTCCGGATTCGAGCCTGAAACCGAACTCTTTGTCTACAACCAGAACATATTGGGGTTGAGGGGCATCGACACCTCCAGAACACAAGCAAACAATTGGGGGTTTCGCGGCGCGGATCACACCATCGGTGAACTCATCGTGGACTCCGGATTCGAACCTGGGACCGAACTCTTTGTCTACAACCAGAACATATTGGGGTTGAGGGGCATCGACACCTCCAGAACCCAAGCAAACAATTGGGGGTTCCACGGCGCGGATCACACCATCGGTGATTTCTACTTCAAGCTGGAAGAGAACGCTTCGACGAACGACCGGTATGCGGAAATCGTGAGAGATCCTCTAGACCCATCGAACTCGGTGGTCAGCATGTTTCTCAGGAATCCGACGGAAGTGGATCCCACCAAGGGTCGGATTCAGATGGAGATCGGGGAGAATTGGCGGCTTACGGATGCCTCGATTTCGTATCGACTTTTCCTCGGTGAGGCCTATGCCGGGCTGAAGGACTACACATTCAAGTCCGGCGACTGGCTGAACCTGATGGAACTTTGGGGGGAGCCCGATGTGCCTGCCAGTGAGCAATACCCCTTTCGGATTTCGCTCTACATCATCAAGTCACTAGACAATACTCAACTGGAATATGGTCTTCGCGCCGAAAAAATCGACCGGAGTACTCCTAGTTCAGGACAGGAGCCGTGGCAGGTCGTCTGGGAGCAAAGGAGCAAGGCCGGCACTGTGCCGATTGGGGAATGGGTAGACGTCGAGGTCTACTATCACGAGGGCGATGCAGTGACGGGCAGGTACTATCTTTCGGTCAAGCGACAAAACGCAAGAAAGGTTGTGGTATTCGATGTGCACAACGTCACACGCCATCCTCTCGACCCCACGCCATCGGGCCTACGATGGATAAATCCTGTGAAGATCTATTGTTCCGAAGGCGTGTTGAAGCACTTGAGCGACAAAGGGCAAACGCTAAGCCTGATGCTGGACGATTTCAAATTCCGGAAGAACAAAAGCCAATAATGTGAATGCCCGGCGCCAAGCTTTATGAAACAGGAGACTGGCGATGCCGGGCATAGGAAATTCAACCGCCATTTTCTGGCAGTCTGCGGGGTAGCCGGCGGCGGCGCCAGCCTTGGATTGGGCACGTTTCCCGGCGCGGCCCGCGGGATGCGAAGGCAAGTCGTCGCCACGCGCGTCGGGTAGTGCGCGTGCGCTAGCGCGGCGTGTTGGGCGAAGTGCCCAAGGATGGCGCGGATGGCGTCGGACGCTTCCACGCTGGCGATGATTTCCGCCGCGCCGCCGCAGTGTTCGCAGGTATCGACGTCGATGCCGAACACGCGCTTGAGGCGTTGCGCCCAGGTCATCGAGCGACGCTTCTCATCGGGCGTGCGGTGGTCGGCGTTGGCGCTCGCCTCGGTGGTCGCGCCCTTGCCGCGACCGCTCGACGTGAGTTGGGCGCGCAGGGCCGCGTTCGGGGCAAAGATGCCGTGGAAGCGCGTCAGGTGCGCGCGCGGCGGCGGCACCAGCGCGGCGAGTTTGGCGATGAATTCGACCGGCTTGAACTCCACATGCGTGGTGCCGTTGCGCCACGGCGGCTTGAGCGCGTAGCGTACCCGGCCCTGGGGCGAGATCGACAGGCGTCGCTCCGAGATCGCCGGGCGCGCGATGTAGCGGCACAGGCGCTCGAGCTTTTGGCCTTCGTGCGCTTCGGTCGCGACGCCGGCATGTAGCGAGAAGCCGCCGACCTTGCCCGCCTCGCCGTCGAGCGGATCTGCGTCGCCCGGCAGCGTATGCAGGGTGACGACCCTGCGCCCGGCGTCGCGGCCGGTGGCGATGACGTGCGCCAGTTGCGTCCCAACAGCGGCGAACTGGCCGTCACGCATGCAGCTCCGGGCGAAGTGCCGCGAACTTAACCCGGCGCGGGCTATTTGCTATCGATTCATCAACACCATCGCCAACACGAACATCACCGCCGCCACCATCAGAACCAGCACCGCCAGCAAGCCCTGCGCCCACCACGCCGGCCACGCGCCGCTCCAGCGCCGCGCGAGCCAGCCGAAGACGACGACCGATGCCGCCGTCATTACCAGCTGGCCCGCGCCCATCCACATCAGCGCATCGCCGGCGGCGCGCGCGGACATGCCCGACGACACGCCTGCCGTCACCACAACCCCGGCGAGCAGCGCGGCCAGCGCCGCCGCCAGGGTGAGCGCGAACGCCCCGACCATTGATGCACGCATCAAGGGCCGACCTTGTCGTAGCTGAGCGCGTCGAAGCTCAGCGTGTCCTCGGGGTTCTGGCTCAGCGACGCTTCGCGCGCGATGAACACATAGGTCTGGCCTTCCAGCAGGCGCGAGGTCATCAGGCCTTCGGTGTGGGCGTTGGCGTAGACCAGCAGGTTGCGGCCGTCAGCGGTGACCACGTGCATCGGCGCGCCGACGTTCTCCGCATGCGCCTCGTTGATCCACTTGGCCTGCGCGCCGTTGGCCGGATTGCGGCTGACCAGTTTGCCTTGGATGCGGGTGATCCTGCGCCAGGTGGGGTCGGTCTCGGGATCGTCGTTGCCCGCCTGTTGCGTCGCCTCGAACTTCGCCATGAGCTCGCCGAGGTTCTGGTAGCGCACCTGGAAATCCCATTGGCCGACGGCGTAGGCGATGTGGTCGGCGGCGGAGAACACCATCTCCGTCTGGTCGGCGCTGCACGCGCCCTTGCAGTAGGGCACGCCGATGTCGATGAAGCTCTTGAGGCGTTCCTTCTCGAGGTCGACGTGGTCGTGCATCTCGAGCATCACGCCCGGGCCCATCGCGACGCCGGACTTGCCTTCGCCCGGTGCGACCACCAACACCGCACCGTTGCCGACGTCGAGCTTGCCCACGCGCAGCTGCCGCATCATTGCGTACGCGTACTCGTCGGGATCCATGCCATGCAGACTGGAAGCGACGATGGTGACGAGCTCCACCTGGTGCTTGCTGGCGAGATCGAACATGCGCTTCTCGAATGCCGCGCGCGTGGCCGGGTCCAGCAGGCCGACTTCGTCGATGACGAACTTGCCGAACTTCGCCGGGATGGCATTGGCATCGGGTGTCGGGAGCACATCCACCGTGCCGCGAGCCGCCACGCCCGCCGTACGCGGCGTGTTGCCGGACGACAGCGACGGGAAGTCGCCAGCGTTGGCGGGCGGCGCTCCGGTAACCTTGGGCGCGCCGGCGGACGCGGGCGTCAGCGCCTGCGCGACCGTGCCGTGGCTGCAGTCGCCGCCCTGCTGCGCGCAGGCCTGCTCCCAGCCTTCTGCCACCGCCTGCACTCGGCGGACGCGGCCGGGGTGGGTCGGGCCGTCCTCGACGGGCACCAGCGCATTGAGCGCTTTCTGTGCGTCGATAAGCGCGGCACCCATCTTGTAGAGCACGTAGCCGCTGAACTTGTCGGCTTCGAGCTCGGTGGGCGGCTGGCTGCCGCCGGGCTGGATGGTGTGGCCGGAAAGGTGGTGCGCGACCTCGTGCGCCATGATGCTGACCGGGCCCCAATCGTTGTTGGCTGTTGCCGTCTGCACTTCGGCCATGAACTTCTCGTTGTAGGCGATTACGCGGTGCGGCAGCTTGTCATCGCCGAGCAGGATCACCGCGGCGGCGTTAGGCACCCGGGTATGCGGCATGACGTCGAAGTTCTGCGGCAAGCCGGTGTATTTCATGATCTCGGCCACCACGCGCCGGCCGGCGCCGTCGCTGCCGGCGGCCATGCCGCTCGCGTCCACCGTCACCGGCGCACCGTCGTAGGAACAGGCCTGCAGCTGGCTGGCGATCTCGTCGACCATCGCTGCCTCGCTGAGCGCGCCCTTGGGCGCGGGAGTGTTCGCCGCGAGCGAAGAGTCGCCGACAGCGGATTCGGAGCGGCCGCCGCAACCAGCGAGCGCGAGGGCAAGGGCGGAGCACAGCAGCGAGCGCTGCAGGGGAAGGCGGAGTGTCATGGCGGGTTTTCCGTGAGAGGGAAGGAGGAGATCAGGCAAGCTGGTAGAGAACGACCTTCACCAGCGCGAAGGAGAACAAGCGCAGCAGCGCGGTCTTGAACGCGACGAATGCCGCCGCGGCGAGCAGCAGCCGCCAGCAATCTCGGCGCCAGGACAGCTGGAAGAACTGGCGAAACACGAACACGACGATCAGCGCCTCGAGTGCGTCCATCGGTCTGCCCGACCACACCTTGTGTGCGGCCAGGAACTCCGGGTAGCGCAGCACCAGCAACGGCAGCTGGTTGACTACGTTGGCGACGATTACCAGGAAGTGCGTGTACACGCCCAGCACCAGGTGCTCGGTGAGGTTGAACGGCTGGCGCCAGCGCAACACCGACACCGAGGCGCCGACGATGGCGAGGATGCCGAGTGAGAACGACCAGTTCGCGTACGCGCGCACCAGCTCCATCGCCTGGCTGATGTTCGCGTCCTGCGAGGCCAGCGCATTGGTCCGCGCGAGCAGCAGCAGCAGCAGGCCGATCGCCACCAGCAGCAGCTTGAGCGGATGCACGTGCCTGGCGCGGGCGCCGAGCACGAACTCGCGCGCGACCAGGCCCGGGGCTCGCGCCATGCGCAGCGCGCCCTTCACCAGCGACATCTCGAACAAGCGGTAACTCTGCCAGGCCTCGATACGCACGGCGCCGAAATCCAGACGCCGCGCGCGCTTCTGACCGCACGCGCCGCAGTACGCGGTGGCGAGCGCGGCACCGCAGTTGTGGCACACGGGCGCGTCGAAATAGGCGGCGTCCGGCTGCGCGGGCCTGGGCAGGGTCATCTTTCGGCGTCCAGCCCGCTCAGCGCGCGATCTGGAACAGTGCGAAGTCGTCGTATACCGCACTGGTGCCCGCCGTCCTCTCGCCCATCACAATCAGGCCGCTGCGACCGGCGGACAGGTCGGCGTCGGTGGCTTCGGCGACGACGGCGCCGTCGATCGTCAGCTGCAGACCATCACCCTCGCAGCGCGCGCCGAGGCGCACTTCGGCGATGTTGGGCATGAAGCCTTCGAAGCTCCCGCTGGCGAGCGTGGTCACCTGGCCGGCCGCGACCTTCACGATGGCGGCGCGGTGACCGCCGGAGACCATGAAGGCGTAGAAGTTGTCGTTGTCGCGCTGCCGGCACACGACACCGGCGGTGCCTTGGCCGACACTGGTGGTCAGGAACAGCGCGGCTTCGATGCGCACGTCGCCGCCGGCGGCCTGCCTGGGCGCTGGCATGAGGCCGAAGGTGCCGTCCTGCAGCGGTGTCATCTGATAGCCGCCGAAACCGTCGTAGAGCGCGATGCCGCGCGCGTTGTGATCGACGACCTGGGTATTCACCCAACCGCTGGTGTCGGTGGAGAAGTCATCGCTGAAGACCGGTCGCTCGGCCGCGGCGGCCGGCAGTGCGATGGTGAGCAGAAGGGCGGGAAGCAGGCGGGTGGCGCAGGTCATCTCGAGGCTCCGTAGCGGCGGCGGAATGCCGTCCTGTCTTGCAGTACGCAGGACCTGCGCGGTTTCTCCGGTCGAAGCGAAGATTCCTTCTTTTCGGAGAATCCGGCGCGATCCTGCGTACGGTAGGCATGGCCTCCCTCCCGACCCGCACTTTGCCTATCCCTCCGCGACGGCAGCCCGTATCCTTCGCCCATGGCGGAAGAGCACGACGACATTACCGGCTGGCTCGTCGACTGGCAACAGGGCGACGCGACCGCGCGCGACCGCGTGTTCTCGCGGTTGTATGCGGAAATGAAAAGGCTGGCCGCCGCGGTGCTGCGTTCCGAATCCGGCCACGCCACGTTGCAGCCCACGGCGTTACTCAACGACGCGCTGATGAAGCTGATCCAGGCGCGTCCGCCGGCCGTGGAGGACCGCGGCCATTTTGTGCGCGTGGTCGCGCGCGCCATGCGCCAGATTCTGATCGACCGTGCGCGCCGCAAGCTCGCCGACAAGCGCGGCGGCGGCCAGGTGCCCGTATCGATCGACGACATCGATGTCGCCGGCGTGGGTTCGCCCGAGGAGCTGCTGGCGCTCGATGCCGCGCTCGGCGCGCTGGCCACGTTCGACCCGCGCGCGGCAGCCGTGGTGGAGATGCGCGTGTTCGCGGGCTTCACCATCGACGAGACCGCGCAGGCGCTCGGCATCCATCCGTCCGCCGTCAATCGCGAATGGGCCCAGGCCAGCGCGTGGCTGCGCGAGCAACTGCGCGATGACCACGGCACCTGACGCCGCGCGCTATGCGCGCCTGAAAGACCTGCACTTCGAGCTGGACGAGCTGCCGGCGGAGGCGCGTGAGGCGCGCCTGCGCGAGCTCGATGCCGGCGAGCCTGAGCTTGCCCTGTCGCTGCGCCGGCGCTTCGTCGACGACGGCGGGCGTCCGCCCGACATTTTCGACCGCGCCGAGCGCGTCGAACGCGACGGCGGCGCGCCGCAGTTGCCGCACTACCGCATCATTCGCGAGCTCGGCCGCGGCGGCATGGGCCGCGTGTGGCTGGCCGAGCGCCGGCTCGACGACGCTGCGCAGCTGGTCGCGCTCAAGCAGATCGCAAGCTTGCACTGGAACGACGAGGATGAACGCCGCTTCCAGCGCGAACGCCGCATCCTCGCTTCGCTCGACCATCCCAACATCGCCCCGCTCGTCGACGGCGGCCGTGACGCGCAGGGCGCGCCGTTCCTGGCGACCGCCTACGTCGACGGCGAGCGGCTCGACCGCTGGGGCGATGCGGGCCAGGCGACGCGACGCGAGCGCGTGCGCCTGCTGCGCGACGTCGCCGCCGCGGTCGCGCACGCGCACCGCAAGCTGGTGGTGCACCGCGACCTCAAGCCCGCGAACATCCTCGTCACCGCCGACGGCGTGCCGAAGCTGCTCGACTTCGGCATCGCTCGATTACTGGACGAGGACGCGATCACCGCCACCGGCCCGAGCCAGATGACCTTGCGCTACGCCGCGCCGGAGCAGGTGCAGGGCGATGCGGGCAGCGGCGTCGGCGTCGACATCTACGCGTTTGGCGTTCTGCTTTACGAGCAATTAGCGAACCGCTCGCCCTACGGCAAGACCGAAAGCACCGCCGCGCTCGTGCGCGCGATCATCGAGTCCCAACCCGCGCCGCCAACGCGCGTAGCCGGTCCGGTCGACGCCGATCTCGACGCGATCTGCATGAAAGCCCTGCGCAAGGTGCCGGAGGAACGCTACGCCACCGCCGACGCGCTGCACGCCGACCTCGAGCGTTGGCTCGCCGGCCAGCCGGTGGAGGCGCGGCGCGGCGAGCGTGGTTATCGCGCGCGCACCTTCCTGCGCCGGCACTGGCTCGCACTTGCCAGCGCCGCTGCGGTGCTGGTCGCCGCTGCAAGTTTCGCCGCGTTCCACATAGCGGCGCTCGACCGGCAGCTGGCAGAGACGGCGCGCGAGCGCGACAAGGCGACTGCGGTGTCCGCGGCGCTGGATCGGCAACTGGCCGAGACGCAGCGCGAACGCGACAAGGCGCGCGCCGTGTCGTCGTATTTTCAAGAACTGTTCGCGTCGGGCAATCCCGGCGATGCGAAATCGGGCGAGCTGACTGCGAAGGAGCTGCTGACGCTGAGCGTGCAGCGGCTCGAACAAGGCGACACCACCGGCATGGACGACGACGCGCGCGCGTCGATGTTCCATGCCGCGGGACGGATCATGCGGATGCAAGGCCTCGACGCCGAGGCCGCACGCATGTTCGAACGTTCGCTGGAATTGTGGCTCGCGCTGCCCGTGGTGCCCGAGGACGACGTCGCCGACTCCTTCAACGAACTTGCGCTGGTGCGCTTTGCAGCGGGGGACTACCAGCAGTCGATGGCGCTGCTCGAACGTGCGCTCGCCCGCCGCGACGCGATGGGCGACGGCGCCAGCGTCCAGCGCGGCGTGTTCGAGCAGCAGATGTCAGTCAACTTGCGCTCTGTCGGCCGCAATGCCGAGGCGACCGCGGCGTTGGCCCGCTCGGTGGGTGTGCTGGCGAAACTGCCGGACGCGCGCGCCAATTACGCGGTGTCGCTGGCCAACCTGGGCACCCTCGAAGTCAACGATGGTCACCCGGAGGCGGGCCGCGCACATCTGCAGCAGGCCCTCGCCGTTCTCGCCGAGCTCAAGCCGGAGCGCACCGCTCCCATCCTCGCGGCGCGGCGCAACCTCGCCATGAGCCTGCGCGAGCTCGGCCGCTTCGACGAATCCGACCGGGCCTATGCCGAAGTTCTGGAGCAGATACGCAAGTTCTACGGGCCCGAGCACATAGAGCTCGCGCGCACGCATCACTCGTGGGGGCAGGGCCTGCTGTTGCAGGGGCAGCTGGACGGGGCCGCGCGCGCATTCGACGAAGCCGATCGCATCGAGGTTAGGCTGGGCAACGACGCCGACCCGCGCCGGCTGGCGTATCGCGCCGACCGCGGGCGCATCGCGATCGCACGCGGCGACTTCGCCGGCGCCGTCGGGCTACTCACACCGGTGTTGCAGCAGCGCGCCGCCGGCGTGAAGAGCGAACGCGCGAACGAACACGCCGAGCGAGCCGCGCTGGCTTACGCGCAATGCCGGTTGCGACCGGATGCAATCCATGTCGAGACATTGCGCGAGGCAGGACGACAGATGCAGACCACGCCGCCATTGCCCTTTGCATTGATCGCGCAGGCGGCAGGGTGGGCGCAGGAATGTGCGGCGGCGGTGAGCGCCAAATGACTAGGCAACTCATCGACGCGTGTCGCACATTTACCCCCATAACCTGTCAGCAATTGACAGGTTATGGGCACGAATTACCTGGCCCAGGCATAAGCTATTGTCTTATCGGAGTTTTCTCGGTGTCGGACCCGACGAAGACCAGCCTGGCGAGCAGGCCGCTCATTGCAACAGCGCAGTGACCTTCGCCTTGAGTGCGGCCGTGCGCGTGCTTTCGAACATCTCCGCCACCCCGGTCGGACGGTGCACGACGAACATGCCCTCGTCGACGATCGACACCTCCGGCGCGTCCTTGCCCGAGGGCAGCTTCGTGCCGAACAAGCTCTCCGCGATCGCCGACAGCGCGGTGCCGGCGTTCTCGCGGTCGATCGTCTGCTCGAACACGACATACATGTCGTCGGGGTCATCCTTGGACACCGACAGCGAGAAGACAAGCGTCACCGGGACCGCGGGGCCGCCGACGGGGTTGGGCAGTTCGATCCTCGCTTCGTAGTTCTGGTCCGGCTCGATGTCGATGCCGGAGAAAGCGTTGAACGACTGTATGTTTCGCGTCAGCTGGACCTCCAGCACGACGTCCTGCAGCGCGGCGGAGAACTTGCGCATCGCCGCTTCCTCCGCCTTGTCGCCTTCCTCCACGACATAGAGGTTGTCGCGCCAGGACCAGGCTTGCACGAAGTCCTTTTCCAGCACCTGCGGGATGCGCACCGTCGCGATGGACGTGGAACGCGTGCGCTCGCGCTCGTCCAGGTCCTTGGTGGTGAGGTCTTCGTACGCGTATTCCAGCGTCGTGCCTGCCTGCCAGGGCAGCACCCATTTGACGGTGGGCGCCGCGGCATGGAAGTTCCCCTGGGAGTCGGACAGCGGCGCGATTCTAGCCGGAGTCGCTCAACCCGCAGCCACCACGCCGTTGCGCCCGCCTTCCTTGGCCTTGTACAGCGCCTGGTCGGCCGACTGCATCAGGTCGACGAAGTCGGCGGTCTGCGGCGGGGTGCGCGTGGAGATGCCGACGCTGATGGTGACGCGCGTGCCCGTGGGGCTACCCGCATGGGCGATGCCGAGCGACTCGACGCGTCGGCGCAGGCCCTCGGCGATCTCGGACGCCTCCTGCGCCTCGGTGCGCGGCAGGATGACCGCGAACTCCTCGCCGCCGTAACGCGCGACCAGCGCGCCCTCGTGGCGCACGCCCGCGGCGATCGCGGTAGCGACCTGCTGCAGGCAGCGGTCGCCGCCGCCGTGACCGTACAGGTCGTTGTAGGCCTTGAAGTGGTCGATGTCGATCATGATCAGCGAGACCGGCTCGCCGTGTCGGGTTGCGTGATGCCAGGCGCGCTCCAGCGACTCGTCGAAGCTGCGACGGTTGGCGAGCAGTGTCAGGCCGTCGGTCGCCGACAGCTCGCGCAGGCGGTCCTCGAGCAGCTTCTGCTCGGTGACGTCGCGGAACACCATCACCACGTTCTGCACGCGGCCCTGCGCGTCGAGCACGCGGTCCACGCTCGCGTCGAGCGGGAAGCGGTCGCCGTCGGCGCGGCGCGCCCACAGGGTGCCTTCCCAGTGGCTGCCCGCATGCATGCGCGTGCGCACCTGCTGCAGCGCGTCCGGGTCGTCGTCGAACACCGGCGGCGTCTTGCCGAGGGCGCCTTCGACGTCGTGGCCGGTAATGCGCGCGAAGCCCGGGTTGGCGCTGAGCACGCGCAGCTCGGGATCGAGCACGAGCACGCCCTCGCCGGTGTGCCGCACCACGGTGTCGGCCAGGCGCAGGCCTTCCTGCGCGGCCTCGAGCTCGCGCAGCTGGCGCTCGAGCTGCGCGTTGAGCGCCGCCAGGCGCGCGCCCGTTCGCTTCTGCAGGTGCATGACGAAGGTCGCCAGTGCAATGAGCGCCAGCAGCAGCGCGCAGATCGCCAGCGCGAAGCCGCGGTAGCGCGCCTGCGTCGCCTGCCACGTGGCGGCGTTGACATCCATGCCGAGCACGGCGACGACCCTGCCCGCGGTGTCGCGCACCGGCGCGATCGCCGTGACCCACGTACCCCAGGCGTCGGTGGTCGGCGGCTCGACCTGCGCGATGCCGGTGCGGAACACGGCGGAGAGCACTTCCGCCGAGCCGTCGTAGACGTCGCCGGGGGCGGAATAGTCCGCCGATTCGGGCGACTCCGCGTCGGCCATGAAGGCCATCTTGCCGGGCTCGCCCGGCGCGGGCCGCATCAGGTAGACGAAGCGGAAATCCGGGTTGACGTCGCGCACCCTGCGCAGCTCGGCGCGGACCGCGTCGAAGGCCGGCTTGCCGATGTCCGCGGGAGATCCCGCAAGTGCGGCAACGTTCGCCGACTCGAGCGTCGCCGCCGCGGTGCGCGCCAGCGACTGCATACGCTCGCGCTCGATGCGCTCGCCGCTGTCGGCCACGAAGGCCACGAACCAGGCCGAGGCCAGCATCGCCACTGCGAACAGGAGCGCGCCCACCCACAGATGGCTGCGGTCCTTGCGGACGGCGTCGCGTGCATCCATCGGTGGCGAGGCTCCCCAGGGTCTGCGCCACCATGGTACTCCGGAAAAAAGAGCAGCCCGGCGCATGGCCGGGCTTCGTTTCAGACGCTACCTGGCGCGATGGATCAGAAATCCATGCCGTCCCGCATCAACCTCGGCATGAAGTCCGACGTGAAGAGCTGGAACTTTCCGCCGGGCGGCCGGGGAATCTCGCGAACCTGAACGATGTCCAACGGGTGTCTGTCCGCCACGTTCGCAAGCGCCCATGCGGTGTGGACTATCTGCGCGAACACCGGCTGCAGCGGGCCGGTGGCCGCAACCCGCAGCTCGAAGCGATTGTCGCGATACTGGTGAATCTGAATCTGGCGCAGACCATGGGCGTGCTCGAACGGCATCTCGCCGATCGCGGTGCTCAGCGTACCGACCAGGCCGAGAGTTCCTTCCGGCAGGAAGGCGATGCGACTGTAGCGGCCAGTCACGTCCCCGAAAGCCGGCATGGTGCGGCCGCAAGGGCAATCGGAGTCGACGGCTTTCGCAAGATCGCCGGTGTCATAGCGCAGCAGGGGCATGGCGGCGTTGGTCAGCGACGTCACGATGATACGGCCCGTTTTCCCGGGTTCGACGTGCTTCCCGGCTTCGTCGAGAATCTCGACGTGACAGTGCTCGCTGTGGACGTGATAGCGCCCGGCTTCGCAGCACACGGCCACCAGTCCGATCTCGTTGAGCCCGTAGTTCTGCTGGACCGACGCACCGAAGCTGCGCGCGATGTGCCGGCGCATACCCGGCGTGAGCTGCTCGGAAACCGCAAGAACGGACTGGATGGATTCCGCCGGCGATTCCGGCGCGGCAGCGAAGGCGAGATGTTCCAGCGTTTCCGGATAGCTGAGGAGATAGCGCGGCTGCTGCTCGCGAAGAAACTGCAACTGGGTTTCGACCGGATTGGTCACGTTGAAGTGCAGATGTGGACCGGTATCGAATGCGGACCCCATGTGGCCCCATGCCGGCATTTTCAGAGCTTCCCCATCGGGGAGTCGAGAGCCGTCTGGCATGCGCGACAGCTGGCTGGCGAGACGAATCGACACGAGCTTTTCCGCCGGATCGAATCGGAACCAGCGGTACTCGCGCTGTTTGAGGACACCGAAGATTTCCCACGACCTCGCGCTGTGGGCAACGCTCGTCGGCCGGCCCGTCGTGCCGGAGGACACGGTGTAGCTCGCGATGCGGTCGCGCGGATCGGGAAATTTCTCCGCGATCAAGGCCCTGGCAGCTTTCTGAACCTCCTGCTTTTGCAGCACCGGGAGCAGCGCCAGGGTTTCGAACGGATCACGCGCTTCGGGATCGAGGCCCAGTCTGGCGAAACGCTCGCGGTAGAACGGAACGTGCCTGGCGGAGATCCGCAGCATCCGGTGCAGCGCTTCGGCGATGCGGGCCATCTGGGCTTCGAGCGTGTCGAATTCATTGCCGACGAGCGCGTCATAGGCGGCGGTGTCGCCCTTGGCGCGGCCGCGCCAGCGGGACTGCTCCGCCAGCTCTTCGTCGAGCGTCGTCATATCGGCGAGTGCTCCTCGTGCGTGTGCTCCCTGCCACGGACGACGGCATAGGCCCAGGCGAATATGGTCGCGGCGAGGAACGGATAACAATAGACTGCCTGCCATTTGGCATTCGAGCGCGCGATTCGCGTCACCATCCTGAAGCGCCGGCGAAACAGCGGAACGAGATTGCGGAAGAAGCGTGGATCGCCGAGCGGATATTTCAGGCCGTAGTTCGGCGCCGTCGGCAGATAACGTTCGCGAAACGGGCCGCCCCACGACCAGCTATGCCGCCAGGAGCGCCAGAGCGAACCCCGGGCTTCGTGCATTACCACCAGGCGTGGCGTGAAATAGATCGCGAATCCGCGCTCCATCAGGCGATGCTGGAATTCCATGTCCTGCATGACGGCAAGCGAGTTGTCGAATCCCCCGACGGCGTCGAAGGCGCGACGTGTTGCCACCAGGCTGAGGCCTGGCTGGAACAGCTTCGTGCGTTCTGGCTTGCGGCCGGGATGCCAGTTGAACCAGCAGGCCCAATGATCCGCGATGGCAATTGGATTCCAGCGCTGGTTGGGCGGGATGAGGACAGCGCCTCCGAAGGCACCGAACCTGTCCGGGCCGATGCGCTGGGCAATCTGGGTCACGGTCACGAACTGTTGGTCCGACCCGGGCAGCGTATCGGCGTCCATGAAGTAGATCAGCGAACCGCGCGAGGCCCTGACGCCGGCGTTGCGGGCGGCGCCACTGCCAAGCTCCGTGCAGAGTGCATAGGTGAACGGGCTCGCCTTGATCACTGCGGCGGTGTGGTCGGTCGAGCCGTTGTCGACGACGATGACTTCGACCAGCCAATCCTTCGGGAGCGTCTGCTCCCTGAGCTTGTCCAGGAGGCGCCTCAACGGGCCGGCCTGGTTGCGCACCGGGATGATCACGCTGAGGGTCGGGAGACGGGGCGTGGCGGTCATCGGCCGCTCAACACCTCGACGAGGCGGTCCGTGACTTTGGCCCAGCAGTAGTTTTCGGCGGCAAACCCAGGCCCAGTCTCCACGGCACGCGACCGGAACGATCGATCTTCGAGTGCCTTCTCCATCAGATGCAGAAGATGATCCGGATCCGGCATCAGGCGTTCGGAGCCGCCGTCCAGTACCACGAGATCGCTGTCGATCCGCCAGGCGAAACTGTCTCGCGTGAAGTCATCGGTGGGGCCGCCGGCGGTACAGATGACCGGCAGGCCGCAGGCGACAGCCTCCAGCACCGGCATATTGAAACCCTCGAGTTGGTAAGGCGACACCAGCACGTCGGCGCTCCGATACAGGTCGGCGAGATCGCGGTACGACAATTCGCCACCCCGGTAGGAAACCTTGCCCTGCATCGCCACGCGCTCTGTTTCCGAAAGCTCCGCCATCATAGCCGCGACCGCGGCGCGCGAGCCATAGACGGAATCGATGCCCTTGAGCACGAGACGCGCGTTTTCGTGCCGCGCTGCGATTGCGGCGAAAGCCTTGAGCAGCGCTGGAATGCCCTTCCGGTCGTAGAGCGCCCCGACATTCAGGAACACGAAATCGCCCGCTTCGATGCCGCGCTTCCGACGTTGGGACATCCGCTCGGAATCGCCACACGGACGAAATATCTGCGTGTCCACGCCATGCGGCACCACGACGGCCCGATCCGCCGGCACACCGCTCGCAATCAATCGAGTGCGGGAAAAATTGGACGGCGTTATGACGGTAACGTCACCGCCGAGGGCTTCCGGCAAGGGCCGCTTGCCGGCGATCATGTATTGGTTGAGCCGTTTGCCTTCGGCGACGGCATAGACAAAGGTTCGTCCGTGCGGAGCCGACGAGAAGTCGAACGGGAAGGCCAGGCGGAAGGTGGCGTCGGGAACGAGCCCTGCTGGCGGCTCCGGGATTGCCGCTATCGCTTCGTCACTTGCGGCCGACAGCAAACCCCTCGCTGCTTTCCATGAGCCCACCTTGAGAAATCCCGGCGGCGGCTGCGGCGCTTCGGTATGGAACAGGCGGATGTCGCCGCGCTTGACAAGCTCGAGGCATTGGAACTGATTCACGATGGAATGCGACTGCGCGTAGAACCGCCAGCCTTCGACGAAAAGCGTGAGCATCCAGTTCGCCCAGATTGGAATCGTCGAAGTGTAAGACGGGAAGCCCCCCAGCCCCAGAAAGACGAAGCCCGGCACAAGGCCGGGCTTCGCCTCAAGCCTGGCGCAGGGGCTGGATCAGAAATCCATGCCGCCCATGCCGCCGCCGCCATGGCCGCCGCCCATCGGCTCTCGGCTCGATGGCACAAAATTAGGGCTTTGACGCGCCCGTGTCAAAGAGCATGTACCGGTTGCGTCCCGCATTCTTGGCCTGGTACATGGCCACATCGGCCCGCTTGAGCAGGATCGTCGGCTCGCAGCCGTCGTGCGGACAGGCGCTGATACCCAGGCTTGCGGTCACTTGCACGGCGTGACCGTCCAGGTTCATCGGTCGCCGGACATCCGCCACCAGCTTGCGCGCGACGATCTCGACGCCATCGGGATAGCTGACCTTGGGCAGGAGCAGCACGAATTCGTCACCGCCGAGCCGGACCACCAGATCGCTGGGCCGCACACAGGCGGACAAGCGCCTGGCGACCTCCTGCAGCAACTGGTCGCCAGCCGCATGGCCGAGGCTGTCGTTGATCTGCTTGAAGTCGTCGAGATCGAGCAGGAGCAATGCCGTGGTGTGTCCCCGCACCCTCGCTTCGGCCAGTGCGGTGGCCAACTCAAGCTCGAAGCTTGCCCGGTTGGCCAGGCCGGTAAGCGGGTCGTGCATGGCCTGGTGCTGGATTCGTTCGACCGCCTCCCGGGCCGCAGTGACGTCCCGGATCGTCAAGGCAACGCCATCGTTGAGACGGACGGCCTGCACCTGGTACCAACGATCCTTGCGGACCACGGAAGCGCGTTCCTCGATCATGGGCTCGCCCGACTCGACGACGCGCGCGTAGTTCTCGAGCAGGCCGTTGTCGCGCATTTCGGGGAACAGGTCGCACATGTCCTTGCCAAGCAGCTCCGCGCGGGGCCGGTTGAGGGCGAATTCCGCCGGCCCATTGGTCAGGACGCAGCGGAAATCGACTATCCGACCCAAAGGATCGCGCATCGCATCCATGATGATGAATGCATCGAGATGGCTTTCGACGGCCGCCTGGAACCGGGCACCGTCCGCGAGCGCCTGTGCGCGAGAAGTCTCCATGGCATGCAGCAGCGGTCGCAGCCGCCGACGCATCAACCACTGCCCGAATAACAACAGCGCTACCAGGAAGACAACGATGCGCTGCAGTTGCACGCGGATCGGGGCGTACAGTTCGGTGACATCGCGCTTGACCACCATTCCCAGGCCCGTGCCGCCGATCGGGCCGTAAGCCGCGAGCACGCGCTGATGGCGGAAGTCGAACGCGATGATCGAGCCGGTCTCGCCGCGCAACGCACGGGCTAGCGGTAGTGGTTGCCCGGCCACCAGCAGCGGCAGGTCAAACGGCCGCGGTCGACTGCGCAATGGGAAGCAGGACATGCCGGTGGCGACGGGTCCGCAGACGCCTAGCTCGCCAGTCTGGCCGAGTCGATTGCCAGCCTGGCCCAGCGCAGTTAGCGAATCGAGGCGCTGCTCCGTGACGAGCACGCCGACCCATCCTTCGGCATCGCGAACCGGCTCCGATACCTGCAACAGGTAACCGTCCTGCCAAAGCAGCCGGCCTCGCGTCGAACCCTTTAGAGGCAAGCTCAGCGACGGCGTCGCCGGTGTTCCCTGGAGCTGCCAGCGCCGCCCGGCCACTTCGGCCGTCACCGACGAAAACCCGATGGCGGCAAGGTGCGCCGCCCATGCCTGCACAGCCTCGGGGGTGGAGGCGTGCACCGGCGACCGGGCGAGTGCGCGCAGCTGCGGCGCGAGCTGGTCATCGCCGGCCACGATCCGCGAACGGGTGCCGCGATCGGCGATCACCAGATCGAACATGGCGATGCGGTCGAGCACCATTCGGCCCAGCTCGTCATGCACGTGTTCTTCCAATTGCGCCTGGAGGAAGGTGAAGCTGCCGACACCAGCGGCAACCGCCACCAGCAGCATGAGCACCGCGGCTGTCCGCTTCACTGCGAGCACTTCGCGGCCATGCAGGATCTGCCTGGCGGCGGAGTCCTCGACCAGCTTCCACAGCCCGGCACCCATGATCAGCAGACCGACCCCGGTTTGCAGGGCCATCCGCACGGCGCCCGTCCAGCCGTACAGGTATTCCAGCCGCAGCGAGAAACCCATGACACCGAGGAAAGCGATGAGCATGACCGCCGCGGCCCCGTGCTGTACCCAGCGCGGCGCCGAATCGGCAGCGGAACGACCCCATCCGACCAGGGAGGCGCCAAACAACAGGAACGCCAGCGCTGTATTCGGGGCCATCCTGCCCGGATGTGGATTGTCCGGTTGCATGGCGCGGTGAACGTCCGGCAGGGAAAAGGCCGGACTCAGGTCGAACGCCGGCACCGCCAGTTCTTCAACCGCCAGCAGGACCAGCAGAAAACCAAATAGCTGGGCGACCTGCCTCGGTAACCTGGCGGGCAGCGTGGCCGCGATCAGTCCGAGCGCGCCGAGAACGAAGCCGATCGCCGTATTGACGACGACGGGCGTCCACTCCGGCCTGATTTGCACCAGCAACGCAGACTGCAGCGCCCAGCCAGTCAGCGTGACCACGCCAAGGGCCAGCGCAGAGCTTGCGCCGACGAGGGGAATCAGGCGTTGGCGGCGGAGACTCATCGGAGCACTGTCCTCCAAAAGCGTATAGGAAATTCAACCGCTAATTTCGGCCAGTCTGCGGGCTAATCGGCGGCGGCGCCAGCGGCGCCAGCGGCGCCAGCGGCGGATTGGATATGTTCTTGGCGCGGACCGACGAGCGCTGAGGCCAATCGTCGCCACGCCCGTCGGGTAGTGCGTCGTCGCGCGGGATTTCCCGCCGATTTCCCGCCTCGGACCGAGCGCGGCCCTGCGCGCCGGGCGGTAGTGCGCCTGCGGTAGCGCGCCATGCCGGGCGAAGTGCCCCAGGATGGCGCGGATGGCTTCGGGCGTCTCGACGCTCGCGACGATCCTGGCCGCGCCGCCGCAGTGTTGGCAGGTATCGACGTCGATGCCGAACACGCGCTTGAGGCGCTGCGCCCAGGTCATCGAGCGACGCTTTTCATCGGGCGTGCGCTGGTCGGCGCGGGCGCGCGGCAGTGGTTGCGCCCTTGCCGCGGCCGCTGGGCGTGAGTTGGGCGCGCAGGACCGCGTTCGGGGCGAAGATGCCGTGGAAGCGCGTCAGGTGCGCGCGCGGCGGCGGCACCAGCGCGGCGAGCTTGCCGATGAAATCGACCGGTTCGAACTCCACGTGCGTGGTGCCGTTGCTCCACGGCGTCTTGAGCGCGTAACGCACGCGGCCTTGCGGCGAGAGCGACAGGCGCCGCTCCGAGATCGCCGGGCGCGCGATGTGGCGGCACAGGCGCTCGAGCCGTTCGAGGAAGTCCGGGCAATTGGCCCGCACCAGCCCGTACAGCATCGTGCCCTCGGGCACGTGGCGCGCGTACCGCGGCGCGGACGGGCCCGCTGCGGACACCGGTGCGCGCACCACGGCCTGCCGCCGGTGCGCAATGAGCTGCGGCATGGAACGTTCCTGTGCAACGACGGCTGCACAGGGTTGCGTCCGCACTCACCGCCGTGACATCGGCGTTTTCCGAATCGCGGCTCGGAAATCAACGCGACGCGGGCAGGGAGGTCGGGGCTCGCGTGCCGGATCGCGCATCGGGAGGCAAGTTCATTGGCTACTCCCATCGCGGGTTAGACTAGGCCCATGTCGCGCCTGATCGAGCAGATATCCGAAGCGCTGGCCGCATTCCCCGCCAGTGATTCGCCGCCGGCATTGATTGGCGGGCTGGCCCTGGCGGCGCACCAGGTGATTCGTGCGACGCAGGACGTGGATTTTCTCGTCGCCGCGGAAGATGCCGATCGCCTGCACTCGGTCTTGCTTGGTCTTGGCTATCGTTGCGTGCATCGCAGCGAAGATGCCGCCAATTATCTTCGTGGCGACGAGGGCCTGGACTTCCTCTATGCCCACCGGCCAGTGGCGCGGCACCTGCTCGCCAATGCGCAGGTGCTCGAGACCGTCATTGGTCGCCTGCGCGTGGTCAGCGCCGAGGGGCTGATCGCGTTCAAGTTGCAGGGCCTTGTCAACGATGCTGCGCGGCAACGCGACCTCGAAGACATCCGCGCGTTGTTGCGAACCCATCGCAAGGTGCTCAATATGGTCGAAGTTCGCGGTTACTTCACCTTGTTCGATCGGGAGGCACTACTCGATGAGCTCATCGCCGAAGTCGACCGCGCCGACGACTGATGATCGCCACACCCTCCTGGTGGCTGACGCGGGCGTGCCCTACCGGATTGTTCCGACGGGCGATCCCATCCAGGCGTGGATAGACCTGATGGAAGCGGTCGAAGTACTGTGCCCGAAGTGGCCGCCGCAACCCCCATCGCGTGGACGGAATTACCGGCTGTAGAGGGGACCGCCAGCCCAAGAACAACGAAGCCCGGCACAAGGCCGGGCTTCGCACTGAGGCTTGGCGCGGGTCGCGGATCAGAAATCCATGCCGCCTCGGTGGCGATCATGTCGCCGTACTCGCCGGTCGCGGCGTTGTAGCCGTAGCTGCCGGTGCCCTGCTTGACGTTTTTCAGCACCACCGACGGCTCTTCGCCGCAGTTGGTGACGATCTCGCGCAGCGGGGCTTCCATCGCACGCATGGCGATGATGATGCCGTGGTTCTGGTCTTCGTTGGCGCCCTTGAGGGTGCCCATTGCGGTCAGCGCGCGGATCAGCGCGACGCCGCCGCCCGGGACCACGCCTTCTTCCGCTGCGGCGCGGGTAGCGGGTAGGGCGTCGGCGTTGACCTTTCTTGGTTGCGCCTCAGGGCCGGATCTTGAGCCCGGGGTTCTCGTTGATGACCCCATCCTCTTCAAGCACTATGAATCGGCCGCTATCGGGCGCGAACACGATCGGAATCGGTGCAAGGAACATGGGACGGCGCACGAAGCGAAGCGCCCACCCAAACATCTCAAGTGTCGCGAGCCCTTCGAGTTGCTTGCCCGTCAGTCCCACCCGCAGCGCAATCTGATCGAGGTTCCTGGCGTTGGCGCGCCGCTCGCGCGGGGGCGGAAGCGCACGTGGGCCTAGCGTGCTGACGCCGACCGCAGGCACCGCCGGCATCTCCGTCGGAGCGCTCGCCGGATCGACTGGATTCGAAAGATGCCACTGCGCTTTCACGACAGCCACCGTCGCTGGGACCGCAGGGAAGTCCCGAAGCCCTCGCTTAGCCCGAGTTGAGTAAAGGTACGCATGGTGCTGCCGTCCGTCGCCCGGAACACGCCGACCTTGACCATCTGGTTGCGCTTGACGGCTTCGGAGCGCGCGTTGTTCCAGAGCGAGAGCGTGTGCTCGGCAGCGCCGCGCAGCGCCGAACGCTGGCGGAGGCTGTTGAAGAAGGGCACCGCCATCACGAAGAAGCTGAACATCACCGCCAGCGTGACCACCAGTTCGATCAGCGTGAATCCGGAAGCGTGGCGGGCAGAGCGGTTCATTTCGGGGCGATGGGCTTCGTTGGCGACGGACACATGGTCCGTTCCGGGGCCTTTCGCCGCTATTCGTACTTCTACCTAGGCCGTCCGGCATAGCGCGCAGGCGTTAAACTGGGCCCGGGCCAGAGGAGCGAGCGATGGGCAAGTCCTACCGACTGCTGAGCGAGGGAATGCCGCCACCGCGCGGGCTGGGCTCCTCCAGCTTCGTCGCGGAAGCGCGCAAGGCCCGGCACTGGGCATAGGAAATTCAACCGCCACTTTCGCGCAATCTGCGGGGTAGTCGGCGGCGGCGCCAGCGCGGGATCGGGCAAGTTTTTGGCGCGGACCGGGGGCTGCGCAGGCAATTCGTCACCACGCGCCGTCGGGTAGTACGTCGTCGCGCGTGATTTGCCGCCGTTTTCCTGGCTCGGGCCGAACGCGGCCCTGCGGGTCGTGGCCGCATCGCGAAATTCGTCAGTAATTGCGTCGAGGTCGCGGCCGACGACGATCACGCCGCGGCGGGCGAGGCGCGCGGTGCCGGGCGGTAGTGCGCCTGCGGTAACGTGCCATGCTGGGCGAAGTGCCCGAGGATGGCGCGGATGGCGTCCGGCGCTTCCACGCTCGCGACGATCTTCGCCGCGCCGCCGCAGTGTTGGCAGGTGTCGAGGTCGATGCCGAACACGTGCTCGAAGCGTTGCGCCCAGGTCATCGAGCGACGCTTTTCCTCGGGCGCGGGATGTAGCGGCACAGGCGTTCGAGCTTGTCGCCTTCGTGCGCTTGCGCCGCGACGCCGGCGTGCAGTGAGAAGCCGCCGACCTGGCCCGCCTCGCCGTCGAGCGGATCGGCCTCGCCCGGCAGCGTTTGCAGGGTGACCACCTTGCGCCCGGCGTCGCGGCCGGTGGCGATGCGGTAGGTGATGCTGCTCATGCGCACCGCGTCCAGGCCATCGTCACGCGCGGCGGAACCCAAGCGCTACTACCCGCACGGATCCACGGGTATCGCCACCGGCCTGCTGATCGCCGCCTTGCACCGCGCCGGCCTGGCGAGCTTGACCCACACGCCGAGCCCGATGGCGTTCTTGAACGAAATCCTCGGCCGACCCAGGCACGAAGTGCCTTACCTGCTGCTGGTGGTCGGCCTTCCCGCAGCGAATTGCCGGGTGCCCGATATCGAACGCAAGCCGCCGGCGGAGATCGCGACTTTCATTGAACCTTAGCGACTCTCCACCACGCGGTTGCGACCTGCCTGCTTGGCCTGGTAAAGCGCCGCGTCGATCCGGCCCAACAACGACTCGGCGTCCTCGCCGGGCAGGAGCTCGGCCACGCCGAAGCTCGCGGTCACTGCATAAGGCAGCGGCGCTATAGCCTGGGCGGACAGTGCAACACGCAGGCGCTCGGCTTTTGCCGCGGCGCCCTCCAGCGTCGCGTCGGGCAGTAGCAGCACGAACTCCTCACCGCCGAAACGCGCAACGACGTCAGTCTCGCGCGTCTGCGAGCGCAGAAGTCGGCCAAGCTCCGTCAGTACCTTGTCGCCCGCAGCATGCCCGTATTCGTCGTTGACCCGCTTGAAGTGATCGACATCGACCATGATCGCGCTGAGCTTTCCGCCCACACCGCGACGCACCCGAGCGATCTCGGCCACCAGCGCCTGGTCCATCCGGCGGCGATTGCCCACGCCGGTCAGCACGTCCGTGAGCGACGCTTCCGCGTAAGCTGTCTCCTGCTGCTTGAGGATCAGGTTGTCGTGCGCGAGCGCGTGCTCGACCAGGGCGGAATGCTGGTTCAATCCGACGAAGGCCTCGTTGATCCGCTCCATTTCCGCCACATCGTACTCGGCAAGCACGCGGAACCCGGCGTCAGTTTTCCACACCCTCCCGCGCAACGTGCGCGTCTTGTCGGTGTAGTCCCCGAGGGTCAGCAGGCCGCGATAGCCCTCAGTGCCGGCGGCAAGCTGGCCGTTGAGCATCGCAAAGGAAGGTTGGACGAAGAACCGGGAGGCCTTCGTGCCGATCGCCTGCGGATAGCCTTCGGGAAGCAGGCGCAGAAAGCCCGCATTCGCCTCCAGCAGGACGCCTTCCCGGTCCAGAACAGCGGCAGCGACGCTTAGCAGCTCCGCCAGGTCGTCACTGAAGGCGTTCATGCCGACGCCTTTATCGGTTCCAGCCCCGCCCCGCGCGAAACCGCCTCGGCGGCGTCCCGGCCCCAGGCATCGGCCCCGAGATGGTCGGCAAGCTGGTTGAACTGGTTGATTGCCAGCCCGCCCACGATCACCGCCGGCCGTGCGCCATTATCTGGCAGCTGGGCCAGCAAATCCCGGACCACGCGCAACTGATGCGGGAACGAGACCGACAAGCCCAGCAGGTCGGGCTGGTACTTTCGAACCTGCCCAATCAGTGCGCTGGTCGGCACATTGGCGCCGAGCGACTGCACCTGCCAGCCGGCGAGCTGGAACGCATCGGAGACCATTTGCAGGCCGACGGCGTGGTGGTTGTCCTGGACGCAGGCCAGCAGGACCTTGCGTCCGTTCCACACCGGCGACTTCGAGCGCAGCAGCCCACCCGTCAACAGCGATTGCGCGATCGCGGTCGCCAGGTGTTCCTGCGCCACGCTTGCCTCGTTGGCCTGCCAGCGGCGTCCGACCTCGTACAGCGCCGGCTGCACGAGGTGCATTGCGACCTCCACGAGGCCACGGTTCGCATCCATCGCGCGATCGAACACCGCGGATGCGGCTTGCCGATCGCCGTCCAGTAGCGCCGTGACAAAGACGCCACATTCCGGCCAGGCATGGGGCAACATCGCGTCCGGTGGAGCCGCGACAGCATCTGCCTCGTGCAAGCGCGCTACGGCCATTCGCAGCGCGCCGGCAATCGCTTCGCCATGGCTGCCCGGCATCGTCTCGGCGTAGTACTGCGCCAGCCATTCCAGCGAGACGGCCAGATGCGCCACGGGCACGCCGCGCGAGCCAAGCACGGCTTCCAGCCAGCGAAGGTAGTCCACCATCGGCTGCACGATGCCAAATTCCAGTACCGGCCGCAGGAACTCGAGGTGGTAGGTAATGTCCTGTCGGCAGGCATCGCGGCCGCGGGCGCCATAGGGCGCATAGTCGGCCGCATGTTCCGATGCAAAGCGTTCCGCCACCGCGTCGGTCGCGGCGGAACGAAGCTCCTGAAAGCGGCTCAGGCCGGTCGCATCGAGGGAAGGAAAGTCGAAGGCCATTCCGGTTTCCCCGCTATTCGGCAAACAGGTTGAAATAGCGGATCTCGTTGCTTCCGGCGACGAGCTTCAGGCCTTTCGGCATACCGGCATGGGAGTGATGGTAGGCGTGGCTCTTGTGCCAGGCGTGGAAGCTTTGCTCGTCGGTCCAGCGCGTAACCAGCCAGATTTCAGCGGGATTTTCCACCGGGCTCATGACTTGCATGCCGACGAAGCCCGGCGCCGAATCGACCAGGTGCGGCCGATCCATGAATGCCCGCCGAACCTGCTCGTCCATGTTGTTGCGGATGGTGAATCGGCTCAAGGCAACGAACATGGCCATCCCGTACAGCCTGGACGGCAACCAGCATAGTCTGCTCGGAACGGGAATTGCTAGCCGGGGTCGACGCCAGGTTCCGATTGACCATCACTTGCGTTTTTGACTGACCAGCCTCCAAGCGCTACAAGCCCAAAAGAGCACTATCCTTGCCGTGCCCGCAGCATGGTCAGCCGAAGTCGAGCAGGATGGTCAGTCGGATGCGAGCACCAACAAGTCACATGGCTTTTGCGTCCGCACAAGAAAGCCCCACCGAAGCTGGGCTTTTCGTTCTTGCACTGAAGGTACCGGATCAGAAATCCATGCCGCCCATGCCACCGATTCCCGGCAGCGGGCCGAGCGCGGCCCTGCGGGGTCGTCGCCGCATCCAATGGCTGTTGGCTGTTCGTTTTCGCGGTCGGCGGCGTGGCCGATCTTGCGATTACGCGGCCGCGGCCGGTGGCCCGCGCGGCCGGGGCCGGTAGTGCGCGTGCTCCAGCACGCCGTGTTTGTCGAAGTGAGCGAGGATGGCCCGGATGGCTGTGGGGTCTTCGACGCTGGCCACGATGCGTGCCGCGCCGCCGCAGTTCACGCAGGTGGTCACGTCGATGTTGAACACGCGCTTGAGGCGTTGCGCCCAGGTCATCGAACGGCGACGTTCGTCGGGGGTGCGGGGGTCGGCAGGTTCGGGCGGCGTGTCTTGGGTTGCGATCGACGGCAGCCGCTTGCCGCGCCCCGAGGGCGTCAGCTGCGCGCGCAAGCGGGCGTTCGGCGCAAAGATGCCGTGGAAGCGGGTCAGGTGCGCACGCGGCCGCGGCGCCAGCGCGGCGAGTTTGGCGATGAACTCGATGGGCTCAAACTCCACGTGCGTGGTGCCGTTCCTCCACGGCATCTTGAGTTGGTAGCGAACCCTGCCCTGCGGCGAGATCGATAGCCGCCGCTCCGAAATCGCCGGGCGCGCGATGTAGCGGCACAGGCGTTCGAGCTTCTGGCTCTCGTGCGCCTCGGCAGCGATGCCCGCATACGGGTACGGAAAGCTCAGCACCCATTGCCGCACCGGCCGCGGGCCAAACACCTCCTCCACCAGATGCCGCGCCGACTCGGCCATGCGCCGCGCACCGCAACTGGGGCAGAAGCCGCGCTTCTTGCACGAATACGCCACCAGCCGCTCGGCATGGCAGTGCTCGCACACCACGCGCAGGAAGCCGTGGTCGAGCACGCCGCAGCGCAGGAACTCCTCGAATTCCTCGTGCACGTACTTGGGCAGCTATATCGGCGTTTTCCGAAAGCTGGCTCAGATATCGCCGCGACCTGGGTAGGACGACAACGCTTTCCTATAGTCCAGACGCACTAGCTCTCTGAGCTGCCGCGCGTTTCTCCTCGCCGCCTGGAAGTTTCGCGCCGGCTTCCCAAATAAAAAAAAGCCCCGCCGAAGCGGGGCCTTTCGATATTGCGACGAGGCGCCGGATCAGAAATCCATGCCGCCCATGCCGCCCATGCCGCCGCCGCCATGGCCGCCGCCCATCGGCTCTTCCTTCTTCGGAAGTTCCGCCACCATCGCCTCGGTGGTGATCATCAGGCCGGCGATCGAAGCCGCGTTCTGCAGCGCGGTGCGGGTGACCTTGGTCGGGTCCAGGATGCCCATGGCGATCATGTCGCCATACTCGCCGGTGGCGGCGTTGTAGCCGTAGCTGCCGGTGCCCTGCTTGACGGTGTTCAGCACCACCGACGGCTCTTCGCCGCAGTTGGTGACGATCTCGCGCAGCGGCGATTCCATCGCGCGCATCGCGATGACGATGCCGTGGTTCTGGTCTTCGTTGATGCCCTTCAGGGTGCCCATCGCGGTCAGCGCGCGGATCAGCGCGACGCCGCCGCCCGGGACCACGCCTTCTTCAACGGCCGCACGGGTGGCATGCAGGGCGTCTTCGACGCGCGCCTTCTTTTCCTTCATCTCGATCTCGGTCGAAGCACCGACCTTGATCACGGCCACGCCGCCGGCGAGCTTGGCTACGCGCTCCTGCAGCTTTTCCTTGTCGTAGTCCGAAGAGGTCTCTTCGATCTGCGCCTTGATCTGCTTGATGCGGGCCTGGATGCCTTCGGCAATGCCGGCACCATCAATGATCGTGGTGTTTTCCTTCGAGATCTGGATCTTCTTGGCGCGGCCCAGGTCCTTGATGGTCGCCTTGTCCAGCGCCAGGCCGACTTCTTCCGAAATCACCGTGCCGCCGGTCAGGACCGCCATGTCCTCGAGCACCGCCTTGCAACGGTCGCCGAAGCCCGGCGCCTTGACGGCGCAGACCTTGACGATGCCGCGGATGGTGTTGACCACCAGCGTGGCCAGCGCCTCGCCCTCGACTTCCTCGGCGACGATCAGCATCGGCTTGCCGGCCTTGGCGACCGCTTCGAGCAGTGGCCGGTGCGCCGCGAGTTCCTGAAGCGGTTCAAGGGCGACCTCGATGCCAAGGGGATCGAGATTCCGTTCCCGCACCTGACGATCGATGCCGGCGTCGCAGAAGATGGCAGCGCGCCGCCCTTGAGGATCGAGTCCAGCTGACCGGCCCGCGCCAGTTGCGCCTCAACTTTCCCGCCTGCTGTCCGGGTCGACCCGGACGCGCAGCTCCCCCGAGCGCACGTGCAGGTCGCGCTGCGGGAAAGGGATCTCGATGTTCGCCGCGCGCAGCTCGTCGTCGATCGCCCACAGCAGCCTGGCCTGGGTGTGTCCCGGCGAGGTCACGAGCGCGCGCGTGACCCAGACCACGAGTTCGAAGTTCAGGCTGCTGTCTCCGAAGCTGACGAGCCAGGCATCCGGCGGACGCCGCGGATCATCGAGGATCACGCCTTCGATCCTGGCCGCCGCGGCGACCGCGGCTGCCTTGACCTTCACCTTGTCGGTGCCATAGGCGACGCCGAAGGGAACATGCAGGCGCCGGTTGAATTCGTCGAAGGTCCAGTTCGTGACGCGGCCGTTCACGAACTCCGAGTTTGGAACCAGCACGTCCACCGAGTCGTTGGTCGACACGCGCGTGTAGCGGGTCGCGATCTCGACGACGCGACCTCGCACTCCCGACTGCAGGTCGACGAAGTCGCCGACCTTGAGGCTGCGCTCGGCGAGCAGGATCACGCCCGACACGAAGTTGCTTACGATGTTCTGCAGGCCGAAGCCAAGGCCGACGCCGATCGCGCCTCCGACCAGCGCGAGCTTCGAAAGGTCCAGGCCCATGAGGTCGAGGCCGATCCAGACGCCGAGGATCAGTACCACGTACTTGCTGATGCGGCCGAGCGCATAGGCGGCAGGGTAAACGTGATCGCCGCCGGCCCAGCGCCTGCCGAGCCGCCGCACGGCCTGCTCGGTGATCCTGCCGGCGAGCACGACGACCAGCACCAGCGCGACGAACAGCAGGATCTGCTGCATCTCGATCCGGAAGTTGCCGATCGACAGCGCGACGGAGCCCGTCGCCGCCCACGCTTCGCCCATAGTCCGGATCAGTTCTTCCACGGACTGAGTCTATACCGGGCGGCCCGCAGCGCGGGAATCCAGTACACTGCTGCCGCGCTGGTGCAGCAGTGGGGCAACGGAGACTTCAGAGATGGAGCGGCAAGCAGGATTCGTGCGACTGCCGGGCAACCTGCGCAGTCGGCTGCACGCGCTGCGCCTGAAGCGCGGCCCGGACCGCGCCAATATTCTCGTGCAGCCGCCGCCGAAACGCCCGGAGCGCGTGCTGGCGATGCGCGCCTTGGTGGTCATCGGTTTGCTGCTGCTGGCGATGGCCGTGTTCTGGTGGGACCGGGACGGCCTGCGCGACCATCGTGATGATCACATTTCCTTCAGGGACGTGGTCTACTTCACGATGGTCACGGTCACTACCGTCGGCTATGGCGACATCGTCCCCGTCTCGGATCGCGCACGACTGATCGATGCGCTGTTCATCACCCCGATCCGGCTGTTCGTCTGGTTCATCTTTCTCGGTACCGCGTATGAGTTCCTGATTCAACGATCGATGGAGGACTTCCGCATGCTGCGCCTGCAGCGAAACCTGTTGAAGCATGTCGTGGTCTGCGGCTATGGGGCGACCGGCCAGAACGCCGCCGCCGAACTCGTGCGGCAGGGCCGGCCGGCCAACGAGGTGGTCGTGATCGAGCTCGACCGGGGACTCGCCGACCGCGCCGCCGCGGCCGGTTTCACGACGCTGTTCGGCAGCGCGACGCGCGAGGAGATCCTCGAACTCGCCGGCGTGCCGAATGCGTCGGCGGTCATCGTCTGCGTCAGCAACGACGAGACCACGGCGCTCGTTGTGCTGACGGTGCGCGAGATGAGCAGCGCGCGCATCCTGGCACGCGTCGAGGAGGACGAAAACGTCAAGCCGATCCGCCGCAGCGGCGCCGACCAGATCCTGTCACTCGGCACGCTGGGCGGTCACCTGATGGCCAACGGGGTAAGCTCTGATCTCGCCGCCGCGTTCATTGGCGACCTGGTCAGCCGCGAGGGGCACGTGCACCTGATGCAGCGTCGGCCGCGTGCCGAAGAGGTCGGCGCCGAGCCGCTGACGGTGGACGGGCTCGTGATGGTCCGCCGCGGAGCAAACGCACCACTGTCCGGCGAAGCGCTGCGAGGCGTGCGCCTGCAGCTCGGTGACGAGCTGTTGTGCATCCGTTTCTTCGATCCGGCTGCTACGCCTGCAGCCTGACCAGACCCATATGCCCGACTTTCCTTCTTTGCATGCCATCGCGGCGCTGCTACTGACGATCGGCACCTTCGTGCTGTTCGCTGGCGGCCGGCTGCGCATCGAACTGATCTGCCTGCTCGTGATCGCGGCGATTGCGCTTGGCCTGTATTTTTTCCCGCTCGAGACCGCGGGCCGCTACACCGGGATCGAGGTCGCCTTCGGCGGCTTCGGCCACGAGGCGCTGGTCGCAATCTGCTGCCTGATGATTATCGGTCGCGGACTGGTTGTGACCGGCGCGCTTGAGCCCGCTGCGCGCGTCCTCGGGCGGCTGTGGCGCTTCAGCGGCATGTTCGGGCTGCTGTGCACGATCCTGATCTGCATGATGATCAGCGGCTTCATCAACGACACACCCGTCCTGGTGCTGACGCTGCCGATCATCCTGACTCTGGCGCAGCGCGTCGGTGCGTCGGCCTCGCAGACCCTGATGCCGGTCAATGCGGCGATCCTGATCGGCGGCATGGCGACGACGATCGGAACGTCGACCAATGTGCTGGTCGTATCGCTGGCGACGGATCTCGGGCTCCCGCCGATCGGGCTGTTCGAGTTCACCGAAATCGTCGCGATCGCAGCGTTGGTCGCGCTGCCCTACCTGTGGCTGATCATGCCGCGGCTGCTGCCCAAGACGAACACGGAGTCCGGCAACGCGGGGCACGTCTTTCGCGGCAGCCTGCACGTGACGGCCAAGTCCGCAGTGCTCGGCAAGACCGCCGCAGACCTCGGCGAGACTGCGCCGACTGGCCTCAAGATCCTCAGCGCCACGCGCGTCAAAAGGCCCGTCGGCAGTTCACCGCTCGAGCCCGGCGATGACGTGCTGGTCGAGGGCACCGTGCAGCAGCTGCGCCACGCCAGCGATATCTGGCGCACTCCGCTGGTGCCCGAAAAGCTGCATGCTGCGAACGGTTCCGGCAACCCGTCCGACGACGCCGACCAGCGGCTTGCGGAAGTGGCGGTCGGTGGCGATTCGACGCTGGTCGGCAAGTCCGTGCGCGAGGCGCAGCTCGCGGACCGATTCGGCGTCGTCGTCGTCGGGACCTACCGGGCCGCGGACTCCCGATTGTTCGCGACGCCGACCCGGCCCTGGGAAAGTCGGCTCGAGGTCGGCGACCTGCTGCTCGTGCACGGCACCGAGGAGCAGATCCTGGCGCTCGCGCAGGAGGAAGGCGTCATGCAGCTGGCAGACATCCACGAGCTGCCGCGCACGAAGAAGGCGCCTTTCGCGCTGCTGATCGTCGCGTCGGTCGTGCTGCTTGCTGCGCTGAAGATCGTGCCGATCGCGATCGCCGCGCTGGCCGGTTCGATCGCGATGCTGGCGACGGGCTGCGTGCGCTTCTCGAACATCGGACGCGCGTTGTCGCTCGAGGTGATTGTGCTGATCGCCGCCAGCATCGCGCTTGGGCGCGTGCTTGTCGAAACCGGGGCCGCAGACTGGCTCGCTGCGATGATGGCGATGGGCCTGCAGCATGCGCCACCGGCCGTCGTGCTCGCATCGGTGATGTTGTTCGCCGCAGTACTGACCAACTTCGTCTCGAACGCCGCAGCCGCTGCGATCGGCACCCCGCTGGCGATGAGCCTGGCGTCGGAGCTGTCGCTGCAGGCCGAGCCGATGGTGCTCGCCGTGCTGTTCGGCTGCAACCTGTGCTACGTCACGCCGATGGCCTATCAGACCAACCTGCTGATCATGGGTGCCGTCGGCTACAAGTTCCGGGACTTCGTGCGCGCCGGCGCGCCGCTTGCGGTACTGATGATCGTTACGCTCGCGTACCTGCTAGTGCAGCGCTACGGCCTGTAGATCATGAACCCCTCGATTGGCGGTTTGCCGGTCAGCCAGGACCTGGCGTACATCGTGCTGCTCGTGGGCCTGTTCGTGATCCCGCGGATCCTGCTGCGCTGGCGGATCCCGACGGCGATCACGGCGTTCGCGCTCGGTGGCGTCGCCGCGCTGGGTCTCGGCTGGTTCCAGGACGACCCGACCGTGGGGATCCTCTCGACACTGGGCATCGTCGCGCTGTTCCTTTTCGCCGGTCTCGAGATCGATTTCGGCGACCTGCGCCGCGGTGCGAGCGTGCTGGTCCAGCACGTGATCGTCCGGCTGATCATGATCGCGGCGTTGACGGTGGCGCTGCGGGCCGTCTTCACGCTTGACCTGCGCCCGGCCGTGCTGGTCGCGCTCGCGCTCGCGACGCCTTCGACCGGATTCATCCTCGACTCGCTCGACTCCCTCGGCGCTACGCCCGAGGAGCGTTTCTGGATCCGCTCGAAGGCGATCGCGGTCGAGATGATTGCCCTGGGCGTGCTGTTTGTCGACCTGCGCTCCGATACCTGGGCCAATCTCGCGATCTCGACCACGGCGCTGGTCGCGCTGGTCGCGCTGTTGCCACTGGCATTCGGCATCTTCGCGCGGTGGGTCGTCCCGCTTGCCCCGAAGTCGGAGTTCGCGTTCCTGGTGATCCTTGCCGTGACTTGCGCCTTCGCGACCAAGAACCTCGGCGTTTACTATCTTGTCGGCGCCTTCGTCGTCGGGATCGCCGCGCACCGGTTTCGCGAGAGGATGCCCTCGATGCGCGACGAGCGGATGCTGCATTCGGTCGAGGCGCTGTCCTCACTATTCGTCCCGTTCTACTTCTTCCATGCCGGGCTGCAGCTCAGCCGCGACGACTTCTCGTGGCTCGCGCTGCTGATCGGGGTCGCGTTCCTGGTCACCGTGCTGCCATTCCGGCTGCTGATCGTCGGGCTGCATCGGCGGCTCGTGCTCGAGGAGTCGCTGCAGTCCGGCCTTCGGGTCTCCGTGCCGATGCTCCCGACGCTGGTGTTTACGCTAGTGCTCGCCGAGATCCTGCGTGAGGAATTCATGATCGATCCTGCCCTGTATGGCGCGCTGGTGATCTATGCGGTCGTCAACACGATGCTGCCATCGCTGATCAAGCGCAGTGCGCCGCCGGCGTTCGACGAGATCCACGTCACGAGCCTGCCGCCGTCGCCCGCGGCAGCCCCGGAACCGGTGCCGTCGCCGACCGGCGCGACATGAAGGCGGTCGCCGGTTTTCAGGGCGCCATCTGCAACACGGGCATTGCCCTCGCGCACCTGCGCCATGCGCCTGGCAACCGGGTGATTCGATCCACATCGATCTGACTCTTGTTGCATGCCTGCCCAAGCCTTGCCATCAGCCTGTTGGTGCTCCTGACCTCGGGCGTCGCTCATGGCTGGGACGGCAACGTCCGGTCCGCGCCCGAACCGGCGCTTGCACGACCGCCGCCGACCCGACAGACTGCCAGAAAAGAGCGTTTGGATTTCCTATACTCTCTGCGCTCCTGGTTCAGCCATGGAAATCGAAATGCTCCTGCGCCGCGTCATCGCCCACTTCCGCAGGCAGAAGTGGGCCGCCATCGGCATCGATTTCGTGATCGTGGTCATCGGTGTGTTCATCGGTATCCAGGTGGCAAACTGGAACGAGGAGCGTGGCGAGCGACAGCGAGAACTAGTGCTGTTGCGCGAGCTGCGTTCCGAGCTGGCTGGCGCCATCCAGAAGACGGACAGCCGGCGCAAGGGGTACGAGCTGGTCGGACGCTCCGGTGAACGCGCCGTCGCGTTCCTCGACAAGGGCGAAGGCCGTGGCGATGCGTGCTGGCCCGTCATCGTCGATCTCTTCCACGCCTCGCAATGGCAGGCGCTGCCCGTGGCACTGCCGACCCACGAGGAAATGCGCCGCAACGGCTGGCCGCGGAATCGCGGGATCGTCGATGCCGTGGAAACCTACAAGCTGCAGTCCGAGACCATCGCCAAGCCGCTCGATCAGCCGCCCGCGTATCGGACCATGGTGCGCGGCCTGATTCCACTGGCGATCCACCGGCCGTACTGGTCGGCATGTTTTCGCCTCACCGACCTCGGCGACGCCTATGTCGCGGACTGCGCGCCGGGCGTCCCGGCCGAGGTCTCGGCAGCGGGTGTCGCGGCCATTGCCAAAGACCCAGAAATCCATCGTGCGCTGACCCAATGGGCAGGCTATGTTGGTGCTGTTCCTGCGACCCTTGCCGAACAGAACGCGCTGGCGGCGCGTACGCTGGCGTTGATCGATGCCGAAATCAGGGAAGAGCCATGATACTGCGCCGTTTCGCCGATGCATTGAAGCAACAGAACCGGGCCTCCATCGCCATCGAACTCGTGCTGCATGTTGGCGCTCGCCCGCCTCACTTCTGAGTTACCGCCGGAATGAAGAAAACGATCCGCCGTCGATCCTGGCTTCGCTACCTGCGCCTGCGCTGGGGCCGGATGGCGCAGTCGATCGACCAGGCCGCGGTCATCGACAGCGTCGACCAGGACGGCAGCCTGCGCGCAAGTTATCTGTTCATGTGCGTCATGTCCTCCGGTATCGCGATCACGGGCCTGCTGGTGAACTCGCCGGCGGTCATCATCGGCGCCATGCTGATTTCGCCCCTCATGGCGCCGATCGTGCGGCTCGGTCTGGGGGTCGGCACTCTCGACCACGAGCGCGCCCGCAACGCGTTTGCCGTGCTGGCCGCAGGCTTGGCGTTCGCCCTGATCACGGCGGTGATCATCGTCTGGTTGTCGCCGATCCGAGAAATCACCTCAGAAATAGCGGCGCGCACCCGGCCCAGCCTGTTCGATCTCATGATCGCCGTCCTGTCGGGGCTCGCCGGCGGGTATGCGATGGTCCGGGGCCGCGGTGGCGCCATCGTCGGTGTGGCGATCGCCACGGCGCTGATGCCGCCAATGGCGGTGGTCGGCTTCGGGCTGGCCTCGATGCAATGGCACGTGGCCCGGGGCGCTCTGCTGTTGTTTACCACCAACCTGGTCGCCATAGCGCTCAGCGTAACCGCGATCACCACCTGGTATGGCTTCAGTCGTCGGCAAGTGCGCCATGCGTTGGTGTGGCAGACCGGGCTGGCCTTCGCTCTGGTCCTGCCGCTGGCGCTGCCATTGGGACAATCATTGCGAGCGATTGCTGCTGAGGTTCGGGCGACGCAGGCGATACGCGCCGCCGTGGCGAACCTACTCGGGGCCAGCAACAGTCGCGTGTTGAGCCTGCAGGTGGCCAGCGGCAACGGCGCCACAGGCACTCGCGTGGAGCTGACAATCGCCGCCAGGCATTACGATCGCGACGACGACCGCAAGCTTCGCGAAGCCATTCAGTCGGCAGTCGGTGGCACGATCGAGTTGCAGTTATCACCGATCATCGAGGCCGACCTCGAGCACCCGCGCCTGGTCGAAACGCCGCTCGCCATGGCCCCCGCCAAGCCAGCCCCGCCACCGCCCGCGCCGAATCCAATGGCGGCACTGGTCGCCAATTTTCCCATCCCGCTCGCGGCCCACGACATCGATCTGGCGACGCGGCGCTTGTCACTCCTTGTCGCGGCACGGGAGCCCGGCCTGTCGGGCTGTCGGCAAATCGAACAGAATCTGCAGGCAATGTTTCCGGACTGGACGGTGCATGTGGTTCCGCCGGTACAGGGGCTGCCAGCGATCGAGTTCGGACGCGGCAGTGCCTTGCTCGATCGCGACGCCGAAGCGTCCCTGGATCTAATTCGCTGGGCCCTGACAACGTGGGGAGTCAACTCCGTGCGGGTGATTGGTTTTTCCAGCAGCGAAGGATCCGGCAACGACAAGCTCGCCCGCCGGCGGGCCGACGCCGTGGTCGTCTGGTTGGTCGAACAGGGCTTTGTGGCGGAGCCGGTGGTTGCCCATCGGCAGCCGAGTCAGCACGCTGCAGAAGTCCGCTCCGGCCGCAGCGCCTACCGCGTTGCGGTGGTCACGCCGGCCCTGCCGTCGACGCTGCAGCCACCCGATGCGCCCAGTTCGATGAAGTAGCGCCAGCCGAGCAACGCCTGCCAACCCTTCTTGCTTCTGGAGGGTCCACGCCCCTTCCGATGCAAATGCACAGAGCCTGTCGGCCGGCTATTTTTCGCAGTTTGCCACCACCAGAAAGACCGATACCCGGGCGATGGCATTCCAGATCGGAACAGCGCGGTGGCTGTACGTGTACCCCGAGATGGAGTCGACCAGGATCATGGTCAAGCCGACGACCAAGCAGAATGGAAAGCCAAGACGCTCCCGTCCGTACCAGGACGCAATGGCGACGGGCAGCAGATAAAAAATGGAAAAAGACAGGTCGCGGCCGGCGACAAAATCAACAATGCCGACGAGGGCGACCAGGGCCCCCGCTCCAACTGCAAGCCACGAGCGCGACAGGGTCAAGAGAATGCTGTTAACGGCTGCAAGCATGAGACCTCGCACAAGCTTTCCATGCTGCGACTGGCAAGACGGCGGGCCCGACCGGGGCGCCGCCCTCGGCATTGACCGCACCGGGCAATTCAGCCCATTTCCTCTTGTGCCGATTTTTTGACCGTCTCAACCGGGATTTTTAACGCCCTTGGTGGCGCCATGTATCCAGGCGCGCAGCAGCCAGGCCAACGACCCGCCAGTAATCATGCCAAGAAAATACGCCAGCACGACCAGCGCGGAAGTTGGCAGGGTGAGTCGCGCCGAGAAGAAAACAATGGTCGTCGGCTCCAGATTCTGCAGCATGAACAAGAGGGTGACAAGGGCAAAAAGACCGATCAGCGCGAGGTAGATGTATCGCATGGTTGATCTCCCGATAGCCCGCCGGTCTCGTCAGCCGAAGACGGTCAGGGGTGCCCTCGGCGAAATACCTGACGCCATGTTCAGTGGCCAGTTCACCCAGCCCATGCCCAGGAATTACCGGCGAAGTTCGCGCTACTTGCTCAGAAAAGCAGGCCGACGTACGCGTGATCGCTGCTAGCGGTCATGGTCAGGCGAGAAAAACCCACCCTCGACGCCAGAGCAATACCCAGGCCGATCTTTGCCCAGCGCTTGGGCTTCAATAGGGCATTAATCAATCGTAGCCAGGCCGATTGGCGGGGTTGTTATCAATGCGTTAGCAGTCCGGCCACGGTAGAAACGGCTCAACCATTCGTTCGCCAAGAGTTCCAGCGTGCGACCCGAAGCGATCGCGGACGTGAGATTCGTGCCTGACCCGGTGCTTGCGCAGCCACCGGCTGCCCGCCAGACTGACCGAAGGGAGCGTTTGAGTTTTCTAGACCCGGCGGCAAAGTCATGGCAGCGAAAGATCATATCGTCGTCGCCGACCTGTTATCCGGCGAGCTGTCGCAGGACGCCTGGCGAGCGGCGCAGGCGCACCTCGCCGACTGCGAGAGCTGCCGGACAGCCGTAGCTGCAGCGCAGCAGGCCCGGCAACGCCAACCCGTAGCGCCGCCACCCGAGCAAGATGCCGCCGCGAGCAGCCGGCAACCCTTGCAGGTGCTCCTGCCACGGTTCGCCCGCAACATCTGGTCGATCGCCAATCAGCTCGGGCGTTTCGGCCTGGTCGCGGCACTGACCGCCGCGGTCCTTCTGCTGCCGGCGCCAGACGGCATCACGCCCGAGGGGCAGAGGGCCCTGGCGCTGCTCGTTTTCACGGCCAGCATCCTGGCACTCGAGCCTGTGTCATTGCCGATCGCGGCCCTGATGGTGCCGCTCGCCCGTGTCGCCCTGGACCTCGGCAATACCCGCGTGGCCTTCGAGCCCTTCTCCAATCCCGTGGTGTTCCTGATCCTCGCCAGCATGTTCCTCGCCGAGGCGATGCGCAAACACGGCCTGGCGCGGCGCGCGGCGCTGGCTACGATCGTTGCCTCCGGAGGCAACGTGCGCCAGGTGCTGCTCGCCCTGATGGGAATATCGGCCTTCCTGTCGATGTGGGTCGAGAACACCGCGACCGCCGCGATCCTGATACCGGTAGCACTCACCATTTCCCGCCAGATCGAGGATGGCCAGCACGCGCGCGCCCTGCTGGTGCTGCTGGTACTTGGTATCGCCTACAGCGCGAGCCTGGGCGGGATGGCGACGATCATGGGATCCGCCTCGAACGCGGTGGCCGCGGGTTTCCTGGCACAGATCCGGCCGTTTCGTTTCATCGACTGGATGGCGTACGGATTGCCCGCTCTCCTGCTGCTGTTTCCTCTGACCTGGTGGGTGCTGCTACGGATGGTCCACGTGCCTTTCGCGCACCTCGACGTGGGGCCGGCACGAAATGCGCTGCACAAGCAGGGGAGCGTGAGCCGCAAGGAGTGGGAACTGCTCGCGACCACCGCAGTCGCCATCATCCTGTGGGTGGGCGGCGAGTTCATCGAGCAGCAGTTGATGTTGCCTTCGACGGTGCTGTCGGCTCCGCTCGTTGGCGTCGCGGCGGTTTCGTATCTCGCCCTGCGGGGCATCGTCGACTGGGAGGACGTCAAGGGCGTTAGCTGGGGAATATTCCTGATTATCGGTGCGGGCCTGTCGCTCGGCGACGCGCTGATCAGCACGGGTGTCACCACATGGGTCGCCGGCCAGATCGGCCCCGCGGTAGTCTTCTTGCCGATGGTCGTGAGCCTGCTGTTGCTGGTTTTCCTGTCCGCGTTGCTGACCAACCTGATGAGCAACACGACCATCGCCGCGGTGTTCACGCCGGTGCTGATCAGCCTCGCCAGCGATAACCCGCAACTCAATGCCGTCCAGCTCGTGCTGCCGGCGGTCCTCGCAACCACGTTCGGCTATTCGTTGCCCTCGGCCTCGGGGCGGATGGCACTCATCGCGGCGAGCGGTATCATCACCCGCACGGAGATGATGCGTTACGGCATCATCATGACCGGCGCAAGCGCCCTGGTACTCGCCCTCTACTTCTACGTACTGACGCTGCTGGACTGGATATGAGCGAGGAGGCACTGATGAGAATACTGGTCGTCGGCGCAGGACCGACGGGCGGTGAAGTGCTGCGCCAGTTGTTCAAGAACCCGCGACTCACCGTATTGACCCTCGATCCGCGCGACAATCCGCACGCGGTGGCGCACCGGATCATTCCCCAGGTGGACTTCAAGGAAGTCCTGACACCACTGACCCTGGAGAAAATCCTGAAGCAGGCCCGGCCCGACTTGATCCTGCTCGCGACCACGACCAGTGACATGGGCTGGGGTTCACTGACCGGCGTCGACATGCTGGCCAGTGCCATGCGGGACGAACTGGCGACGATCTCCGACGTGCCGGTAATCGCGGTCTCGAGATCGGGCCAGCGCTGAACTTCGGGCAGGCGCGCCCGGCACCCCGAAGCACAACACCGTTCGCACCAAGGTATCGAAGTGCGCGCGGCGCGCGCACCTGGTGTTCGTCACCGCCTTCGACCAGTACGCGGTGCAGGCCTTCGCCCAGGGCGCGCTCGATTGCCTGGTCAAGCCGGTCGAGGGCGGGCGCCTGGCCGACACCGTGGCGCGGCTGCGTGAGCGGCTGCGCGCGGCGCAACCGGCCGCCGACAACGAGGCCCTGGTCGAACTGTTGGCGGCGCGCCTGCGCAAGGACGACAAGCCGGCGCCGTTGCACTGGTTGCGCGCCTCGGTCGGGCAGGCGGTACGCCTGATCCCGGTCGACGACATCGACTACCTGCGCTCGGACGAGAAGTACACGCGCATCGCCTGGCGTGGCGACGGCGGCAAGCCCGGCGAGGCGCTGGTGCGCACGCCGCTGAAGGAGCTGTTGCCGCAGCTGGATGCCACGCACTTCGGGCAGGTGCACCGCGCGGTGGTGGTGAACCTGCGCGCCATCAGCCACGTCACCCGCGGCGAGAACGAAACCGCGCAGCTGCACTTGAAGCACCGTGCCGAATTGCTGCCGGTCAGCCGCAGCCACACCCACCTGTTCAAGCAGATGTAGCCGCGCGAGTGCGCGCCCGCTGCGAATCGACCGGCAGTTGCGATTTGGACTGACCCGGCTCGGATGGCGCCAAGCCCGGCAGGGCTTTGACCTTGCCTCATCCAGAGCCTGGTCAGTCGAAGTCGGGCAGGATGGTCAATTGGAAGCAAGCGCCAGCAGTTCCGTGCGGTACGCCGTCGTCAGCCGGTGTTTTGAACCCCGGCGGCGATGCCGTTGACGGTGGTCACGAGTGCGTGGAACAGCGCCTCGTCGGTGCGTTCGGCAGCGCGCCAGCGTTGCAGCAGGTCCACCTGCAGCAAGCTGATCGGATCGACGTAGGGATTGCGCAGGCGAATCGACTGGCGCAGGCGAAAGTCGGCGGCCAGTAGCTCATCGCCATCGCGGATCGCCAGCACGGCGTCGCGACAGCGCCCGAACTCGGCTTCGATGCGGGGATGGAAGACCTCATGCAGCGGGCCGGCCAAGTGCGAATAGCGGGCGAAGATCGCTGGCTCGGACTTGGCCATCACCATCTCGACATCGTCGATGACGGTGGCGAAGAACGGCCAGTCGCGGGCCATCTCGCGCAGAACCGCGATGCCATGCCGCTCGATGCCGGCAGCCAGCGCGGTGCCGATGCCATACCAGGCGGTGAGGCCACAGCGGTTCTGCGACCAGGCGAAGACCCAGGGAATCGCGCGCAGGGCTTCAACGCCGCCTTCGCGGCGCTTGCTCGGCCGCGAACCGATGCGCAGTCGCTCGATCACGTCGATCGGCGTCGCTGCCCGGAAGTAGTCGGGGAATTGCGGGGCGTCATACACCAGCGCGCGGTAATGCGCGCGCGCGATGCCGGCCAGCTCCATCGCGATGCCGCGCCAGCCCTCCTCGCGCGGCTCCGGTGGTCGTGGTGTCAATGTCGCGCGCAGCACCGCACCGGTCATCTGCTCGAGATTGCGCAGCGCCAGGGCACGGATGCCGTATTTGCGATGGATCACTTCGCCCTGCTCGGTCAGCCGCAGGCGCGCATCGACGCTGCGGCGTGGCGCCGCCAGCACGGCCTTGCCGGTCTTGCCACCGCCGCGCGAGACCGAGCCGCCGCGACCGTGGAAGAACTCGATGCGGATACCGGCTGCGCGCGCCAGTTCAACCAGCTCCACCTGGGTCCGTTGCAGCGCCCAGCGCGAGGCCAGCAGGCCGCCGTCCTTGGCGCTGTCGGAATAGCCGAGCATTACCAACTGGCGGTCGCCGCGCCGTCGCAGATGCGCGCGATAGACCGGATCGGCGAACAGCGAACGCAGCGTGTCGGCGGCAGCCTCGAGATCGCCGACGGTTTCGAACAGCGGCGCCACATCCAGGGGCACCGCACCGTCGTCGTCGACGAACCCGGCGTGATTCGCCAACGCCAGCACCGCCAAGGCATCGGCGGCACTGCGACTCATGCTGATGATGTACGGGCCGATCGCGCGCGGGCCGTAGCGCGGCAGGGCCTCGGCCAGCGTACGGAACACCGCCAGCGTGCCCCCGGCCGCCACCGCATCTCCCACTGCGGCTGGATGCTCGCCGGAGAGACAGGCGCGCAGCCGCGTAGCGCGCTCCGGCCACGGACGCGATGACCACTCAGGATCACCCAGCAGCGCCGCCAGTGCGGCATCGTGCTGCGCCGAATCCTGGCGCAGATCGAGCGTCGCCAAGTGAAATCCGAACGCCGCGACGCGCCTTCGCAACCGTTGCAGCGCGAACACACCGGCATGCTCGCCGCGATTCGCGCGCAGGCTGGCATCGATGGCATCGAGATCGGCCAGCAACGCCTCGGGGCCGCCGTAGCCTTCGGACGTATCTTGCAGCGTGGCCTGCAGGCGCGCCGACATCAGGAACAGCAACTGCCGATAGGGCATGTCCGCGTGGCGCGGCTTGAGCTTGGCCGCGGCTTTCGGCAGCCGCTCGCCATATGCCTGCAGTCGCTGCAGCACTGCGGTATCGATGCCGACGCGCTGCGGAGACTGCGTCAATTCCGCACCCAGGCGGGCGAGGTCGCGACGGTACGCGGCCAGCACCAGCGCTCGCTGCGCTGCCAAAGTCGCGGCGATGGTGTCGGCGCCGACATTGGGATTACCGTCCATGTCGCCGCCGACCCAGGAAGCGAAGCCGATCGGCACCCAGTTCGCGTCGAACGCGACGGCATCGCCGTAGACCTCGCGCAGCGCATCGGCAAATACCTCGTGATAGACCGGCAGCACGCGATAGAGCACGTCACTCAAGTAGAAGCCGACATGCTCGAACTCGTCGGCGACGCTGGGCTTCTGCGGCGGCGTCTCGGCCGTCTGCCAACCCGAGCTCAGCGCCAGCCGGATGCGTTCGATATCGGCGCGGCGCTCCTGCGGGGTCAGGCCGCGGTCGATGTCCTCGACCAGGCAGCGCACCACTTCGCGCTCCTTCTCCAGCAGCGCGCGGCGCACCGCCTCGGTGGGATGCGCGGTGAACACCGGCTCTATCCGCAGTCGCGCCAGTGTCGCCGCCACCGTCGCAGCGTCGACGCCTTCCGCGCGCAGCTGCTGCAAGGTGTCGAGCAGACCGCCGGGCTGCGGCTTGCCACCTTCGCGCTGGTAGTCGCGACGCCGGCGGATGCGATGCACGCGCTCGGCGAGATTGACGGCCTGGAAGTAGGTGGCGAACGCTCGAACCAATTGCTCCGCCTGCGCCAGATCCAGCCCCGCAAGCCGCGCCGCCAAGTCGTCGACCGGCGCAGCGGCCTCGCGCCGACGAATCGCCGCCACGCGCAGCGCCTCGACCTCGGCGAGAAAATCCGGCGAAACCTGCTCGGCGAGAATCTCGCCAACCAGCGCACCGAGCCGGCGCACGTCGTCGCGCAGCAACGCATCGGTGGGGGAGAGCTCGACCGCGCGCAGCGGTTCGAACTCGGCGCACTCCGGCATATGCGTACTCATCTGAGCAGACTACACCGCCGTTTCAGTTGATCAATGGAGCCTGGGAATTTCGAGCGCCCTTTTCGGGCAGTCTGTCGGGTAGGCGGCGGTCGCAGCGCGAAGGCTCGCATCTGGGGCCTGCTCAATCGGAAGGCGTGTTGCGGCCGGAGCGGCCGTGCGGCGAATCGCTGGAGTCAGTGTGCGGAAAGGAAAGGCCGGAAGGGCCTGCAAACAGCCGGGCGATCTCCGCCGGGCCCACCGGGCGGCTGAGCAGGTAACCTTGCATTTCGTCGCACCCCGCGGCGCGCAGGTAGTCGAGCTGCTGGCGTGTCTCGACGCCTTCGGCGACGACCTTCATCTCCAGGCCGTGGGCGATGCCTATCGCGGCCTGCGTAATGGCGGCGCTGCGGTGGTCGTCGATCATCCGGTGGATGAAGCTGCGGTCAATCTTGAGGGAGTCGAAGGGGAACAGGCTCAGGTAGCTCAACGAGGAGAATCCGGTGCCGAAGTCATCGAGCGATACCGACACCCCCATGGCCGACAACTCCCGCATCTGCGCCAGTGCCGCTTCGCTGTCCTGCATCATCACGCTTTCGGTCAACTCGATCTCCAGCCAGCGCAGGTCGAGGCCGGTCGCTGACTGGATCCGCCGCAACAGCCCCGGCAGGGTTCCCGAGCGTATCTGCAGGGTCGACACATTCACCGCCGTGCGTATCGGCGGTAGCCCCTGGTCGCTCCACGCCTTGGCCTGCCGGCAAGCGGTGCACAGCACCCACTCACCGATCGACTCCATCAGCCCCGCCTCCTCGGCGACGGCAATGAACTCGGCCGGGCTGACGCTGCCCAACTCCGGGTTGTTCCAGCGCAGCAGGGCCTCGACGCCGCAATGCGAGCCGTCGCCCAGCGAAGCCATCGGCTGGTACTGGAGGCTGAGTTCGTCGCGCTCGAGCGCGAACCGCAACTGGCGTTCGACCGCCATCGAGCGCTGCACCCGCAGGTTCATCTTCTGCGTGACGAAGTGCAGGCGGTCCCGGCCTTCCTGCTTGGCGTGCCCCAGCGCCGTGTCCGCACCCATCATCAGTGCGCCGGGCGTGGCGCCGTCGTTCGGGAACAGGCTGATGCCGATGCTGCCCGTCACGCCGAGCAGCTCACCGGCATGGGTGATCGGGCGCTTGACCTCCTGCAACAAGCGACTGGCCAGGTCGGCCACCTGCCCATCGTCTGCAATGTCGGGCAACACGACCGCGAACTCGTCGCCACCCAATCGCGCTGCGGTGGCATCGGCCCCCACCAGGGTTTTCAGGCGCCGGCCCACTTCGGTCAAAACCGCGTTCCCCGCCTCATGCCCCATCGTGTCGTTGACACGCTGCAGGCGGTCCACGTTCAGCACGACCAGCGCCACCCGGCTACCGCTGGAAACTGCGGCGTCCACGGCGGCCGCCAGCGCCGTTTCCAGCTGGGTTCGGTTGGCCAGTGATGTGAGGCCGTCATAGTGGGTCAGGAAGTTCAGGCGTTCGGCCTGCTCATTGGCGTGCGTGAGGTCGCTCAGGCAGCCGACCACTTCCGCTGCATGCTCGCCGTCGTCGGGCAACCAGGTGGCTTCGTCGCGCACATGGCGGACCGCACCGTCCTGGTCCAGCAGGCGATAGTTCTGGACGACCCGTCCGGCCTGCGGAAGGGCCAGGAGTTGCCGATGCACCCGCTCACGGTCGTCTTCATGGATCCGTTCCAGCCACGCCTCCAGCGTCCAGGTTTGATCGGCCTGGAAGCCGAACACTCGCGACAGTTCATTGTCCTGCGAACGGATACGGGGCGTCTTGTCCCAGTGCTCGACCTGGTAGAGCACTACCGGCGTCGCACCCAACAGATGCGTGAGCCTGGCGTTGCTGGATGTGAGCTCGACCGTACGGCGGCGGACCTGCCAGCGCAGCGCCAGGATCCACAGGCCTCCCAGGAGGCCTACGACGCCCAGGGCCACGAGCGCCAATCGCTGCTGCCTGGACAGGCCCGACTCGACCTGGCTGGGCACCAGCGCCTTGCGCATCGCCTGGTAGAACGGCGAATCGGCATCGAGCTTCCAGGCGCGGACGTGGGCGTCAATCTGCGCGAGCAGTTCCGCGTTCTTGCCCTTGGGGGCGGCGAAATAGAACATCACCGGCTCAAGCAACACGGCGGACTCCAGCAGGCCATGCCGCGAGGCATAGGCGCTGGTGAAGAAGTTGTTTGAGATGGCCGCGTCCGCCCCACCCTCGCTGACGAGAACGAACCCGTCCTCGATGGACTTGACCGGCCTCTCCACGTACGCCAGCTGCAGTGTCGCCATCATCCGCCGCAGTCGCACCTGCTGGATGGAACCATCCAGCACCGCGAGCCGCAGCCCTGCGAGGTCCTCGACCTCCTCCAGGCCGAGGCCGGGTCCCATCACGACGTCGGTCCAGCCCTGAAGCACGCCCACCCGATTGAAGGAAAACCGCTCGGCACGGTTGTCGGAGTACGCCATGTCGGGCATCAGGTCGATGTCCCCGCGACTGAGCATCGCCACGCATTCATCCCAGACGCAGGGCACGTAGGTCACCTGCCAGCCTTCTTCCCGGGCAATTGCAGTCACGATGTCCGGGAAGAAACCCTGCGGCACCCCATCGCCGTCCGTGTAGATCTTTGGCGGGTTCTGGTAATGGCCGACCCGGACCTCGCGACCCTGCGCTCCACTGGCGCCGAAACTGAGCAACAGCAACAGGGCGAGTCCCGCCGGACCCAGCGCACGGACCCACCCCGCGGCGCCATCGGCATGCGTGCGTCCTGCTTTGACCGGCGATTGCACCCCGGCCAGGCTTGCTGGACCCATGTCATCAACCCCGAGCACTGCCCATCAATGGCATGAATCCCCCGTCAAACGGTACCGATCTTGCCAGGATCGGAGAGGCCGTCGGCGAAGGCATCCGTTGCGGTTCTGGAAGGGAGCGCTTTCGCAGGCTGTCGACCGCCCGAAACTGGTTCCGACCGAAGCCGCTCAACCGCGACAGGTTCAATTCGTTGGTTTCGCTTGAAATGCAGAGATCGTTCAAGATGCGCGCGAGATGGACGTGCCCGAGTTGCCGCTCGGCGCGCTCACTCGCCCATTGCTGCGCCTGAAAACCCAGGAACACGCCCAGGACCAGCAACACGAACTCGATCGCAATCGCGGTCCAGTTCTGTTCGCGGAGGTTGTGGGCGAGGCGACGCAGGATCATCGCCGCTCCTGCTTGCTTGCGCCTGACTCGAATGCCGTCATCTGCGTTTCCTCAATCCATTGCCGGTTCGAATACCACCAGCCAATAGGCGGTCAGCCCGAACATCGAGGGAGTATAGGAAATTCAAGCGCCCTTTTTCGGGCAGTCTGTCGGGCAGTCTTTCGGGTAGTCGACGGTCGCGCAAGCGCCCGTTCGGACACGGGCTGGACCTCCTCGCGAGGGACTTCTGCACGACCGGGCCGCGCTGCCTCGCGGTCCGCGCGCATCTCTCATCGATTGCCGACGGTGGCAATCGCCCGGCCGGGCACACCGCTCTCCCCTTGTTTCCAGGAAGAAATGCGTCAGCGCACGACGCGGCGAAGCCGAACTTCGGCTTCGCCGGACGATGTCATCTCGATCTCAGGGATCGCGCGTGGCGCGTGTTCAGGCCGCCTTGGCCCATTCGCGCGCAGCGACCTGCGAGTGCTGCCTGCGCATGATCGGAAGGTAATTGGTGACGGCCAGTTTCAGGCCCGCTGGCGCGGTCTTTTCGGCCGCCAGTTTGTCGAGCGCCGTCAGCAAGCGGGCCTCGCTCTCCTGCACACCCTCAACGAACGCCCCGGACGTGGCGCTGACCTGCGGCTGCATGGCCGAATAGAACTGATCCCATTCCAGGACCGTCCGATCCGGCGTGGCCACCTTCGTCACGTCCTTGGATTTCGAATTCCCCACGATTCCCGGCATCTGCGTTTCGGCACCCTCCAGGAAGCGGGTGCGGCTTACCGCGATATCACCGAGCAGACCCTTCAACTTGGGGTTTTCGACGGTCTTTGCGGCGGCATCGTAGAAGCCGGCGCTGCGACGCGCAATCAGCATCAGGTCGGTGACCGACGGGATATCATGGGTCTTGATGGTTTCGAAATTGATCATTGGATTCTCCTTCTGGGCCGGCGGTAGCCAGCCTTCGATGCATTGCGCATCGAGGTGAACATCCAGCTCGGTCCGCGAAGTCCGCGGAGGAACGCTTCATTGCCGCGCCGTGCAGCGTAGCTGACGAGCATCATCACGTTGGCTGGAGGGTGCCGAGAGTCGGCATAACTTCAACGTGGATCCATCTTAACAGACGAGCACTTAACAAAACGTGAAGCGCGATTCAATCCGACTCGCTACCGCGACGATGACTCCCATCGTGCGCCGAACTTCTTTCCATGGCGTTGGGCGACGGCTGCACACGATTGCGCCCGAACCCACCGCCTTGCAAGGTTGTCTGGATTCGTTGGTCACCATCACCGGGATCGCTGAGTTTCCAGTGGTGCCGCGGGCGGGTGCGGCGTCCCGCCCGCGGATCGATCCTGTCGAGATGGCGGAGGCACTCGACGCGCCGCCCGATCATCTCGTCCGCGGCCGGTCGCGACCGGTCCGGTTTGATCCGCGGCGCTCATCAGGGGTCGGTTAGCGCCGGCTCCGGCCGGTAGACCAGAATCACGCTGCCGGTGCGGCTGGTCAGGCCAAGGATCGGCATCACCAGATATTTGGTGCCGTCCTTGCCCGGATGGATGGCGACCGTGGGTTCGCCCAGCATCTCGACCGGAAAGTGGTCGGCGAATCGTGCGCCTTGCAGCTTGCGGTCGCTGGACAACAGGATTTGGCCGTCGTGATCCGCCAGCGCAGCCTGCTGGATGCGCTCATTTCGCACCAGCTCGCCGAAGAATTCGTCAATTTGCCCCAGGTTGCCGCGACTTTTTTCACCTCGAACCGACCACGCCAGGGTGGCCCCCATCAGGCGGTGCGCGGCATCGCTGTTGCGGGCGATCGCCTCGTTGGCGCGTGCCAGCAACGCAGCTTTTTCGCGCGCGGCCTGTTCGGTCAGGGCGATGCGCTGGGACTCCCGCTCGGCTTCCGCAGCACTCATTGCCCATTGTTTCCAGATGAATACCACCACCAGCAGCGCGCCCAGCAGCAGGGGCAGCCACAGCGGCACGCGCACACTCTGCAGCTTGGCAGCGAAGGTCTCAGGGGTATCCGCGCTCATGGGGTTCTCCGGCGGGTGACGTGGAGGGTCGCATGGGGTAAGCGGGCTTTGCGCCAAGCTTGAGTATGCACCAAGCTGGTGGCGCTCGCTTCCAATCGACAATCCTGTTCGACATCAACTGGACATGCTGGAGTAATCAAGAGACTGAGCCAGGAGCTGCCCCCCGTCCTTTGAACAGCTGGCCCGGTTCCGCCAAGTGGATTGCCTGCGGTTTCAAGCTGCCTTGGGCAAAAGCTGTGAGGGGTAGCAGACCGCGTCGGGCGTCCGCCGTTCAAGAGCGCTGTGCGGGCGGCGGCGATTGCAGAAGTCGAAGTAGCGGCCCAGCGACTGGTGTGCTTCGGCCACCACGCTGGCGTGCAATGAGAAGCCGCCGACCTGGCCCGCCTCGCCGTCGAGCGGGTCGGCCTCCCCCGGCAGCGTTTGCAAGGTCACGACCTTGCGCCCGGCATCGCGGCCGGTGGCGATGCGGTAGGTGATGGAGCTCATGCGCACCGCGTCGAGGCCATCGTCGCGCGCGACGGCTTCGGAAAGAAAGGCCGAGTCGTCCTCGCCTTCGAGCCAGCCGCGCCGGGCCAGGTGCCGGCACACGCGGCGCGCGATGGTGTGCGCCAGCTGCGCCAGTTGCCCGGAACTCGGCGCGCGGGCGCGCTGCAGGCGCGGCTTGCCCGGACGGACCGCGTTCGCCTCGTACACGCCATCCAGCCACAGCATGTGCAGGTGCACGTTGAGGTTGAGCGCGCTGCCGAAGCGCTGAATCAGCGTCACCGCGGCAGCGGATACGGATAGCTCAGCACCCACCGCCGCACCGGGCGCGGGCCGAACACCTCCTCCACCAGGTGCCGCGCACTCTCGGCCATGCGCCGCGCGCCGCAGCTCGGGCAGAATCCGCGACGTTTGCAACTGAACGCCACCAGCCGTTCCGCATGGCAACGCTCGCACACCACGCGCAGGTAGCCGTGGGCGAGCACACCGCAGCGCAAGAACGCGTCGAACTCATCGCGCACGTACTCCGGCACGGCGCGATCTTCTTGCGCAAGCCGTTCGAGGAAGCGCGGGTTACGTTCACCGTCGTGACATCGGGCGTTCTCTGAATCGCGGCTCGGAAATCGCCGCGACTCAGGCCGGGATGCGGCGGCTCGCGTGCCGGATCGAGCATTGCGAGGCAGGTTCATCCGCCACTCCGATCGAGGGTTAGACTAGGTCCATGTCCCGCCTGATTGAGCAGATATTCGAAGCGCTGGCCGCATTCCCCGCCAGTGATTCGCCGCCGGCATTGATTGGCGGGCTGGCCCTGGCGGCGCACCAGGTGATTCGTGCGACGCAGGACGTGGATTTTCTCGTCGCCGCGGAAGATGCCGATCGCCTGCACCCGGTCTTGCTGGATCTTGGCTATCGTTGCGTGCACCGCAGCGAGGATGCCGCCAATTATCTTCGTGGCGACGAAGGCCTGGACGTCCTGTATGCCCACCGGCCAGTGGCGCGGGACTTGCTCGCCAAGGCGCAGGTGCGCGACACCATCATGGGCCGCCTGCGCGTGGTGAGCGCCGAGGGGCTGATCGCGTTCAAGTTGCAGGGGCTTGTCAACGATCCTGCGCGGCAGCGCGACCTCGAGGACATTCGCGCGTTGTTGCGAATCCATCGCAGGGTGCTCAATATGGCCGAGGTTCGCGGTTACTTCACCTTGTTCGATCGGGAGGCACTGCTCGATGAGCTCATCGCCGAAATCGACCGCGCCGACGACTGAAAATGGCCGCACCTTCTTGGTGGCCGATGCGGGTGTGCCCTACCGGATTGTTCCGACGGGCGATCCTATCCAGGCCTGGATGGACCTGATGGAAGCGGTCGAAGTCCTGTGCCCGAAATGGCCGCCGCAACCCGCAACGCGTGGGCGGAATTACCGGCTGTAGAGGGAACCGGTGCGTCGCTCGGGCGTTCTCAAAAAATAGCCCCGCCGAAGCGGGGCTCTCGTGCATCTGTTGTCGCGGCTGGATTTCAGCAGACGCATGTCTGCTCAAGCTGCTCCTACAAGTGGATCAGAAATCCATGCCGCCCATGCCGCCCATGCCGCCGCCGCCATGGCCGCCGGCGCCGCCGGCGTCTTCCTTCTTCGGAGCTCGGCCACCATCGCTTCGGTGGTGATCATCAGGCCGGCGATCGAGGCCGCGTTCTGCAGCGCGGTGCGGGTGACCTTGGTCGGGTCCAGGATGCCCATGGCGATCATGTCGCCGTACTCGCCGGTGGCGGCGTTGTAGCCGTAGTTGCCGTTGCCCTCGCGACCTTGTTCAGCACCACGGACGGCTCTTCGCCGCGTTGGTGACGATCTCGCGCAGCGGGGCTTCCATCGCGCGCATGGCGATCACGATGCCGTGGTTCTGGTCTTCGTTGATGCCCTTCAAGGTGCCCATCGCGGTCAGCGCGCGGATCAGCGCGACGCCGCCGCCCGGGACCACGCCTTCTTCGACGGCCGCACGGGTGGCGTGCAGGGCGTCTTCGACGCGGGCCTTCTTTTCCTTCATCTCGATCTCGGTCGAGGCACCGACCTTGATCACGGCCACGCCGCCGGCGAGCTTGGCGACGCGCTCCTGCAGCTTCTCGCGGTCGTAGTCCGAAGAGGTCTCTTCGATCTGCGCCTTGATCTGCTTGATGCGGGCCTGGATGCCTTCGGCATGCCGGCACCGTCGATGATCGTGGTGTTTTCCTTCGAGATCTGGATCTTCTTGGCGCGGCCCAGGTCCTTGATGGTCGCCTTCTCCAGCTGCAGGCCGACTTCTTCGGAGATCACCGTGCCGCCGGTCAGGATCGCCATGTCTTCGAGCATCGCCTTGCGACGGTCGCCGAAGCCCGGCGCCTTGACGGCGCAGACCTTGACGATGCCGCGGATGGTGTTGACGACCAGCGTGGCCAGCGCCTCGCCTTCGACTTCCTCGGCGACGATCAGCAGCGGCTTGCCGGCCTTGGCGACCGCCTTCGAGCACCGGCAGCAGCTCGCGCACGTTGGAGATCTTCTTGTCGTGCAGCAGGATGAACGGGTCTTCCAGCTCGGCCGACATCGACTGCTGGTTGTTGATGAAGTACGGCGACAGGTAGCCGCGGTCGAACTGCATGCCCTCGACGACGTCGAGCTCGTTGTCCAGGCCCGAGCCTTCTTCAACGGTGATCACGCCTTCCTTGCCGACCTTGTCCATCGCCTTGGCGATCAGGTCACCGATGTTCTCGTCGGAGTTGGCCGAGATCGAGCCGACCTGGGCGATTTCCTTCGACGAGTCTGCAGGGCTTGGAGATCTTCTTGAGCTCCTCGACGGCGCCGATCACGGCCTTGTCGATGCCGCGCTTGAGGTCCATCGGGTTCATGCCGGCGGCGACCGCCTTCATGCCCTCGCGGATCAGCGCCTGCGCCAGCACGGTGGCGGTGGTGGTGCCGTCGCCGGCGATGTCGGAGGTCTTGGAAGCGACTTCCTTCACCATCTGCGCGCCCATGTTCTCGAACTTGTCGGCCAGCTCGATTTCCTTGGCGACGGAGACGCCGTCCTTGGTGATGGTCGGCGCGCCGAAGCTCTTGTCGAGCACGACGTTGCGGCCCTTCGGGCCGAGCGTGGCCTTGACGGCATTGGCGAGAATGTTGACGCCCTTCACCATGCGCGCGCGCGCGTCTTCGCCGAAACGGATTTCCTTGGCAGCCATTTTCGTATTCCTCTAAATGAATTCTGTTGTTTGTTCGGTGACCGGCGCCGCGGTCGCGCTGGGCGCGGACGGGGCGGCAGATCAGCCCGGCTTCAATTAACCAAGGATCGCGAAGATGTCGTCTTCCTTGACCACCAGGATGTCGGTGCCGTCGACCTTCACTTCGGTGCCGGCGTACTTGCCGAACAGCACCTTGTCGCCGACCTTGACCGGCGGGGCGCGGACCGTACCGTTGTCCAGCGCCTTGCCGGCGCCGACCGCGATGACTTCGCCCTTGATCGGCTTTTCGGTGGCCGAGTCCGGGATCACGATGCCGCCCGCGGACATTTTTTCTTCTTCCATGCGCTTGATGACGACGCGGTCGTGCAGCGGCTTGATGTTCATGGCTTTCCTCGTTTCAGTCAGAGTTGTTGCGAATCAAAGGGTTGGAGCGAATTCCGGAACCTCGGGGGCAGGCTTGTTAGCACTCACCCTCGGTGAGTGCCAATTTTAGCGCGCGTCCCGGGCCGCGCCTAGCGGTGCTTCCTGAATGGATGCGCCTGCCGGGGATGGCGGGGGCCTGAAGGCTCCCGCATCCCGTCAGGCTTCGTTAATGGTGGCGGCAGGCCGCGAAATCAAGCCATGGGGCGAACGGGCCGTGACTTGAGTCAAGGCAGCCCTGCCCGCGGCGCCCGATACTGCTCGCCGGCAACAGCCTGAGCGCCAACGCCCTTGGCATTCCACGATCTGCGCAGCTTCCTGCAACGGCTCCAAGGCGCCGGCAGCTTGCTGCGCGTCAGCGCCGCCATCGATCCGGACCTGGAAAGCACGTCGCTTTGCCAACAGGCCCTGAGGGCGCAGGGTCCGGCCCTGCTGTTCGAACACCCCAAGGGCTCGACGCATCCACTATTGGGCAACCTGTTCGGCCATCGCGACCGCATCGAAGCCGCGCTCGGCGGACGGCCGCTGGCCTCGCTGCGCGAACTCGGCGAATTGCTGGCCGCCATCAAGGAACCGCGCTGGCCGTCCAGCCTGCGCGGCGCCCTGGCCAGCTGGCCGGAACTGGCGCAGTTGGCCCACGTCGCGCCGCGCCGGACCAGCGAGGCCGCCTTTTGCGAGGACGTATGCGAGGGCGCCGATGTCGACCTCGGCCGGCTGCCGATCCAGCGCTGCTGGCCCGAGGACATCGACCGGCTGATCACCTTCGGCCTGGTGGTGACCCGCGGCACGCGCCAGGAGCGGCAGAACGTCGCGATCTACCGGCAGCAGCCGATCGCACGCAACAAAGTGATCATGCGCTGGCTGCCGCATCGCGGCGGCGCGCTCGACTATGCGGATTGGAAACTGGCCCACCCCGACCGCCCTTTCCCGGTCATCGTCGCCATCGGCGCCGATCCGGCCACCATGCTCGCTGCCGTTGCGCCGGTGCCAGATACCTTGTCCGAGTACGAGTTCGCCGGGCTGCTGCGCGGCGAACGGACGCGTCTGTGGCACAGCAGCCTGACCGGCCTGGACGCGCCGGCGGGGGCGGAAATACTGCTCGAAGGTTTCATCCATCCCGGCGACACGGCCATGGAGGGACCGTTCGGCGATCACACCGGCTACTACAACGCGCAAGCCGAATTTCCGGTGCTGACCATCGAGCGCATGTCGATGCGCAGCAACGCGATCTATCACGGCAGCTACATGGGCCGGGCGCCGTTCGACGAGCCCTCGGTGCTGGCAATGGCCCTCAACGACGTATTCGTGCCGATCCTGCGCAAGGTGTTTCCGGAAATCGTCGATTTCCACCTGCCGCCCGAAGCGTGCTCGTATCGGATCGCCGTGGTCTCGATCCGCAAGCAATATGCCGGCCACGCGCGCCGGGTCATGATGGGCGTGTGGTCGTACCTGCGCCAGTTCACCTACACCAAGTTCGTGATCGTCACCGACGCCGACATCGATGTGCGCGACTGGTCGCAGGTGGTCTGGGCGATGTCCACGCGCGTGGATCCGGCGCGGGACACCATGCTGGTCGAGAACACGCCAATCGACTATCTCGATTTTGCCAGCCCCGTGCCCGGCCTCGGTTCGAAGCTGGGTATCGATGCAACCAACAAGTGGCCCGGCGAGACCAATCGCACCTGGAGCCGGCCAATCGTCCCGGAGCCCGCCGTCGAAGTGCGGATGCAGGCGCTGTGGCAGCAACTGATACGGGGCCAGCCGACAACGAAAATGCCCGGCTGACCCGTGACTTGGCGCCGCGGACGGGGTGATCGACCCGTTTGACCTGAATCAAGGCCCCGCCCCCCGGGACGGAGCAGCATCCGGGAAACAGACCAAACTCTTCCGCCATGACGCTGCGAAATTTCTCCGATCTGCTGCAGGCCGCGCGCCAGCAGCCTGAACCACAACGCCTGCTGCTGGTGTTCGCGGCCGCCGAGCTTCCGCGGGACGCGACCGCCGAGGATCGGGCCCGCTTCGAGCGCGGCGAAGGCGGCGCCCTGGCGCCCCGGGTTTGCGTGGACAAGGCGCCGGATGAAATTGAAAGCTTCGCGGCATTGCGGGAAGAATCCTCGCGCACCGGGATCGACTGGGACATCCTGTTCGTGGCTGCCCTGCCCGGCCGGGGCGGGTTCGCGCCAAGTTCCGATGAAGCAGTGCAGCCGCTGCGCATGATGGTGGAAGCGATCAAGGGCGGGCGCGTCGGCGAGTTCCTGGCAGTCAGTCGCCAGGGCGAACTGGTGGCGCTGGAACGACAATAGCCACGAACGGCAAACTTGCGGGAGACTTCGATGGGAATCCAGGAAGCGCTATCTGACGATGTCCGCGGCAATACCCGCTTGTGGCTGGTCTTCTGGATCTACGGCGTGCTCGTCAGCCACCTTCTTTTCGGCGCCATCCTCTACCTCAACGGCCAGGTCGAAACACTGGTGCTGGCGCTGATGCTGGCAGGATTCGTGGCCTATACCGCCTGGATCATGCGCGCCGTCTGGGTGAATGCCATGAATGTCGATAACGAAGTGTACGGCCACATCGCGCGCGCCCTGACCGTTGCCTGGTCGCTGAATGCAGTGCTGGTCTCCGGGTTCCTGTTCCTCAGCCACCTGGGTGCAGTCGCGCTGCCGCTCTGACCAAGTCCCTCCCCCGGGCTGGTGGAGGATAGGCAAGGCGGCGCGTCAGCGCGGTCGCGGCAAACGGCGCCAGGCAATCGCCGCGATCAGCAACCACAGCACCGTGCGCAGGCTCATGGCGACCAGCGTGCGTTGCTCGTAGGCACCGCCGGAAACCACGTGCACGCCAAAACCGGCGAATACCAGCGCGGTGGCTGCGGCGATCGCAACCGCAAGCCATAGTCCCCAGCGCTGCCGCAGCCAAAACCCCAGGCCGGAGATGACATAGGCAAAGCCTGCGAGGAAGTTGAACCAGAGCACGAACGGCACGTAGTTCCCGGCCGCCGTGCGCGCTGCCGCATCGCCGAACAGAACCATGCCCCCTTCCCGGATGGTCATCAGGCCGAACCCGACCGCAACCAGCGCTATCGCCGAAACAAGGAAGTCGCGTCGAAATTGAAGTGTTGTCATGTCCATTGCCTCGCATGGTTGAAATGCGCCTTGCAGCGGCGCGCCGGTTTCCTGAATCGAGTCGATTGCACGTCAGCCAAGCTCTCGCCCCTCGCCTGCTTCCTCGTAGGTGACCCCATCACGAATGTGGTAAATGCGCTTGAACGTCGGGATGATCTTTTCGTCGTGGGTGACGACGATGATCGCGGTTTCGAATTTGCGCGCCATGTCGTTGAGAATCCGGATCACCGCCAGCGCCCGTTCGCTGTCGAGCGGCGCGGTGGGTTCATCGGCCAGGATCACCGGCGGCCGGTTGACCAGGCCCCGGGCGATGGCCACGCGCTGTTGCTCGCCGCCGGAGAGCTGCGATGGCATGGCCCTGGCGCGATGCGCGACATCGAGTGCCTCCGAGCAGTTCCAGCGCGCGCCTGCGCGCTTCGCCGATTGGGCAGGCCCGCGAGCATCGGCAGCAGGGCGACGTTGTCGGTGACGTCGAGGAACGGAATCAGGTACGGGGCCTGGAAGACGAAGCCGATCTTGTCGCGGCGCAGGGCGCGCAGGTCGGAGATTTTCCAGCCGTTGTCGTAAATCACGTCGCTCGCCCAGGATCATGCGCCCGGCCGTTGGTTCGATGACCGCCCCCAGGCACTTGAGCAGCGTGCTCTTGCCCGAGCCCGAGGGGCCGATCAGGCCAACGACTTCGCCCGGCGCCACGGACATGTCCACGCCCTTCAGCGCATCGACCGCGGTATCGCCTTGCCATAGCGCTTGCTCAGGCCCTCGATGCGGATGCCGCGCTCTGACGATTCACTGGATCTGCTTATCCACCGATGGCCTCCGCCGGGTCGACCTTCAGCGCCGCCCGAATGGCCACGATGCTGGCGAGCACGCAGATCACCATCACCGCCACAAAACCACGCAGGGCATCGCCGGGCTCCAGCAGCACGTACTTCGGGAAGATGGGCGCCCAGAACGTGGCGGCGATCTTGCCCACCACGAAGCCGATCAGGCCCAGGCCCACGGCCTGCTGCAGGATCATCGCGGCGATGGTGCGGTTGCTGGTGCCGATGAGCTTGAGCACCGCGATCTCGCGGATCTTGCCCAGGGTCAGTGTGTAGATGATGAAGGCCACGATGGCCGCGCTGACGATGGCCAGGATCACCAGGAACATGCCGATCTGCCTGGCCGAGGTGGCGATCAGCTTGGCGATCAGGATCTCCTGCATCTGCGCCCGGGTGTAGACGGTCGAGCCGCTTCCAGCGGCGGATCGGCTCAGCCACCGATTCCGGATCCGCACCCGGGTTCGATCTGCACCAGCACGGCGTTGACATAGGGGTTGGTGCTCTGCGAGGCGATCACGGCATCGAGCAGACCGGGAACGCCGGGACGGTTCAGCGCCGGATTCTGCGGCGGTGCGGGCGCGTTGCCGGACGATGGCGTCGTTGTCCTTGAGGAACTGGGCCTCCTGCGCGTCCTTCAGCGGAATGAACACCATCGGGTCGCCGCCCGAGGACACCATGCGCCGGGTCAGCCCGACCACGGTGTACTCGTTGCGTCGGATGCTGAATGCGGTCACCGAGCGCAAACCCGGTGGCGATGTCGGCCACGGCCTCGTAGTGGCCGCGGGTGATGTGGCGCCCGTCCACGAGATAGCCCGGCTGCCCGGGATGCCCGGGACCATCGGGCGTGATGCCAACCACCATCGCGCGCACATCGCGCGCCTGCCATCGCCGAGCTGGCGCACCTGCATGGTCAGGTAGGTGACGTTGGCGGCGCGCGCGACACCGGACATGCCGAGAATGCCGCGATAGGTGTCGTCATAAATGCTGGACGATTCGGCGTACGGACCCAGCGTGTCCTGCTGCACCACCCACAGGTCGGCGCCGCTGTTGTCGAGCAGCACCTTGGCATCGTCGACCATGCCGCGATACACGCCGGCCATGGTCAGGGTCACGCCGATCAGCAGCCCCAGCCCGACTCCGGTGAAGACGAACTTGCCCCAGGCATGCAGGATGTCGCGGCCGGCCAGGCTGATCATGGCGACGGGCCGCACGATGCGGTCGACGATCTTGATGCGGCTGTTGGCGACGCAGTGCCTTCCGGCTGTAGACCACGACGCGTTCGCCGCCGCTCAGTCCCTCGAGGACCTGGACGCGGCCATCGAGGTCGGTGGCGCCGGTCGTGACCGGCGCGAAGCGCAGATTGCCGTCCTCGACGACCCAGACGCCCAGGCGCCCGTCGACACGCTGCACGCTGGCATTCGGCACGACCGGCATCGGCCTTCTGTGCGGCCAGCGCCACCGTGACCTCGGCCAGCTCGCCGATGGGCGGCAGCGCTCGCGGGACGCTGCACGAACTCCACCTTGGCCAGGATCTCCTCGGTGACGGCATCGGCATGCGGCTCGACGCGCGCGACGCGTCCGGCCAGCGGCTCGTCCCGACTGGGAACGCAGCACGATCCGCGCCGATAGCCGGGCGCGCAGCCCCAGCGCACGCTGCTGGTCAAAGCGGACGTGGATCCAGATGCTGCCGGGCTCGACCACTTCGATGACCGTCTGACCCGGCGACCACGGTGGTGCCGGGATCGGCCTCGCGCCGGGAGACCAGGCCATCGATCGGCGCCAGCAGGCGCAGGTTGGCGCGCTGCCGGACCAGGCCGTCACGTTCGGCGCGCACGCGTTCCAGCTCCTGACGCGACGCCTCCAGGTTGGCGCGCACTGCGGACGTTGCGGCGCGCGCGACCTGGGCTTCCTGTCGTTTGCCATCGACCGACTCCGCGCTGACGACCCGGGTCGCAGCAAGTTTCTCGTAGCGGTGCGGCCTGGGTTTCGGCGAAGGTCTTGCGGGCACTGGACTCCTGGACTTGCGCCTGCACAGCGGCGACGCCCGCCTCGGCGCGCCTGAGCGCCGCGTCCTGTGCGCCGATCCGGTCGTCGAGATCGACCGGATCCATCTCGCCCAGCAACTGGCCGGCCTTGACCCGATCGCCCGGCTGCGACCTCCACGCGCCGGAGCCGGCCGGCGAAGGTCGGGCCGATCTTGTGCGTGTAGCGCGCCTCGACCGTGCCGATGCCGAACAGGGCTGGCGCCACGGCCCGGCTCTCGACCGTCGTCAGGGTGACCGGCACCGGGGCGAGCGGCCCAGAACGCAAGGCGACGTAGGCGAACACACCAAGCAGCAGCAGCAAGACCGCCGCCAGCGCCATGCTCTTGCCATGCATCGACAGAAATCGCTTCATTTCTCTCTCCGCACACCCCGTTGGTAGATCGCGAATACGCGCGGGGCGTCGGTCCGCATGCGCTGGATGTCCCCGGACAGCATCGACTGCATCACCAGGCCCTGGATGGTTCCAATGAACAAGGTCGCAGCGGCCTGGATGTCTACCTCAAGCGCGATCTCCCCGCTCGCCTGGCCTTGCTCGATGCGCGCCCGAGACGCGTTCGGCGTAGCGCTGGATCAGCGTTTGCGCCATGCGTTTGGCGGGGCTCAGGTCGGCTCGCTGCAGCTCGCCGAACATCATCCGCGGCACGCCCGGGTGCTCGACGACGAATTCGACGTGGCTCATGAACATGGCTTGCATGGCGGCAAGCGGCGACTGGATCCCCTGCGCAGCGCGATCGATTCGCGCCAGGAGTCGCTCGGCCACCCATTCCATGACCGATTGCCAGATGGCGTCCTTGGTCGGGAAGTGGCGAAACAGCGCGCCCTGGGTCAGGTTCATGTGCTGGGCGATGGCGGCGGTGGTGATTTCGCTGGGGTTTTGGGTACCGGCCAACTCGATCACCGCCTCGACGGTGACGGCCCGTCGCTCCGCGGCCGGCAAGTTCCTCGTGCGGGTTTCCATGGCAGCCTGTCCAGGTAAAGATAGTAATTGATTACTATCTTACCACCAATGGCTGGCCAGAAGACAAGCTCCGATGAACGCCCGCCAACCGCGGGCTACTTCCTCGCCCGCGAGGCCGCCATGATCTCCGGCAGGTCGGTATCGCGGCTGATTTCCGGATGCTGGGCGGCATCCATGCGCTGGATCGCGAAGTGCATCCAGGTCAGCGCGATCGAGACCAGCACGAACAGCAGCATGAAGCAGCTGGTCCAGATGCCGACCAGGTCGTTCATGGCGCCGAAGGCGATCGGCAGCGCGAAACCACCCAGTCCACCGATCATGCCGACCACGCCGCCGACGGCACCGACATTGTTCGGGTAGTAGACCGGGATGTGCTTGTACACCGCCGCCTTGCCCAGCGACATGAAGAAGCCGAGCACGAACACCAGCACGGTGAAGGGCACCACGCCCATGGCCAGGGTGAACTCGATCGGCCCTTCGATGCCGGTGACCACGTAGGTCGTGGTTGGATACGACAGCAGGAAGGTGCACACCACCGCCACGCCGAAGGTCCAGTACATGACCCGGCGCGCGCCGATCCGGTCCGACAGCCAGCCGCCGACGATGCGGAACAGGCTGGCCGGAATCGAGTAGCAAGCGGCGATCAGGCCGGCGGTCTTGATGCTCATGCCATAGGCGCCGGTCAGGAAGTGCGGCAGCCACAAGGCCAGCGCCACGAAGGCGCCGAAGACGAAGAAGTAGTACAGCCCGAAGCGCCACACCTGCAGGTTCTTCAGCGGCTCGAGCTGCTTCATGAAGGAGACCGGCTTGGCGCCGCTGACGCGGCGGCTGGCATGCTCCGGGTCGTCGCTGGTCAGCAGGAAGAACGCGATCGCCGTCAGCGCCAGCACCACGGCCCAGATCTGCGCTACCGCGTGCCAGCCATAGGCGACCAGGATCAGCGGCGCGCCCAGCTTGGTCACCGCTGCGCCGACATTGCCGGCGCCGAAGATGCCCAGCGCAGTGCCCTGCTTCTCCTTGGGAAACCACTTCGAGACGTAGGCGATGCCAACCGCGAAGGAACCGCCTGCGATGCCGACCAGCAGCGCGGCGAACAGGTAGCCTTCGTAGGTGGACATGCTGGTCAGGAACCAGGTGGCCATTGCCGCGCAGAGCATGACGCCGGTGAAGACGATGCGGCCGCCGATCTGGTCGGTCCAGATGCCCAGCGCCAACCGGCTCAGCGAACCGGTCAGGATCGGCGTGGCCACCAGCAGGCCGAACTGGGTGTCGTTCAGGCCCAGGTCGCGCTGGATCTGGATACCGATGATGGAGAAGATCGTCCATACCGCGAAACAGACGGTGAAGGCGATCGTGCTGCTCCACAGGGCCAGCTGTTGCCGACCCCGGCTGATGCCGGCGCTATCTTGCATGCTGTTGCTCTCGCTGAGAAAAATGGCTTGCGACGGCGCTGCCCGGTCAGGCCGCCGCCTCCAACGCATCCAGGCCGACCACCTCGTAGCGCTCCTGCAGGATCTGCAGGTACTGGTGCAGGGCGTTCTGCTTCACTTGCGCTTCCAGGTAGGCGGCGATCTTTCCGGCGGCCTCCTCGAACGCCATCAGCCGCGCCGCGCACGATCTCGTCCACCCGGACCACATGGTGTCCGTAGCGCGACTCGATCGTGAAGCCAGCCAGGCCTTGCCTGAGCTTGAACAACTGACGCTCGAATTCCGGGGTGGTCTGGCCACGCTCTATCCAGCCCAGTTCCCCGCCGGCCTCGCGCGATGGGCAGGCCGAATGGCGCATGGCGAACTCAGTGAAACGTTCCGGATGCTCGCGCAGCTCGGCGATCAGTTTCTCGCCCAGCTCGCAGGCCCGCTTTCGCGCATTGCTGTCGCCCGGAGCCGCCGCCAGCAGGATATGGCGGACGCGGATGCGGTCGGGATGGCGAAGGCGTTCGCGGTTGCTGTCGTAGTAATGCCGACAGGCGGCCTCGCTGGGCTCGGGGGTTGCCACCTCACGATCGATCAGCACGCGAATGCAGGCTTCTTCATGGGTCTCGCCATCCACCGGCTCGACGTCGGACGCCGAGGCCCAGCCGTTCGACTTCCAGGCGCAACAATTCGCGCACCACCAGGGCGCGCGCCGCGTCCGTGCGCGATTGATGCGGGTCGGCGGCCCGATGATGCTGCATCTCACGTGCGATCTCGGCCTCGCTGATCGGGGTGTCGGCGACCCGTACGAAGACCGGAGCCGGCCCGGGCAGCGATTGGCTGCGCTCGTCGCCATGCGCGTGCGCGTCCTCCGCGATCCGGGCGCGTGCCGCTTCCGACAGCGCGCCCTGGTCCATGACGATGGGAATGATCCGTGGCTCGGCCATGGCTACTTCCCGCCGTAGTTGACGGGCGCCTGGCGCTTGCGCACGACCTGGTAGGGGCGGCGCAGGTAAGCCAGCGGAAGCGACCAGATATGCACCAGCCGTGGTGAACGGGAAGATCAGGAACAGGGTCAGGCCAAGCGTCACGTGTGCCTTGAAGATCCAGTGCGCGTCGAGCGATGAAGTCGGCGGCGCCGCCGCGGAAGGTGACGATGTGCTGCGCCCACTCACCCAGCCTGATCATCTGTCCGCCGTCCATATGCCCGGCCGAGACGAAGATCGAGCTCAGGCCCAGCAGCAGTTGCGCGTACAGCAAGACCAGCACCAGCATGTCGCGGCCACTGCTGGTGGCGCGAATGCGCGCATTGAACAGCCGGCGCAGCAGCAGGATGGTCATGCCAACGAAACAGAGCACGCCGAAGACGCCGCCGACGACCATGGCCATCAGCTGCTTCTGGGGCGCGCTGATGAAGGGCTCATAGACCGCGTGCGGCGTCAGCAGGCCGACGAAATGGCCGCCAAGGATGGCAAGCACGCCGATGTGGAACCAGTTGCTGCCCAGGCGCATCCACTTGCCGGAAAGCAGCTGGCTGGAGCCGGTGCGCCAGGTGTAGGCATCGTGGTCGAAGCGTGCCCAGCTGCCGATCGCGAACACCGCGAGAGCGATGTACGGATAGATCTGGAAGAAGAACGTGTTCAGGAATTTCATGGCAGTCACCCTGGGTTCGGCAATCTGGACGTCCGGCAGGCAGGCGCCGTGGCGGCGCGCAGTCGTCGGCCGGGGCCTCGGGACCGAAGCGCACAGCCTCCTCCTCCCACACCTGGTCCATCGCCTCGGGCGTGTCGTCGCGGACTTCGCGGGCGACGCGCTGGCGCATCAGCGTCAGGTCGACCTTGCCCTGGCCGATCTCGACCAGGATCTCGAACAACAGCGCATACGGACTCTCGCGCTCGACGGCGCGCGCCGCCAGCAATTCCAGGATGTGGCTGGTGTGCCCCAGCCAGTCCTTGATCTCCTCGGCCGGCCGCAGCGACAGGTACTCGAGCACCAGCGGGAGATAGTCCGGCAGTTCCTTGCTGGCCAGCTCGAAACCATGCTTGCGATAGGTTTCGATCAGGTCGACCATCGCCTGGCCACGGTCACGCGATTCGCCGTGGATGTGTTCGAACAGCAGCAGGCTCATCGAGCGGCCGCGATCGAACAAGCCCAGCCAGCGTTCCTGCGCCAGCATCGGATCCAGATCGAGCAGGTCCGCGACGAAGCCGGCCAGTTGGCTGCGGCGCAGCGCGGGCAGGGACTCGTCCGCCGTGGCCGCGAGCAGCTCTTCGCGGTGCTGCCAGAGCGTCGTCCGCCGGATAGTCGAGCAGCACGCCGATCAGCTTCAGGCTCTTCATGCTTTCTCCCGGTCAATCACCTGGCGATTTGGCGGCACCTGGTAGGTGGTCGTGGGCCGGCCACCGAACAACGCTTCGGCCGGCGACGACGGCGAGCAGCCGTTGCCGAAGGTGAAGCCACAGCCGCCGCGCTCGCCGAAGGCGTCGTTGGCGTATTCGCGATGCGCGCTCGGGATGACGAAGCGATCTTCGTAGTTGGCAATGGCCAGGTAGCGGTACATCTCTTCCGCCTGCGCCACGGTCAGGCCGACCTGCTTCAGCACCTCGATGTCCTCGATGCCGTCGACGTTCATCGCCCGGCGCCAGGCGCGCATCGCCAGCAGGCGTTCCAGCGCGCGGACCACCGGTGCTTCGTCGCCTGCCGTGAGCAGGTTGGCCAGGTAGCGAACCGGGATGCGCAGCGATTTCACGTCCGGGATCTCGCCGTTCTTGCCCATCCTGCCGGCATCGGCGGCCGACTGGATCGGCGACAGCGGCGGCACGTACCAGACCATCGGCAGCGTGCGGTATTCCGGGTGCAGCGGCAGCGCCAGCTTCCAGTCGATCGCCAGCTTGTACACCGGCGATTCCTTCGCCGCCTCCAGCCAGCTGTCGGTGATGCCCTCGGCACGCGCCGCGGCGATCACCTTGGGATCATGCGGGTCGAGGAAGATGTCCAGGTGCGCCTGGTACAGGTCCTTCTCCGATGGCACCGCGGCCGCGGATTCGATCCGGTCGGCGTCGTACAGCAGCACGCCGAGGTAGCGGATGCGGCCGACGCAGGTCTCCGAGCACACCGTCGGCTCGCCCATCTCGATGCGCGGGTAGCAGAAGATGCACTTTTCCGACTTGCCGCTCTTCCAGTTGTAATAGATCTTCTTGTACGGACAGGCGGACACGCACATGCGCCAGCCGCGGCACTTGTCCTGGTCGATCAGCACGATGCCATCTTCTTCGCGCTTGTAGATCGCGCCGCTCGGACAGGCGGCCACGCAGGCCGGATTCAGGCAGTGCTCGCACAGGCGCGGCAGGTACATCATGAAGGTCTTCTCGAAGGCGCCGTAGATCTCGCGCTGCACGCCGTCGAAGTTGGCTGTCCTTGCTGCGCTTGGCGAACTCGGTGCCGAGGATCTCCTCCCAGTTCGGGCCCCACTCGATCTTCTGCATGCGCTGGCCGGTGATCAGCGAACGCGGCCGCGCAGTCGGCTGGTGCTTGCCTTCCGGCGCCTGGTGCAGGTGCTGGTAGTCGAAGTCGAACGGCTCGTAGTAGTCGTCGATCTGCGGCAGGTCGGGGTTGGCGAAGATCTTGGCCAGCATGCGCCAGCGGCCGCCAGCCTTGAGCTGCAGGCGTGCCGCCGCTTGTTGCGCACCCAGCCGCCGTTCCACTTCTGCTGGTTCTCCCATTCCTTCGGGATAGCCGATGCCGGGCTTGGTCTCGACGTTGTTGAACCAGGCGTACTCGACGCCTTCGCGGCGAGGTCCAGACGTTCTTGCAGGTGATCGAGCAGGTGTGGCAACCGATGCACTTGTCGAGGTTGAGCACCATGGCGATCTGGGCACGGACTTTCATCGCACCACCTCCTGCGCGCCGGCCGTGGCCGGGACCGGCTCGCCGTCGAGCCAGTCGACCTTGTTCATCTTGCGCACGATCACCATCTCGTCGCGGTTGGTGCCGACCGTGCCGTAGTAGTTGAAGCCGTAGGCGAAGTTGCGCGTAGCCGCCGATCATGTGGGTCGGCTTGACCACCACGCGGGTGACCGAGTTGTGGATGCCGCCGCGGGTGCCGGTGATCTCGCTGACCCGGGTGTGTTGATGATGCGTTCCTGCGCGTGGTACATCATCGCGATGCCGTTCATCACGCGCTGGCTGACCACCGCACGGGCGGCGATGGCGCCGTTGACGTTGAACAGTTCGATCCAGTCGTTGTCCTCGATGCCGGCGCTTCTTGCGTCGTCCTCCGACAGCCAGACGATCGGCCCGCCGCGCGACAGCGTCTGCATGATCAGGTTGTCGGAGTAGGTGCTGTGGATGCCCCACTTCTGGTGCGGGGTGATCCAGTTGAGCACGATCTCCTTGTTGCCGTTCGGCTTCTTGCCAGCATCGGGCTGATGGTCTTGGTGTTGACCGGCGGGCGGTAGCCCATCAGGCCCTCGCCGAAGGCGATCATCCACTCGTGGTCCTGGTAGAACTGCTGGCGGCCGGTCAGCGTGCGCCACGGAATCAGCTCGTGGACATTGGTGTAGCCGGCGTTGTAGCTGACGTTGCTCGTCCTCCAGGCCCGACCAGATCGGCGAGCTGATGATCTTGCGCGGCTGCGCCTGGATGTCGCGGAAGCGGATCGCTTCGTGCTCCTTGCCTACCGCCAGATGCGTGTGCTCGCGGCCGGTGAAGGTCTCCAGCGAGGCCCAGGCCTTGACCGCGACATGGCCGTTGGTTTCCGGCGCCAGGTGCAGGATGACTTCGCAGGCGTCGATCGCGGTACTCGATCTGCGGACGACCCTGGCTGATGCCCGCCTCGGTCACGGTGTGGTTGAGCTGGCCGAGGAACTCGACCTCGTGCTTGGTATCCCAGCTCATGCCCTTGCCGCCGTTGCCGTGCTTGTCCAGCAGCGGGCCCAGCGAGGTGAATTTCTTGTACAGGTTCGGATAGTCGCGCTCGACCACGACCATCGCCGGCATGGTCTTGCCCGGGATCGCTCGCACTCGCCGCGTCTTCCAGTCGGTCACGCCGAGCGGCATGGACGATCTCGTTGGGCGTGTCGTGCAGGGTCGGCACCAGCACCAGGTCCTTCTCGACGCCGAGCACGCCCGGCGCCAGTTCGCTGACGGTGCGGGCGATGCCCTTGAAGATCTCCCAGTCGCTGCGCGCTTCCCAGGCCGGATCGACGGCTTTGGACAGCGGATGGATGAACGGATGCATGTCCGAGGTGTTGAGGTCGTTCTTCTCGTACCAGGTCGCGGTCGGCAGCACGATGTCGGAGTACAGCGCCGTGGTGCACATGCGGAAGTCGAGCGTCACCAGCAGGTCGAGCTTGCCTTCCGGCGCGTCGTCCACGCCACTTCACTTCCTGTGGCTTGGCTGCGCCGCGCTCGCCCAGGTCCTTGCCCTGCAGGCCATGGCGGGTGCCGAGCAGGTGCTTGAGCATGTATTCGTGGCCCTTGCCCGACAGCCGAGCAGGTTGGAGCGCCAGATGAACATGTTGCGCGGGAAATTTTCCGGCGCCTCCGGGTCGGCGTAGGCGAAATCGAGGCGCCGTCCTTCAACTGCGCCGACCGCGTCAGTCGACCGGGTCGACGCCGGCTTCGCCTCCGCGTCGCGGACGAACTTCAACGGATTGGTGTTGAGCTGCGGCGCCGACGGCAGCCAGCCCATACGCACGGCGCGCAGGTTGTAGTCGACCAGAGAGCCACTGTACTTCCCGGGTCGGCCAGCGGTGACAGAATTTCGCTGACGTCCAGCTTCTCGTAGCGGTACTGTCCGGAGTTGAAGTAGAAGAACGAGGTGCCGTTCATCTGCCGCGGCGGCTGGCTCCAGTCGGTGGCGAAGGCGAGCGGCGTCCAGCCCGACTGCGGGCGCAGCTTCTCCTGGCCAACGTAGTGCGCCCAGCCGCCGCCGGTCTGGCCGACGCAGCCGCACATGACCAGCATGTTGATCAGGCCGCGGTAGTTCATGTCGTTGTGGTACCAGTGATTCATCGCGGCGCCGACGATGATCATGCTGCGGCCACGGGTCTTGTCGGCGGTGCGGGCGAATTCCCGGGCGATCTTGATCACCTCGGCGCGCGGCACGCCGGTGATCTGTTCCTGCCAGGCCGGCGTGCCGGGCACGTTGTCGTCGAAGCTGGCGGCCACGTTGCCGCCGCCGAAGCCGCGATCCAGGCCGTACTGCGCCAGCAGCAGGTCATAGACGCTGACCACCATCGCACTCGCTGCCGTCGGCGAGGCTGAGCTTGCGGATCGGCAGGTTGCGCTTGAGCACGTCCTGCTGGGTGTTGTGGTCCAGTGTTCGTTCTCGACGCCACCGAAATAGGGAAAGCTGACTTCGGTCGATGCCATCGTTGGACGTGGTCCAGGCTCAGGCGCAGGCGCGTCTCGCGGCCCTGGCTGTCCTCTCCTCGATGTTCCAGCGCCCTTTCTCGCCCCAGCGGAAACCAACCGAGCCTTGCGGTACCACCAGCTCGCCGCTCAGTTCGTCGAAGGCCAGCGTCTTCCACTCGGGATTGTTCTTCTCGCCCAGCGCGCCGTCGAGGTCGCTGGCGCGCAGGAAGCGACCTGCAACCAGTCCACCGCCGGCATGCCGGTCCAGCTTCACCAGCAAGGGCATGTCCGAGTACTGGCGGCAGTAGTCCTGGAAATACTGCGAGGGCTGGTCGAGATGGAACTCGCGCAGGATCACGTGGCCGAAGGCGAAGGCCAGCGCCGCGTCGGTGCCTTGCTTGGGGTGCAGCCAGTGGTCGGTGAGCTTGGCGACCTCGGAATAATCCGGGGTGATCGACACGGTCTTGGTGCCGTTGTAGCGCGCCTCGGTGAAGAAGTGCGCATCCGGCGTGCGCGTCTGCGGCACGTTCGAGCCCCAGGCGATGATGTAGCGGCTGTTGTACCAGTCGGCCGATTCCGGCACGTCGGTCTGTTCGCCCCAGACCTGCGGCGAGGCCGGCGGCAGGTCGCAGTACCAGTCGTAGAAGCTCAGGCAGACGCCGCCCAGCAGCGACAGGTAGCGCGAGCCGGCCGCATAGCTGACCATCGACATGGCCGGGATCGGCGAGAAGCCGACCACGCGGTCCGGGCCATACTGCTTGGTCGTGTAGAGGTTGGCGGCGGCGATCAGTCTCATTGGCCTCGTCCCAGTCCACGCGCACGAAGCCGCCCATGCCGCGCTTGGTCTTGTAGCTGTTGGCCTTGGCCTTGTCCTCGACGATGCTGCTCCAGGCATCGACCGGCGACATGGTCTTGCGCGCCTCGCGCCAGAGCTTGAGCAGGGCGCTGCGCATCAGCGGGTACTTCAGGCGGTTGGCGCTGTACAGGTACCAGGAGTAGCTGGCGCCGCGTGGACAGCCGCGCGGCTCGTGGTTGGGCAGGTCGGGCCGCGTGCGCGGATAGTCGGTCTGCTGGGTTTCCCAGGTCACCAGGCCATTCTTGACATAGACCTTCCAGCTGCAGGAACCGGTGCAGTTCACGCCGTGCGTGGAGCGCACGATCTTGTCGTACTGCCAGCGCTGGCGATAGCCGTCTTCCCAGCTGCGGTCCTCGTCGCGGGTGGCGCCGTGGCCGTCGGAGAACGGTTCATGCGCCGGCTTGAGGAAATTCAGTCGGTCAAGGAAATTGCTCATGGAAGCTTGCTCCGGGAAAATACAGTGACCCGCCCGTGGGCGGGTTCAGAATCGTTTGCGCGCAGATTCAGCACGGACATTCCGCGCCTTTGCGGAAGTACCACCACCATGTCACCAGCATGCAGCCCACGTAGAATGCGGCGAAGCCGTACAGCGCCGCTTCTGGTCCGCCAGTAAGACTGATCGAGGAGCCGTAGCTCTTGGGCACGAAGAAGCCGCCGTACGCGGCGACCGCGGAAGAAAATCCGATCACCGCCGCCGACTCGATGCCGGCCCGGCGCAGCGATGCGGCCTTGTCCTCGGTGTTCGCGTTCGCGCCCAGCGCACGCTCCTGCAAGGTACGGAAGATCACCGGGATCATGCGGAATGTCGCCGCGTTGCCGATGCCGGTCAGCACGAACAGCACCATGAACAGCGCCAGGAAGCCGCTGAAGTTTCCGCCGGAGGCCCCGCTCGGCAGGAAATACAGCACCCCGCCGACCGCGGCAATCATCAGTCCGAACATCCAGAAGGTCAGCGACGCGCCGCCGGTCTTGTCCGACAGCCAGCCACCGATCGGTCGCGCGATGGCGCCGACCAGGGGGCCGAGGAAGGCGTACGTCAACGCGTTCACTTCCGGAAACTGCGTCTTGATCAGCAGCGGGAACCCCGCCGAATAGCCGATGAAGCTGCCGAAGGTGCCGGTGTACAACAGGCACATCAGCCAGTTGTGCTTGCGCCGGAAGATCACCGCCTGCTCGGTGAAGCTCGACCGCGAGGCGGCAAGATCGTTCATGCCGAACCAGGCGGCGACCGTGCACAACAGCAGGAACGGCAACCAGATGAAACCGGCGTTCTGCAGGTACAGGGTGCCGCCGTCGGCCATGGCTTGCGGCTTGCCGGCGATGGCCCCGAACAGGCCCATGGTGATCACCAGCGGGATGACGAACTGGGTGGCCGATACGCCGAGATTGCCCAGGCCTGCGTTCATGCCCAGCGCGTAGCCCTGCCGGGCCTTGGGAAAGAAGAAGGAGATGTTCGACATCGAGGAGGCAAAATTGCCGCCGCCAAAGCCGCACAGGATGGCGATGGCGATGAAATGCCAGAACGGCGTCGACGGATCCTGCACGGCGATGCCCAGCCACGCGGCCGGAACCATCAGCGACGCGGTCGAGATCGCCGTCCAGCGGCGGCCGCCGAAGATCGGCACCATGAACGAGTAGAAGATTCGCAGCGTCGCGCCGGAAAGACCCGGCAGCGCTGCCAGCCAGAACAACTGGTCGGTGCTGAACTTGAAGCCGATCTTCGGCAAGCTGACGGTCACCGCCGAAAACATCATCCAGATCGCAAACGCCAGCAGCAGCGCCGGGATCGAGATCATCAGGTTGCGATTCGCGATCTTCTGTCCGCTGCCTTGCCAGAAGGCCGGGTCCTCGGGTCGCCAGTCGACCAGGACGCCGCCGTTGCGCCTGGGCAGCGGTTCGCTGGTAGCGGTCATGTCGCGTCTCCGTCAATGCTCAGGGCGTCGCGATGGCCGTTGCGTCGCGCAACCAACCCATCGCGCATAGCCTATTTGGGGCCGACGCGTCCCGCATTGACCTGAATCAATTCGCCGATATCTGCGGTCGGCTCGCACAGCGAGCAACCCTCGCTCCAGACGCTGTCGCCATCCACGTAATGCTCCTGTTTCCAGATCGGCGCACGGTGCTTGACCGCCTCGACGACCGAACGGCAGGCGCGGAAGGCTTCATCCCGATGTGGCGTGCCCACGGCAACGACCACGGCCAAGTCGCCAACGCCCAGCCGGCCACTGGCATGCGCGACGTATACCTTCAGGCGCGGACCTGCCGCCGCCTCCGCCTCGGCGACGGCCTGGGCGAAAACCGTCAACGCCAGCGGCTCGAACATGTCATAGGTGACGCCGAGCACACTGCGGCCGTGATTCAGGTCGCGCACCCGCCCGACGAACATGGCGATGCCGCCGAACCCGGGATCACAAACGAATTCCAGCGCGGCCGCAGGATCGAGCGCGCCCTGCCCGATCGCGAGCACCTTGCAGTTCACTTTGTTGGCAGCCATGTCCACGATCAGCCCCCGCTCACTGGCGGCAGGAGCACCATCCGTCCGCTCGCCGGTACCGCCTCGCCGTCGCGCAGTACCGCCTCTTCACTGGCGAATGCCGAGCGCGAGAGCAATCCCGGACGAAACTCCGGCCAATGCTGTTCGCCGTAGGCCTGGACTGCCTTGCGCAAGTCGGAAATGCGCGCGCCATCCGCCAGTTCCAGGTCGATCCGGGAGGTCTGGTCGAAATCGCGAAATGCGCCGAACAGACCCAACTCGATTTTCATCACAACGCTTCTCCCAGTAGTCCGCTCGTCTCGTGGCCGGGCGTGAACACGTCAACCGGCGCTCCCGCCGGCAGGATGGCATCGCCCTCCGGCAGACTGGCCCAGGCATTGGCCGCCAGCAGGGGCAACGTCTTGAACGATTCCTGGCCGGCCAGGAGCGATACCCGCAACTGGCCATCGGCCGACAGCCGCAGCGCCGCTTTCTGCAGCAGCCGCGCGCCGGGCCGCGTGCGCGCCGCGTGCGCCAGGGGCACGCGCCATGGCGTCTCCGCCGGCAAGCCCAGCTGCCGGCGCAGCGCTGCCTCGACGAAAAAACGAAAGCCGACCGCGCTCGACACCGGATTGCCCGGAAGACCGAAATAGAGCTGGCCGCCGGCCAGTCGCGCGAACAGCAGTGGCTTGCCCGGACGCATCGCCACCTTGTGAAAGAGGAGCTCGGCGCCGAGCGCCTGCAAGGTCGAGGGCACGAAGTCGTAGCGGCCCATCGACACCGCACCGGTACTGACGATGATGCCGGCATTGGCTTGCAGCGCCGCAACCAGCGCGGCTTCGAACGCGACCGGGTCATCGGTAACGGTCTGGCGCGAGACCAGTGTGGCGCCCGCCGCGCGCACGCGCGCGGCCAGGAACGGACCGTTGGCATTGCGGATCTGGCCAGGCTGCAATGCCTGCGCCGCCTGGTCGACCAGCTCGCGTCCGGTGCAAAGCAGCGCCACCTGCGGCCTGCACACCACCTCCACCACGGCAACACCCAGCCCCGCCAGCAACATCACGTGCGCCGCTTGCACCCGGCTGCCACCGGCCAGCGCCAGTTCGCCGCGGGCGATGTCCTCGCCGGCGCGTCGAACATGCTGGCCGGGAGGAACCGGCGCGGTCAGGCGAATGCGCGCGGGCCGACCATCCGGCTGGCAGGCCAGTATTTGCACCTGCTCGACCGGCACCACCGCGTCCAGGCCGTGCGGCAAACGGGCTCCGGTCATGATTTCCCAGGCCTGCGCGCCATCGGCGCGCGCCAGGCCATCGCCGGCGGCCTGTTCGCCGCACACGGCAAACTCGGCGCCGGCCTCGATCCGGCCACCTGGGCAAGACAGGGCAAACCCGTCCATGGCGGAATTGTCGAAGGCCGGCAGATCGACCGGACTGGTCAGATCCCGAGCGAGTATCCGCTCCATCACCTCGGCAAGCGCGATCATTTCCGCGCCCAGCGGCAGGCATTGCGCGCGCACCATTTCCTGCGCCTCGATGAAGCCGATCATGCTCAGCCTCCGATCGACGCCAGGTGTGGCGTCAATCCGGTTTCGCCGGCATGCAGCCCGTGGCCCAGGGACTTGAGCCCGAGCTGGCTGAGCAAGGTGGCGCGCAATTGCCCGGCCTGGACGTCGGATTGCAGCAAGGGTCGCAAGGGGATGCCGACGTTTCCGAACAGGCACAGGCGCAAGTCTCCGCCCGCGGTCACGCGCAAGCGATTGCAGCCAGCGCAAAAATCACGCGAGTACGGCGCGATGATGCCGACTCGCCCGGCGTAGTTGTCGTGGCGATACTCGCGGGCCGGTCCGGCGTCGACTGCTCGCGGCAGTGCCTGCCAGCCAGCCGATAGAAGCTGCTGTTCCAATGCCTCGGCGCGGTAATGATGCTGCTTGAAGTACGCCAGGTTATCGCCGGTCTGCATCAGCTCGATGAAGCGCACGGTCAGGCGGCGCGTGCGCAGGTATTCCAGCCAGGCCGGCAACTCGTCATCGTTGAGTCCGCGCAGCAGCACGGTGTTGAGCTTCACGGCCGACAAGCCGCTGTCCAGCGCGAACTCGATGCCGGCGCGGACCTCTTCGCCACGATCATGGCCGGTGATGGCGCGAAATCGCCCGTCGTCCAGGCTGTCGAGGCTGATATTGAGTGCGGTCAGGCCGGCGGCGCGCCAGTCGGCAAGACGTCGGCGCACCAGGATGCCATTGGTGGTCAGCGCGACCTTCTCGATGCCCGGGGTGCTGGCGGCGTCGGCGATGACGCCGGTGAGATCCGGGCGCAAGCTGGGCTCACCGCCAGTCAGCCGCAGCTTGCGCAGACCGAGCGCCGCGAAGCCGCGCAACAGGCGGGCAATTTCCTCGCGGCTCAGCCAACGCGGCGTGCCGGCAGCAGTGCCGGCGCTCGCCGATGCCGCGCGAAAACCGTCGGGCAGGCAATAGCTGCAACGAAAATTGCAGGCCTCCAGCAGGGAAAGCCGCAGGTAAGGAAAGCTCCGACCGTAACGGTCGACGAGCGCAGTCATTTCGTCACTCCTTTGCTGCCGGCGGCAGTTTGCGGTCCGTGCTTGTGTCCCGTCTTGAGTTGGATCAAGTAAATGCACGGCGGCTGCGGACGGGTATAGCTGACCCAGGTCAAAGACGCCGGGCTTGGCGTACGGCAGGATCGATCGCAGGCAAGTACCGCGACGGAAGCGCCACCCATGACCCGAAGCATGAGAATCGGCATCGTCGGCTACGGCCGCTTCGGCGCCGCGCTGGCGGCGCTGCTTGGCGAGCGCGGGCATGCCTGGCTCGGCTGGGATCCCATGGCCGCGGTGCCGGACGAACATGCAGCAGTCGACGCGGACGCCCTGCTCGCGCAATCCGATTTCATCATCGTGGCCGTGCCGGTCCCGGCTTTCGAGCCGGTGTTGCGCCAACTGCACCCCAAGCTCGGCACACGGCATCAGGTCATGGATGTGTGCAGCGTCAAGTCGGGTCCTTGCCGGCTGATGGATGACTTGCTCGGCGACGAGATCGGTCACGTCGGCAGCCATCCGCTGTTCGGCGCATTGAGCATCGCCCGGGCGGAACCAGTGCGGACCGTGCTATGCCCGAGTCCGCGCCACCCCGGGACCGCGCGCCAGGCGCGGCTGCTGTTCGAGTCGCTGGGCAGCGAGGTGACTGAACAGGACCCGGCCAGCCACGACCGTTTCATGGCCCTGACCCACGCCATGGCCTTCTTCATCGCGCGCGGCCTGCTCGATCTGGGCGTGGGCGGTGACCTGCGCTGGGCCCCGCCCAGCTTCGCGGCGCTCGCGGCCTCGATCGCCGCCGTGCGCGCCGATGCCGGCCATCTTTTCAATGCCATCCAGAAGGAAAATCCCTTCGCTGCGGGGACCCGGCAACGGTTGATCGAGGCGCTGACCCTGATCGACCAGAGGCTGGTCGAGGCGCCCGGCGACGCCGACGGCAACCTTGAGCCAGGCATTCCGGCGCTGGAGCAACCTTCGCCGGCCCTGAGCGAAGTGCGCCAGCACATCGACGAACTGGACCGCGAACTGATCGCACTGCTGCAGCGCCGCTGCGAACTGAGTACCCGTGCCGGCCTGGCCAAGCGCGCGACCGGCGCACCGGTGCTTGACCCGGGCCGCGAGGTCGAAATGCTGGGACAACGCGGCCGTTGGGCGGAACAGGGCGGATTGCCTGCCGACGTGGTGCAGGCGGTCTTTCGCCAGATACTGGCCCTGAGCCGACGGACCCAGGGATGAAGGCCTGCAGCAGACCCGGCTTGCGCTGACCTGGGTCAAGGCAGGCGGTGGCTGCGCCAGCGATGATCGCATCGGGCTTTCTCCGGGATCTTCCATGCAACTGGTCTGTCCTGCCGGCAACCTGCCGGCCCTGCAGGCAGCGGTCGATGCCGGTGCCGACGCGGTCTATGTCGGCTTCCGCGACCAGACCAATGCCCGTGCCTTCCCCGGCCTGAACTTCAGCGACGAGGACCTGCGCCGGGGCGTCGACTATGCGCACGCGCGCCGCCGCCATGTCTATATCGCGTTGAATACCTATCCGGAGAGCACGCGGCTGCCGGAATGGGAACGGGCCGTCGACCGCGCCGCCGCGCTCGGCGCCGACGCCATCATCGCCGCCGAGATGGCGGTGCTGGACTATGCCGCACGCCGGCATCCGCAGTTGCCGCGGCATCTGTCGGTGCAAGGTTCGGCAACCACGCAGGCGGCGCTGCGTTACTACCATGAACGCTTTGGCATCGCCCGCGCGGTTTTGCCGCGAGTCCTGTCCGTGCAACAGGTCGAGCGCCTGTGCGCCGCCTCGCCGGTGCCGCTGGAGGTGTTCGCCTTCGGCAGCCTGTGCATCATGGTCGAAGGCCGTTGCCAGCTTTCGAGCTATGTCACCGGGATCTCGCCCAATCGCCACGGCGTCTGCTCGCCGGCCGGCTTCGTGCGCTGGGACGAACACGACGACGGCACCCGTACGGTGCGCCTGAACGGCGTGCTGCTGGACCGCTATGCCGACGGCGAAGCCGCCGGCTACCCGACCGTGTGCAAGGGCCGTTTCGACATCGGCGGCGAAGTGTTCCATGCGCTGGAGGAACCAACCAGCCTGAACACGCTGGAACTGCTGCCACGCCTGCGGCAGGCCGGCGTCGTCGCCCTGAAGATCGAAGGCCGGCAGCGTGGCGCGGCCTATGTCGGCAGCATCGCGCGCGTCTGGCGGCAGGCGATCGACAGCCAGGCGCGCGCGCCGGACGACTGGACGCCGCGTTCCGACTGGCAGTCCACGCTGTCTGCCCACGCCGAGGGTCACCAGACCACGCTCGGCCCCTATCACCGCGCCTGGCATTGACCATGAAACTCAGCCTGGGACCGCTGCAATACTTCTGGCCGCGCGAACGCACCCTCGCCTTTTACCGGGAAGCGGCGAGCTGGCCCGTGGATGTGATCTACCTGGGCGAGACGGTATGCAGCAAACGTCGCGAGCTGCGCACCCGCGACTGGATCGCATTGGCCGCCGAGCTGGCCGAAAGCGGCAAGCAGATCGTGCTCTCGAGCCTGGCCCTGATCGAGGCGGAATCAGAACTTGGCGGCTTGCAGCGCCTGGTGGAGAACGGGCGCTTCCTGATCGAGGCCAACGACATGTCGGCGGTGCAGCTCTGCCGCGTGCGCGGACTGCCGTTCGTCGGCGGCCCGACACTCAACGTCTACAACCAGCGCGCCTTGCGGCTGCTGCGCGAGGACGGACTGTGCCGGCTGGTTCTGGGCGTCGAGCAAGGACGCGACCTGGTGCGCGAGCTTGGCGAACAGGCAATGGCCGATGGCGATACGCTGCCTGAACTGGAGATCATCGCCTGGGGCCGCTTGCCCCTGGCGTACTCGGCGCGCTGCTTCACGGCGCGCGCGCTGGACGTGGCCAAGGATGACTGCGGCTTCCGCTGCATCGAACACGCCGACGGCCTGGCGCTGGCCACGCGCGAGGGCCAGCCCTTCCTCGTCATCAATGGCATCCAGGTGCTGGGCCGGGAAACCTGCGACCTTGGTCCGGAGCTATCCGAGTTGCGCGAAGCCGGCATCGGGGTGATGCGACTGTATCCGCAAGCCGAAGGCATGGCGGCAGTCGTGGCGCATTTCCACGCTGCCGTGAACAGCGATGAGTCGCCGGCAAGACTCGGCGCGATCAACGGTTACTGGCATGGCCGGCCTGGCATGTCCGGACTGGTCGAGGTCGAAACACGCCCGGCCTGAAGCAAGGGGGTCGGCGCGCTGTCGCTGCGCCAGTGCGCGCCCAGGCTGCTCCGTCGTTGCAGGCCGGCACGGAGCAAATGCAAGGCCAGGCGCTGTCGCCAGTCGAGTTCCTGCACGGGCGTGGACTCGATTGCCCGTAGCGTCCGCAGCATGGTGCGCTCCTCGCGCACCGGCCCGAAGTCGCGCCACAACTGTTCGCGCAAATGCCGGATCTGCGCGGCGGCGCAGCTCGGTCCGCGCTCGACCACGCGATAGTCGCCACGGACCGGGGCGACGGCGCCGTGTGAGGCCAGGAAGGCGCCGGTGCGGCGACCGAACACCACGCCTTCGAGCAGGGAGTTGCTGGCCAGGCGATTGGCGCCGTGCACACCGTTGCAGGCCACCTCGCCGACCGCAAACAGGCCTGGCACGCTGCTGCGCCCGAGCAGGTCGGTGGCCAGTCCGCCCATGTGGAAATGCGCCGCCGGCGTGATCGGAATGGGCTGTTCGCGCGGATCGATCCCGTGCTCGAGGCACAGCGCGAGCGCGTTCGGGAAGTGTCGCGACCAGGCGCCAGCCAGCATCTGCGCATGCAGGAACGCGCCTTCCCCGTGCGCGAGTGATTGCCAGACGCGACGCGCGACGACGTCGCGCGGGGCGAGATCGGCCAGCGGATGCCGTCCGGCCATCAACAGTCGGCCGCGCGCATCGTGCAGGGTCGCGCCGGCGCCGCGCAGCGCTTCGGTCAGCAGCGGCAGGCGATCACCCGTGCCGGTTGCCAACGCCGTGGGGTGGAACTGCACGAACTCCAGGTCGCGTCCGACGGCGCCCGCCGTCAGGCCCAGCGCCAGTCCCGCGCCTTCGGCGCCCGGCGGATTGGTGGTCTGCGCGAACAGCGCGCCCAGGCCGCCGGTGGCCAGCACCACGGCCGGCGCCGGTAGCAACTGCTCTCGCCCCCCTGCGTCGCGAATGCGCACACCCGCCACCGCACTACCGCGCATCAACAAGCCATCGACGTCCACGCCAGTACGCCGCTCGATATGCCCGGCCTGCTTCGCGCGGGTGCTGAGCGCTGCCAGCAGGAGACGACCGCTGGCATCGCCCCCGGCATGAGCGACCCGGGCGCAGCCATGTCCGCCTTCGCGGGCCAGGTGCAGGTGGGTGCCTTCATGGTCAAAAGGCACGCCCTGCAGCTGCAGCCACTGCAGGGCGGCCGGCGCCCGCGCCACCAGATCGCGTACCGCCGGCGCGCGGTTGTGGAATGCCCCGGCCAGGAAGGTGTCGTGTGCGTGGGCGGCCGTCGAATCGCCGGGGCCTACCGCGGCTGCGATACCGCCCTGGGCCAGCGCCGTGGCACTGTCGAGGCCGGCTGGCATGCGGCTCAGCAACAGCACCGGTCGCGGCGCCGCGGCCAGCGCCACCGAGAGTCCGGCAATGCCTGCGCCCACCACGATCAGTGGTTGCAGCGTGCTCACACGCTCTCGCGCCGCCCCACCGCCAGCATGCGTTCAAGCGCACGGCGCGCGCCCGTCGCGACTGGCTCGTCCACCCGCACCTCATGGCGCAGGTCGCGCAGGCAGGCGTAGATGTTTGGCAAGGTGATGCGCTTCATGTGCGGGCACAGATTGCAGGGCCGCACGAACTCGATCGCCGGAAATTCTGCCTGCAGGTTGTCGGCCATCGAGCATTCGGTGATCAATGCCACGCGCTGCGGACGCTCCCTTTCCAGCCAGCGGCCCATGGCACTGGTGGAGCCGACGAAATCAGCCTCGGCCAATACCTCCGGCGGGCACTCGGGATGCGCGACCACCCGTGCATCGAAGCGCTCGCGCGCATGCCGCACCTGTTGCGCGGTGAAGGTCTCGTGCACCTCGCAGGCACCGTGCCACAGGACCAGTTCCACGTCGGTCTGCCCGGCCACGTGCGCGCCGAGGAAACGATCGGGAACGAAAATGACCTTGCTGCAACCCATCGCCTCGACCACTTGCACGGCATTGGCCGATGTACAACAGGCGTCCGACTCGGCCTTCACTTCAGCGCTGGTATTGACATAGCTGACCACCGGCGCACCCGGATGCCGGGCCCGAAGGCCGCGCACATCGGCCGCCGTGATCGACGAGGCCAGCGAGCAGCCTGCTTCCGGATCGGGGATCAGCACGGTGCGTTTCGGCGCCAGGATCTTGGCGGTCTCCGCCATGAAGTGCACGCCGCAGAAAACGATCAATTCGGCGTCGCAGTCGGCGGCGGCCTGCGCCAGGGCGAGCGAATCGCCGGTGACATCGGCAACGCCGTGGAATATCTCCGGCGACTGGTAGCTGTGCGCCATGATGACCGCGCCGCGCTGCAGCTTGAGCCGGCGGATGGCATCGATCCACGGCAGGTGCAGCGACCACTCCAGGCAAGGCAGCCGGTGTTGCAGCCGCTCGCCAAGTTCGGAATAGTCGCGTTCCAGCTGCTCGCTCCACTGCGGACGCGGCAGGCCGGCGGGGTCGTTCATCAGGCAATGCTCCAATAGCGCTGACGCTCAGTCGGGCGTCGGTTCGCCGCGATGGGCGGCGCGCGCGGCCTGCGCCAGGCCGGCGCCGCGATGCAGGGCGATGCGCAGGCCGAGTGGTATCTCGTGCCAGGGCAACTGATCGAGCAGGTTTCGCGCAGTGAGGCCCAGCTCGGTATCGCCGGTCAGCAGCAAGCGGCGCTGGAAAAACAGGGTGTCGGCATCTTCTCGCCGACTGGCCAGCAGCAGCAGGTCGGTCGCCGTTCCGCGCACGGTGGACTCGGCGACGTCCTCGGGCTGGCACACGACCATCCGGCCGTTGCGCAACTGCACTACCCAGCGCAGTCCGAGGTCGCTCGCCTCAATCCCGAGCCGGCGCGAATCCAGCATGTCGAGCGCACCCGCCGCCAGCGGTCCGGCGAGGACGCGTTGCATCGCCGCCTCGAGCAGCCGCGCCTGCCAGGCGGGCGGAATCCGGCGCAGCAACGGCGCCAGCCGCGCCGGTGGCGGCAACAGGCGGAGCCAGGAAATTTGCGGCGAGGTGGATCCGGGGGCGGCCATGGTCGCCGGCAGCATGCGCCCTGCGCGGGACGCGCCGCGCTGATCCAGGTCAAGCGCCGCCGCGACCTCGACCCCGACCCCGACGCACGCGTCCAGGGCCTGTTGACCGCAGGCATCGTTGATCAGCAGCGACATCAAGCGGTCACTGCTGGCCGGCGGCACGCCCAATCGTCGCCCGAGGCGCCGGGCGCGCTGGTAGACACCGCGTTCGCGTTCGCAGTCGCGGCCTGGCTGGCCGCTCGATTGCTTGATCGCGGCGGCAGAACAAACCAGTCGGCGGCGCAGGGCCAGCAGGGCCAGCATGGCGTCATCCACGCCATCGATCAGGCTGCGCACGCCAGAAAGCGGCAGCGGCGGAAGCTCAGGGTGCGCGTTCAAGCGCCAGCGAGGCCATCGAGGGGAATGATGTAGACCCAGGCGTCGCCGCCAGGAGCGACCGCGACATCGGCGTGATAGCCGATGGCCTCGAGTCGTTGCAACAAGGGCTCCGGCCGACACGGCGTCCGGGCGAGCAAGGCCTGCCCGTCGGCGAGTGAGGCCAGCGCATCGAGAATGCGCACCATCGGCTCCGGCGCGGGCAGATGGCGCAGGTCCATCTCGAGCACTTCGACCGACTCGTTGAAGCCTGGATCCGGGCGGGCGGCGGCCATGGGCGTATTGGAGCCCTGGCCACCCCGCTCCGCCCTGACCTGGGTCAAGTCGCGACTGAGCGTCAGGATCCGGGAAGCAGGGACGCGGACCGTGGCAAGCGCTTGCGGCTGTCGCGGACGTCAACCTCGACCGTGATGTCCAGGCCGGCGCAGGTGCCGGCGGGCATGAGGAAGCCATCGCGACGCGGGCGTTCGCTGGCGAATGCCTCGAAGGCCGCGCGCGGGACCTGCAAGCACCAGGCATCGCCTTCGGCGACGAGCCCGCCGGCCAGGGAGGGCACCAGGACGAGCTCGCGTTGCCAGCAACCCAGCTCGCCCAGGCTGGTCACATCGGAGCATCGGCCGTGCATGAGCAAGCTCCCGAGTTCGTCCTCCGACAGGCGAATGCGCACCGCCTGGCCCTGCACCTGCAGCTTCATCGGCTGGCTCTCCAAAGGTTGATCACGAATGCGCCTCGCCGCGCACCATGGCCAGGGCATGCGCGAGCAGCGGAGCAAGAATCGCCATGCCCTGCTCGACCGCCCTGGGACTGCCTGGCAGGCAGACGACCAGCAGATCGTCACCGACCAATGCGGCGTCGGCCCGGCTCAGCCAGGCCAGCGGCGTGTGGGCGCTGCTGGCAGCGCGAAACAGCTCGGCCACTCCGGGTACGTGGCGGGTGGCCACTTCAGCAAGTGCCTCCGGGGCGAGGTCGCGCGCCCCGAGGCCGGTTCCACCGGTGCAGATCGCCAGCTGCACGCCTTCGGCGGCCAGTGCACGCAAGGCCCCACTCATTGCCGCCACGCCGTCGGGCAACAGCAGGCTGCGCACATCGGCGCCGAGCGCGGCCAGCGCTTCCGCTGCCACCGGACCAGAGCGATCTTCGTAGACGCCGGCATGCGCGCGATCACTCAGGGTGATCACCGCCGCGGCGATGCCGTCCAGGCGGGCGACGGCGCGCGGGCGATAGTGGGCGCGCTCGGCCTCATCCATGCCTTCCGGATGCAGCCACAGCCCTTTCTTTCCGCCCTCCTTGAACAGCAGGCGGATGCCACCAATGGCCAGCGCCGGTTCGACCGGCTTGGTCAGGTCGTACAAGGTCAGCAGCGCCGCGCTCGCACCGGCGAGCGCCTCCATTTCGACGCCGGTGCGGGCGTTCGCGCCCACTTCGCAATACACGCGAATGGCGCTGCGTTCGGGCACCGGAACGCAACGAAGGTCCACGAATTCCAGGTTGAGCGGGTGGCACAGGGGCATCAACGCGGCGGCCTGCTTGGCGCCCTGGATGCCGGCAACCTCCGCCATCAGCATTGCATCTCCCTTGGGCAACTGGCGCTGGATCAGCGCCTCGAAGGCCACTGGGCCGGCCTGCAGCTCACCGGCCGCAACGGCGCGCCGCGCGGTCACGCGCTTGCGCCGGACATCGGCCATGTGGAATCCCTGCGGCGCTTGCGAATCGTGCATGCGGCCTCCGGTGCCGACGCTGTGCGAGGCAATCTATCGGCAAGCGAGCGGCTTGCTACTGATCGAGGTCAAGTACCACTGCCGGCAGGCCGGGCCACCGAGGGCAAATCGGTGGATTGCCGCTGGAGCATTCCGCCCGGGCGAACTTCCCGGGATAATCGCCGTCGAATGCCAGACCGGCCCGCGGGGCCGGCCTTCGGCGCGAATCGGACGGAACATGAATCCAATCATCAAGACGGCGCTGGCCCTGCTCCTGGCCGGACTGGCGCTGCTGCCCCCCGCCGTGCGCGCCGCCGACCTGTCCGACCTGCTGCCGGTGGACGAGGCCTACGTGCTCAGCGCCAAGGCGGTCAGCCGCGAGCGCATCGAGTTCACCTTCCAGGTCGCGCCTGGCTATTACCTGTACCGGCACCGCTTCGGCGTGCAGCCGGTGGATGCTTCCTTCAAGTTCAATCCGCTGCAGATCCCGCCCGGCAAGAAGCACACCGACGAGTTCTTCGGCGCAGTCGAGACCTACCGCGATTCGGTGACGCTGGTGCAGACCGGCGCGGCCGCGAGCGGCGTGGACGCCATCGCCTTCAAGGTGAAATTCCAGGGCTGCGCCGACATCGGCGTGTGCTATCCGCCGCAGGTGCGCACGCTCACGGTCGCGCTGCCCGCCGGCGCGCAGGCCGGCCCCGGCGCGGACGACCCGCTCGCCGCACTCGGCCCGAAGCCAGGCGGCGTGCTCGCCGGCGATGCCCTGCCCGAGGAGCAGGCCTTCAAGGCCGAGGCGATCGCGAATACGCCAACCGAATTGCTGGTGCGGCTGACGCCGGCGAAGGGTTACTACCTCTATCGCGACAAGACGGCCTTCCGCGTCGTCGCAGGCGACGGCGTGCAGGCGGGACAGCCGCGCTTTCCGCCGGCGCAAGCCTTCACCGACGAGTACTTCGGCGACGTGCAGGTGTGGTTCGACGAAGCCGAGATCCCGCTGCCGCTGCAACGCACGCAGGGCGCGGCGCAGACGATCACGCTCGAGGCCAGTTTCCAGGGCTGCCAGACCGACGGGATTTGCTATCCGCCGATGACGCGGCGGCTGCAGGTGGATCTGCCGGTGGCGGATGCGGCCGCGCTGGCCGCAAGCGACGCCCCGCGCGGTCCGGTGGAAACGCCGCCCGCCCCCGCCGCCACCAGCGGTTTGCTGGCGGCGCTGTTCGGCGCGCTGCTCGGTGGCCTGATCCTCAACCTGATGCCCTGCGTGTTGCCGGTGCTCTCCTTCAAGGCGCTGGCCTGGCGCAGGCGAGCGTGAGCCGCTCGCACGCGCGGGCGCATGCGCTGTGGTACACCGCCGGCGTACTCGCCAGCTTCGCGCTGGTCGGCGCGCTGGTGCTGGCCTGCGCGGCGCGGGCCAGGCGCTGGGCTGGGGATTCCAGCTGCAGCAGCCCTGGCGTGGTCGGCTCGCTGGCGCTGCTGATGCTCGGCATCGGCCTGTCGCTGTCGGGCGTGGTGCAGTTCGGCGCCTCGCTTGCGGGCGCCGGCCAATCGTTGGCCGCGCGCGGTCGGCGCCGGCCGGCGACTTCTTCACCGGCGTGCTCGCGGTGGTGGTGGCCAGTCCGTGCACCGCGCCGTTCATGGCCGGCGCGCTGGCGCTATGCCTTCGTCGCGCCGACCGCCTCGGCGATGCTGGTGTTCCTGGCGCTCGGCCTGGGCCTGGCGCTGCCCTTCCTGGTGATCGGCTTCGTGCCGGCGCTGGCGGCGCGCCTGCCGCAGCCGGGCGCCGTGGATGGAGACCATCAAGCAAGTGCTCGCCTTCCCGATGTACCTGACCGCCGTGTGGCTGCCGTGGGTGTTGGCCAAGCAGCGCGGCGTGGATGCGCTCGGCCTGCTGCTGGTGGCGGCGGTGCTGCTGGCGCTGGCGCTGTGGTGGCTGGAGCGGCGCCGTTTCCGCGCGCGGTCGCCTCGGCGCGTTGCTGCCGGGCCTGGCGCTGGCGCTGGCGATCACGGCGATGGTGGTCGCGCTGCAATGCCGGCACCGGCCGCGCGCGGCGCCGCCGTGGTCGAGGGCGCCAGCGTGCCCTACTCCGCGACGGCGCTGGCGCAGTACCGCGCCGAGGGTCGCGTCGTGTTCGTGAACATGACCGCCGACTGGTGCGTCACCTGCAAGGTCAACGAAAAGGCGGTGCTCGCACACCGACGAGTTCCAGGCGCTGCTCGAAGGCAACCGACAGCGTCTACATGAACGGTGACTGGACCGACGAGGACCCGAGATCAGCGCCTTCCTCGATAGCTTCAACGGCGCCGGGCGTACCGCTGTACGTGGTGTATCCCGCGGCCAGCGGCGAGGGCCGGCGTCTGCCGCAACTGCTGATCCATGGCGCTGATGCGCAGCGAGCTGGCCGGCGCGGCGCGCTGAATGCGCTGGCAGCGCGCGCCGCTGGTGCCATCGTCGGCCGCGCTGCTCGCGGCGGGGTTGGGCGTGCTCGGCCAGCCGCGCCTGGCAGGAAGCGCGCCAGCGCGTCGCTGGCGCAAGCACGCCAGGTCGCGCCCTTCGAACTTCCCGATCTGGACGGCCGCCGCGCGGCCGTGCTGCCCCGGGCCGGCCGCGGCTGATCAACTACTGGGCCAGCTGGTGCGGCCTTGCCGGCGCGAAATGCCGCTATCGTCGGACGCCTTCGCGCAGCGCAACAGGGCGCCAACGGCATCCAAGTGGTGGGCATCGCGCTGGATTCGCCGCGCCGCGGCACAGGCCTTCCTAGCGGCCAGGCGCCGGTACGCTTCCTCACTCCTGATCGAAGCGCCCGGGCCCGCGGACAGCTCGGTGCGCCTGGGCAACGCGCGCGGCGTCCTGCCCTACTCGGTGCTGCTGGCGCCGACGGGCGCGTCCTGGCCCAGACCCACTACGGCGACTTCGACGACCGGACGCAGCTCGAGGCCTGGTCAAGCGTCGCCAGACTAAGTCAAACACGACTATTCAAACGCCCATTAAAATCCGCGAAAGTGCGCGGTATCGTCTGGACAAGGCCGATTTCGTGGCGGCACACTGTGACGTTCCTCTGGGGAGGTCGGCGTGGCGAAGATCCTCGTCCTGCATGGCCCCAACCTCAACCTGCTCGGCGAACGCGAGCCCGAGGCATCTACGGCCGGACGACCCTGGCCGAGATCGACGCGCACCTGCAGGGCCGGGCCACCGCCGCCGGCCACACCCTCGAGAGCTTCCAGTCCAACGCCGAGCACGAGCTGGTCGACCGCGTGCAGGCGGCCCGCCGCGACGGCACCCGCTTCTCGCTGATCAACCCGGCCGCCTTCACCCACACCTCGGTCGCGCTGCGCGACGCCGCTCGCCGGCGTCGGCCCTCCCTTCGTCGAAGTGCACCTGTCGAACCCCATCGCCCGCGAGCCCTTCCGCCAGCACAGCTATTTCAGCGAGCCTGGCCACGGCGCGTGATCTGCGGCTTCGGCGCCGACAGCTACTACTTCGCCCTCGAGGCCGCGCTGCGCCGGATCGGCGCGCCCGTGCCCGCCGCGCCGGCCTGAGCCGGCGACACCCACCCCCTCCACACGCACAAGACGAGGCCGCCATGGACCTTCGCAAGATCAAGAAGCTCGATCGACCTGCTCGAGGAATCCAATCTCGCCGAACTCGAGATCAAGGAAGGCGAGGAGTCCGTGCGCCTGGCCCGGCATGCCTCGGTGGCGCAGCCGATGATGATGCACGCGCCGCAGACGCCGATGCACGCCGCCGCCGACCATCCGCGCCCGGCGCCGCCGGCGCAGCCGATGCCGGCCGTCGCCGCTATCGCCACCGAGGCGCAGGGCGGCAAGTCCACCAAGGACGTGCCCGACGGCCACATGTCCGTTCGCCGATGGTCGGCACCTATTACGCCTCGCCGAACCCGGACACGCCGCCCTTCGTCAAGGTCGGCCAGACGGTGAAGCAGGGCGAGACGCTGGGCATCATCGAGGCGATGAAGATGTTCAACCCGATCGAGGCCGAGGTCTCCGGCACGGTGCGCGCGATCCTGGTCAAGAACGGCCAGCCGATCGAATTCGACGAACCGATGTTCGTCATCGCCTGAGCACGGACGAAGGAAGCTGTCCCATGCTGAAGAAGATCGTCATCGCCAACCGCGGCGAGATCGCGCTGCGCATCCTGCGCGCCTGCCACGCCCTCGGCATCAAGACGGTGGCGGTGCACTCCACCGTGGACCGCAACCTCAAGCACGTGGCGATGGCCGACGAGTCGGTGTGCATCGGCCCGGCGCCTTCGGCGCGAGAGCTACCTCAACATCCCGGCGATCATCGCCGCGGCCGAAGTCACCGACGCGCAGGGCATCCACCCCGGCTACGGCTTCCTGTCCGAGAACGCCGACTTCGCCGAGCGCGTGCGAGATCATCCGGCTTCGTGTTCATCGGCCCGACCGCCAACGTGATCCGCATGATGGGCGACAAGGTCGAGGCGATCCGCGCCATGAAGGACGCCGGCGTGCCCTGCGTGCCGGGTTCCGGCGGACCCGCTGGGCGACGATGCCGCCGAGTGCCTGCGCCTGGGCAAGCGAGATCGGCTACCCGGTGATCATCAAGGCCGCCGGCGGCGGCGGCGGCCGCGGCATGCGCGTGGTGCGCGAGGAAAGCGCGCTGATGTCCTCGATCGACACCACCAAGGCCGAGGCCAAGGCCGCGTTCGGCAACGACATGGTGTACATGGAGAAATTCCTGGAGAACCCGCGCCACGTGGAGATCCAGGTGCTCTCCGACGGCCAGGGCAACGCCATCCACCTGGGCGAGCGCGACTGCTCGATGCAGCGCCGGCACCAGAAGGTGGTCGAGGAAGCGCCGGCGCCGGGCATCAGCGAGGAGCAGCGCGCGCGCATCGGCAAGCATCTGCACCGACGCCTGCGTTCGCATCGGCTACCGCGGCGCCGGCACCTTCGAGTTCCTGTACCAGGACGGCGAGTTCTACTTCATCGAGATGAACACCCGCATCCAGGTCGAGCACCCGGTCACCGAGATGGTCACCGGCGTGGACCTGGTGCGCGAGCAGCTGCTGATCGCCTCGGCGAGAAGCTGAAGCTGCAGCCAGGAAGACATCGTCATCCGCGGCCACGCCATCGAGTGCCGCATCAATGCCGAGGACCCGGAAACCTTCCTGCCCTCGCCCGGCCTGATCAAGCACTTCCACGCGCCGGGCGGCCCGGGCGTGCGCGTGGATTCGCACATCTACGAAGGCTACAAGGTGCCGCCCAACTACGACTCGATGATCGGCAAGCTGATCGTGCACGGCAACACCCGCGCGCAGGCGATCTCGCGCATGAAGGTGGCGCTGTCGGAGATGGTCGTGGACGGCATCAAGACCAACGTGCCGCTGCAGCAGCGGATCATGGCCGACATCGGCTTCCAGCAGGGCGGCGCCAACATCCACTACCTGGAAAAGCGCCTGGCCGAGCGCAAGGAAAAGGTCATCGGCCTGGGCTGATGGCCGCGTCATGTGGGAGCGGCATGAGCAGACATTCGTCTGCTGAAAACCTGCCGCGACTGCTTTTGCCAGGAGGCACCATGAACGACAAGGATCGCCAGCAGCACTTTTCGATGATCCGCGGCTTCCACCTCGCGGACTGGTTCACCATCGCCAATGCCTTCTGCGGCATGGGCGCGGTGCTGGCGGTGATGGCCTACCTGAAGGGCGACCTGGGCAACGGCCTGCTGGTGTCGGCGGCGCTGGTGCCGGCGGCCTTCGTCTTCGATGTCTTCGACGGCCGCATCGCACGCTGGCGGCAGCAGAACAGCGCGCTCGGCCGCGAGCTCGACTCGCTCGCCGACGTGATCAGCTTTGGCGTGGCGCCGGCGGCGCTGGCCTACGGCGTCGGCCTGGATGGCGGCTGGGACGCGCTGGTGCTGGTCTACTTCGTCGCCTGCGGCGTCAGCCGGCTGGCGCGCTACAACATCACCGCCGAGGCGCTGGCCGCGGATGCCTCCGGCAAGGTCAAGTACTTCGAAGGCACGCCGATCCCGACCAGCGTGCTGCTGGTCGGCCTGATGGCGCTCGCGGCCTGGCGCGGCGCCACCGGCGACGCCGTCTGGGGTGGTGCGCTGCAACTGGCCGGCCTCACCCTGCATCCGCTGGTGCTGTTGTACCTGCTGTCCGGCTCGCTGATGATCAGCAAGACCCTGCACATCCCGAAGCTCTGAATGCCCTGGCTGGAACTGTCACTGCGCTGCCGCGCCTCCGATGAAGCCCGGCTCGAGGCCGCGCTCGAGGACCTCGGCGCGCTGTCGGTGTCGCTGCTCGACGCCGCCGATGCCGACAACGAACAGGCGATCCTGGAACCAGGCGTAGCGGAAACGCCGCTGTGGCCGGAGATCATCATGCTCGGCCTGTTCGAGGCCGATACGCCGCCGGAACTGTTGCTGCACGCGCTCGAAGCCTGGGATGGGCGCCTGGATCTTTCCAGCGCGCAGTTCCGCGTGGTCGAGGACCAGGACTGGGAGCGCGCTTGGATGGACCAGTTCCGGCCGATGCGCTTCGGCGAACGCACCTGGGTGGTGCCTTCCAACCAGGAGCTGCCGCCGGAAGCCGATCGCGAGCGCGCCGTCGTCGTTGAACTCGATCCAGGACTGGCCTTCGGATCCGGCACGCACCCGACCACCGCGCTTTGCCTGGCCTGGCTCGATGGCCTCGATCTCGAAGGCAAGACCGTGCTCGACTTCGGTTGCGGCTCCGGCATCCTCGCGCTGGCCGCGCTCAAGCTCGGTGCCGCGCGCGCCGTCGGCGTGGACAATGATCCGCAGGCGCGCATCGCCAGCGTCGACAACGCCGCGCGCAATGGCGTCGCCAACCGCCTGGCCGTGCATGCGCCGGAAGACGAGCCCGAGGCCCGTTACCCGGTGGTCGTCGCCAACATCCTCGCGGTCGCGCTCGACGCCCTGGCCGAACGGCTGGCCAGCCGCGTGCAGCCCGGCGGCCTGATCGCGCTGTCCGGCATCCTGCACGGCCAGGACACCGAGTTGCTGCTGCGCTACGCCCCCTGGTTCGAGCAACTGGCGGTGGCGCGCGAAGGCGACTGGGTGCGCATCACCGGTCGCAGGAACGAAACGCCATGATCGACGTGCACACGCCGCCGTCGGGTCCGGTGTTCGTGCGCCCGAAACGCGCGGCGCCCAAGCCGCGCGCGCGCTGGGCCTGGCTGGCGGCGCCGGCCCTGCTGCTGCTCCTGCTGCTGCAGTTCGCCGTCGCCGACCGCGCGCGCCTCGCCGCCGACCGCGACTGGCGTCCGCGCGTCGAGGTGCTGTGCGCGCTGCTGCGTTGCAGCGTGCCGCCCTGGCGCGAGCCGGCGGCACTGCGCATCACCTCGCGCGACCTGAGCCCGCATCCCACGCTGCCCGGCGTGCTGGTGGTGAGCGCCACCTTCCGCAACGATGCCGCCTTCGCGCAGCCCTGGCCGCAACTGCAGCTTTCCCTGCAGGACCTGGATGGAGAATCGCTGGGCCTGCGCCGTTTCGCGCCGCGCGAATACCTCGGCGCCGCGCCGGTGACCGCCCTGCTCGGCGCCGGGCAGTCGGCCAGCTTGCGCGTCGAGATCCTGGATCCGGGCAAGCGCGCGGTCGCGTTCGGATTCGAGTTCCACTGAACCGGCACGAACGCAATGTCAAGGGCCGTGCGGCCATCCGCACATTCGCAACTTGCGCGCGACTTTCATTCACGAAAAACTTCTTGGCGCAGCGCCGCCGATTTCGCTAGACTGCCCATCCGCCAGGAACGCGGATGCATCTCGCACCGGCAGGAAGCCGTCAACGCCCGGCATGCGGGGAGCATGCGGGAAACGAATTCGGAGTGTCACGCCCCGTGAATGTATTGCAGGCCCTGCGCGTCGAACCGGCGCCGCTGAACACGCCGCAACCCGCGCTCCGCGACTACGTGGCCAAGGCCGTGCGCCGTTACCTGCTCGACCTGGGCCAGTGCGATTCGCACGAGCTCTACGACATCGTGCTGCGCGAGATCGAAGTGCCGATGCTGGCCGAAGTGATGCGCCATTGCGAGGGCAACCAGAGCAAGGCCGCGGCCACGCTGGGCCTCAATCGCGCCACCCTGCGCAAGAAGCTGAAGGCCTACGGCCTGAGCTGAACCCGCGCGGGCCCGGGCCTGCGCCGGCGCTATAATCGCGGCTCGTTTCCCGGGGATTTTCGATGCCGTCCGACCGCCTGCCCGTCCGCCGGGCGCTGCTTTCCGTTTCCGACAAGACCGGCCTGATGGAGCTGGCGCGCCTGCTCGCCGCACAGGGCGTGGAACTGCTGTCCACCGGCGGCACCGCACGCGCGCTGCGCGAGGCCGGGCTGGCGGTGCGCGACGTCTCCGAGGTCACCGGCTTCCCCGAAATCATGGACGGCCGCGTCAAGACGCTGCACCCGGCGATCCACGGCGGCCTGCTCGGACGCGCCGGCACCGACGACGCGGTGATGGCGCAGCACGGCATCGCCGCGATCGACCTGCTGGTGGTGAACCTGTATCCCTTCGCCGCCACCGTCGCGCGACCGGACTGTTCGCTACGCCGACGCGATCGAGAACATTGATATCGGCGGCCCGGCCATGCTGCGCGCCGCGGCGAAGAACCACGAGCGCGTGGCGGTGGTGGTGGACCCGGCGCAGTACGGTGCACTCGCGCAGTCGCTGGCCGAAGGCGGCACCACGCTGGCGCAGCGCCGCGCCTTCGCTGCCGCGGCCTACGCGCACACGGCGCGCTACGACGGCCAGGTCAGCGGCTGGCTGTCGGTGCGCGCCGCCGATCCGGCGCAGCCGGAAGCCTGGCCGGCGCAGCTCACATCTGGCGCCGCGCCTGGCCGCCTCGCTGCGCTACGGCGAGAACCCGCACCAGCGCGGCGCGCTGTACATCGAAGACCCCGCCGCGCGCGGCATCGTCGCCACCGCGCGCTTCCTGCAGGGCAAGGAGCTGAGCTACAACAACCTCGCCGACGCCGATGCCGCGCTGGAATGCGTGCGCGCCTTCGAAGGCCCGGCCTGCGTGATCGTCAAGCACGCCAATCCCTGCGGCGTCGCCCTCGCCGACGATCTGTACGCGGCCTACGAGCGCGCCTACGCGGTCGACCCGACCTCGGCCTTCGGCGGCATCATCGCCTTCAATCGCCCGCTCGACGCCGCGCACCACCGCCGAGATCCTCCGGCGCCAGTTCGTGGAAGTGGTGCTGGCGCCGGCCATGGCCGCCGATGCGCTGCCGCTGTTCGCGAAGAAGGCGAACGTGCGCGTGCTGGCCGGTCGGCGAGCTGGACGCGGCGCCGCGGCCGGGTTACGAGATGAAGCGCATCGCCGGCGGCCTGCTGGTGCAGGACGCCGACAGCGACGCGCTGACCGCCGCCGACCTGCGCGTGGTCACGCAAGCGCGCGCCGACGCCGGCGCAGCTCGACGACCTGCTGTTCGCCTGGAAGGTGGCGATGTACGTGAAGTCGAACGCCATCGTCTATGCGCGCGACGGCCAGACCATCGGCATCGGCGCCGGGCAGATGAGCGCGTGGTCTCGCGAAGATCGCCGGCCTCAAGGCCGAGGAAGCCGGCCTGGACGTGCCCGGCTCGGTGATGGCCACCGACGCTTTCTTCCCCTTCCGCGACGGCATCGATGCCGCCGCCGCCGCCGGCATCAGCGCGGTGATCCAGCCCGGCGGCTCGATGCGCGACGAGGAAGTGATCGCCGCCGCCGACGAGCATGGCATGGCGATGGTGTTCACCGGCCGCCGCCACTTCCGCCACTGAGGGCACGCGCATGAAGGTCCTGGTCATCGGCAATGGCGGGCGCGAGCATGCGCTGGCGTGGAAGCTGGCGCAGTCCACGCGCGTGCAGCGAAGTGCTGGTCGCGCCCGGCAACGCCGGCACCGCGCGCGAAGCGCAAGTGCCGCAACGTCGCGGTCGCCGCCACCGATATCGATGGCCTGCTGCGCCTGGTGCGCGAGGAAGCGGTGGGCCTGACCGTGGTCGGTCCCGAGGCGCCGCTGGTCGCCGGCGTGGTGGATGCCTTCCGCGCCGCCGGCCTGCGCATCTTCGGGCCCACCGCCGCCGCGGCGCAGCTGGAGGGCAGCAAGGCCTACGCCAAGGATTTCCTCGCGCGCCACGGCATCCCGACCGCGCACTACGCGGTGTTCGAGACAGCTGGCGCCGGCGCTGGCGCACCTGCGCGACGGTCGGCGCGCCGATCGTGATCAAGGCCGACGGCCTGGCCGCGGGCAAGGGCGTGGTGGTGGCGATGACGCTGGCGGAAGCCGAGGCGGCGCTGCAGCGACATGCTCGCCGGCAATGCCTTCGGCGCGGCCGGCGCGCGCGTGGTGATCGAGGAGTATCCTCGACGGCGAGGAAGCCAGCTTCATCTCGATCGTGGACGGCAGCACGGCGCTGCCGATGGCGACCAGCCAGGACCACAAGCGCGTCGGCGACGGCGACACCGGCCCCAACACCGGCGGCATGGGCGCCTACTCGCCGGCGCCGGTGGTCACCGCCGGAAGTGCACGCGGCGCGTGATGCGCGAAGTGGTCGAGCCGACCGTGCGCGGCATGATCGCCGACGGCATGCCCTTCACCGGCTTCCTCTACGCCGGCCTGATGATCGACCAGGACGGCGCGCCCAAGGTGATCGAGTTCAACGTGCGCTTCGGCGACCCGGAAACGCAGCCGGTGATGATGCGCCTGCAATCCGACCTGCTCGACCTGGTCGAGGCGGCGATCGACGGCACGCCTGGCCGGCGTCAGGCGCGCACTGGGATGCGCGGCCCGCGCTGGGCGTGGTGATGGCGGCGGAGGACTATCCGGCAGCGCCGCGCAGCGGCGACGTGATCTCCGGCCTCGATGCGCCCACCGCGCCCGACAGCCAAGGTCTTCCACGCCGGCACCCGGCTCGAGGGCGGGCACGTGCGTGACCGCCGGCGGCCGCGTGCTGTGCGCCTGCGCGCTCGGCGACAGCGTCGCGCAGGCGCAGGCGAACGCGCCTACGCGGCGCTGGCACCGATCCACTGGCGACGGCGAGTTCCACCGCAACGACATCGGCTGGCGCGCGATCGCGCGCGAGCGCGGCGAGGCCTGACGCACTCGTGCAGCACAACCAGTTCGAGCTGCTGCGCCAGCGCCGCTTCCTGCCCTTCTTCGTGGTGCAGGCGCTGGGCGCCTTCAACGACAACGTGTTCCGCCAGGCGATCATCAGCCTGCTGTTCTACCTCGGCACGCCTGCGGACCAGCGCTCGCTGTACACCAACCTGGCGCCGGCGCTGTTCATCCTGCCCTACTTCCTGTTCTCCGCCACCGCCGGTCAGATCGCCGAGAAGCTGGAGAAGTCGAAGCTGATCCGCATCACCACCGCGATGGAAATCGCGATCATGTCCTTCGCCGGCCTCGGCTTCTTCCTGCACAGCATGCCGATCCTGCTGGTGGCGCTGTTCGCCACCGGCGTGCAGTCCACGCTGTTCGGGCCGGTGAAGTATTCGATCCTGCCCTCGGTGCTCAAGCCGGAGGAACTGACCGGCGGCAACGGCCTGGTCGAGATGGGCACCTCGATCTCGATCCTCGCCGGCATGATCCTCGGCGGGGTGATCTTCCAGATCGCCGGCGAGCACGGCGCGCTGGTCGCGACCACGGCGCTGGTGGCGCTGGCGATCACCGGCAACCTGGTCAGCCGCGCGATCCCGCGCGTGGACGCCGGCGCGCCGGACACTGAAGGTCAACTGGATCCCGATCGTCGAGTCGTTGCAGGTGCTGCGCCTGGCGCGCAAGCAGAAGGCGGTGCGCAACGCGATCCTGGGCATCTCCTGGTTCTGGTTCTTCGGCACCGTGCTCACCGCGCAGCTGCCCAACTACGCCGACGCTGCACCTGGGCGGCGACAACACGCTGTACATCTTCGCGCTGGCGCTGTTCTCGGTCGGCACCGGCGTCGGTTCGCTGCTGTGCGAAAAGCTGTCCTCGCGCACGGTCGAGATCGGCCTGGTGCCTTTCGGCGCCTTCGGCATGACCGCCTTCTGCATCGACCTGTACTTCGCGCGCACCGGCCTGGCACCGGCCACCGGGCTCGACCTGGCGGGCTTCGTCGCGTCGCCGGGCAGCTGGCGGGTCATGGCCGACCTGACGCTGATCGGCCTGTTCGCCGGCTTCTACGTGGTGCCGCTGTTCGCGCTGGTGCAAAGCCGCACGCCAAAGCAGGAACTGTCGCGGGTGATCGCGGCACTGAACATCCAGAACGCCTTCTTCATCGTCAGCGCCGCGCTGCTGGCGCTGCTGGTGCAGCGCGGGCTAGGCTGGAGCATCCCGCAGGTCTACCTGGCCACCGGCATCGCCACCGCGATCGTGTCGGGCATCATCTTCAGCCTGGTGCCGGAATTCTTCATGCGCTTCATCGCCTGGATCCTGACCAAGGCGCTGTACCGCGCGCAGCTGACCGGCATCGACGACAACGTGCCGGACGAAGGCCCGGCGCTGATCGTGTGCAACCACGTCAGCTACACCGACCCGCTGGTGCTGATGGGCGCGATCCCGCGGCCGACGCGCTTCGTCATGTACCACAAGATCTTCAAGCAGCCGGGCCTGAGCTGGCTGTTCCGCACCGCGCGCGCGATCCCGATCGCCAACCGGCACGAGGACGCGGCATTGATGGAAAGCGCGTTCGCGGAAGTGGATCGCGCGCTGGCCGAAGGCGAGATCGTCGGCATCTTCCCCGAAGGCAGGCTGACCACCGACGGCGAGATCGCCGAGTTCAAGGCCGGCGTCGAACGCATCCTGAAGGCGCGGCCGGTGCCGGTGGTGCCGATGGCGCTGCGCGGGATGTGGGCGAGCGTGTTCAGCAAGCAGCACGCGGGCTGGGGCCGGCTGCCGAAGCGGCTGCGCGCACGCATCGAACTCGAGGCCGCGCCACCCGTCGACGGCGCCACCGCCACCGCCGCCTCGCTCGAAGCCATCGTCCGCGCCCTCCGCGGCCCCCACAAGTAAGTTCGCTTGAACTGGCGTGCCGCGCGGCCGCCGGGGATGCGGGGTGGAGTCGCCCGGTTGGAGCGGGCGTCCTGCCCGCTACAACCGGCCGCTCCTGCTCCTGCCCGCTTCGACTCCACCCCGCATCCCCGACGTCCTTACAACACCAGTTCGCTTTGCGCCGATCGAAAAGCGCCAGCAGCGCGTTTCGATTCGCGGGCGCGCCAGCGCCACGCGCCACACAGCCTCGCTACGTAGCGCGCAGCATCAGCGTAGAGGACGTCGGGGGCGGGGGAGGAGGCGGAGCGGGCAGGAGCAGGAGCGGGCCCGACTCGGGGGCAGGATGCCCCCGACGGAGGGACCGCCTCCTCCCCCGCCCCCGGCGGCCGGACGCCAAAAATCTGGCGCGCGGCTACGAAGCGAGAACGTGCAGTTGCGTCAGTTGACGAAGCCGGCGACGACGAAGATGGCGAGCACGGCGAGCCAGAGCAGCATCACCCGCCACACCAGGCTCATCGCATCGCGCAGCTCGAGCAGCGCCGGCGCCTGCGCCGGGCCGTCGATCGCGTAGGCGTCCTCTTCGGCCAGCTCGCAGACCACGCTCGCGCGGGCTGCGGCGCCAAGGAAGCCGATGTCCAGGCGCCAGCCGCCCTGCGCGTGCCAGTCGCGCCAGGCCGCGAGCACGCCATCGAAGTTGGCCGCGAGCGCCAGCCCGAAGGTCATCACATGCGCGACCGGCCAGTTCAACACCGACGCCAGCCATTTCGCCGCGGCAGCCTGCGCCGGCGACAACACCTTCTGCGCCTCGCCCTGCGCCGCCAACGCCAGCAGGCGGTACAGCAGCGCACCGGCGGGGCCGAGCAGCAGGAACCAGAACAGCACGCCGAACCAGCGCCACAGCGCGCAGCGGAATACTGCCTCGACTAGCGAAGGACCCTCGAGCACCGGCTCGCCGCCCTCCGGGAACAGCGATGCGGCGGCGGCGCGCCGCACCTCGCCGTCGCGCGCATCGATCACCGCGTCCACGTCCAGGTCGAGGTCGCGCGGCCCCCAGGTGTAGATGAGCACCGCCAGCGCGAAGAAGAACAGCGGCAGCCCGTAGCCGCGGTCGCCAAGCAGGAACTGGATGGCGGCGACGGCGAGCACCGGCAGCCCGGCCGCCAGCAGCAGGCCGACCCGCGCCTGCCACGCGCGCTCGCCGCCCAGCCGGGCGGCGAACCAGCGCAGCCAGGCGATGAACCAGTCGTAGCGGCGCACCGACAACAGCGAGGGCACGACATGCCCCAGCACGAGCGCGAGCACCACGGCGATAAGGGTCAGGGCCATGCCGGCATTGTATTCCCGGACCGCGCTGAACGAGGAATCAGCGCGTGGACAGCCAGTCTTCGATCAGCCAGCGGGAAATGGACAGGCGCGGCGACAACTGCAGCGCGCCGGCGGCCACCTGCGCGCGGATCTCGGCGGCGCTGAGCCAGCGCGCGTCCTCCAGTTCGGGACCGAGCCGCACCGGCTGCGGCCGCGCGATGGCGCGGAAACCGAGCATGATCGAAGCGGGAAAGGGCCATGGTTGCGAAGCCAGGTACTCGCAGCTTTCGATGCGCACGCCGGCTTCCTCCAGCACTTCGCGCGCCACCGCCTGCTCGAGCGATTCGCCGGGCTCCAGGAAGCCGGCCAGCACGGAGTAGCGATGCTCCGGCCAACTCGCCTGGCGTCCCAGCAGCAGGCGCTCACCATCGCCCACCGCGACGATGATCGCCGGGTCGGTGCGCGGGTAGTACTCGTCGGCGCAACGCGCGCAGCGGATGACCCAGCCGCCGCGCTGCTGCTGCGTCGCGCCGCCGCAGGTGCCGCAGAAGCGGTTGCGCGACTGCCAGTGCAGCAGCGCGCGCGCCTGCGCGAAGGTGGTGGCCAGCAGCGCGGGCCAGCGCAGCGCGGCGTTGCGCAGGTCGAGGCGGGATGGCGCGGCGCCGGGTATTGCACCGTCCTCGAGCGCGAACCATGGCTGACCGCCCTCCTCCTCGATGCCAAGAAAGCTCGCTTGCTCGATATAAGGGATTTCACCGGTCGCAAGGAACTCCGGCGCGTCGGCATCGCCTTCAAAGCAGGCCAGCCCCTCGCCATCGACCGACATCACGCGCGCCCGCGGCCACAGTGCGCGCAAGGCCGACTCGTCCTCGCGCAGGTGTTCGGCGCGGTCGAGGCCGGCATGCTGGAACGCGAACTGCCTGGGCGCCGCGACGGCGGTCACGGCCGCGCCGCTCACACGGTGAAGCTGCTGCCGCAGCCGCAGGTGCTCTTCGCGTTCGGATTGCGGATCACGAACTGCGCGCCCTGCAGGCTCTCGCGGTAATCCACCTCCGCGCCCATCAGGTACTGCAGGCTGAGCGGATCCACCAGCAGCGTGACGCCGTCGCGTTGCAACGCGAGGTCGTCCTCGGCGCGCTCTTCGTCGAAGGTGAAGCCGTACTGGAAGCCCGAGCAGCCGCCGCCGCTGATGTACACGCGCAGCTTCAGCGCAGGGTTGCCTTCCTCGGCGATCAGCGCCGCGACCTTGTGCGCGGCGGCGGCAGTGAAGTCGAGCGGCGCCTCGAGGTCCTGGTAGCTGGGGGTCGCTTCGATTTCCATGCGGCGATTATCCGCCAACCGGCGTCGCCCTGCCCGTACGCCACGGAAAGCTCTGTTCCACGCCACCCGAGAGGTTCACCTTCACCCGCTGCGGGGTGAAACCGGGCGGCAGCATGATGCTGTCCTCGAGCTGCTGGAAGTAGCGGAAGGAGAAGGGCTTCGCGGGCGCGCCCTGCTTTTGCAGCAGTTGGTCCCACTTGATCGTTTCCAGCTTGCCTCCGCGCACGCCTTCCACCGAGAAGCGCATGCCGCCCTTGCTGATGGCGCCGCGGTTCAGGTTCTGCGTCAGCGTCACGGTGTAGTGCCAGGTGCCGGCGGACTCGGGCTCGAACTGCGCGGCGTGCACGCGCAGGCCCTGGCGCTGGCCGGTGGAGCCGACCAGGCGCTCGTAAAAATCCACGTCCGCGCGCAGCCCGGAGACCTCCTCCTCGCGTTCGGCCAGCGTGGTCTGCAACTCGACGTTGGCGTTGCGGCTGATCTGGTCGGAGCGCTTCAGCGTCGCCACCTGCTGGCGCAGCTTGCGCAGTTCCTTCGAGTCGGTTGGGGCGGCCGCCGCCACCGGCGGCGCGGTCGGGCGCGAACGCGCGCTGAAATGCGCGGCCAGCCACCAGGTCGCGGCCAGGCTCAGCAACCAGGCCGCCGCGCCGAGCAGCAGCCACCCGCGCAGGTGGCCGGGCGCGCCGTGGGGGTCGGGATGCAGCTCGTGCAGGTCCATCCGCGCAGGATACCGTGGCGCGAAACATCGGCCTACGGCCCGGAATGCTATGGTTTCCGCCTGCTCGCAGGCGACCGCAGCCGCACATGACCGAAGCCCACCTGTTCGCCGTCGGAATCGCGCTGGCTGCGCTGGCCGGGGTGCGCGTCTACCTCACCGTGTTCGGCGTTGGCCTGGCCGGCCTGCTTGGCTGGGTGGACCTGCCGGCCGCGCTGCAGGTCGCCGCCTCGCCCTGGGTATTGGGCACCAGCGGTGTGCTGGCGCTGGTCGAGTTCGGCTTCGACAAGATCCCCGGCGTGGATTCGGGTTGGGACCTGCTGCACACCCTGCTGCGCGTGCCCGTCGGCGCCTTCCTCGCCGCCGCCACCCTGTCCCCGGACGGCGACCTGCAGGCGGGCGCGCTCGCCGCCGGCGCCGGCGCTGCGCTGCTGACCCATCTATTCAAGAGCGGCACGCGCCTGCTGCTGAACGGTTCACCCGAGCCGGCCAGCAACTGGGCCGCCTCGCTCGGCGAGGACGCAGTCGTGCTCGCCGCGCTGCCGCTGGTGGTGGCGCACCCCTGGATCGCACTGGCGCTGGTGCTGGCCGTGGTCGCCGGCTCCTTCCTGGTCGCCTTCCTGCTGGCGCGCTGGCTGGTCGGGCTGCTGCGCCGCCGCGCGCCACTGGCATAATCCCGGTTCAAGGGGATCCTCGCGCATGAGCCAAGACCGCGGTGCCATTACCGCCGATCGCCGGGACGACTTCCTGCGCCTCCTCTCGGAGCGCACGGAAATGATCGGGCGGCGCGTGGATGGCTTCCTGCGCCATGGCTGGGATATCAACGGCATCGCGCTGCTGCACGCCGAGGCGCTGCGCCTGGGCGCGGGCAGCCGGCGCCATGGCGTCGAGGCCGTGCTGCTGCCGCTGGACAAGCTGGCGGAAACGCTGGCGGTGGCGCTGTCGCAGGAGCACCTGCCGGACGTCGAGCTCGGCGGCCGCGTCTGCGAACTGGTGCAGTTGCTGAGTGATGCCGCGCCGGCGCCCCCGGAACTGCCGGACCCGGGCCCGGTGCGCACGGAAGCCGCCGAGGACCTCGCGCAGTTGGCGCAGGGCGACGCGGACATGGCCCGCGCGCAGGCCGAATCGCTGTTCCGCACCTCGGGCGATGCCTGGGGCGATGGCGTGCAGCTGTTTGGCAAGTTGCCCAGCAGCGAGCCCGGCAGGCTGGCGCTGCCGGAGGCGCGCCTGGGCGCCCGCGAGCCGCTGTCGCCGGAGGCACCGCGGCCGGCGCTGCGCCAGGGGCCGATCACGCCAACGCGCGCCAGTGCCGAAACCGCGCCGGCCGCGCCTGCGGGCGAAGTCGTCAACCTGGTGGTGCCGAGCGATTTCCGCGTCTACCACCTCACCAGCTACTGCCCGCTCTCGCTCGAGCTCGACCAGCGCCTCGAGGCCCAGGGCGTGGAGATCGAGCTGCTGGAAGACGTTGACGAGCTCAACGAGCTGCTGAGCGCGCTGCCCGCCGACCTGGTGCTGATCGACGCGGTCTTCTCCGGCCGGCTGCAGGACATCGGCACCACGGTGCGACTGGCGCGCGCCAACAGCAACCGCCAGCGCTTGTTGCTGGTGGCCTTCGCCGAAGTCGACGACATCAACCTGCGCCTGTCGGCGCGCCGAGCCGGCGTGGATTCGCTGGTCGTGGATGCGCCCGATGTCAACGAGGTGTTCCGGCGCCTGCAGGCGCTGATTGATCCCAAGCGCGAGGAACCCTTCCGCATCCTCATCGTCGAGGACGACCGCAGCCAGGCGCTGTTCGCCGAGGGCATCCTGCGCAACGCCGGGATGGATTCCCTGGTCGTGCTCGAGGCGCTGGACGTGATGCCGGCGCTGCGGCAGTTCCGGCCCGACCTGGTGCTGATGGACCTGAACATGCCGGGCGCGAACGGCATCGAACTGACCGCGCTGATCCGCGAACAGGACGCCTTCCTGCACACGCCGATCGTGTTCCTGTCCGGCGAAAGCAGCGACGACCTGCAGTTCGACGCGATCGAGTCCGGCGGCGACGACTTCCTCAGCAAGCCGATCCGCCCGCGCCACCTGATTTCGGCGGTGCAGACGCGCGTGCGTCGCGCGCGCGCGGTCGAGTCGCGGCGCAGCAAGCGCGCCGACAAGGACGCCGCCACCGGCCTGGTATATCGCACCGCGCTGCTCAAGCAACTCGACGACGTTCTGCACCGCGGCCAGCAACAGGGCGGCCTGCTGTTCGTCGAAGTGGAAAACCTGGGCCCGCTGCGCGAGCGCATCGGCCTGACCGCACTGGAGACCTTGCTCGGCGATTTGTCCCGCCAGCTCACCGCCCACCTCGGCGACCTGGCCGCGACCCGCTTTGGCGATGGCAGCTACCTGGTGCTGGACCCGGTGCGCGACGAGCCCGGCATGGAGGCGCTGGCGGTGCAACTGCGGCAGACGGTAATGCAGACGCCCTTCACCGCGCTCGGGCATCCGCTGCGCCTGCGCGTGTCGGTCGGCATCGCCGCCTTCCGGCATGGTTTCGACGAGTCCGGCGCGATGATCAACGCGGTCGAGAAGATCGCCCGCGAGGCGCGCGCCGGCGAGCGCGGCGTGCGTTGCTTCGAGCCGCCGCGGGTGGCCGAGGCGATGAAGGAAGCGGCTTTGCTGATGCAGGTGCGCGACGCCATCGACCACGACAGCCTGGTGATGCTGTACCAGCCGGTGGTCGCGGTCGCCGGCAGCGACGTCTCGCAGTACCAGGCGCTGCTGCGCCTGCGCGACGCCAGCGGCAAGCTGCGTTCGGCCGCCGAGATCATCCCGATGGCCGAGCGCACCGACCTGATCGTCGAGATCGACCGCTGGGTGATGAGCGAGTCGCTCGGCCTGATCCGCGAACGCCTGGCCGAGAACCAGTTGCTGCGGCTGTACGTCGCGCAATCGCCGCTCACCCTCGCCGCACCCGGCCAGGCGGAGTGGCTGAAGACCGAGATCGAGGCCGCCGGCGTGCCCGGCGAGGCGCTGGTAGTGGAGCTGCGCCTGGAAGACGCGATCGTGCACGCGGCCACCGTGCGCCAGTTCTGCGAGACGATGGTTTCCAGGAGCGTGCAGTTCTGCCTGAGCCAGTTCGAAGCCGGCAGCGAAGCCGAGGAACTGGTCAACCAGTTGCCATTGAGCTACGTGAAACTGGCGCGCAAGTACACCGCCGGCACGCAGACGCAGGACCTGCGCGACGAGCTGAAGACGCTGATCGGCCGTGCCCACCGTCGCGGCCTGCTGGTGATCGGCCACGGCGTCGAGGACGCACAGGCGGCGGCGACGCTGTGGATGAGCGGCATCGACTTCATCCAGGGCAACCTGGTGCAGCAGGCCGACGAGGAAATCAACTTCGATTTCAACCAGGCGGTGCTGTGACGTGAAGCCCCCGCATTCCATCGACTTCATCGTCGCGCGCTGGCTGGCGATCGCCGGCGCCGCCGGCGCCGCGGTGGCGCAGGGCTTTGCCTATTACACCGAGAAGCCGTTCTGGAACACCGCCGCCTTCGCCGGCGTGATGCTGACGCTGGCCGCGATCGCCGGCCTGTGGCGCGCGGCCTCGCACCGCAACAGCGCCCTGGTCGTGGCCGCGGTGGAGTCCGAGCAGCAGCAGGAGGTGATGCAGGCGCTGAACGCCGAGCTGGAGATCCACCGCAACCTCGAGCGTGAGCTGGTCGAGGCCAAGCAGACCGCGGAATCGGCGGTGATGGCCAAGGGCGAGTTCCTCGCCACCATGAGCCACGAGATCCGCACGCCGCTCAACGGCATCATCCCCATGCTCGAGTTGCTGATGAACTCGAAGCTACCGCCCGACCAGCACGATTTCCTGCGCACCGCCTACACCTCCGCGCGGCAGATGCTGCGCATCGTGGACGACATCCTCGACTACTCCAAGCTCGAGGCGAACAAGCTGCAGCTGGAGACCACCAGCTTCAACCTGCGCGACCTGCTCGACTCGATCATCCGGCTGATGGAAAAGCCGGCCGAGACCAAGGGCCTGCGCCTGAACCTGCAGATCGACCCGGGCGTGCGCCTGGCGCTGCGCGGCGACCCGGTGCGCCTGCGCCAGATCATCACCAACCTGATCAGCAACGCGCTCAAGTTCACCGAGCGCGGCTCGGTGACCCTGGTCGTGTCGCGCAAGGGCGAGACGCGCACCCAGCACGAGTTGCGCTTCGAGGTGCGCGACACCGGCATCGGCATCGCCAAGGAGGCGGCCAAGAACCTGTTCGCCGCCTTCGCGCAGGCCGACGCCTCGACCACGCGGCTGTATGGCGGCACGGGCCTGGGGCTGGTGATCTGCAAGCGCATCGTCGATCTCATGGGCGGCAACATCGGGGTCGAAAGCGAGCCGGGTCGTGGCGCAACTTTTTGGTTCGAGGTGCCGCTGTTGAAGGCGGTCGGCGACATGCAGGGGCAGCGCGCCGACCTCAACGGCGCACGCGTGCTGTTCCTGTCCAACGACCAGCCGCTGCGCCAGCGCATGCAGCAGGCGGCGCCGCAGTGGGGCGCGCAACTGACCGTGAGCGAGAGCACGCAGGACACCCTGGCGCGCCTGCGCGCGGCGGTGACGCGCGGCCCCACCTGGACCTTCGACCTGCTGGTGGTGGACCTCAACAGCGTGCGCAGCACGGCGATCGCGCTGCACCGCAACCTGCAGCGTTCCACCGACTTCGAGGGCCTGCCGGTGGTGTGGCTGCGCGGCCAGGAATCGCCGCCGCCGGAACTCAACGACGGCCAGCAGGTGCTGATCCTGTCGCGCGGCATGGGCTCGCCGGAAATGCGCACCGCGATCGCCACCTTCATCGCCACGCCGACACCCTCGCGGGTGGCGCCGCGTGCGCCCGCGCTGGAGCCCTTCTCGCAGGAGAACGCGGCGTCCACCGTGGACACCGGTCCCGCCCCCGCGGTCTCGCTCAAGGGCCACGTGCTGCTGGTCGAGGACAACCCGATCAACCAGAAGGTGGCGCAGAGCCTGATCAAGATCCTGGGCCTGGACTGCGACACGGTCGAGAACGGCGAGCTCGCGGTACAGCGCATGGCCAAGGGCGACATCGACCTGGTGCTGATGGATTGCCAGATGCCGGTGATGGACGGCTATACCGCCACGCGCGAGTGGCGCCTGCTGGAATCGCAGCGCGGGCTGACGCCGCTGCCGATCATCGCCATGACTGCGAATGCCATGGCCGGCGACCGTTTGAAGTGCCTCGACGCGGGCATGGACGACTACCTGTCCAAGCCGGTGGACCGGCGCCTGCTGGAAAGCTGCCTGCAGCTGTGGCTGCAACGCTCGCCGCGGCGCGAGTCGGGCGGCCGCCGCCATCCGACCGGCGAGTTCGAAGTGCCACCCGATTTCGGCACGCATGCGCTGCCGCCGCGCGCGCCCGCGACCGATGTCGTGGACGCCGCCGCCGCGCTGGCCGAGGCCGAGATCGCGGCCATGCGCGTCTCGCGCGAGACCTTTTCCTATGGCGGGCCGGCACCCGTGGTGCACGCAGCGCCCAGACCGGCGCCGAGACCGCCCACGCCGACCGCGCCGACCGCGGCTGTGCCTTCGGCCACCGCCACCGCGGAAGCGCCGGCGCGGATCCCGGTGCTGGACAAGGAAGTGGTCGAGGAACTGCGCGCGATCATGGGCGACGAGTACCAGGGCCTGATCAAGCTGTTCTTCGAGGACGCCCCGCTGCACCTGCAGACGCTGCAGACGGCGCTGGCGGCCAACGACATCCCGGCCATGGTGGCGCCGGCGCACACGCTCAAGTCATCCAGCGCCAACCTCGGCGCGCTGGCGCTGTCGGCGGTGGCCAAGCGCATCGAGCAGGCTGCGCGCACCGCCACGCTGGAGAAGCCGGCGCTGGCGGTGATGATGATCGAGAACGAATACCGCCGCGCGCGCGCGGCGCTGTCGCAACTGCTCGACGCCTGAGGCGCGGCCTCCCCGCCGCGCGGCAGCCGCGCCCTCCCGCTCAGTCGCCGATCTTTGCCTGCAGGTAATTGGCCTCACCCAGGCGCTCGATCAGGCTCAGTTGCGTCTCCAGCCAGTCGATGTGCTCTTCCTCCGACTCCAGGATGGCGGCGAACAGGTCGCGCGAGACGAAATCGCCGATGGCTTCGGCATCCTGGATCGCGGCCTTGAGGTCGGGCACCGCCTGCAGCTCCAGCCGCAGGTCGCAGGCCAGCGCTTCCTTCGGCGACTCGCCGATCATCAGCTTGCCCAGGTTCTGCAGGTTCGGCAGACCGTCGAGGAAGAGGATGCGCTCGATCAGCCTGTCGGCGTGCTTCATCTCGTCGATCGATTCCTTGTACTCGTGCTCGGCGAGTTCCTTCAGGCCCCAGTTCCTGAACATGCGGGCGTGGAGGAAGTACTGGTTGATCGCGATGAGCTCGTTGTACAGCGCCTTGTTGAGGTGCTGGATGACCTTCGGGTCGCCTTTCATGGCCGTGTCCTGTTTCCGTGAGGCCACGACTTTACCCCGCGGCGGTGGCGGCGGGGCGAAACGAAAATCGCTCCCATTGAGGGAGCGATTCGGGTGGCACATGCAGGACCGCTCAGGCGGCGCGGAGGATGGCGATCCCGAGCGGACGCACGCTGCGCTGCTCGTCGAGCAACTGCTGCGCCAGGTCCATGCAGCTGCCGCAGCTGGAACCGGCGCCGGTGCGCATGGTCAGCTCGTGCACCTCGCGCACGCCCTCGTCCGCCGCGCGGCGGATCTGGTGGTCGGTGATTCCGTGGCAGACACAGACGTACATGGCGGGGCGGCAATGAAGATGAGAACGACTCCCATTTGGCCGTAAACGAGAATCGTTGTCAACAACCGCGGGCTCGTCTCAGGCACGACCGCGACGACGGAAAGGCTCCGGCGCCGCCGGCATGTCGCGCTCGGAGATGGCCTCCTGGCCGCAGCACGAGCGCGCCACCGGCGCCAGGTGATGCAGCGCGCGCACGTAGACCTCGCGCTTGAAGGCGACCACGTTGTCCACCGGGTACCAGAAATCCACCCAGCGCCAACTGTCGAACTCGGGCTTCTCGGTCAGGTCCAGGCGTAGCTCGGCTTCCTGGCAGCGCATCCTGAGCAGGAACCAGACCTGCTTCTGGCCGATGCACATCGGCCGGCCGCCGCGCCGCACACAGCGGTTCGGCAGCCGATAGCGCAGCCAGCCGGGCGTGGCGCCCAGCACTTCGACATGTTCGGGACTCAGACCGGTCTCTTCGCGCAACTCGCGGTACATCGCCTCGAGCGGCGTCTCATCGGTGTTCATCCCGCCCTGCGGGAACTGCCAGCCATCACGGTTCACGCGCCGGGCCCAGAACAACTGCCCGTCCTCGCGCATGAGCACGATGCCCACGTTGGGGCGATATCCGTCCGGATCGATCACGATCGGACTCCAAAAAGATCACTGGGTCCAGACTGCCACAGGCACGAGTGCGCTCACAAGCACGCCCGCGGGGCGGCGGCGGGCGGCGGCACTGATTGCGGATTTGCCCCGGGGGGCGCGGGCGTCTAAAATGCGCGACCGGCCTGCAATGGGCCGCGCGCGTTGGCTATGTAGCTCAGCCGGTTAGAGCACAGCACTCATAATGCTGGGGTCGGTGGTTCGAGTCCACCCATAGCCACCATCTCATTTTCCTTATCCGTCATCGACTTGCGACGCTCGGGATGCCTGGTCAAGGCCCGGCCCATCGTCCCTGTGACAATGTTGTGCGGGTTTTGCGCCACAGCCGAACGACCGACCAAGCGCGCTCAAGTCAAGTTGACCCCAGCACTTTGTGCCGCCAATTCGTCCGAGCCTCGCAGCCATCAGCCGGCGTCTGGCTAGACGTTGCGGATGATCTCGAACTTGCCTCTTCCGTGAAGCTGCCAAGGCACCCGCAAAGTCGCGGGAGGCGTGAGCCGCGATGCCTGCTCAACGATTAGAGGCCACCAGCGAAGCAACCTCGCGGCCTTTTCGTGCAATGGCTGCGAAGCCCATCCCTTGTTCAAAACGAAAACGATCAGCCCCGCCTTGGCGATGGCCTCTCGCTCCACCGGCTTTCTGTAGTGGTGGTCGAGCGTGATGTGGACCTTGTACCCGAGCGCCGCGATGTGCGCGAACAGGTGAACGTCCTTCATTCCCGTCTTGCCCAGGTGTCGCACGTGCGCCACTTCGTCGTCCTGGAGTTGACCCGGTTCCGTGGACACATTGATGTCTCAGTCCCGCGCTCTTTCCTTCATGCTGCTTCCCAGATCTTACCCGACGCTGGTTCCGTTGCCGAAGGTGCCGGAAGCTCAGCTAGCCGGACCTTGGCTTGATGATGTGCGCGCTCGTGGTTGACCGGCGAACGGTAGCCCAGGCCCGAGTGACGACGATGCGGGTTGTACCAGCCCTCGATCCATTCGAAGATCGCCATCCTGGCTTCGGCCTGGCTCTTGAACCGCCGACGGTTGAGCACCTCGCGCTCCAGCGTGGCGAAGAAGCTCTCGGCCATCGCGTTGTCATACGCATCGCCCACCGATCCCATCGACGGCATGATGCCGGCCTCGCGGCAGCGCTTGCCGAAGGCGTAGCTGGTGTACTGCGACCCTCGGTCCGAGTGGTGGATGACGCCGCGTCGGTTGACGCTGGGTCACCGCCATCTGCAGCGCGTCGAGGATCAGCTCGGTGCGCATGTTGGTGTCCATGGCCCAGCCGACAACCTTGCGCGAGTAGACATCCAGCACCATCGCCAGGTACAGCCAGCCCGACCAGGTCGGGATGTAGGTCATGTCCGCCACCCACAGCTGGTCAGGCGCATCGGCAAAGAACCGGCGCTCAACCAGATCGATGGGCTTTGGCGCCTCCGGATCGCTCCGGGTGGTCACCACGTACTTACGCAGCGTGGCGCCGCGCAGGCCGTTCTGGCGCATCAGGCGCGCCACGCGCTTGCGGCCAATCCGGATGCCGTGATCGTCGGCCAGTTCGGCGTGGATGGTCGGGGCCCCGTAGGTCTCGCGCGAGCGGCGATGGATCGCGAAGATCTGCCCGGTCAAGCTCCAGATCCCGTCGCCGCCGCAGGCACATCGGGCGTTCCGCCCAGGCATAGAACCCGCTTCTGGACACGCCCAGCAATTGGCACATCATCTCCACCGAATGGGTGGCCTGATTCACCTTCACGAACCCGAAGAGCGCTTCGAGGGGCCGCTCTCCGTGGCGAACCAGGCCGCGGCTTTTGAGAGGATGTCGCGCTCCTCTTTCAGCCGCCGATTCTCACGCCGCAACCGCATCAACTCCTCGCGCTCGGAGCTCGTCAGAGACCCTCGCTACTGCCCGAGTCGCGCTCGGCTTGCTTGACCCAAAGCCCAATCGTCCAGGCCGAAGGTCCGAACTCCTTGGCCAGCGAGGCCGGCGTTCGACCTGTGCCGACCAACGCCACCAACTGTCGCTTGAACTCCGGCGTGTACCGGATCGTCTTGTCTGCCATTGTGAACTCCTCCAAATCTAACGATGAGGTGTCCACTAAACCGGGTCAACTCCAGCTTGCCCGGCCTCTTTACGTCCCATCATCGCGGAAATTCCGTTCGATTGATGGGAGATAAGTTGACCACCTCAAACGGCATTGTTCAATAGTTTTTCAACACAATAGGCCAGAAGCGGACGTCGACGGGGTGCGCCGAGGAAGTCTCGAAGAAGAGCTATCTGGCGTCTGCACGGCCTCAGCCGGGGCCCTACGCGCGGTTAGCTGCGAGCATGTTGCAGAACAACGCTCCCTGCTCGATCGCATCGTCTAGGGCGACGTGCGTGTGTGGGAACTCGTCGAACCACTGCTTCGGCATGTTGCGCTTGGTGCTCTCGCGATACCCGGTTCTGAGCACTGCCATGGCGTACGACTTCATGTCCAGCGCTGAGTGGCTGAACGGGCTCGCGCCAGTGAAGCGGATGAGATACCAGTAGATGAAAAGAAAGTCGAAGGCTGCCGGATAGGCGACGAAGACCGGCTTGCCGCCGAGCGACCGGATCCAATCGACATAGTCGCGCATCGCGCGCTCGGGCGACTGCGGGTCCTTCCGGCACGCTGCCCACGCATCCGGTTGCGTGGTCCACCATTCGGCCGTCCGTGGATCGGCCACCGCGCCCGGCAGCGTCTCGAGGTTCGCAGAGAAGGTCGACACGAGTGTTTTGTCGGCCATGTAGGCGGCCGAACCGAAGCTCAACATGGAATGCGGGCCCGGGATCGGGCCGTCCGTCTCCACGTCGGTGCTGATGTAGATCTCGCTCACGTCGGTCCGGAGAGTCGATGTTCTTGCCACGGAAAGCCGCGGCTGTGGAGCGCGAAATAGCCGGACGGCAGCACCAGTCCTATTCCTTCGAGCCCGACGCGGAGTGCATCGACCCCGCCCAGCTCGCTCGGTTGAAGCGCGGACCGGGTGAGATGGAGTGATTCCGTCGGCGAATAGACGAGGGAGTACTCGTAATCGATATCACCACCCCACATGCCGCATCCGTAGTAGAGAGCGGGTTGCCCGAGGCGAGCCGCCAATGCCGCGACGGTCGTGCGCAGCTGCGGCGGCGGCAACGACTCGTCATTGAGATATTCACCAAGTAGTTGGGTTACCGTTGGATCCAGGAAAACGTCACCCTCGCGATCGCGGGGAAGTTCGTCCCAGTCGAGGACGTCGGCGTCATGCCAATCGAAACCGTGGGACGAACGGCCGCAAACGGGACGCACGACCAGCAACCCACCCTCCGGCAGTCCGTGTTCCTGTTCCTGTCGGTACCACTCGTGCCCATCGAGAGAGCGCACGTGGTACGCGAAGGGCGCCAGCTGCGTCGAGCTCCTGACCGCCTGCACGGCGGCAGGAGTGGCGTGAAGGATGATTTCATCCGCGTACCAAGTCATCGCATGAGTTTAAATCAAAGGGCCTGCTGACGTCCTATCGTCGACCCATTTGCCAGCTTCGGCTTGTCCGCTTTGGGTCGCAAGCGGTCGTCCAGGCGTCGTGGGCTGGAACTCCCGCGCCTTGTGCCGCCTCTGACAGAGGCACAAAGGGGGAAGAATGCGGTGGTAACCTCCCAGCGTGGTCGCCAAGACTCCCAGCTTTGAGATCGTCCTTGACCTCGACGGAGGGATGATTCGTTACACGGCCGATTCGCCACCCATTCTGCACGCGCACGCGATCGAGTCACACCGGCATGGGCTTCATCATCTGGCCGAACAGATGAGAGCGCTCGAGCAACGACTGATCGACGCGGATCAATACGGTTCGGGCCATGGTGAAGTAATTCCCGATTTCGGCTACTGGTATCCCGTGGATATCTGCCGCTTCGATTGGTTCGCGATCAGCCTTACAAATTATCTGCGGTTGATAGCGCTGGTCGACATTGCGACTCGCAACCGGTGGAATCTTGGCGATCTGGTCGACCAAGCTGAGGCGGTCAACAAGCATTGCACCGACTACGTCGAAGGCATTGCTCCGGCGGTCCAGCTCTGGCGTAACAAGGTTTCCGCCCATCCGGCGGCGACTTCTCCCAGGGCTGGCGCGAAGAATCGAGACGCGATAGGCACGCTCTTGCAGTCTTATTCCTATCCAGTGGAGCGCAAGGCTGGGTACTTAGAAGTCGGCCGCGGCCGCTGGTCGATCGATGGCGAATCGTCCGTAGTACGCCCGTGGTCCCTCACCGCGACCTATGAGCGCCTCACTCCCAGATTTTGGCCCGAGGCGACCATCCCGCCGCATTCCCACAAGCCAGGCCAAGAACCGGAAGATAAGCCAGGCACGCATCTATACGCCGTGCGCCGCACTATGTGATAACTGATCAGGCAAGCGCCTGTAACAGTCGCCCAATTCGGGCAGCGCGTTTGGCTGATCGTAGGCACCCCGACCACGACAGGGACCGCGTAAACTGCCCGCTGTTCTTTCAGGGGGCGGGAATGGATCGTCGATACGCGAACGGGGCCGGATCTGGAACCGCCGGGGTGCTGGTGCTATTGCTCGCGATGCTGCCGTCTGGGGCGTTCGCGCAATCCGAGCCCGTTCCTGCCTATCTCGGGGCCTTTCCGGGCGTGAAGGTAGTCGAATCCGTCATCTGCCAGGACGCCATCGGCGCGCTGTACTACCAACTCGGCGACCCGATCAGCGGCGGCTTCCTGATCGATGCGATTACCGATTCCAATCGTAACCCCGGCAACATCAAGTCCCTGACCGCCCGGGTTCGCGCCTACAGTTCCGTCATGGGCTATCACCCGCAGAATCAGCGAATCCAGTCCGCGATACAGGCCGCCATCGCCAAGAGTCCCAGTCTCAAGCAGGCGGAATTCGTTGCAAGGACCATGACTGCCGCCGAATGCGCAAAGGCGCAAAGGCGCATCGGCGACGGCGTTTTGTGGATTCAGAGCCGGTACGGATTCACCTCCGATTTCAGCGCGCTGCAGATTGTGAGCGAGGCGACGATTGCCGGCTCGAGGCAGCGCGGTGCGAAGAATGCCGAATTGAAATACAGGGGAGAATTCACGGTCCAATCCGGCCGCGCGAACCCCAGCTACGACGCAGCGACTGGAGTTCCGAGTCCGGCGGCCTTCGCCGATTTCAGGAAAGGGTATTGGACGGCTAACGCTGGCCGGGAAGTGGAGCTGTTTTTCCAGCATGCTGCCACGCAACTGACAAGCATGATGTCGGTGGACTGGACTGGCGGGCGCACCATTCACCTCGAAAGCGACGATTGGCTGACGCTTGAGAAGCTGACTGTGGAACTCAAGGACGGCCGTCGCACGGTGTACGGAAACGACGGCCGGATGGAATCGGCGATGGAAGGGGACAACATCGATCCTTCGAGCACGGTATTCCGGTAGCGCTTATGCTGCGGCCGTGAGCACGTACCCGCTTAACCGAAAGGGCGACAACCAGCCGCCACCACGCGCAGCAGTCGACGCCTATTCCGAGGGCCTCGCGCTGCGCGAGGCAATCGCCCGCGAAGGCGGGGCTGGGCGAACGGCTGGCAGCGATGGAGGCGGCGCTGGCTCGACTGACGCCTGCAGGCTGCTCGCACTGAAAGGATGAAGAGGATCGACGTTGAGTGAAATCTTCCCTCGAAGGGCCCGCACGGCTCACCCCGTACATGCTCGAATGG
>CAVPQV010000002.1:0-142044 GCA_963707625.1 uncultured Gammaproteobacteria bacterium
GATGTCCATCCAGAACTGACCCACTTAGGGGCCTAATTTCCATCCAAAACTGACCCACCTGACCTCACTACCCTGAGCAATCTTTGCGCAGGGGATAAATGGAGTGATCAATGTGGGCATGTTGGCCAAGATTCGGCGGATGCACTTCCGCGACAAGTTGTCGCTGCGCGAGATTGCCAAGCGCAGCGGCTTATCCCGCAACACCCTGCGCCGCTGGCTGCGGCAGCGAGACGTGACCGAGCCGGTGTACCCGTCGCGGGTCAGCCCCAGCATCCTGGACCCCTACCGCGAGCAGTTGGAAGCGTGGCTGCGCACCGACAGCCACCGGCCCAAGCGCGACCGGCGTACCGCACGGGTACTGTTCCAGCACCTGCAGGCCCAAGGCTATCCCGGCGGCTATGGCCGGGTGGCGGCGTGCGTGCGCCGTTGGCACGTCGCCGGCGGCGCCATTCCCCATCGCTCCGCGTTTGTGCCACTGCGCTTCGGACCCGGCGAGGCCTTCCAGTTCGACTGGAGCTGCGAGTACGCGGTCATCGGCGGCGTGCGCAAGCGGCTGGAGGTGGCGCACGCGAAGCTGGCCGCGAGCCGGGCGTTCCTGGTGGTGGCCTATCCGATGCAGAGCCACGAGATGTTGTTCGATGCCCATGCTCGCGCCTTCGCCGCATTCGGCGGCATCCCGCGCCGCGGTATCTACGACAACATGAAGACCGCAGTGGATCGGGTTGGCCGCGGCAAGGAGCGCGTCGTCAACGCCCGCTTCCAGGCAATGTGCGGGCATTACCTGTTCGAGTCGGAGTTCTGCAATCGCGCCGCCGGCTGGGAGAAGGGCATCGTTGAGAAGAACGTGCAGGACCGGCGCCGGCAGCTGTGGACCGAGGCCGGGCAACGGCACTGGCCCGATCTGGCGACACTCAATGCGTGGCTGGCGACCGAGTGCCGGGCGGCGTGGGACGTCATGGCCCACCCGGACTGGCCGGAACTGACCATCGCCGAAGTCTGGGAGAACGAGCAGCCGCAGTTGATGCCCAACCCCGAGCCCTTTGATGGTTACCTGGAACAGCCGGTGCGGGTGTCGGCCACAGCGCTGATCCACTTCCAGCGCAATCGCTACAGCGTCCCGACCCAGGCCGCGCACCGGGTAATCAGCCTGCACATCTATCCCTTCGAACTGGTGCTGGTGGCCGAAGGCCAGGTGCTGGCGCGGCACGCCCGCTGCTTCGAGCGCTACCAGACCCAGTACGACTGGCAGCATTACATCCAGGTGGTGCAACGCAAGCCCGGTGCGCTGCGCGACGGCGCGCCGTTTGCCCAGATGCCAGCGCCGCTGCGGTCCTTGCAACACCACCTGTTGCGGCGGCTGGGCGGCGATCGGGTGATGGCGCAGGTGTTGGCGGCGGTACCGGTGCACGGGCTGGAGGCGGTGTTGGTGGCGGTCGAGCTGGTGCTGGAGTCGGGCGTGCCCAGCGGCGAGCACGTGCTCAATGTGCTGGCGCGGCTCAACGAGCCGGTGGTCAGCGTCGAGAGCGTGGTCACCGGGCTCACGCTGACCCACGAGCCGCAGGCCAACGTCGATCGGTACGACGCGTTGCGGCCCGCGATTGCCGCGGAGGTGCGCCATGTCTATTGAGCTGATTGCGCGCCTGCGCCAGATGAAGTTGCATGGCATGGCGGCGGCGTGGCCGGAACTGGCCGCCAAGGCCCGGCAGCGCGAGCTCGATCCGGAGCAGTGGTTCGGCGAACTGCTGACCGCCGAGAGCGCCGAGCGTGAGGTCAAGTCGCAGGCCAACCAGATGAAGGCGGCGCGCTTCCCGGCGCACCGCGACCTGGTCGGCTTCGACTTCGCCTACAGCCGGGTCGACGAAGCGCTGGTGCGCCGCCTGCATGGCGGTGAGTTCCTGGACAGCGCACAGAACGTCGTTCTGATCGGCGGGCCCGGTTCCGGCAAGACCCACCTGGCCACAGCGATTGGTATCGAGGCCGTGCAACGCCATCATCGGCGCGTTCGCTTCGTGTCGACGATCGAACTGGTCAACGCGCTGGAGCAGGAGAAGGCCGCAGGACGGCAAGGTCAGATCGCCTTGCGCTTGGGCTATACGGATCTGGTCGTTCTCGACGAGCTTGGCTACTTGCCCTTCAGCCAGGCTGGCGGCGCCTTGCTGTTCCACCTGCTGTCGAAGCTATACGAGCGCACCAGCGTGCTGATCACCACCAACCTGAGCTTTACCGAATGGGCCAGCGTGTTCGGCGACGCCAAGATGACCACGGCCTTGCTCGACCGACTTACCCATCACTGCCACATCGTGGAAACCGGTAACGAGTCCTGGCGCTTCAAGACCAGTTCGGCGGCAGCCACGACACGGCGGCGAACTGCCACCCCAAAGACAGGAGAAAAAACGACAGCCAAGAGCGACTTATCCACAACCGAGTAGCTACACTACGCAAATCGAGGGTGGGTCAATTTTGGTTGGAAACCCTGGGTCAGTTTTGCGTGGAAATCAACAGTCCGGTTGGCAGAGCTTCCGCCACCTTCGTCAACAGAACTCACGTCGAGTAAGATCCGAGAAGCAGCATGAACGAAAGACCCCAGGACTAAGACACCAACCTGTCCACGAAACCGGGTCAACTCCAGCGGCCGCTCAACTCAATCGTTAGGCCCCCGGCACCGCTTCCTAGGCGGCCCTTGAGTTCCCACTACAATGTAGTTATATTGTAGGTGTGTCAGAGCTCCGCTTCGATTGGGATCCAAAGAAGGCCGCGGCGAACCTGGCCAAGCACGGCGTGTCCTTCGAAGAAGCGCGAAGCGCCTTCTCGGACGAGCGCGGCAAAATCATTTCCGATCCCGATCATTCCGACGACGAAGACCGGTTCATCCTTCTTGGCCTTAGCAGCAAGCTGCGCTTGCTGATTGTGTGCCATTGCTATCGGGCGGACGATCATGTCATCCGCCTTATCTCGGCCCGCAAAGCCGACAAGCTCGAGGCCAAGGACTACTAGCGGGTACCACTATGCGCAAACACTACGATTTCTCAAACGCCAAGCAAAACCCCTACGCTGCTCAACTCAAAAAGCAGATCACGATCCGCGTGGACGAAGACGCTCTCAGCTACTTTCGCAAAGTTTCTGAGGTGGTGGGCATTCCCTACCAAAGCCTTATTAATCTCTATCTGCGCGATTGTGCAGCGACCGAGAAGAAGTTGAGCCTGAGCTGGAAGTGACCGGGCACGGTGGCCTAACCTTTCGTTGGAGCGGACCGCGTCGGCACCGCGGGCCGTGCCCGCCGTGCCCCTGATAGGATGCACTGCAGGCCCGTCCACCAACGGCCGCGTTGCGGTTACTGGTTGAATCCGGACCCCATGGAATTTCTTCCGTACGGACTGACAGGTGGTCTTACGTACGTGGCGATCGTCTATGCCGCGCGATGGATCACGGGTTTGCGAGATGCGATACGACTTCGGCCGCGTTCCGCCGGCCGGATCTTTGCCGCGCTGGTCTTTCGTCCCGGTCCCTGGCTCGTCGGATCCGTCGTTGCTGCTCTGTGGTACTCCTGGGCCACCGACGGATTCCTGATCGCTCTGAGTAGCGTTGTTACTGTTGTGATCGCACTCTTCTGGCTGTACTGGATCGACGTGGGCAAGACGCGTCATCCGGGCCGAAAAGCGAAGCATCGCTCGGGCGATGTGGCCCAACCGTTAGGCCCCAGCTGAACCTTCCGACTTGACTGTTCCAGTCTGATCTATACAATGTACAGATGATTCGATTTGAGTGGGATCGCGCCAAGGCATCGGCCAACCTCAAGAAACACGAAGTCTCCTTCGAGGAGGCGCAGACCGTTTTCTATGACGAATTTGCTGTGCAGTTTTTCGATGAAGAGCACGCTTCTGAGGAAGATCGCTTCCTCATGCTCGGCAAGAGCTCCGAGGCCAATCCCCCGCTGGTCTGCCACTGCGAACGCGCCGGTGGCGACGTCATCCGAATCATCTCTGCGCGCAAGGCTACCAAGCACGAAAGCAAGTACTACAGTGGGTGAATGACATGAAAGCCGAATACGACTTTTCCAAACTCAAGTCTCGAAAGAATCCCTACGCCGCAAAGCTCAAGCAGCCCGTGTCCATGCGGCTGTCCGAGGACGTTGTTGCCTATTTCAAGAGAATGGCTATAGAAGCCGGCGTCCCGTATCAGAGCCTGATCAATCTTTATTTGCGTGACTGCATGATGCAGCATCGCAAGGTCAAGATTGCTTGGCCAAGCGGTCGCGTTGGGGCCTAACCGTTCGTGTATGGACTCCCCTTTCAACCCCTGACATTTCGCTTCTCCAGCCGTGACATATCACTCGTTATCGGAAGTGGCTCGGTCGCAGTCGTGTATTCGGCCTTGGGGTGAGCGCGCTGCGCTCGGGCCACCATGAAGTTCCGCGACCCCGGGGCCTCTTTGCTGGCCGCTTTCCGCCCTGATCGACTCCGCGCGCGCCCACAGCGCCGGTGCACTCAAGGCGCGCGCGACAGCCCGCGAGACTCCAGCTCGGCGAGGTAGGCGGGCCAGCGTGTTTCCTGTTCGCGGCCCAGCTCGTGCAGCACGGTCCAGCTGTAGATACCGCTGTCGTGGCCGTCGCTGAAGCGCAGCACCACCGCGTAATTGCCGATCGGCTCGACGGCGATGATGTCCACGTCGCGCTTGCCGGGCACCAGCACGCGCTGCCCCGGGCCATGCCCCTGCACTTCCGCCGACGGCGATTCCACCCGCAGGTACTCGAAGGGCAGGCGGAAGCGCGCGCCGTCGTCGAAGGCGACCTCGAGCAGGTGCGAGGCCTTGTGCAGCACGATCTCTGTCGCGCGCGGCGCGGTCATGGGCGCGTGGTCACGGTAGTTTTGATTCCTTGTCGTGCTTGCGCTTCGCCCGCGGGTGCGCGGCGTCGTAGACCTTGGCCAGGTGCTGGAAGTCCAGGTGCGTGTAGATCTGCGTGGTGGCGATGTCGGCGTGGCCGAGCAGCTCCTGCACGCCGCGCAGGTCGCCGGAGGATTCCAGCACGTGGCTGGCAAAACTGTGCCGCAGCAGGTGCGGGTGCACGCGCTTCCACACGCCCTGCGCACGCGCGGCGGCGCGCAGGCGCAGCTGCACCGCGCGCGGCGACAGCGGCGCGCCGGCGCGGCCCGGAAAGACCGGCGCCCCGGGCTCGCCCGGTGAATCCGCGCGCCAGGCCTGCAGCGCGGCGCGCGCGTGGCTGCCGACCGGCACCACCCGGCCCTTGTTGCCCTTGCCGGTGACGTGCACGAGGCCTTCGACGAGGTCGAGCGCGCGCCAGCGCAAGGCGCACAGCTCGGACAGGCGCAGGCCCGAGGAATAGAACAGTTCCAGCATGGCGCGATCGCGGCGCCCGAGCGGGGTGTCGGTCGCCACCTCCACCAGCTGCGTCATCTCGTCGGCGTCGAGCACTTCCGGCAGCTTGCGCGCGGCCTTGGGCGCGCGCAGTCCCTGCGCCGGGCTCACCGCCAGCTCACCGCGTGCGAGCAGGAACTTGAACAGGCTGCGCAGGGCCGAAAGGCGCCGCTGCAGCGACGTTGGCGACAGGCCGCGGCGGTGCTCGCCGGCAATGAAGCCACGGACGTCTTCGTTGCGCAGCTGCGCGAGCGAGTCGATCGCCGCAGCCTGCATCCAGGCCGCGAGGGCCCCGAGGTCACGCTGGTAGCCGTCGAGGGTATTGGGCGACAGCCGCCGTTCGACGCGCAGGTGCCCGAGGAAGCAAGCGATCGACTCGGCGGGCGCCGTCGCGGCCATTGCGGTCCTCAGCGGGCGCGGAACCGCGCCATGGCGGCGACGAAGGTCTCGCCCATCAGGCGCAGGAACAGCGTGCCCATGCCGGGGAAGAAGCGGTTGCCGTCGGCGCTGCCGATCGCGATCAGGCCGGTGCCCGGCATCGGGATCAGCGCCACCGAGGCCGAATTGCCGGTGTCATCGCCAAAGAGCAGCGGCAACTTGTCGGCATTGAGGCGGCCGCAGATCGGCTCGCCGCCCTCCAGCGCATCCTTGAAGGGCACCATGCGCTTGTCGCGCGCCGGCAGCACCTGCAGCCAGTCCGGGGTCAGTCCTTCCACCGGTTCGAACAGCACCACGCGCACGGCGTCGCCCTGGAAATCCTCGCCGAGCACCGCCACCATCGCGCGCACCGTGTCGGCGGCGCCCTCGGCGCGCATCAGCGCCAGCGCCAGCTGGTGCGTGCGGATCGCCAGGCGCTCGTTGTCCTGCGCGTTCGCGAACAGCTCCGCCAGGCGGCGGCCGAGCTCGCGGTTCTTGTCGCGCAGCACCTCCAGCTGGTAGCTGGCCAGCGACGCCGCGGGCCCGTCCTCGCGCGGCACCACCATGGACAGCGCCAGGTCCGGGAACTGGCCCAGGAACTTCGGGTGCCGCCGCAACCAGGCCGCCACTTCGTGCGCGCCCAGCCGCTCCTTCGTCTCTTCGGTCATCGGGGGTCTCCGCAGCGGGAATCAGGCCGGCGTGCCGGCATTATGCCGGCTCAGCCGTACTCGCCTTCGAACACGAAGGCGGCCGGCCCGGCCATGCGGATCGGGGCGCCGTCGCCGGGCCACTCGATCGTCAGGGTGCCGCCGGGCAGGTGCACGTCCACCTGCGCGGTCCAGCTTGCCCTGTTTCACGAGCACCGCCACCGCCGCGCAGGCGCCGCTGCCGCAGGCCAGGGTCTCGCCGACGCCGCGCTCGACCACGCGCAGGCGAATCGCCCGCCGCGACAGCAGCTGCGCGAAACCGACGTTGACGCCCTGCGGGAACAGCCCGCTGCCCTGCAGGGCCGCGGCCTGCGCCGCTACCGGCGCGCGCGCCACGTCCTCGACCTCGACCAGCGCATGCGGATTGCCCATCGAGGCCGCGCCGAAGCGGATGGTCGCCTCGCGCTCGCGCCACTCGTAGCGCGGCTGTTCGTGGCTCGGCGCGCAGCGGAATGCGCGCCGGCGCGAACTCCGGCGTGCCCATGTCCAGCGCGTAGCGGCCGTCCGGCAGGCAATCCACGTCGATCGGACCCGCGGGACTGTCGAGCGTGAAGCGCGGCGGCATCGCGGCGCCGGCGCGCAGCAGCCAGGCCGCCACGCAACGCGCGCCGTTGCCGCACTGCTGCGCGGCGCTGCCGTCGCCGTTCCAGATCCGGTAGCCGGCGACGCAATCCGGGCGCGCGCTGTCCACGATCGCCAGCAGCTGGTCGAAGCCCACGCCGGTATGGCGGTCGGCCATGGCGCGCACCGTGGCGGCGCCCGGCTCGGCGCGCCCCCCGCGCAGGTCGAGCAGCACGAAGTCGTTGCCGGCGCCGTGCATCTTGCTGAATGCCAGCGGCATTTCGTCGGCCCGGCGTCAGCCGGCCGCGCCGGCGCCGGCGGTCGCCTCCGGCCGCACCAGGTCGCCCTTGTTGCCGCAGGCGGCGGCGAGCAGGGACAGCGACACGACCAGCAGAACCATGACGCGGCGGGCATTTTTCATGGACGAAGTATAGACCCGGCCCTTCCCGATCGCGCTAACATCGGGGCCGCGGCCGGGCGCGTCCGGCCGGCGAGGAGACCACAATGCCAAGCCCGACCCCGATCCTGCTCGCCCTTGCACTGGCGCTCGCGCTGGCACCCACGCCCGCGACCGCGCAACAGGTTGTCACCTCGCAGGGGATTCGCACGCTGCCCAGCACCGATGCCATGAGCACCGAGGACCAGTACCGCCAGGCGGTGCGCACCGCCGAGGGCATCGTCGCCGAACTCCTCCAGGACGTGGCTGCCGTGGACGGCGCGCGCGCGACCGTCGGCGAGGACACCAAGGTGCTCACCGAACGGATCAAGAAGGCCACCGCCGACTACGATCGTGCGAAGGCCGCCTACGACCTGGTCAACGAGAAATACCGCGCCGACCTGGCAGCCTTCCAGCAACGGCAGTCCGCGCTCGAGGCCGACATCCAGCAGCAACGCAACGAGGCCGCCGCACTGCAGGCGCTGCCCTCCGCGCAACGCGACATCAACGCGGTCACCCGGTTGAACGACTGGGCCGCGCGGATCGGTAAGGAGCGCGACGCCATCGAGGCCGAACGCAACCGCCTGCTCGCCGACCATGCCAGCGTCGAGGCCGAGCGCGGCAGGCTCGCCCAGCAGCGGATCGACGCGGAAGCGAAGCTCAAGGGCTCGCGCGACGATGTGCTCGGCCAGTTCGGCAGCACCGAGGAAAGGCGCCGCAAGGTCTATTCTGAATTGCGCACCGCGGTGAACTATCTGGCGAGAGTCCGCGAAGCGCTCACCCGCGTTTCGAAGACCCAAGTCGCGCGCTCGGAAATCTACGAGCAGGCGAATGCCAAGCTGCGCGTCTGGGAATCTCGGACGCGCTAACGCGATCAGCGAGGGATGCCGAGCTGTTCGAGCATGAAGGCGTAGTACTCGGCCGCCTCGCGGTAGCGCTGGAAGCGCCCGGACTTGCCGCCGTGGCCCGGCTTCCATGTTGGTGCGGAACACCAGCGGGTTGTCGTCGGTCTTGCTCGCGCGCAGCCGCGCCACCCACTTGGCCGGCTCGAAGTACTGCACCTGCGAATCCCACAGCCCGGTGCCGACGAACATCGCCGGGTAGTCCTGCGCGCGCACGTTGTCGTAGGGCGAGTAGGACAGCATGTAGTCGTAGTACTCGCGCTCGGCCGGGTTGCCCCACTCGTCGAACTCGTTGGTGGTCAGCGGGATCGACTCGTCGAGCATGGTGGTGACCACGTCCACGAACGGCACCTGCGCGATGATCACGCGGTAGTCGCGCGGCGCGATGTTGGCGATCGCGCCCATCAGCAGCCCGCCGGCGCTGCCGCCCGCGCGCGGCCACGCGGTCGGGCGCGGCATAGCCTTCGCCGACCAGGTGGTGGGTGACGTCGATGAAGTCGGTGAAGGTGTTCATCTTCTTCAGCAGCTGGCCGTCGTCGTACCAGGCGCGGCCCATCTCCTGGCCGCCGCGGATGTGCGCGATCGCGTAGACCACGCCGCGGTCGAGCAGGCTGACGCTGGTGATGGAGAAGCGCGGGATCCATGGACAGGCCGTAGCTGCCGTAGGCGTACTGCAGCAGCGGCGCGCTGCCGTCCTTGCGGAAGCCCTTGCGGTAGACCAGCGAGACCGGCACCTGCGTGCCGTCGCGCGCCGGCGCCCAGACGCGCTCGGTGACGTAGTTCGCCGGGTCGTAGCCACCGAGCACCGGGTCGCGCTTGAGCAGGCGCCGTTCGCCGCTGGCCAGGTCCACTTCGTAGGTCGTGTCCGGCGTGGTCAGCGAAGTGTAGGAGTAGCGCAGCCAGGTGGTGTCCGGCTCCGAGTTCACCGACAGGCCCATGGCGTAGGCCGGCTCGTCCGAGGCGACGAACTCGCCGCTGCCGTCCGCGCGCAGCGTGCGCAGGCGCAGCAGGCCGCCGGAGCGCTCCTCGATGGCGATGAAGCCGTCGAACAGCGCGTAGTCCTCGATGTAGACGTCGCTCGGCATGCGGCACCAGCTCGCTCCAGCGCGCGCGCTCGCCGGTGGCGACGCCGTCGGGCAGCTGCATCAGGCGGAAGTTGCGCGCCTGCCAGTTGGTGCGGATCACCCAGCGCCCGCCCAGGTGGTCGGCCTGGTACTCGAAATCGCGCCGCCGCGGCGCCAGCACCGCGAAGGGCGCACTGCCGTCGGCCGGCGCGTAGCGCACTTCCGTGCTGACCGTGGAATCGCTGGTGATCAGCAGGTAGCGGTCGTCGCGCGAACGCTCGATGTGCAGGTAGAAGCTGTCGTCCGGCTCCTCGTACACGAGGCGGTCCTGTGCCACCGGCGTGCCCAGGACATGCGCCTTGACGCGCGTGGACAGCAGCGTCAGCGGGTCCTTCTCGACGTAGTACAGCGTGCGGTTGTCGTCGCCCCAGACGATGTTCGCCTCGGCGTTGGGGATCGCGTCGGACAGCACTTCCCCGGTGGCGATGTCCTTCACCCGCAGCGTGTACTGCCGGCGCCCGATGGTGTCCTCGGCCCAGGCCAGCAGGCGGTTGTCCTGGCTGACCTCGGACTCGCTGATGCTGAAGAACTCGTGGCCGGCCGCCATCGCGTTCTCGTCCAGCAGGATTTCCTCGCTCGCCTGCATGCTTTCCTTGCGCCGCGCGACGATCGGGTAGTCCTTGCCCGTCTCATAGCGCGAGTAGTACCAGTATCCGCGCAGCCGGTACGGCACCGAGGCATCGTCCTGCTTGATGCGGCCGACGATCTCGCCATACAGGGCTTCGGCCAGCGGCTTGCTGTCCGCCAGCACGTCGTCGGCGTGCGCGTTCTCCGCGGCCAGGTACGCAAGCATCTCCGGGTCCTGGCGCGCGTCGTCGCGCAGCCAGTAGTACTCGTCGTTGCGGGTGGCGCCGAAGGGCGCGGCGACGTCATGCGCGCGCGCCTCGGCCAGGGGGGGCTTGGCCATGGTCAGAACAGCTTCTGCTTTAGGAAGATCCAGGACAACGCCTGCATGAAGGCGGACTGCTCGTTGTTCGCGGCGCCGCCGTGGCCACCTTCGATGTTCTCGTAATAGAGCACGTCGTGCCCCTGCTCCTGCATGCGCGCCATCATCTTGCGCGCGTGGCCGGGATGCACGCGGTCGTCGCGCGTCGAAGTGAGGAACAGCACCGGCGGGTAGTCCACCCCGGCCTTCACGTTGTGGTAGGGCGAGAAGCCCTGGATGAAGGCCCAGTCGGCGGCAACATCCGGGTTGCCGTACTCGGCCATCCACGAGGCGCCGGCGAGCAGCACGCTGTAGCGACGCATGTCGAGCAACGGCACCTGCACCACCACCGCAGCGAACAGTTGCGGGTACATCACCAGCATGTTGCCGACCAGCAGGCCGCCGTTGCTGCCGCCCTGGATGCCGAGCTGCTTCGGGCTCGTGACCTTGCGCGCGACCAGGTCCTGCGCCACCGCGGCGAAGTCCTCGTAGGCGCGCGGGCGCTGCTCGCGCAGCGCGGCCTTGTGCCAGGCAGGTCCGTACTCGCCGCCGCCACGGATGTTGGCGAGCACGTACACGCCGCCCTGGGCCAGCCAGCCACGGCCGACGCCAGCGGAATAGGCCGGCGTTTCCGACACCTCGAAGCCGCCGTAGCCGTACAGCAGCGTCGGGTTGGCGCCGTCGAGCTTCAGGTCCTTCGCCGCGACCATGAAGTAGGGCACGCGGGTGCCGTCCTTGCTGGTGGCGAAATGCTGCGTGGCCAGGTAGCGGCTGGCGTCGAAGAAGGCGGGCAACTGCTTGAGCAACTGCGGCTCGCTGCGCCCGACCTCGCCCATGGACAGCGTGGTCGGGGTGAGGAAGCTGGTGGCGGTGAGGAAATAATCGTTGGAAGTATCCGCGTCCACCGCGGTGACGGTGAGGTCGACGATGCCCTCCGCGCCCGGCAGGCCGGAGCGGTGCCACTCGCCGTCCGCGACCGGGTACAGCACCTCGATCCGGCTTTTCACGTCATCGAGCAGGTTCAGCATGAGGTAGTCGCGCGTCCAGGTGGCGGCGGCGAGCGAGGTGCTCGCGGTCGGCGCAAACAGCAGCCGCCATTCGCGCTTGCCCTGCAGGAAATCCTCGAAGCGCATCGCCAGCAGGCTGCCGGGGGCGTAGTCGCGGCCGCCGGCGCTGAGCGGCTCGCGCAGCTGCAGGGTCAGCCATTCGCGGTGCACGCCCTTGTCGGCGCTGTTGGGCAGGTCGAGGCGCTGCGGCTTGCCGTCGGCGCCGAGCAGGAACAGCTCGTTGTTATAGAAGGCGAAGCCGTGCCAGATGAAGTCGCGCACGAAGCCGGGGGCATGGTCGCGGTAGGCGACCGCGGCGAGGTCGTCCTTGCCCGCTTCGTAAATGGTGGCCGCGGCCGACATCGGCGTGCCGCGCCGCCACAGCTTGACGATGCGCGCGTAACCCGAGCTGGTCATCGAGCCGGGTCCGAAGTCCGTTGCCACGAACACGCTGTCGTCGTCGCGCCAGTACAGCGAACCCTTGGCTTCGGGCCGGAAAAAGCCGCCTTCGACCCAGGTCTTCGTCGCGAGGTCGAACTCGCGCGTTTCGTCGGCGTCGGCGCCGCCGCGCGACAGCGCGACCAGGCAGCGCCGGAATTGCGGCGGCAGGCAGCTGACTCCATGCCAGACGAAGTTCGATTTCTCGGCGGCGTTGATGACGTCGAGGTCGATCACCGTTTCCCAGGCCGGCGTCGCCTTGCGGTACTCGGCCAGGGTGGTGCGGCGCCACAGGCCGGCGGGATGCGCCTTGTCCTTCCAGAAGTTGTAGTAGTGCTCGCCGAGCCTTTCGACCGAGGGGATGCGCGCGTCGGAATCGAGGATGGCGCGCAGGTCGTCGCGCAGGCCGGCGAAGCCGGGGGCGTCGGCCAGCGCCTTCAGCGCGTCGGCGTTCTGCGCCCGCACCCAGTCCAGGGCAGGCTTGCCCTCAACGTCTTCCAGCCACAGGTGGGGATCGGTATTCATTGCGTTGGCTGCGGCGCTGCTGGCGAGCAACCCGGCGGCCAGGCACAGGAAGGCAGTCGCTCGCATCGCGGGCCCCTCTCGAAGGAAGGCGCACGCTAACACGGGTCATCGACACCGGCGCCAACGCGGGCGCGCGCCCGCGTCGGCGCGCGGCGGCCAGCAAGGGCGCGCGCAGCACGGCGACCAGGGCCAGCAGCGGCAGCAGGACCAGCCAGCCCACCGGGCCGATGCCCGGTCGGGGCAAGCCGGCGGAAATCGCCAGCGTGGCGGCAATTCCGCCAACAATCAGCAACTGCCACAGGGCGCGGACCAGGCGCGGGTCCGGGGCTTCAACGCGGGCGTTCGGGGACATGGAGGCACTCCGGCTGGGGGTGCCTCGAAGCTGCGCCGGGGGCTTCTCAGGGACTGCGACCGGGAAAAGCAGTCGCGGCCAAAGGCCGCTCCTACGGGTAGGCGGCGAGGGCCAGCTGCAGCAGGGTCTTGGCCTGCTCGCGCAGCGACACCGGATCGGTGATCTCGGCGTCGGCGCCGTAGCGCAGCACGTCCATCAGCAGTTCCTTGGCGTTGCTGTAGGGCAACTTCAGCTGGTAGCGGCCGTCCGGCAGGAAGCGGCCCTCCTGCTTGGAGTGCCAGTGCTCGTCGGCGACCCAGCGCGCGGCCTTGGGCGAAAACACGATCGTGGCGATGCCCTTGGGCGCCCCGGAAAAAATGCCGTAGCTCGAGGCCAGGTGCTGGTCGAGCTCGGACTCGGGCAAGTCGCGCGCCGCCGCCTCCTGCACGCGCGCATGCTGCACGCGATCCACGGAGAAGCTGCGCAACGCCTCGCGGTCGTGGTCCCAGGCATCGAGGTACCAGTTGTCGCGGTAGTGGGTCAGCCGTTGCGGCGAGACATGGCGGTGGCTGCGCTCGTTGGTGGAGCGCGCGAGGTAGTCGAATTCCAGCTGCCGGCGTTCGAGCACCGCGCTGGCGACCACGCGGAAGGAAACCTCGTCGCGACGGCGGACATACGAGCCAATGACACGAACGCGCTCCATCGGCCAGCGCTTGCCGCCCGCCTGCTGCGCGAGCAGCGATTCGATGCGCGCCTTCAGCGGCGCCAGCGCCTGCGACAGCACGCCGCTGCCGGTGCGGTCGAGCAACTGGTGCGTGGCGAGCAGCGCATGCAACTCGTCGGAGTTCAGCCACAGGCCGGGCAACTCGAAGCGCTCGGCTTCCTTCTCGTCGTAGCGAAAGCCGCCTTCGCCGGTGGAATCGCTTTCCACCGGCGCGCCCAGCGCGTCGCGCAGGAAGGCCAGGTCGCGGTAAAGCGTGGCGCGCGAGCACCCGAGTTCGTCCATGAGCCGGGCCAGGGGCACCGGGTAGCGCGCCATCTTCAGGTGGCGGTGCAGGGCGAGGATGCGTTCGTATCGGTCCATGGCGTGCGTCTCAGGAGCGGCCCGGACGCCTAGAATGGCACTGCTCGCCCTCCATTTCACGCATCGGAGCTTTTGCCATGGATTCCCGCCTGTTTTGCCGCCTGGCCGCCGGCCTGCTCGCCCTCGCCCTCGCCGGCGCTGCCAGCGCCGATGCGCGCGGCGACCTGCACGCCGCCTTCCGCAAGAACCTCGCCGCCAAGACCTATCGCGCGACCATGACCGACCTGGCCTCGGGCAAGCAGGTATCGGTGGTGGAATTCCAGGCCCCCGACCGCTATCGCATCAGCGTCGCCGGCGGCCCCACCACGGTCATCGCCGGCGGGGTGATGTACCTGGACATGCAGGGACAGAAGATGAAAGTGCCGGTGCCGAAGGGAATGCTGGAGAACTACCGCAGCGATGCCGCGCTGAAGCAGATGCAGACGGACACCGTCATCCGCGCCGCGGGAGCCGGCACGGTTGGCGCGCTGCCGGCACGCCGCTACCGCTGGACCAGCACCGGCAAGAAAACCTCGGTAGGCGATGCCTGGGTGGACCTCAAGTCCGGCTACGTGCTGCAGGTGGAGAGCGCGGCGGATGCCAGGAGCAGGGCCGGCGCGGTGCGCGTGCGCTACAGCGACTTCAACAGCGCCGCGATCCGCATCGCGCCGCCCTGAGCGCGCGGAGGCTGGGGCACAATGCGCGCATGGCCGAGCCGCGCGTGGACGTGAACAAACCGGTAGGCGACGAGCTGAAGCAGACCACCTGCTACATGTGCGCCTGCCGCTGCGGCATCAACGTGCACCTGCGCGAGGGCCGCATCCGGTATATCGAAGGCAATCCTGCGCATCCGGTCAACCGCGGCGTGCTGTGCGCGAAGGGTTCGGCCGGGATCATGCAGCACTACTCGCCGGCGCGGCTGCGCAAGCCGCTGCTGCGCACCGGCGAGCGCGGCAAGGGCGAGTTCCGCGAGATCGAATGGGACGAAGCAGCTGTCGCTGGCCACGCAATGGCTGGGCGAAACGCGCGCACGCGATCCCGACCGCCTCGCCTTCTTCACCGGCCGCGACCAGTCGCAGGCGCTGACCGGCTGGTGGGCGCAGCAGTACGGCACCATCAACTACGCCGCGCACGGCGGCTTCTGCTCGGTGAACATGGCCGCGGGCGGCCTGTACACGCTGGGCGGCAGTTTCTGGGAGTTCGGCGAGCCCGACTGGGAGCACTGCAACTACCTGATGCTGTGGGGCGTGGCCGAGGACCACGATTCCAATCCGATCAAGCTCGGCCTGGGCAAGCTGAAGGGGCGCGGCGCCAAGATCGTGGCGGTCAATCCGGTGCGCACCGGCTACGGCGCCGTCGCCGACGAGTGGATCGGCATCCGCCCGGGCACCGACGGCCTGTTCGCCTTCGCGCTGGTGCACGAGCTGCTGCGCGCCGACCGCATCGACCTCGACTACCTGGTGCGCTATACCAACGCGCACTGGCTGGTGCGCGCGGCGCCGGGCGAGGCCGACGACGGCCTGTTCGTGCGCGACGAAGCCGGGCGGCCGCTGTGCTGGGATCGCGCCAACGCCGCCCCCGCGCCTGCCGATTCGATCGATGTGCAGCCGGCCGTGGTCGGCGATTTCCGCACCGCCGATGGCCGCGCGCGCGTGGCCGGTCTTCCACCTGCTGGCCGAACGGTACCTGGATCCGCAGTACGCGCCCGAGGCCGTGGCCGAGCGCTGCGGCGTGCCCGCGGAGACGATCCGGCGGATCGCGCGCGAACTGGCCGCCGCCGCCTTCGACAGCGGCCTGCGCCTGCCGATCCCGTGGACCGACGCGCAAGGCCGTGTGCACGCCGATATGGAAGGCCGGCCGGTGGCGATGCACGCGATGCGCGGCATCAGCGCGCACAGCAACGGCTTCCATACCTGCCGTGCGCTGCACGTGTTGCAGCTGCTGCTGGGCGCCGTGGATGCGCCGGGCTCCTTCCGCTACCAGCCGCCGTTCCCGCGCCCGATCCCGCCGGCGAACCGGCCGGGCAAGGCGCGCGGCGCCGACGGCCGCCTGGACGCGCCGCCGCTGGGTTTCGTGCACGGCCCCGAGGACCTGCTGGTGGACGCGCGCGGCGAGCCGCGGCGCATCGACCACGCCTACTCCTGGCGCTATCCGCTCGCCGTGCACGGCATGCTGCACACGGTGATCCGCAACGCCTGGGCGCAGGACCCGGCGCCGATCGACGTGCTGTTCCTGTTCATGGCCAACATGAGCTGGAACTCGGCGATGAACACCGGCCAGACCATGCACTGGCTCACCGACAAGGACGCCAGCGGCGAATACCGCATCCCGAAGATCATCTACTCCGATGCCTATTCCAGCGAGATGGTCGCCTACGCCGACCTGGTGCTGCCGGACACGACCTACCTGGAACGCTACGACGCGATGTCCATGCTCGACCGCCCGATCTCCGACGCCGACGGCGCCGCCGACGCGATCCGCCATCCGCTGCTGCCGGTGGATGCCGAGGACCCCGGCCGGCAGGTGCGCGGCTTCCAGGACGTGCTGCTGGAACTGGGCGCGCGCCTGCGACTTGCCGGCGCTGTTGCGCGAGGACGGCAGCGCGCGCTGCGCGCGATTACGCCGACTACATCGTCAACCACGAGCGCGCACCCGGCGTCGGCCTGCTCGCCGGCTGGCGCGGAGCCGACGGCGAGTCGCACGGCAAGGGCGCACCGAACCCGCAGCAACTGCAGCGCTACATCGCCAACGGCGGCTTCTGGCGCGCGGAGATGCCCGCCTCCGCACGCTATTTCAAGATGGCCAACCGCGACTACCTGGAGTGGTCGGCGAGGATGGGCTTCATCGCCAGCGCCGACGCCGGTGGTGCTGCAGCTGTACTCGGAGACGCTGCAGAAATTCCGCCTCGCCGCGCAGGGACACGGCGCACGTGCAGCCGCCGGAACGCGAGCGCGAGCGCGTGGCGCGCTATTTCGATCCGCTGCCCTTCTGGTACGAACCTTTCGAGGGCACGCAGGTGGACCTCGGCGTCTATCCGCTGTCGGCGGTGACCCAGCGGCCGCCTTTCATGTACCACGCCTGGGGTTCGCAGAACGCCTGGCTGCGGCAGATCACCGCGCGCAACTGGCTGTACCTGCATCCCGACACCGCCGCTGCGCACGGCCTTGCCGACGACGACTGGACGCACCTGGATTCGCACCACGGTCGCATCACCGTGCCGGTGCGCCTGGCCGCCAACGTGCAGCCGGATACGGTGTGGACCTGGAATGCGATCGGCAAGCGCCGCGGCGCGTGGAAACTGGCGAAGGACGCGCCCGAGGGGCAGCAGGGTTTCCTGCTCAACCACCTGATCTCCGACCGCACGCCGAAGGCCGACTACGCCAATGCCGATCCGGTCACCGGCCAGGCAGCGTGGTTCGACCTGCGCGTGCGGCTGACGAAAGCGGGCGTGGCCGCAGACGGCGCCAGCACGCCGCAGTTCGATCCCCTGCCCGGCCCGGCCGCCAGCGCTGCGCCGCTGCGCTATGGCGCGCAATTCCGCGGGAGCAGGCGATGACGATGCTGCCGCCACCTTCGGCGAAAAAGCTGGGCCTGGTGATCGACCTGGACACCTGCGTTGGCTGCCACGCCTGCGCGGTGGCCTGCAAGGAATGGAACGCCGGCGGCATCGCCGCCCCGCTGACCGACGAGCAGCCTTACGGCAAGGAACCGATGGGCGTGTGGTTCAACCGCGTGCACAGCTACGAGCTCGCCGCCGACGCCGACCAACCCGCCATGAGCCTGCACTTTCCGCGCTCCTGCCTGCACTGCGAAACACCCGCCTGCGTCAGCGTGTGCCCGACCGGTGCCTCCTACAAGCGCGCCGAGGACGGCATCGTGCTGGTGGACGAGGACAAGTGCATCGGCTGCAAGCTGTGCAGCTGGGCCTGCCCCTACGGCGCGCGCGAGTATTCCGAAGTGGACGGCGTGATGAAGAAATGCACGCTGTGCGTGGACCGCATCTACAACGAACACATCCCCGAGGAATCGCGGCAGCCGGCCTGCGTGCAGGCCTGTCCCACGCGCGCGCGCCACTTCGGCGACCTGGGCGATCCCGACTCCGCGGTCTCGCTGCTGGTGGCGGCGCGCGGCGGCCGCGACCTGATGCCAGAACTGGGCTATCGCCCGGTCAACAAGTACCTGCCGCCGCGGCCGCGCCGCACGCGCGAAGGCGACGTGCCGGCCGATGCGGCGCCACCGGTGGAAGCGCTGGACGCGGCTGCGATCAATCCCCTGCTGCGCTGGCTCGACCGCGCGCTGAGCCGCTGACATGCATCCCTCTTTTTCGGTGATCTTCTTCACCACCGCCTCAGGCGCCGGCTTCGGCCTGTTCGCCTGGCTGGGCTGGCTGGCCATGGCCGGGCAACTGCCGGGTCGCTGGCCCGCCGGCATCGCGCTCGTGTTCGGCGCGGCGCTTGCGGTCGCGGGTCTGTGCAGTTCGTTGCTGCACCTCGGGCAGCCGACGCGCGCCTGGCGCGCCTTCAGCCAGTGGCGCAGTTCCTGGCTGTCGCGCGAAGGCATCGCCGCGCTGGCCTGCTTTGCGCCCGCGCTGTGGCTGGGCGCGCAACTGCTGCGTGCAGATGACACGGCGCGGCTGGCCTCCGGACCTGCGATGGGCGTCGCCGGCTTCCTTTTGCTGTCGCTGTCGCTGGTCACGGTCGGCTGCACGGCGATGATCTACGCTTCGCTCAAGCCCATTCCGGCGTGGACGCATCCGCTGGTGCTGCCTTTGTACCTGCTGTTCGCGCTGTTCACCGGCGGCCTGCTGCTGGCGGCGGTGTTCGGCCTGGCCGGCGCGCCGGTGCCCAACATGGCCGGCTTCGGTGCGGTCGCGGGCGCGCTGCTGCTGTGGCGGCTGAAGCGCCACGTCTGGCGCAGCATCGACCAGGGCCGCGGCGTGCTCTCGCGCAGCTCCGCGCTCGGCCTGCCGCAGGCGCGGGCGGTGCGCGTGTTCGAGCGCCCGCATACCGAAGCCAACTACCTGTTGCGCGAGATGGGCTTCGTGCTGGCGCGCAAGCATGCACAGCGGCTGCGCACGATCGCGCTGCTGTTGTTCGCCGCGTTGCCGGCGCTGCTGTCGCTGCCGCTATGGCTGCTGCCGCACTTCGACGCCGCCGGTGCGCTGATGGCGATCGCCGCGGCGAGTGCGCTGCTCGGCGCGGTGGTGGAGCGCTGGCTGTTCTTCGCCGAAGCCAAACACCTCGTCACCCTCTACTACTGAGAAAATGGGCTGGGGAAAATGGGGTCAGAGGAGATTTTGCGCGGCAAAATCTCCTCTGACCCCATTTTCCCCAGCCCATTTTCTCAGGGCAGGCCGAGGATGCGGCCGGCGCCCTTCAGCATCAGTTCGGTGGCGACCAGTCGGCCGAGCCCCTCCGGGTCGGCGGCGCGGCCGACTTCGCTGGCGCGGATGCATTCGCCGCTGGCGGCATCGCCGACCAGGCCCTCCAACGACAGCACGCCGCCGTCGAGGGTCGCGTAGGCGGCGACCGGCACGGTGCAGCTGCCGTGCAGGCGCCGGTTCATGGCGCGCTCGGCCTCGACGCAGACGCGCGTGCCGCGGTGCTCGAGCACCTGCAGCAACTCCAGTGCGCGCGCGTCGTCCTCGCGGCATTCGACCGCGATCGCGCCCTGCGCCACCGCCGGCAGCCAGCTCGGCGCGTCCAGGCGATGGCGGATGAAGCGCGACAGCCCGAGCCGCTCCAGCCCCGCGCAGGCCAGGATGATGGCGTCGTAGTCGCCGGACTGCATGCGCGCGATGCGCGTGTTGACGTTGCCGCGCAGGTCGAGCACCTGCAGGTCGCCGCGGCGCGCGCGCAATTGCGCCTGCCGGCGCAGCGAGGAAGTACCGACGCGGGCGCCGGCGGGCAGCGCGTCGAAGTCGGTGTGGCGTTCGGAGACGAAGGCGTCGAAGGGATCGCCGCGCTCCAGCACCGCCGCCAGCGCGAAGGGGCCGTCGAGCTCCATCGGCACGTCCTTCAGCGAATGCACCGCGGCGTCGGCCTCGCCTTCCAGCATGGCGACTTCCAGCTCCTTGAGGAACAGGCCCTTGCCGCCGATCTCGGCCAGCGGGCGGTCGAGGATGCGGTCGCCGCGCGTGCTCATCGGCAGCAACTGCACGTCGAGGCCGGGATGCGCGGCGCGCAGGCGCGCGGCAACGTGTTCGGACTGCCACAGGGCCAGGGCACTCTGGCGCGTGGCCAGTCGGAAGGTCGGGGTCATGCGCCCATTATCGCCGGGCGCACGCAGTTGCGGCCAGCGCCCTTCGCGCGCAGCAGCGCCATGTCGGCCAGGCGCATGAATTCATGCGCGTCGCCCATCGCCGGCACCCAACTGGCCAGGCCGATGCTCAGCGACAGCGGCAGGCCGGGCTGCTCCAGGCCCTGGTCGAGGACCGAAGCGCGCAGCTGCTCGCACCACGCGGCTGCTTCCTCCGCGGCAATAGCGCCGAACAGCACCGCGAACTCGTCGCCGCCCAGGCGGCCGGCGATGTCGCCCGGGCGCAGGCAGCCGCGCAGGATCGCCGACAGCCGGCGTAGCACCGCGTCGCCGGCGTCGTGGCCGAGGCGGTCGTTGACCTGCTTGAAATGGTCCAGGTCGAGGATGGCGACGGCGGGCGGCAAGGCCTGCCCGCCGGCCCGCGCCACGGCCTGGTCGATCGCCTCGCGGAAAGCGCGCCGGTTGTGCAGCTGGGTCAGGCTGTCCAGGTTGGCCAGCCCGTACAGCGCTTCGTGGTAGCGCGCCTCCGCGCCACCACCGGCGACGAATTTCAGCAGCACCTCGCCCACCAGCAAATGGTCGCCGTCGCGCAGTTCGGCGCCGCGCACGCGCCGGCCGTTGACGCGGGTGCCGTTCTTCGAGTCCAGGTCGCGCGCGCTGGCACCCTGCGCCTCGCGCTGCACGCAACAGTGCAGCCGCGAGACCGAAGGATGCTCGATGCTGAAGCCGGCCTCCGGCGAGCGGCCGATCACCAGCGGACCGTCCTCCAGGCGCACGCAGCGGCCCAGGCGCGGGCCTTCGATCACCACCAGGAAGCTGTCCCCGGAACCGGGCAGGTTCTCCTCCTGCAGGTCGATCTGCTGGGTGTCCGAGGGCCCGCGGCGCGAAGTCATGGCGCTACAGGTGCCGCAGCCGTTCGCGCAGGCTGGCGACGCAACGCCGGCTCACTTCCAGCGGCAGCTTGCCGTGGCGCAGCACCGCCTGCACCTGCCCGTCGGGCAGGCGGCGCAGTTCCTGGAACTCGTCGTTGGCCACCAGGCAATTGCGGTGGATGCGCTGGAAACGGTCGCCGAACTCCTGCTCCAGCGACTTCAGCGATTCCTCGATCAGGTCCTCGCCGCGCGCGTGGTGCACCAGCACGTATTTTTCCTCGGCCTGCAGGTAGTGCACGTCCTCGATCGGGATCAGGCGCAGGCTGCCGCGCATGCGCGCCGACAGGTGGCTGCGCTGGCGGTGGCCGTCGCCGAAATCCGGCAATGGCGGCGCCGGCGCGGCGGCGGCGCGGGCGCGGCGCGCGCGCTCCAGCGCCTCGGCCAGGCGCTCGCGGCGCACCGGCTTGACCAGGTAGTCCACCGCGGCCGCCTCGAAGGCCGCGAGCGCGTGCTCGTCGTAGGCGGTGCAGAAGATCACCGCCGGCGCCGGCTGCGCGCGCGCGAGGTGGCGCGCGGCTTCGAGTCCGTCCATCACCGGCATGGCGATGTCGAGCAACACCGCATCCACGCCCAGCGCCAGCGCCTGCTCCACGGCTTCACGGCCGTTGCCCGCCTCGCCCGCCACTTCCCAGTCGCCCAGCTCCGCGAGCAGCGCGCGCAGGCGCTGCCGGGCCGGGACCTCGTCGTCGGCGATCAGCAGCTTCATGGCAGGGGCAGGCTCAGCTCGCACCGGTAGGTTCCGTCCTCGAAGCCACGGCTCAGGCGGGCCTCGCTGCCGAAATGATAGGCCAGCCGTTGCGCGATCGAGTCCTGCGCATGCTGGTTGCCGCCGTCGCGTTCACGCGGCGCCAGCGAGGGATTGCGCACGGCGATGCGCAGCCGCTTGCCTTCGCAGGCAATGTCGATCTCCACCTCGCCACCCGCGGGCAACGGCGCGATGCCGTGCACGACCGCGTTCTCCAGCAGCGGCTGCAGCATCAGGCGCGGCATGCGCAGTTCGCGCGGCGCCGCCGCGTCGATGCGCCAGGCCACGCGCAGGCGCGGGCCCAGGCGCAGTGCCTCGATGGCGAGGTAGCGTTCGGCCAGGGCGATCTCCTCGCCGAGGGTGGAGTCGCCCTGGCCGGCGCCGAGCGCCGCGCGGAACAGCTCCGACAGGTCCTCCACCGCGCGCTCGGCGGTGGCCGGATCGGTGCGCACCAGGCTGGCGATGGTATTCATCGAATTGAAGAGGAAATGCGGGCGGATGCGCGCCTGCAGCGCCTCGACTTCCGCCTTCGAGGCCGCGCGCACGCGCGCGCGCCACTGCTCGCTGACGTAGAAGTAGCGCAGCGCCAGCGCGGAGATCAGCGTGGCGAGGCCGGCGACGCTGCCGATGAAGCGCCAGCGTTGCGCCAGCGGCAGCGTGTACTGCGTGCCCAGGCCCAGGTCCACCACCTGGATCGCCCAGGCGCCGCCCGCGCCCAGCAGCAGCGGCAGCAACAAGGCACAGGCGATGCCGACCGGCACCGGCAGCGCCGCCAGCAGCGGGCGCGCCTTGCAGTACACGATCGCGAGCACCAGCCCGAGCCACAGCGCGAAGGCGCTGGCGGCGAGGAACTCGGCTGCGCTCCAGGCCGGGGACTGGCTGGGCGCCAGGCGCACCACCACCACGACCAGCTCGGCGATGGCGAGCACGGCGGCAATGCGCGGCAAGCGACAGAAGTCCGGAAGCCAGGGTACGCGGGCGTCGGCCATGCCCGCAGTATGGTTCAGGCGCGCCGGTCCTGGAAACGCGCGGTCATCCAGTCGCCGAGGTGGCGCACCTCGTCCGGGTGCACCGAGTGCGGCATCGGATAGGTCCGCCACTCGACCTGCACCCCGAGCGCCTGCAGCGCATCGCGGCTGCGGCTGCCCCAGGCCGGGGCAACCACCGGGTCCTGGCTGCCATGCGCCATGAACACCGGCGTGGCCTTGCCACCCGGCGTCAGCTCGGCCGCGGTCTGCGGGCCGAGCGGCAGGTACGCCGACAGCGCCGCGATGCCGGCGACCGGCGCTTCACGGCGCAGGCCGCTGGCCAGCGCCAGCGCCCCACCCATCGAAAAGCCGACCAGCAACTGCCGCGCCGGCGGCACGCCGCGATCGCGCTCGCGCGCGATCAGCGCGTCGACCTCGGCCATGCTCTCGCGCAGCCCGGCCTCGTCGGCGCGGTCGTCGGTGGACAGGCTCTTGATGTCGTACCAGGCGCGCATCGGCACGCCGCCGTTGATGGTGACCGGGCGCACCGGCGCATGCGGGAACACGAAACGGATGCCCGGCCAGTCCGGACGCAGCAACTCGGGCACGATCGGCGCGAAGTCGTGCCCGTCCGCGCCCAGGCCATGCAGCCAGATCACGCTCCAGGCCGGCCGCGGCCGCGTCTGCTGCTCGACCGTCTCAAGCATCGGCGCTGTTCTCCTGCGGCACGTCGAGTTCACGCAGCACGGCGCGGTTCTTGCCCGCGTGCTTGGCCTGGTACAGCGCCTCGTCGGCGGCGGCGAGCAGGTCGGTCGGCTGGCCGCCGCGCACCGGCTCGGTGCTGGCGCCGCCGATGCTCACGGTGACCACCTTGCCGGCGCCATGCGCGACGCCCAGCGATTCCACCCGCCGGCAGATGCGTTCGCCCATCACCTGCGCGCCAGCCAGGCCGGTGCCCGGCAGCACCACCACGAACTCCTCGCCGCCGAAGCGCGCGGCCAGGTCGGCGGGGCGGTGCAGCGCCTGCCGCACCGCATTGCCGACCTGCTTGAGCACCTCATCGCCGGCCAGGTGGCCCTGGCTGTCGTTGAACTTCTTGAAGTTGTCCACGTCGATCATCAGCACCGAAAACTCGTTGAGCTCGCGCGCCGCGCGCTTCCATTCGGTGCCCAGGTACTCGTCGAGGTAGCGCCGGTTGCTCAGGCCGGTGAGCCCGTCGACGTGGCTCAGCCGCTGCAGGGCGCGGTTCATCTCCAGCAGCTTTTGCTGGCTTTCGTCCAGCGCGCGGTAGGCGGCGTCGCGCTGCAGGCGCGCCAGGTAGCCCTTGGAATGGTGGCGCACGCGCGCGATCAGCTCGACGCGGTCCGGCAGCTTCACCAGGTAGTCGTCGACGCCGGCGGCGAAGGCTTCGCTCTTCACCACCGCGTCTTCCCTGGACGACAGCACGATGATCGGGATGTCGCGGGTGGCGGGATTACTGCGATAGCGCCCCACGAGCGTCATGCCGTCCACTTCCGGCATCACCAGGTCCTGCAGGATGACGGTCGGGTGCACCGATTCCGCCAGCGCCACCGCTTGCGCGCCGGAGCCGCAATAGTGGAAGGCAATGTCGGACTCGCTGGCGAGCGCGCGCCGCACCGCCTCGCCGATCATCGCCTGGTCGTCCACCAGGAACACGACGATCGCGCCCTCGTCGCGCGGCGGCGACGGCGCTTCGGTGCCTGGCTCCAGTTCGTTCATCGGGTCTTTCTCCACGTCTCGCCAGCGACCAGCCGCCCCAGCCGCGGCGCGATTGCCTGCAACGGCAGCACCTCCACCGCCGCGCCGAGCTCGGCCGCCGCCTTGGGCATCCCGTACACGGCGCTGCTGGCGGCGTCCTGCGCCACGGTGTAGTGGCCCGCGTCGCGCAGCGCCTTCATCGCCACCGCGCCATCGCGGCCCATGCCGGTGAGCATGACCGCGTAGAGCTCGCCGCGCCAATGCCGCTTGCAGCTGTCGAAGAACACGTCCACCGAGGGCCGGTGCACGTAGGCGACCGGGTCGGCAGTGTAGCCGAGGCGCTCGGGCGTCTTGAAAACCAGGTGGTCGGCGGTGCCGGCCAGCAGCACCGCGCCGGGCTCGGGCCGTTCATTTTCGGCGGCGATGCGCACCGGCCAGGGCGAAAACTGCTGCAGCCAGTCGGCCATGCCGGCGGCGAACTGCTGGTCAATGTGCTGCACGATCACCACCGGGGCGCTGAGGTCCGCCGGCAGCCCGCCCAGCAGCTTCGCGATTGCGGCAGGGCCGCCGGAGGAGGCGCCGACGGCGATCAGCGGCGAGCCCGAGTGCTTGCGCGTGCTCTTGGCCGCCGGCAACTTGGGCGACTTGTCGCCGATCAGGCGGGCGATGGTGTCGATCTTGCGCAGCAGCGTCTGCGCGGCAGCCCGGTCCTCGCCCAGGCCAAGTTCCGGAGTATCCACCGCGTCCAGCGCGCCATGGCCCATGGCCTCGAACACGCGCCAGCTCTGCGCGCCGATCGAAGCGGTAACGACAAGGATCGCGCACGGGCTCTGCGCCATGATCTGGCGCGTGGCCTCGACGCCGTCCACGCCGGGCATGATCAGGTCCATCAGCAGCAGGTCGGGCGTGTCGCGCCGCGCGCACAGCACCGCTTGCGCGCCGTCGGCCGCGGTCCAGGCCACGTCCAGCCCCGGCTTGAAGGCGAGCGAACGCCGCAGCGCCTCGGTGGCGATCGGCGAGTCGTTGACGATGCCGATGCGCATCAGGCCGGCCTCGCCGTTGCCGCGGGTTCCTCGCGCGCGAGCGCGTCGCCGACCAAGTCGTGCACTGCCTGCAGCAGCGTCTCGTCGTGGAAGCTGCCCTTGGTGAGGTAGAAGTCGGCGCCGGCCTCGAGGCCGCGACGTCGGTCCTCCTCGCGGTCCTTGTAGCTGACGATCATCACCGGCGTATGCGCCAGGCGCGCGTCCTGCTTGATCATGGACACCAAAGCGATGCCGTCCATGCGCGGCATGTCCACGTCGGTGACCACCAGGTCGAACTGGCCTACGCGCACGGCGTTCCAGCCGTCGGCGCCGTCCACCGCCACCTCCACCTCGAAGCCGCCGCTGCTCGAGCAGCTTGCGCTCCAGCTCGCGCACGGTCAGCGAGTCGTCGACCACCAGCACGCGCTTGCGCCGCGGCCCGCCGCCGCGGCCGTCGCCGGCTCCGACCTTGTCCAGGTGGCCGGTGGCGATCAGCTTGTCGATCGAACGCATCAGATCGACGGTGTCCACGATCAAGACCGGCGCGCCGTTATCCAGAAGAGCGCCGGCGCTGACGTCCTTGATCTTGCCCAGGCGCGGGTCCAGCGGTTGCACCACCAGCTCGCGCTCGCCCAGGAAACGGTCCACCACCAGGCCATAGCGGCTGTTGTGGTCGCCCACCACCATCACCGGCAGCTCTGCGCGCGCGAGCGCGGGGTCGTGCCCGCCGAGCACCTGCTGCGCCGCGCACCAGCCCGACGCGGCGGCCGTCGCTGTCGAAATGCTGGCGCCCTTCCAGCGACCTGGATCGACCCGCGCGGCAGCTGGTGGTGTTGACGATGAAGGCGAGCGGGAAGGCATAGGGCTCGCCGCCGATCTCGGCGACCAGCGCGCGCACCACCGACACGGTCAGCGGCAGACTGCATCTGGAAGCGCGCGCGCGGCCCGGGTCGCGTGCTCACGCGCACGCGAGCCGCGCAGCTGCTTGACCATGTCCTGCACCGCGTCCAGCCCGACGCCGCGACCGGAGATCTCGGTGACCGGTGTCGCGCATGGTGAAACCGGGCAGGAACAGGAACTCGAGCAACTCGGCCTCGTCAGCTGCGCCGCGACCTCGGCCACGGTCAGGCCGCGCTGCGACGACGGTGGCGCGCACGCGCTCCAGGTCGATGCCGCGGCCGTCGTCGGAGACACTGATCTGCAGCATACCGGCGCCGTGGCGGGCCTCCAGCACGATGCGCCCTTCGGCGGGCTTGCCGGCGGCAACGCGTTCCTCCGCACGCCTCGATGCCGTGATCGACCGCGTTGCGCAACAGGTGGCTGAGCGGTGCCTCGAGCTTGTCGAGCATGTCGCGGTCCACCTGCGTGTTCTCGCCGACGATCTCCAGGCGCACGCGTCGGTGCAGTTCCTGGCCGAGGTCGCGCACCAGGCGCGGGAAGGCACCGATGCGGTCGGCGAACGGGCGCATGCGGCAGGCGAGCGCCTCGTCGTAGAGCCGGCGCGCGACGCTGCCCGAACGCTGGTCGTAAAGATCGAGTTCCTCCAGGCGCTGCGCCAGGAAGCGCTCGCACTCAGCCATGCGCGCGCGCAGTTCCGACAGCCCGGCCTGGCTGCGCTCGTCCAGCGCCGCCGCCGGCAGGCGCTCCTGCAGCTGGCCCAGCCGCCGCCCCGCCTCGCCCTGCATGCGCTTGAGCCGCAGCAGCGATTCCGCAAACGGCGCCACCCAACGCGATTCGACCAGCGATTCGCCACTCAGGCCGAGCAGGCGGTTGAGGTTCTGCGCGGCGACGCGCAGGGTGCGGTCGCGCGCGTCGCCGTCGGCCGGCAGGCCCACCGGCGAGGCGAGGATGTTGCGCTCGACCTCGCTGCGCCGTTCCTGCGCTTCGCGCTCGCCGGGCTCGCGGCGGCGCCCGTTCTCCTCGCGACGCTCGCGTGGCGCTTCACCGGCGCGCTTGCGCGTCCTCTTCTGCACCGGCGCCGGTGAAGTTGCAGGCGACGGCGCGGCCTCGACGGCGGGCGCCGCGAGCGCCGCGGCCAGGTCGCTGACGAAGGCTTGCGCCTCGGGCGCGGCCGCGTCCTGCCAAGGCGAAGCTTCGGTCTCCGGCGTGTTCGCCACCAGCACCAGCAGGTCGAGGCCGCGCAGCAACAGGTTGATGCGCCGCTGCCCGAGCGACGACTCGCCGCGCTGCGCGGCGACGAAGCAGTCCTCCATCGCATGCGCGACCGCCACCGCCGCGCCCAGGCCGACGATGCGCGCCGCGCCCTTGAGCGAGTGCGCCGAACGCATGCAGGCCTCGAGCCGGGTCGCATCGCCGGGCTCGCGTTCCAGGTGCAGCAGCCCGGCGGTCAATACTTCACGCTGTCCCTCCACCTCGAGGCGGAACAGGTCGTGCATCGAGAACTGGCTCAGGTCCGGGCTCATTCGAGGTTCCGGTTGAGGCTGTGGAAAAGAAGTTCCTCGTCCAGCACGCCGACCGCCTGCCCTTCCCAGGGCAGCACCGCGCGGCTGTAGCTGGCGGTGGCGCGCGCCACCGTGCTTGGCGCGGGCTTGAGCGTGGCTTCGTCGTAGCGAAGCGCGCCGTGCACTTCGTCCACCGGGAAGGCCAGGCGCAGGCCGCGCTCGCGCACCACCAGCAGCCGGCGCAGCGCCTGCCGGCGCTCGCGCGTATCGGCCTCTGCACCCGCGCCCTCGATGCCGAGCAGCTGCGCCAGCGACACGCAGACGATCAGCTCGCCGCGCACGTTGGCCACGCCCAGCACCACGCCGTTGCGCCGGTGCGGCAGCGCGTGGATGGCGCGCAGGTCAGCGACTTCGTCGAGCACACCGGTGGGCAGGCCCAGCCACTCCGGGCCGACCCGGAACAGGAACAGCGACTTGCCGCCGCGCTGCGCTTGCAGCTTGTCGGCCGCGAACAGTTTCGTGGTGGCGGCCAGGTCGTGTACGCGGCCGCGGTCGAGCAGCTGCAGCGCGCCCTGCGAATAGCGCGGGCAATTGCGGCAATGCACGTGCACGGCCAGCTCGCCGCAGCTGGCGTCGCCGTGCACGCCGATGCGGTTCCAGCAGGCATCGATGACCACGCTCATGCCGCATCACCATCGCCGAGCCGGCGCAGTCGCGTGCGCAGGACGCGCGCCTGGTCGCCGCTGCCGCGCGATTCCAGCAGCAAGGCCAGGTGCGCGAGCGCCTCGCGGTGCTCGGGGTCCAGGTACAGCGCCTTGCGGTAGAGCCGGTCGGCGCTGGCGCCGTCGCCGGCCGCGCCGCGAATGGTGCCCAGCAGGCAATAGCCATCGGCGCTCGGACCCTGCTCGCGCAGCAGGCGCTCGCCGGCGGCGAAAGCCTCCGCCAGGCGGCCCTGGTCGGCGAGGGCGCGCACGCGCACCAGCGCGTCGGCGTCGTTCGCGGCCGGCGCCCGATTGCTGCCTGTGGAGCCAATCGCGGGCGCCGGCGCGGCAGGGCCCTTCATCCGTTTCGGCAGCGGCAGTGGTGGCGCCGGTTCGCGCTTGCGTGGCGCGGCCGCGGGCGCCTTGTCCACCTGTCGGTAGGCGAAGGCCATGGGCAGTTGCGCCGAGACGAAACGCTCGCGCGGCAGCAGGCCGGTTTCGGACGGGCCGACGAACAGGCAGCCGCCCGGCGCCAGCAGCCGCAACAGCACCTGCACCGCCCGTGCCTGCGTTTCCTGGTCGAAGTAGATCAGCACGTTGCGGCAGAACACGAAGTCGTAGAGCGCGCGCCCTGGCAGGAAATCGGCGGCGAACAGATTGCCCTGCTGCAGGCTCACGCGCGCGCGCGCCTCGTCATTCAGCTGCCAGCGCCCGGGCGCGCCGGACTGGAAATGGCGATCGCGAAAACCGTGCTCGTTGCCGCGGAAGGAGTTCACCCCGTAGCTGCCGCGCTCGGCCAGCGCGATCACCCGCGCGCTGATGTCCACGCCGTCGATGCGGAAGCGGTTCGCGGGCAGCCCCGCGTCGAGCAGCGCGATCGCCATCGAGTAGGGTTCTTCGCCGGAGGAACAGGGCAGGCTGAGCAGGCGCAGGTCCGCACGCGCGGGATTGGCCACCAGCTCGCCGCGCGCCATCGCCGCCAGCGCCGCGAAGGCGGCGGGGTCGCGGAAGAACCAGGTCTCCGGCACCACCACCGCCTCGACCAGTTCCTGCAACTCGGTGGGCGAGGCGCGCACGCGCAGCCAGTAGGCATGCACGTCGTCGAGGCGGCAGGCCGCCTGCCGCGCCGCCACCGCGCGCGCGATCGCGCTCGGCCCCAGCGAAGAGGCATCCAGGCCGATCGCCTCGCGCAGCAGGCCCTCGAAATCCACGCCCGGCATCAGGCCGCCTCGGCCGGGAACAGCAGCGCGCGCAGTTCCGGCGTCAGCAACTGCGACACTTCCACCCACTGCACCAGCCCGCCGGCGTCGCTGGCCACGCGTCCTAGCCACGGCGCGTCAGGTACTTCCACGCCGGCATCGCGGAAATCCTCCGGGTTGCGCTGGAAGGTCTCGGTGACGTGCTCGGCCAGCAGCCCGAGCAGGCGCATACCGCCACGGCCGTCGGGATAGTCCACCAGCACGATGCGCGTGGACAGCTGCTCGCGCGCCGGCCGGCCGAGCGCCAGTTGCGTCAGGTCGATCAGCGGCACCGGCTGGCCGCGGAAATCGAAGGCGCCGCGCACTGCTGCCGGCGCCTGCGGGATGTGCTTGGACTCCAGCATCGGCAGTACTTCCGCGACCTGTCGCGCGGCGATCGCGTAGCGGTCATTGCCCAGCCGGAACAGCAGGAAGAGCACCGGCGTGCGCCCGGCCGGCCTTCAGTTCGCCAGCTTGAAGCGCGACACGCCTTCGCGCAGGCCGGTCGCCGACTGGTGCAGGCCGTCGATCGCCTGGTTCGACTGCCGCAGCGACTCGACCGTTTGCAGCGCCGCCTCCGCCAACTGCGACAGCGCCTGGGTGATCTGCTCGGCGCCGGTGGCCTGCGCGCGCATGCCTTCGCTGACGGCCTCGAAGCGCGGCGCCATCTGCTGCACCTGCTGGATGATCTGCGACAGCTGCGAGCCGACCTGCTCCACTTCCTCGATGCCGCGGCGCACTTCCTCGGAGAACTTGTCCATGCCCATCACGCCGGCGGACACCGCAGACTGGATCTCGCTTGCACCATCTGCTCGATGTCGTAGGTCGCGACTGCCGTCTGGTCGGCGAGGCGACGGATTTCCGTCGCCACCACGCTGAAGCCGCGGCCGTATTCGCCGGCCTTCTCGGCCTCGATGGCGGCGTTGAGCGAGAGCAGGTTGGTCTGGTCGGCAACGCGGGTGATGGTGGTCACCACCTGGGTGATGTTGCCGGCCTTTTCGTTCAATACGGCCAATTTCGCGTTGATCGAACCGGTCGCCTCCATCACCCGGCGCATGCGTTTCTTCCATCTGCGTGAGGCCATGCTGGCCGCTGTTGGCCAGGCTCGCCGACTGCTCGGCGGCAGCGGCGACCTCGGCCATGGTCCGGACCATTTCCTTGGATGTCGCGGAGATTTCCTTCGAGGTGGCGCCGATCTCGGTGGTGGTGGCGGCGATCTCGGTGGCGGTGGAATGCTGCTCGCGCGCGGTGGCGGAGATCTGCGTGGCCGAGGTGTTCACCTGGATGCCGCTCTTGTGCACCTCGCTGACCAGCGCCGACAGGTGCTGCACCATTTCGCCGAGCGCATTGCCCATGTCGTCGTTGGCCGACTGCGGCTTGATCGAGCCGGTGAGGTCGCCCTCGGCGATGTCCTGCACCAGCAGCACCTGGTCGCGCAGGGCCGACAGCATGCGGTCGAAGGCGCGAGCGAGCGAGCCGATCTCGTCCTGGCGATGCGCATCCAGCACTTCCACGTTGAGGTTGCCGACCGCGATCTGGTTGGCGACGCCGACCACCTGGGCCAGCGGCCTGGTGATGCTGCGCACGATGTAGCCGCCGACGACGAGCACGAACAGCAAGGCCAGAAGTGCAACCACGAAGGAGTCGCGCAAGCGCACGGCGTAGCTGCCCTTGCGCTTTTCCAGCGATGCCGACAGCGCCGGCGCCAGCGCCTCCTGCAGTTTCAGCAGCGCGCCGCTGCGCACCGAGCCGATGCCGGTGGCGCCCGGGGCGCCGGTCGGCGCGTCGGCGGCGCCGGACAGGCGCGCGATGGTTTCGCGGGTCTGCCGCACCTCCGCGGAAACGGCCTGCGCGCGCGCCTCGAGGCTTTCCGCCAGCGCTGCGTCGGCGGACACCGCGCTCGCCAGCGAGGTCGCCAGGCGCTCGTCGGCGGCCGCGGTCAGCGCGGCCAGCCCGCGCATCCGGTCCATGCGCTCCGGTGAGGGGCCACCCGGCACCGGATAGGCGAGCAGGCGCGCCTGTGCGAGGTACTCGCTCAGCTGCGGGCCCTCGGTCAGCAGGGTGATCATCAGGTAGTAGCTGTCCAGCTGCGGGTCGAGGATCAGCTTCGACACGTCGCCGACCGACGCCACCAGCCCGGCGACGTCGTGGATCGCTTTCGAATAGGCATCGAAACTCTGCTGCGCGTTGCGGCCACGCTGCTCGAGCAGGGCGGAGATCGCGCTGCGCACCTCGGCCCAGCGCCTTGCGCCGAACCCGGCGCCGTCGGCGCGCGCGTAGACCGCGTCCACGGCGCGCATCGCCGCCTGCACCTCGCCGGCGCCGGCGTCGAGCTGCGACTGCAGCGGCGCCCCGGCGATCACGCGGTCGGCGAGCGCGCGCTGGTTGCGCAGCGCGTCCGCCAGCTGCAGCAGGGGTCTGGCGTACTCCACGCCGGTCAGCTCGCCCTGCGCGAAGTCCACCTGTTCCTTGACGGTGGACAGCAGCGTCGCGGTGACGATCAGGAAGGGCAGCGTGAACACGGCGGCGAGCAGCAGGAGCTTTTGCCAGATCTTCAGGTTCTTCATGGTTCGCCTTTTCGATTCGCACATGCCCGGCACGCGCCATGCCACCAGCGCCTTGCGCCTGCTTGGATTTCCAGCCGGGACCCCGGCCCGAGCATGCTACCTGCGCCCGGTGGCGCGCAAGCCGCCGGCCGCGCCGCCGAGTGTGGCCTCCCCGTCCGGCCCGCACTTATCGGCGCGCGCCTGCCGCTAGTCGGAAAGCGGACGCCGGCCCCGGCATTCCGCCGTGGTTTCGGTATCGTGCGCTCATGGCGAGCCGCCACGGGCCGGGGGACGGCAGGGACGACATGGGCCACTACCTGTTCGAGCGCGACAGCGAAGGCGGCGCGGGCCACGAGGCCGGCGACTCCCTGCCCCAGGACGTGGAGCGCGCGCTGCGCGAATTCGACTGGGTGGACGAGTTCCACCTGCAGGCCGACGACGGTGACGGCAGCGTGGTAATCGCCGACGTGCGTTTCGACCCCGACTGGCCCGATACCGCCAACCCCGAACTGGTGGCCGATACCTTCCATCGCTACGGCCTGCGCACCATCGCCGAGCCCGGCGCCCCCGTCGGCAAGGTTTCAGCCGCCGACCCGCTGCGCGCGAGTGCGGTGGTGGGCGACGACGCGCTCGACCTGTTCGTCTTCGACGAATAATCCTGCGGCGCGGCAGCGCCTCGGTGCACCTGCGATTCATGCGCGGTTTGCGCGCCCGGGACTAGCCTTGAGCCAGCTCCCGGAAGGACCGCGCATGACCATCGCCGACAACAGCCTCGTCGTTCCCTGCCCGCACTGCGCCGCGCCCAACCGCGTCCCGCGCGAAAAGCTCGGCCAGGGCCCGTCCTGCGGCCGCTGCCACCAGACCCTGTTCACCGGCAAGCCGCTGGTGCTCGACGAAAGCAGCTTCGATCGCCACGTCGGCACCGGTGGCCTGCCGGTGCTGGTTGATTTCTGGGCACCCTGGTGCGGGCCATGCCGCGGCATGGCGCCGCAGTTCGAAGCCGCAGCCGCGCAGCTGGAACCGACCATGCGCCTGGCCAAGGTGGACACCGAAGCCGAGCCCGGCTTGGGCGCGCGCTTCCAGATCCGCAGCATCCCGACCCTGATCCTGTTCCATGGCGGCCGCGAGGTTGCGCGCCAGTCCGGTGCGATGGGCAGCGCACAGATCCAACAGTGGGTGCGACAGCAGGCCGCGCACGCGGCATCGAACCAGGGAGATTGAGATGGCGAAGGAAACGCAGCCGCCGCGAGCGCAGGACCCGCACGGCGACATCAACCCGCGCGACACCAATGCGCCCGCGCTCGGCGGCAGCTTCGAGGAAAACGGCCAGACGCGGCTGCCCGACGGCATCGGCGCCGGGCCGGGCCTGGAGGTGCTGGACGAAGCGCTGCAGGCGGCCAAGGAAACCGAGCGGCACAGCAGCGCCGGCCGCGGCTATCCTTGACCTTCCCATGGTGGCAAGCCCGAAGCTGCGGGCAGATCCCATCGAGGAAGCCGCCATGAACGCCACCCTGTCCATTCCGCCCCAGGGCGCCGCGAGCCGATTCCGCTTCGGCGTGCAAGGCATGACCTGCGCGTCCTGCGTCGGGCGGGTCGAGAAGGCCCTGGCCAAGGTGCCGGGCGTACTCGCCGCCAGCGTCAACCTCGCCACGGAAACCGCCGACATCCGCACCGACGGCAGCGTGCCCGCGGCGGCAGTCGCCAAGGCGGTGGCAGCCGCGGGTTACTCGCTCGCGCCGGTCGAGGCCTCGCTGCTGATCGAGGGCATGACTTGCGCCTCCTGCGTCGGCCGCGTCGAGAAGGCGCTGCTGGCAGTGCCGGGCGTACACGAGGCCAGCGTCAACCTCGCCACCGGGCTGGCGCGGGTGCGCATGGACGCGAGCATCTCGGCCCAGGCACTGGTCGCGGCGGTGCAAGGCGCCGGCTACGACGCGCGGCCGCAGGACCGCGATGGTGATGGCGGCACGGCCACGGCCACCGCGGCGGCCGAGGCCGCCGTCGAAGCGAATGCGAGCCGCGACCTGCGCCATGCGCTGATCGCACTCGCACTGTCGCTGCCGCTGGTCCTGCCGATGTTCGGCGCGCTCTTCGGTGAGCACTGGATGCTGCCGGGCCTGGTGCAACTGGCGCTGGCCACGCCGGTGCAGTTCTGGCTGGGCGCGCGCTTCTACCGCGCCGCCTGGAAGGCGCTGAAGGCGCGCACCGGCAACATGGACCTGCTGGTCGCGCTGGGCACCAGCGCCGGCTACGGACTGAGCCTGTACCACGTGCTGACCGGCTCTCACGAGGGCCTGTATTTCGAGGCAGCCGCGCTGGTGATCGCGCTGGTGTTGTTCGGCAAGTGGCTGGAGGCGCGCGCCAAGCGCCAGACCACCGCGGCCCTGCGCGCGCTGCAAGCACTGCGGCCGCAGACCGCGCGCCTGTCCGTGGACGGCAAGGAACGCGAAGTCGCGATCGACAGCGTGCGCGTCGGCGACCTCGTCGTCGTGTTGCCGGGCGAACGCGTGCCAGTGGATGCCGACGTCGTCGAGGGCCGCAGCCACCACGACGAGTCCATGCTCACCGGCGAATCGCTGCCGCTGGCGAAGGAACCCGGCGACCGCGCCACCGGCGGCGCCATCAATGCGGAAGGACGCCAGCTGCTGCGCACGCGCGCGGTCGGCGCCGAGAGCGCGCTTTCGCACATCATCCGCCTGGTCGAGGACGCGCAGGCGAAGAAGGCGCCGATCCAGCGCCTGGTGGACCAGGTCAGCAGCATCTTCGTGCCGGTGGTGGTGGCGATCGCGGCGCTGACCTGGCTGGGCTGGGGCCTGGCCAGCGGCGACTGGAGCCAGGCCACGCTCAATGCCGTCGCCGTGCTGGTGATCGCCTGCCCCTGCGCGCTGGGCCTGGCCACGCCGACCGCGATCATGGCCGGCACCGGCGTCGCCGCCCGCGCCGGCATCCTGATCCGCGACGCCGAAGCACTGGAAACCCTGCGCAGCGTGCGCACCATCGCCTTCGACAAGACCGGCACGCTGACGGTGGGCAAGCCGACGCTGGTGGGCGTGGATGCAGGCGGCGGCAATAGCAATGGCTTGCTCGCTGTTGCCGCAGCACTGCAGGCCGGCAGCGAACATCCGCTGGCGCGCGCGGTCATGGCCGCTGCGCAAAGCGCCGGCGTGCCGGTTGCGGCGGCCAGCGATATCACCGCCCTGCCGGGCCGCGGCCTGAAGGGATCCGTCGCCGGTCGGCCAACCTGGCTGGGCAGCCGGCGCCTGATGGACGAACTGGGCGCCGACACCGCCGCGCTGAAAAGCGCCGCCGATCTGCACGAGGCGCAGGGACGCACCGTGTCCTGGCTGGCGCAGGATCGCGACGCCGGCATCGAAGCGCTCGGCATCCTCGCCTTCGGCGACCAGCCACGCAGCGAAAGCGCTGCCGCCGTCGCCGCGCTGCAGGCGATGGGCCTGCGCACGAAGATGCTGAGCGGCGACAACGCCGGCGCCGCGGCCGCGGTGGCCAGGGCGATCGGCATCGCCCCGGCGGATGTGCACGCCAACGTGTTGCCCGGCGACAAGGCCGCCCTCGTGCGCGCGCTGTCCGCAGAGGGACGCGTGGCGATGGTGGGCGACGGCATCAACGACGCGCCCGCGCTCGCCGCCGCCGACGTCGGCATCGCCATGGGCAGCGGCACCGACGTGGCCATGCAGACCGCCGGCGTGACCCTGATGCGCGCCGACCCGCGCCTGCTGCCGGCGGCGATCGACATCTCCCGCCGCACCACGCGCAAGATCCGCCAGAACCTGTTCTGGGCCTTCGCCTACAACCTGGTCGGCATTCCGCTGGCGGCGGCCGGCCTGCTCGACCCGGTGTTCGCGGGCGCCGCGATGGCTTTCTCCAGTGTCAGCGTGGTCGCCAACACCTTGCTGCTGCGCCGCTGGCAGCCCAAGCTTCTGGCCTGAAGGAGGTGGCGCAATGGTGCCGCGTTTCGTTACAGCTGCGTTGCGAGCTGCAGCGGCTCGCCGGCTTCGCGCGTGCTGCCGGCAGGCAGTTCGCCCTCGACCCGGCCGTTGCCCAGGTTGAGTACGCCGCCGAAGCTCAGGAAGCCCGGCCTTTCCGTTTCGCCGGCGACATTGTTCTCCAGGCGGCTCGCCTGCACCCGCACCACGCCCATGTTGAGGATCGCGCCGGCGGCGCCGATGCCCGGACGCACCTGCTGCACGCGGTTGTCATGGATGCGGCTGTTGTCGAGGCGCAACTTTCCGTAGTTGAGCACGGTGCCGGCGTCGCGCTGGCTGTCGTCGAGTGCGTTGTAGGCGAACTCGCTGTCCCTGGCGAACAGCTCCCCGTGGTTGAGCACGATCGCCGAGATACGCGAGCCGGTGCTGTCGATCACGCGCGCCGACTGCAGCCGCAGTTCGCCGAAGTTGCGGATGGCGCCATTGCTGCCCTCGGCCAGGCTCAGGTCCTGCAGCATCACCTCGCCGTCGCGCGCCACCTCGAGCAGGGCCAGTTGCGCGGCGGAATAGCCGCGGATCTCGGCGCCATTGCCCTCGATCTTCAGCTTGCCGCGGATCGCCGGCAGCAGCAGTCCCGGGGCGGCTTCTGCGGTCAGCACGTACAGGCCGCGACGCGCCAGCCGGATGGTGTCGTCGCCCGGCGACGCGTTGGCGGCGCGGATCGCCGCGACCAGGCCCCGGGCATCGTTGTTCGCCAGCTCCGTGCCCCGGCTGCAGGCGGAAAGCCCGAGCGCCGCCAGCGCCGCCAGCGCCGCCAGCAGCACGCCATTGTTCGCAATTCGCATCTGCAATCCCCGCTGTGTGGATGATTGCCACCATTCCAGAGCCGGCTAGAGCACGCGCTCGACGCGGCTGTCGGATGCTGCTGCGCCACGAATGAAACGCGCTCATGCCGCCGTCATCGCGGGTGGCGCAAACTGCGGGCACCGTATTTCGAGAGTGACCCTGCATGTACATGCTTCTGCTCAAGCTGGCCATCGCCGCCGCCCCGGCGCCTGCCGCGCCCGGCAACGCGCCCGTCCCGGCGCTCGAGCTGTCACGCTACGCTGGCGAGTGGCACGAGATCGCGCACCTGCCGATGTTCTTCCAGCGCAAGTGCGCCTCCGGAATCACCGCGCGCTACATGCTGCAGGCGGACGGCAGCATCGAGGTGCGCAACGCCTGCCGGCGCAAGGACGGCGCACGCAACGAGTCCGTCGGCGTCGCGCGGCCGGTGCCCGGTTCTCCCGGCGCGCTGAAGGTGCGCTTCGCGCCGGGCTGGCTGGGCTGGGTGCCGGCCGTCTGGGCCGACTACTGGGTGGTGGACCTGGATCCCGACTACCGCTGGGCCGTCGTCGGCGGGCCCTCGCGCAAGTACCTGTGGGTGTTGTCCCGCGATGCCAGCATGGACCGCGCGCAGTTCGCGGCGCTGCGCGAGCGTGCACGGCAGCGCGGCTATCCGGTGGAGAAACTGGTGATGGCGGCGGAGCTGCGCTAGGCGAGCCGGGCTCGGCAGCGGCCGCGGTCTCGGACGCGCGAGTGGTGGGCCCACCAGGACTCGAACCTGGAACCAAGGGATTCGCGACACCCGGATGTTTCCATCCGGCGCGGACTATCTCTTCACCCTCGCCGCATGTCGCGACGGTCGGGTGCGGGACGCTCTAGCCTGTGATCAAGGGCACTGAAGCCCCCAGGTAGTCTCTGCACCTTCCGGCGGTGTACCGCCGGCTTGGCTCAGGATTGCCGCCGGCCGAACCGCTGCGGTTTCCCTGAATTCATCCCGTTCCCGTCCGGCCATTACGGGCCGGCGGCACCTTTCGATGAGTCCCCTGCTCTAACCATTGAGCTATAGGCCCTACGACTCCCATGTTAGCTGCGGTGTGGGCGAAAAGGGGCATAATTCGGATTATGAAAAATGTCGATAAGCTTGTCAGCTGCGTTGTTTGCTCGCGCAAACTCGAGGGAAGGCAGCGTCGCTTTTGTTCTCGCGCCTGCAAGAACTCGGATACGAACAATCGATTGCAGTCCTATCAGAATCAGCAGAGCAGGGGCATGCGGCGCAAACTTGAGCTCTTGGCTGCAGCAGGCGGAGAATGCAAGAAGTGCGGCTACCGAAGAAACCTCGCTGCACTCACCTGGCATCATCGCGACCCTGCAAGAAAGTCGTTCGAACTGGACCTCCGCAACCTCTCGAATCGTCGCGCCGAAGCCATTGCGGCCGAAGTCGAAAAGTGCGATCTGTTGTGCGCCAACTGCCACGCGGAAGCCCACCATCCACGACTCTCGCGGACAGGGTGAACTGGGTTGACCCGATAATGTTGTTCAAGGTATCAGCCGAAATGGGAAGATTCCCCGTCGCCACTACCCAGGTTCAGACATGCGTCGCATCGCCCTGCTGATTTGCCTGTTCGTCGCGCTCGCGCTGCCCGCCAGCGCGGCCATCAACCCGGCCGAGTTCCAGCGCGTGGGCTCCGACCACCTGCGCATCCGCGAGAGCGCGCGCATCGTCTCCGAGTCCGAAATCGGCGGGCATCGCGTGCGGCGGGTGACGCTGGTGGGCGTGGTGCTGGAGGCGCACGACACGCCGATCGATCGCAGCGGCGAGATGATCGTGATCGATTACAGCGTGGACCTGGACGCGCGCGACGCGGCGCGCGAGGCGCACCAGCGCGAGAACGGCAACCGGCCCGGGCCGCAGTTCATGCACGAGCCCGACCCGCCGGTGCTCGATGCCGACGGCGCCTTCTGGGCGCACCTGGCCAAGAGCGGCGGGCGCCTGGGCAACGTCAACCGCCACGCCGCCGCGGTGGTAGTGATGGATGCGAAATACGCCGCGAGCGGGGCCGTGTATGTGCCCGTGGCCGGGCAGTATTCCTTCGAGCGGCCGTTCTAGGCGTCGACGGCTACTCCCACTCGTCGTCCAGGCTCGTGTAGGCAGTGATCGCGGTGACCTCAACAAGTTCGCCCAGGCGCGGGTAGCGCGGATCATCGCTGGAGGCCGAATCCTCCTTCGGCGTGTCGGTCGCCGCCGCGCCCTTGTCGCGCACCGCCAGGTCCACGCCGAAATACATGTGCTCGCCCTCCGCCACGTCGAGCGCGCCGAGCCGGTCGTCGTCATCGTCGAGCGCCGGGCTCCACTGGTCGCGCACCCAGCCGCGGTCCTCGGCGTCAAAGCCGCTGAAATAGAAAGGCTTGCCATTCGCCTTGCGCAGCGCGGCGAAGCTCATGCCGACGCGCACGCCCTGCTTGCCGCGCCACAGCGAGCCGCGATCGTTGACCAGGATGCTGGCCAGGCCGGTCATCGTCTCGTCGTCGTGGAAGCGGATGTAGGCGCGGCGGGTGGGATCGTCCGGGAACAGCACCAGGCTGCGGCGCACATTGCCGTCGGTTTCGCGCACCTCGGTCAGGCGCAGGTTCGCTTTTCCGAATTTCGTTTCGAGATCGGCAACGGTCGTGGCTTCGGCCAATGCACCCGGCAAGACGAGGGCCGCGTCGGCGGACGGCTCGAGCACCGATGCTGGGGCAATCGTCTCGGGCCTCGCCGGCGTGGCTGCGTCGGGCGCAGAGGGCGCAGGCTGCGGCTGGCAGGCAGACAGGACCAGGCACAGGGCCGTCGCGGCGGCGATTCGAAGTGTCGGCATGCGTGTTGCTCCCTGGGCTGACGAACGCCATCTTAGGGAAAAAGAAAAAGCCTCGCCGGGGCGGGGGCGCCTGATTTGCGTCAATGCCGGCTGGCGCAGGGGGCTTAGACTACGTACGTGAATATCCTGTCTGGGCCAATGAACTTCATGCGCGGACTGGCCCTGGTGGCCGCTGCGCTGCTGGCCTTGGCGCCGACATTGAGCCGGCTCGACCTGTCACGGCCGTTCGTCGTCGCAGGACCGATGTGCACCACGGGAGGCCTCGGGGCCCCCGCCGCGCCGGTCGACAACGGCCGTCCGATGGCGCCCGCATCCCACGAGGACTGCGGCTACTGCGCCCTGTTGGCGTCTTCCCTGCCTGCCGTTCCCGCGTTGGCGATGGACGTGTCCACGCAAACAGGTGCTGTCAACGCGGCGCTGCGCCTGGTCGCGCCTTTCCTGGCGAAGTCCAACTTCCCCGCACTCGGTTCCCGCGGTCCTCCCGCCCTTTAGACGGCTGCACGTGGCGGCGCAGGGCTTAGCCCGCGCCCGAACCGTTCCCCTCCGAAGAGCACCCAATGAAGACCAAGCACCTCGCACTGGCGCTGGCGGCCGCGCTCGCCTGCCCGACGCTCGTCCACGCCCAACCGTCCGCAGACGCACCTGTTACCAACTCCGGTGACGATACCGATACCGGTACCAATGCCGCCGCCGGCAAGACCCCGGGCGATGAGCTGGCTGCCGTCACGGTGGTCGGCGTTCGCGTCATTCCCCTGCCGCGCCCGGAATCGGTGCTTGCGGATTCCGAACTGGAGGCCAAGGCCGCCGCGAGCTCGGACACCGCGCAACTGCTCAAGGGCATTGCCGGCCTGTCGTTGCAGGGCGCCGGCGGCGTCTCCAGCCTGCCCTCGATCCGCGGCCTGGCCGATGATCGCGTGCGCATCGTGGTGGACGGCATGGACCTGGTGTCTTCCTGCGCCAACCACATGAACTCGCCGCTCTCTTACGTTGACCCGAGCCGGGTCGCCAAGCTCGAGGTCTTTGCCGGCATCACTCCGGTCAGCCTGGGTGGCGACAGCCTGGGCGGAACGATCCGGGTCGAGTCGGCCGAGCCGGTGTTCGCGGGCCCCGGTGAAGGGCAGCTCATCGAAGGCAAGGTCGGCGCGTTCTATCGCAGCAACGGCCAGGCCCGCGGCATGAACCTGTCGACGACCTTTGCCGGCGAGAACATCAGCCTGGACTACAACGGCTCCAGCGCCGAAGCCGACAACTACCACGCCGGCAAGGACTTCAAGCCCCCGGGCCCGGCCGCGGCCGGGCGTCGCTGGCTCGATGGCGATGAAGTCGGCTCGACCTACTACAAGTCCGTGAACCAGTCCCTGCGCCTGGCCCTGCGCCAAGGCCAGCACCTGTTCCAGATTCGCTACGGCCGCCAGGACATTCCACGCCAGGGCTTTCCCAACCAGCGCATGGACATGGTGCGCAACGACAGCGAGCAGTGGGTCCTTCAATACCAGGGCGGATTCGCCTGGGGCGGGCTGGAAGCCTCCGCCTACCACGAGCACACGCGCCACAGCATGCAGTTCGGTCCCGACAAGCTTTACTGGTACGGCCCGACTGCCGCGCAGGATGGCCAGGAGGGCCCGACCTGCAGCATGGGCGTGGGCTGCTTCGCAGCCGGCATGCCGATGGAGACGGAGGGCAATACCTTCGGCGCCAGCCTGAAAGCCGACATCCGCCTGTCGGCGCGCGACTCGCTGCGGCTGGGTGCCGAACTGCAGCAATACCGCCTCGACGACTACTGGCCGGCATCGGGCCGCATGATGGGGCCGGATCCTTTCGTGAACATCAATGATGGCCGGCGCGATCGCAAGGCCGCCTACGTGGAGTGGCAGGCCGACTGGAGTCCACGCTGGCTGACCCAGGCCGGACTGCGCGTGGAGCGCGTGGACAGCGATGCCGGCCCGGTGCAGTCCTACAACATGAAGTTCAGCCCGGCCGACGTGATCGCCTTCAACAGCGTTTCGCGCCAGCGTCAGGACGACAACGTCGACGCCACCGTACTGGCGCGCTACACCCCGTCGGCGACCGCGCGGGTGGAGTTCGGCCTCGCGCAAAAGACGCGCTCGCCCAATCTGTATGAGCGTTACGCCTGGTCCACCGGCGGCATGGCCATGCTGATGGTCAACATGGCCGGCGACGGCAACGGCTATGTCGGCAACCTGGGGCTGAGGCCGGAAACGGCGCGCAGCCTGAGCGTCACCGCGGACTGGCACGACGCCGCGGATTCGCGCTGGAACCTGCGTGTGACGCCCTGGATCACCCAGGTCGAGGACTACATCGACGCCGAACGCTGCTACACGGCCATGCCCATGGGCCCGGGCCCGGGCCCGACGATGCCGGTGGCCTGCAGCGCCGACAACCTGCTTCGGCAGGAGGGCTTCGTCTACCTGCGCTTCGTCAACCAGTCGGCCCGGCTGCACGGCCTGGACCTGTCGGCCAGCATCCCGGTGCTGGACGACTCGCGCCTGGGTCGCGTCAGCGGCCACGCGCAATTGGGCTATGTGCACGGCCGCAACCGCAGCACGGACGACAACCTGTACAACATGATGCCCCTGCATGCCGAACTCTCGCTCGAGCAGGTGAAGGGTAGCTGGACCGGGCGGGTCGAACTGGAGTTGGCAGAGGCCCAGCAACGCGTCTCGGCCACCCGCAATGAGCTAAGCACCGCCGCTTACGCGCTGCTTCACCTGCGTGGCAGCTATCAGTGGCGAAGGCTGCGCATGGACTTCGGCGCGGAGAATGTGTTCAACCGCTACTACAGCCTGCCGCTGGGCGGGGCTTACGTGGGCCAGGGCAAGACCATGTCCGGAACCGGTGTGCCGTGGGGCCTGGCCGTGCCCGGCAAGGGCCGCAGCCTGTACGCCTCGATCAACCTGGACTTCTGAGCGCGCGAAAAGAAAAGGCCCCGCATCAGCGGGGCCTTCGTGCCATCCGTTGCCGGCTGCCTACTCGAGGTCGAGGAAGCTGCGCAGCTGTTCGGAGCGGCTGGGATGGCGCAGCTTGCGCAGCGCCTTGGCCTCGATCTGGCGGATGCGCTCGCGGGTGACGTCGAACTGCTTGCCGACTTCTTCCAGCGTGTGGTCGGTATTCATGTCGATGCCGAAGCGCATGCGCAGCACCTTGGCCTCGCGCGGGGTCAGGCCGGCGAGCACGTCGCTGCACCGTTTCGCGCAGGCCGATGTTGGTGGCGGTCTCGATCGGGGACTCGACGTTGGTGTCCTCGATGAAGTCGCCGAGGTGCGAATCCTCGTCGTCGCCGATCGGGGTCTCCATCGAAATGGGTTCCTTGGCGATCTTGAGCACCTTGCGGATCTTGTCCTCGGGCATCTCCATCTTCTTGGCCAGTTCTTCAGGCGTGGGTTCGCGACCCATTTCCTGCAGCATCTGCCGCGAAATGCGGTTGAGCTTGTTGATCGTCTCGATCATGTGCACCGGGATGCGGATGGTGCGCGCCTGGTCGGCGATCGAGCGGGTGATCGCCTGGCGGATCCACCAGGTGGCGTAGGTCGAGAACTTGTAGCCGCGGCGGTATTCGAACTTGTCCACCGCCTTCATCAGGCCGATGTTGCCTTCCTGGATCAGGTCGAGGAACTGCAGGCCGCGGTTGGTGTACTTCTTGGCGATGGAAATGACCAGGCGCAGGTTGGCCTCGACCATTTCCTTCTTGGCCTTGCGCGCCTTGGCCTCGCCGTAGGCCATCGCGCGGTTGATTTCCTTGATGTCGGTGAGCGACAGGAACAGCGCCTTCTCGATCCCGATCAGCTTTTCCTGCTCGCCGACGATGTCGTCCTTGAACTCGCGCACGCCGCGCGACCACTTCTGCTTGCGGCGGATGACTTCGTCCGCCCAGGTGATGTTGGTCTCGTTGCCCGGCCAGGCGCGGATGAAGTCCTTGCGCGGCATCTTGGCGCTGCGGGTGGCAGATGTCGAGGATCTTGCGCTCGTGGTCCTTGATCGAATTGACGACCTCGCGCAGCTTGCGCACGAAGGAATCCATCTGCACCAGCGGCAGCTTCAGGCGCAGGAACTCGACCGCCATTTCCTCGCGGACCTTGAGCGTCTTCTTGTCCGAGGAACCGTACTTGGCGTGGATCTTCTGGAACTTGCCGTACATGGTCTTGAGCACTTCCATGCGGCGCGCGACCTCGGACGGGTCCGGACCCGTGTCCACGGCGGCGGTTTCCTCGTCTTCCTCGCCCTCGACCGGCTCTTCCTCGAGCTCCGGCACTTCCTCCAGGATCGCCGCCTCGGGCACTTCCTCCGGCGGCGGCTCCAGGTCGAGGAAGCCGGTGACGACCTCCGACAGGCGCTTCTTGCCTTCGATGTGCTGGTCGTAGTCCTCAACCAGGAGTTGTATAGACCAAGGGAAACTCGCGAGCGAGGAATGCACTTGGTTGAGGCCTTCCTCGATGCGCTTGGCGATGGCGATCTCGCCCTCGCGGGTGAGCAGTTCGACCGTGCCCATCTCGCGCATGTACATGCGCACGGGGTCGGTGGTGCGGCCGCCTTCGGTATCGAGCGCGGTCAGCGCCGCGGCGGCTTCCTCGGCGGCGACGGTGTCGTCCTCGGTGCGCGTCGGCGTGGTGTCGGACAGCAGCAGCGTCTCGGCATCCGGCGCAACCTCGTGCACCTCGATGCCCATGCCGTTGATCATGCCGATGATGTCTTCGATCTGCTCCGGGTCGACGATGTCGTCGGGGAGGTGGTCGTTGACCTCGGCGTAGGTCAGGTAGCCCTGCTCCAGACCCTTGCTGATCAGCAACTTGATTTCGTTTTGCTGCGCCGGACGATCGTTGGCCATGGAGTCTGCCGAAAGGGGGACCAAAAGGAACCGCGTATTATACAGGCGCGGCGGAAAATAGGGCCAGCTCGTTGATTCTCAACGGCTTTAGGACGGCGGCTAGGCCATCAGGCGGAAGGTGACCGGGCCATCGTTGACCAGGCTGACCTTCATATGGGCGCCGAACCGGCCCATTTCAACGGTCCCGTGCCGTGCCCGGCACAACGCCACCAGGCGCTCGAACCAGCGCCGCCCGTCCTCCGGGGCCGCGGCCGAGGTGAAGCTCGGGCGCATGCCCTTGCCGGTATCGGCGGCCAGGGTGAACTGGCTCACCAGCAACAGGCCGCCGCCGGTTTCGGCCAGCGAGAGATTCATCTTTCCCTGCGCATCGGCGAACACGCGGTAGCCGAGCAGGCGTTCGGCCATGCGCTGGGTGCGCGCCTCGTCGTCGCCGGGCTCGACCGCGACCAGCGCCAGCAGGCCGGCGCCGATCGCGCCGACGCGCTCGCCCTCGACGTGCACCGCCGCTTCGCTCACCCGCTGGATCAACGCGATCATGGCGGCAGAATACGTAGGAGCGGCTTCAGCCGCGACTGTCCGAGCAGCGCGGCTAAAGCCGCTCCGACGGCCGGCGTTAGACTGGCGCATGGACTCGCCGAATTCGCCGGCCGCGCCCTGCATGCGCTCGCCGCCTGTCCCGGGCGCTGCCGCTGTCGCTGGCAGCGCGCGCTGGGCGCGGGCCTTGGGCCGCCTGCGTACTGCGCGCTCGACCTGCGCGAGGCGCGGGTCGCGCGCCGCAACCTCGAGCTGGTGGCGCCGGAGCTAGATCCGAGCCGCGCGCGAAGCGCCGGTCGGCGCGATCCTGCGCGCCACCGGCGACAACCTGCTGGAGACGCTGCGCGTGTGGACGCACGGCCGCGCGCCGACAACCTGCGCCTGGTGCGCCAGGTGCACGGGCGCGAACTGCTCGATGCGGCGCTGGCCGCAGCGGCCGCGGCGCGATCGTCGCCGCGCCGCACTTCGGCAACTGGGAACTGGCTGATCGACCTATGTCGCCGACGGTCGCGCCGCTGTCGCTGGTCTACCGCGTGCCGGACAAGCGCGTCGGCGACGTGTTCCTGCGCCGGGCGCGCGCCGGCCCGCAACCTGACGCTGGTGCCGGCCGAAGGCGCGCGATGCGGCCGCTGTTCCGGGCGCTCAAGGCCGGCGAACTGGTCGGCATCACCGCCGACCAGCAGCCCAAGCTCGGCGCCGGCGTGTTCGCGCCCTTCTTCGGCCGCCAGGCGCTGACCCTGACGCTGATCCCGAAGCTGGCCGAGCGCAGCGGCGCGCCGGTGCTGCTGGCCTGGGCCGAGCCGGTCGCGCCGGCGGCTTCGACGCTGTACTTCGAGGCGGCGCCCGCGGCGATTGCCGACCCCGACATCGATGTCGCGACCGCGGCGATGAACGCGGCGGTCGAGGCCATCGCGCGCCGGCGCATGGAGTGGTACCAATGGACCTACAAGCGCTTCAGCAAGCGCCCCAAGGGTTCGGGCGAGAAGAACCCCTACTTTCCGGATTGCTATTGAATGAGCGCACTCGACGACAACCCTGACTGGCGGCCGCTGCCCTTCGAGGCTTCGCAGACCGCGATGATCGGCGGCACCTTCGGCGGCCTGCTGCTCGGTGCCGGCGGCGCCATCGTTCTGGGCTGGCCGCTGCTGCGTGCGCTGGACCTGGGCCTGGCCTGGTGGCAGCACGCGCTGGTCATGCTGGCGCTGTGGCTGGGCTTCGGCGCGCTGGGCGCGACCCTGGCCTACCGGCGCTGGAAGTTCAGCGCCTGGAAGCTGGACGCGGCCGGCCTGCACGTGCGCCGCGGCCGCGCCTGGCGCAAGGAAGTGCTGGTGCCGCGCTCGCGCGTGCAGCACCTGGACATCGAGCGTGGGCCGGTCGAGCGCCGCTACGGGCTGGCGACGCTGATCGTGCATACCGCCGGCACGCGCCAGCACGCGCTGCGCGTGGCCGGACTGCACGATGCCGACGCGGTCGCGTTGCGCGACACCCTCGTCCCCGCCGCCAGCCGCCACGACGATGTCCTCTGAGCCGCTGCCGGAACAGCGGCTGCACCCGCTGAGTTTCCTGTTCACCCTGCTCGAGCAGCTCAAGCAGTTCGTGCTGCCGCTGGCGGTGGCTTTCTTCTACGGCCGCGGCCGCGGCAGCGACAGCGACCTGTACGCGCTGGTCGGCGTGGTGGTGCTGGCGCTGCTGTCGATCGCGCAGTACTTCACCTACCGCTACCGCATCGAGTCCGATTCGGTGGTGGTGCGCAGCGGCGTGTTCCAGCGCAGCCTGCGCCACATCCCGTTCGCGCGCATCCAGAACGTCAGCCTGCACCAGAACGTGCTGCACCGGCTGTTCCGCGTCGCCGAGGTGCGGCTGGAGTCGGCCGGTTCCAGCAAGCCGGAAGCGCAGATGCGCGTGCTGCGCCTGCGCGACGCGCAGGCGCTGGAGCGCCAGGTGCGCGGCGCCGGCGCGCTGGCGCGTGTTGCCGGCGCCGATGGCGCCGATGGCGCGGCAGGCGCGCCGGCGGCTGCCGGCCCGGTGGCGGAGCGCCTGCTGCTGGCCCTGCCCTTCGGCGAGGTGATCCGCCACGGCCTGGTCAGCAATCGCGGACTGCTGATCGTCGGCGCGGCTTTCGCGGCGCTGGCGCAGGTTGGCGACAACCTGATCGGCAAGGTCTTCGAGTCGGTGGGCCGCTGGCTCTCGGGCCAGGCCAGCGCCCTGGACCTGTCCACGCTGGCCATGGTCGCGGCCGGCGTACTGCTCTTGCTGCTGTTGCTGGCCGCGCTGCGCCTGCTCGGCGTCGTCTGGTCGCTGCTGCAGTTCCATGGCTTCCGCCTCACCGAGGGCGAAGGCCGGCTGAGCATGGAGCGCGGCCTGCTCACGCGCGTGCGCGCCAGCCTGCCGCGCCACCGCATCCAGGCCTGGACCCTGCACGAGGGCATCCTGCACCGCTGGCTCGGCCGCCGCAGCCTGCGCGTGGACAGCGCCGTGGTCGAGGAAGGCAACGACAAGCGCTCGCTCAAGGACCTGGCGCCGATCGCCACCCCGCAGGTGATCGACGAACTGGTGGCCGGGCTGCTGCCGCCGGCCAGCGGCTCGGCCTGGCCGCCGCGCGAGTGGCAACCGCTGCACGTCGACGCCTGGCAGCGCGAGTTCCTGTGGCCGCTGCTGCTGCTCGTGCTGGTCACGGGTGGGCTCGCGCTGTGGCGCACGCCGCACGCCTTGTGGGCGCTGGCGCTGCTGCCGCTGTCGTGGTGGCAATCGCGGCAATGGGCGCGGCGCGCGGGCTGGGTGCTGGGCGATGGCCTGATCGCCTTCCGCGGCGGCTGGCTGGACCGGCACTGGCGCTTCGCCGAGGTGCGCAAGCTGCAGGCGATCGAGTGGCGGCAGTCGCCGCTCGACCGCCGCTTCGGCATGGCCTCGCTGCACCTGGACACCGCCGGCGCCAGCGCCATGGAGCCGGCGCTGGCGATTCCCTACCTGCCGCTGGAAACCGCGCGCCGCCTCTACGACGAACTCTCCGCCACCCTGCGCTAGAGGAAAATGGGGTCAGAGGAGATTTCCCTGCGGGAAATCTCCTCTGACCCCATTTTCCTATTCGGTCCAGAACTGGGGGGTGAGCAGGACGAGGATGGTGAACACCTCGAGGCGGCCGAGGATCATGCTGAAGCTGCACACCCAGGTGGCGAAGTCGCTGAGCGCGCCGAAGTGCAGCGCCACTTCGCCCAGGCCCGGGCCGACGTTGGTGATGCTGGCGGCGACCGCCGCCAGCGCGGTGTCCGCCGGCGTGCCGGTGCCGGCGAGCAGCAGCACCAGCGCAAAGTAGCTGACCACGTACAGCGTGAAGAAGCCGCCGACCGAGATCACCACGCTTTCCGACACGCGCTTGCCGCCCATCTTGACCACGAACTGGCCCTTCGGATGCACCAACTGGCGCACCTCGCGCAGCGCCTGGCGCAACAGCATCTGCCAGCGCGCGACCTTGATGCCGCCGGCGGTGGAGCCCGAGCAGCCGCCGATGAAGGCGATCAGCACCAGCAGCAGCGGCGCCGCGCCATGCCAGCCATCGAAGCCGCCGGTGGTGATGAAACCGGTGGTGCTGAGGTTGGAGACCGACTGGAACAGGCCGTGGCGCAGCGCCTGCCAGAAACCGGGGAAGGTGCCGCCCAGCCACAGCTGCGAGGTGATCAGCGCCGTCGCCACCACCGCGATCAGCACCAGCGCGCGCGCCTCGGAGTCGGCCTGGTAATGCGCCAGCGTCGCCCGCCGCCAGGCATACCAGTGCATGCCGAAGTTGATGCCGCCATCATCATCATGATGCAGGCGATGCCTTCGAGCAGCGGGCTGTCCCAGAAGCCGAAGCTGGCGTCGTGGGTGGAGAAGCCGCCCGAGGCGACCGTGGACATGGCATGGCAGACGGCGTCGAACAGGCTCATGCCGCCGATCCAGTAGGCGCCGGCGCACAGCACGTTCAGGCCCAGGTAGACGAACCACAGCGCGCGCGCGGTTTCGGCGATGCGCGGCGTCAATTTGTTGTCGCGGGTCGGGCCGGTGGTCTCGGCGCGGAACAGCTGCATGCCGCCGATCTTCAGCATCGGCATGATCGCCACCGCCAGGATCACGATGCCCATGCCGCCGACGAACTGCAGCGACTGCCGGTAAAACAGCACGCTGCGCGGCAGCGCGTCGAGCCCGGTGATGACGGTGGCGCCGGTGGTGGTCAGGCCGGAGGTGGACTCGAACACCGCGTCGGCGAAGCTCAGGTGCGGCGCCGCCAGCATGAAGGGCAGCGCGGTGACCAGGCTGGCGATGATCCACAGCGCGGCGGTGACCAGGAAGCCGTCGCGCAGGCGCAGGTCGTACTCGGCGCGGCGCACCGGGTACCACAGCGCCAGGCCGACCACGGAGATCAGCAGCAGCGAGTCGAGGAAGGCCACCTGGGTGCCCTCGTCGAGCCACCAGGCGATCAGCAGCGGGGGCACCGTGATCAGCGAGCTCAGCGCGACGATGACGCCGAAGATCCGCAGCATCGCCTGCGTGCGCTGCGGCAGCATCTCAGGCGGTGCCGGCCTGCAGCAGCGCGTCCACCTGCGGCATCTGCCGCTTGTCCATGACGAACAGGATCAGGTGGTCGCCTGGCTCGATGACGATGTCATGGTGCGCGATCAGCAGCTTGTCGCCACGGACGATGCCGCCGATGGTGGTCGCTTCCGGCAGGTCGAGTTCGTCCAGCGAGCGGCCGACCACGTGCGAGGTGCGGCGATCGCCGCGCACGATCGCCTCGATCACCTCGGCGGCGCCGCGGCGCAGCGAGTACACGCGCGCCGGCGCGCCCTCGCGGATGTGCGCCAGCAGCGCGCTCAGCGTCACCAGCTGCGGGCTCACCGCGATGTCGATGCTGCCGCCCTCGACCAGCTCGGCGTAGGACGGCCGGTTGATCAGGGCCATGACGCGCGGGCAGCCCAGGCGCTTGGCCAGCATCGCCGACAGGATGTTGGCCTCGTCGTCGTTGGTCAGCGCGCAGTACACGTCGGTCTGGTCGATGTTCTCCTCGCGCAGCAGGTCCTCGTCGGCGCAGTCGCCTACCAGCACGATCGAGTTCAGCAGTTCCTCGGCGATCGCGCGCGCGCGGTCGCGGTACTTCTCCAGCACCTTCACCTGGTAGCGGTTCTCCAGCGAACGCGCCAGCTTGCGGCCGATGTTGCCGCCGCCGGCGATCAGCAGGCGCCGGGTCGGGCGGCTGTCCAGGCGGCGCAGTTCGCTCATGACGGTGGTGATGTTGCGCGCGTCGGCGAGGAAGAAGACCTCGTCGTCGACCTCGATCACGGTCGAGCCCTCGGGCTTGATCGGGCGGCCGGCGCGGAAGATCGCCGCCACGCGCGCGTCCACGTGCGCCGGCAGGTGCTCGCGCAACTCGCGGATCTCGTGGCCCACCAGCGCGCCGTCAGGCACCGCGCGCACGCCGACCAGCTGCGCGCGGCCGTCGGCGAAGTCGAGCACCTGCAGCGCGCCCGGGTATTCGATCAGGCGCTGGATGTGCTTGCACACCAGCAGCTCGGGGCTGATCGCGGCGTTCACCGCACCCGCGATCTCGCGCAGGTACTCCGGCTCGCGCAGGCGGGCGACCCGGGTGGCGGTGCCGTAGCGCTTCTCGGCCACCTGGCAGGCGATCAGGTTGACCTCGTCGCTGGAGGTGACCGCGACCAGCAGGTCGGCGTCTTCCGCGCCGGCCTGCGCCAGCACGCTGGGCAGCGAGGCGTGGCCGACCACGGTGCGGATGTCGAGCTTCTCGGCGAGTTCGCGCAGCTTCTGGTGGTCGGTATCCACCACGGTGATGTCGTTGCGTTCCGTGGCCAGTGCGGCCGCCACCGAGGAACCGACCTGCCCCGCGCCGAGAATCAGGATTTTCATGTGGCCCCGTGCAGCGGACGGACGGTCATCATGATAACCGAGCCGCCCACGACGGCGCGGCCGCGTGCGTTCAAGGCGGATCCGGCTCCGCGCCCGCGCCCGCATCGCCGTAGCAGGCGGCAACCAGCGCCGGTCGCGCGGCGAGGTACCAGTCGCGGCGATTGGCGGTGCCCACTTTCACCACGTCGCCGGGCGCGCCGCCGAAACACGGCGCCACGTTGCGCGGCTGCGGCAACAGCACGCGGCGCTGCGCGGGATCGGCCTCGAGCCAGGCGCTGGCGGCGCGCAACTGCTCGTCGCGCGGGCGGCGGAAGCCGAATTCGACCGTGGGGCCGACCGCCTGCAGCAGGTTCTGCTCCTTCCAGCCGACCAGGCCGATGCTGGTGGCCTCGCCCGCGCTCGTGCGCGCGCGCCGCATCAACTCGCGCGCGGAACTGCTCGGGTCCAGGATCGGGTGCGCGACGAAGCCGTAACCCAGGCACAGCGCCATCAGCACGGCGCCGGTGGCACGCAGGCCTTCGCGGCGCCAGGCGAGCGCGGCGGCAAGGCCGATGCCGCCGACCGCGACCAGCATCCACCACAGCCAGCGCGCTTCCGCGCCAAGGCCGCGGTCGTCCACGAGCGCGAGCACCGCCGCCGGCGGACGCAACAGCGCGAGCAGACCGAGCGCGAGCAACGCGAGCGACACGGCCAGCGCGAACCAGTGCAGCGCGCGTCGGAAGTCCGAGCGCGCCAGCAAGGCCGGCAGGAAGGGCGCCGCCGCCAGCGCGACCGCCGGCAGCGCCGGCAGGATGTACATGTCGCGCTTGCCCGGGCTTAGACTGAAGAAAAGGAACACCAGCGCGGCCCAGGCCAACGGCAGCCACGGGCGCGCATCGCGCCGGCGCCAGGCCTCGCGCCAGTCACGCCACAACCAGAAGAAGGCGAGCGAGAAGGGCAGCCACATCGCCAGCACCACGCCGCCGAAGTACCAGAAGGGCTGGTGGTGGTGCCAGGCGTCGGCATAGCGCGTCGCGGTCTGCCTGAGCAGCAGGTTGTCGAGATAGGCGCGGTGCTCGGGGTCGCCGCTGGTGAGCGCGACGACCACCATCGGCGCCAGCCACAGCGCGATCGCGCCGAGGAAGGCGAGCGCACCGCCGCTCCAGCGCCAGGCATGGCCGCCGCCGATCGGCGCCAGGCCCTGCCAGCCGGATCGGCGCATCAGCGCCCAGGGCAGCAGCGCGAGCAGCGGCAGGAAGCCGACGCCCTTGAGGATCACGCCCAGTCCCGCGCAGAAGCAGGCCGCCCAGTACCAGCGCCAATTCGGCCCGAGCAGCAGGTGCCGGCACAGGCCGTACAGCGACAGCGTGGTCAGCAGCACCAGCGTCGGATCGATCTGCGCACGCTTGAACTGGTAGATGAACTGCAGCGCGCACAGCACCGCCACCGCCGCCCACAGGCCGGCACGGTGCGTCCACAGCCGGCGGCCGAGGTCGTACACCAGCCACAACACGCCCAGGCCGGAGGCGAGCGAGGGCAACAGGAAGCTCCAGCGCCAGCTGCCCAACAGCGACTGGATCGCTGCCAGCAACCAGAAATACAGCGGCGGCTTGTCCGGATACAGCTCGATGCCGCGATGCGGGAACAGCCACTGGCCGGTCTCCAGCATCTGCTTGGCGACCAGCACGAAGCGCGGCTCGTCCGCGGGCCAGGGATCACGCAGGCCATAGCCGGCGCCGAGCGCGAGCAGCGCCAGGCCAAACAGCCACCAGCGCTCGCGCGACTCAGTCATCGCGGCCCAGCAACCCGTAGAAGAATCCGTCCATGCCTTCCTCGCCCGGCAGGCGCTGCCGGCCCGCGCCACTGGCGCGACCGTAGCGCGCATCGAGCGGCAGGGCACGCGCCTGCGGCGTGCGCGCGAGGAAGGCGTCCAACTGCAGCGCGTTTTCCTCATGCAGCAGCGAGCAGGTCGCGTACAGCAGGCGGCCGCCGGGTGCGAGCCGCGGCCACAGCGCGTCGAGCAGTCGCGCCTGCAATTCGACCAGCCGGCCGACGTCGTCGGCGCGGCGATGCCACTTGATGTCGGGCTGGCGGCGGATGATGCCGGTGGCGCTGCAGGGGGCATCGAGCAGGATGGCGTCGAAGCGGCGTTCGCCCGCGAAGCTCTCCGGCTGGGTGGCGTCGCCGGCCAGCAACTGCAGCTGTGGCGACTGCAGTTGCAGGCGTTCCAGCGCAGCCGCCACCTGGCGCATGCGCCGCGCGTCGATGTCCACCGCCAGCAGCGAGCCGCCCGCGCCGAGCGCGGCGGCCAGTTGCGCGCACTTGCCGCCGGGCGCGGCGCAGGCATCGAGCACGGCGGCGCCGGGCGCGGGCGCGAGCGCCTCGACCGCGAGCTGCGCCGCGCCGTCCTGCACCCACAGCGCGCCTTCGTGCCAGCCGGGCAGGCTTTCCGGCGCCTGCGGCGTCGCCAGCCGCAGCGAATGCGCGGGCGGGCCGGGTTCGGCGTCAATGCCCGCGGCGCGCAGGCGCAGCAGGGTGTCCTCGCGCGTGCCCAGGCGCGGGTTCACGCACAGCCACATCGGCGCCGGCACGTTGTTCGCCTGCAGGATCGCCTCGCAGTCTTCGGGCCACTGCGCCTCGAGCCGCGCCAGCAACCAGTCCGGGTGCGAATGGCGCACCGCGCGCTGTTCGCTTTCCGGCCAGGCCTCGCGCTGCGCGCGCCGCAGCAGCGCGTTGACCAGGCCCACCTGCGCCGTGCGCCCGAGCACGCGTGCGGCTTCCGCGGTGGCGCCAACCGCGGCGTGCGGCGACAGCTTGAGCGCATCGATCTGCGCCAGCCCCGCCAGCAACAGGCAGTGCACCTCGACGTCGCGCTCACGCAGCGGCCGCTGCATCCAGCTGTCGAGTACGAATTCGTAGCGGCGGTAATGGCGCAGGGTGCCGAAGCAGATCGCTTCCAGCAGAGCGCGATCGCGCGGGTCGGCGATGCCGGGCAGCACCTGCGCCAGCTCCGCCTTCAGCGAACGGCCCTGGGCGAGCACGGCGGCCAGGCTGCGCGCTGCCTGCGCGCGCAGCTCGGCGCCGGGCGCGGGATTCACGGGAACAGCCTGGGCTGCGTGCGTGCGTTGAGGTAATCGGCGACCGCCACCGGGCGGCCGCCGTCGCGCTGCACCTGCAGCAGGCGCAGCGCGCCCTTGCCGCAGGCGATGTCGAGGCCGGCACGACTGGCGGCGAGCACCGTGCCCGGCGCGCGCCCATGCTCGAGCGGCAGCGGGCGCGCGGCGTGGATGCGCAGGCGCTCGCCGTCCACGATCGCTTCGCCACCCGGCCAGGGCTGGAAGGCGCGCAACTGCCGGTCGAGTTCCTTGGCGCTGCGCGCGAAGTCCAGCCGCGCCTCTTCCTTGCGCAGCTTGTGCGCGTACAGCACGCCGGTCTCGGGCTGCGGGTGCTGCTGCGGGTGCACGCCCGCGCGCAGCAGCTTCAGGCCTTCGGCAAACGATCTGCGCGCCGAGCAGCGCGAGCCGGTCATGCAGCGTCGGCGCCGGTGTCGTCCGGCGTTGATCGGCGTCTGCAGCGACAGCAGCACCGGGCCGGTATCCAGGCCCGCCTCCATCTGCATCAGGCACACGCCAGTGACCGTGTCGCCGGCCTCGATCGCGCGCTGGATCGGCGCCGCGCCGCGCCAGCGCGGCAGCAGCGAGGCGTGCACGTTCCAGCAGCCGAGGCGCGGGATCGCCAGCACCGAGGCGGCAGGATCAGGCCGTAGGCGACCACGATCATCAGGTCGGGCTGCAGCGCGCGCAGCTGTGCGCGCGCGGCGGCGGACTTGAAACTGGGCGGCTGCAGCACCGGCAGCGAGCGCGACAGCGCCTCTGCCTTCACCGGCGAGATCCGCCATCTGGCGGCCGCGACCGGCTGGCCGGTCGGGCTGCGTGTACACCGCGACCACCTCGCCACGCTTCGGCGGCGGCGCGCAGGCTCGGCACCGCGAAGTCCGGCGTGCCGGCGAAAACGATGCGCATCAGGCGGCGTCTTCGCCGCCTTCGAGGCGCCGCTGCTTGGCCAGCTTCTTGCGTACCAGCTCGCGCTTGAGCGGCGACAGGTAGTCCACGAAGACCTTGCCGGCCAGGTGGTCCATCTCGTGCTGGATGCACACCGCCAGCAGGCCGTCGGCGTCGATCTCGAAGGACTTGCCGTCGCGGTCGAGCGCGCGCACGGCGACGCGGTCGGCACGGGTCACGTCGGCATAGATGCCCGGCACCGACAGGCAGCCTTCCTGGTACACCTGGCTGCCTTCGGCGCTCAGGATCTCCGGATTGATGAAGACCATCGGGCTAGGCCTTGTCCTCGCTGATGTCCAGAACCAGCAGGCGTTCGTGCACATCCACCTGGGTCGCGGCCAGGCCGATGCCGGGCGCCGCGTACATGGTCTCGAACATGTCGTCGATCAGCCGGCGGATGCGGGTATCGACTTCGGCGACCGGCCGAGCCACAGTGCGCAGGCGCGGGTCGGGGAACTCGATGATGGGGAGTCTGGCCATGGCGTGCGGCGGTCCGCTGGGCGGGCTGCAGGGGTTCGGACCTTAGTGTATCCCCTGCGCTTGCAATGTGCGCCCGGATTTGGGCTATATTGGGACCACGATTGTTGGGGAATCAGGGGGATAGCGGCCATGCTTAAACGGCTTACTCCAGTTGTGGGCGCCATGCTGCTCACCCTCGCCACCTATGCGGTCGCGCAGGAGATGCGCGCCGATCATCCGGGCAGCTACACCGTCCAAAGAGGCGACACCCTCTGGGACATCTCGGCGCGTTTCCTGTCCAAGCCCTGGCTTTGGCCGGAGATCTGGCAGGCGAATCCGCAGGTGAAGAACCCGCACCGGATCTATCCGGGCGACGTGCTCAGCCTGGTGTACGTGGACGGAAAGCCGCGCATCGAGGTGACCGAAGGCGGTCCGCAGGTGCGCGTCGGCGAGGCAGTGGACACCGTGCCGCTGTCGGAGATCGAGCCCTGGCTCAAGCAGCTGACCGTGGTGCAGGACCCGAAGTCCTTCCCCTACGTCTTCGGCCATCGAAGAAGACCGCCTGATGGGCAGCAGCGGCCAGACCGTGTACGTGCGCGGTATGGCCGGCGCCAAACCCGGCGACCTGGTCCAGGTCGCGCGGCCGATGAACCTGTTCGCGATGAACAAGCCGGTCAAGGGCAAGCGCACCGGCGGCTCCACCCCGCTCGACCATCGCGCCGACATGCTGCACGAGTCCTGGACCTTCGCCACCTGGAAGAACGGCGACGAGCCGGGCGCGGCCTGGGGCGAGAAGCTGGGCTACGAGCTGATGCTGCATTCGACCGGCGAAGTCACCCGCGTGCAGGGCGAGCTCACCATCGTGCTGCTGCGCGACGAAAAGCGCGACGTGCGCGTCGGCGACCGCATCCTGCCGGTCGAGGACCAGCCCTACTGCAACTGCTTCATCCCGCACCCGGCGCCGGCGATCCCGGTCGGGGCGCAGATCATGGCGGTGCCGGACGGCCTGCGCTTCTCGGGTCCGCGCACGGTGGTGGCGCTGAACGTCGGCCGCGTGGACGGCATCGACAACGGCACCGTGTTCTCGATCTGGCACCCGGGTGCGGTGCGCAAGGACGTCGTGCGCAACCGCAACAACATCGCCGCGCACTACGACCGCCTGCAGCTGCCGGACGACTACATCGGCCACGTGATGGTGTTCCGCACCTTCGACCGCGTCAGCTACGGGCTGGTGATGGATGCGATCCGTCCCTCGCGCGTCGGCGACTGGCTGAAGCACCCGGACGCCGTCGAATAAGGTCGGCGCGGACAGTGTGAGCAGACGCGGCGCCTGCGGGCGCCGCGTCCTTTTCCGGGCCGCGATCGCGGCCTTTTCCTACGGACGCGGGGCGGCGTGCGCGGCGACACTGGCGCATGCAAGACGCGCTCGCCCTGTCGGTGTTGCTGCGCAGCCGCGCCGGCGCGGCGCCGCTGCGCCTGTTGCTGGAACGCTGCGGCGACGCGGGCGCGGCCCTGGCCGCGGGGCCCGGGGCATGGCGCGCGGCCGGCATCGGCGCGCCCGCGCTGGCCTGCCTCGCGGCGCCCGACGCACGCGCACTCGACAACGATGCCGCCTGGCTCGCGCAACCCGGGCATCGCCTGCTGGGCTGGCATGAACCCGCGTATCCGCCCTTGCTGCGCAACGGCATGCATCCACCGGCGGGCCTGTACATCGCCGGTGACGCCACGCTGCTCGCACAGCCGCAACTGGCGATCGTCGGCAGCCGCAACCCCACCGCCGGTGGCCGCGACAACGCGCGCGAGTTCGCGCGCGCCATCGCCGCCGCCGGCGCGGTGGTGACCAGCGGCCTGGCCGCCGGCATCGATGCCGCCGCGCACCTGGGCGCGCTCGAAAGCGGGCGCACCCTTGCCGTGCTCGGCAACGGCATCGAACGCTGCTACCCGGCCGCGCACCGCGCGCTGCTCGAGCGCATCGCCTGCGAGGGCGCGGTGGTGAGCGAGCATCCGCCGGACACGCCCAGCCGCAGGCAGAACTTTCCCTCGCGCAATCGCCTGATCGCCGGGCTGTCGCTGGCGACGCTGGTGGTCGAGGCGGCCTCGCGCTCGGGCGCGCTGATCACCGCGCGCCAGGCCGCGGACGCCGGCCGCGAGGTGTTCGCGCTACCCGGCTCCATCCACAACCCGATGGCACGCGGCTGCCACCAGCTGCTGCGCGAAGGCGCCGCGCTGGTGGAGTCGCCGCAGGAGGTACTGGCGCTGCTCGCGCCACTGGCCGCACGTGCGCGCGAACATTTGCACGCGCCACTGGCGCCGGCCACCGACGCGGGCGTGGGCGCCGCCGAAAGCGCCCGCGCACGCGAGGACGGACACGCCGATCCGGCGCGGGCGGCGCTGCTGGATGCGATGGCACACGATCCGGTGAATCTCGACCAACTGTGCCGGCGCACGGGATTGACGGTGGCAGCCCTGTCGGCCATGCTGCTGGCGTTGGAGCTGGAAGGGAAAATCACCGCCGAACATGGTCGTTACACCCGACGCTGCTGACACCCGCCCGCGGCCGCCGCGCCCGGGCCAGGCGAGAGGACGATGAAAGAAACCATATTGGACGTCCTGCTGTTCCTGTTCGAAAACTATTTCTACGACGACCCCGATGCGGTCCGCGACCGCGACTCCATGCAGCACGGCCTGGTCCAGGCCGGCTTCAGCCCCACCGAAATCGCCAAGGCCTTCGACTGGCTCGAGGAGCTGGCCAACCAGCGCCCGGTCGCCGAGGACGCGCGCGCGGATGGCCCGGTGCGGGTCTACGTGGAAGCGGAAAGCGACCGGCTGGACCGGGACTGCCTGGGTTTCCTGATGTTCCTCGAGCAGCACGGCGTGCTGGACGCGGAAGGACGCGAACTGGTGATCGACCGCGCCATGGCGCTGGACCAGGACGAGGTGGACCTGGACGACCTCAAGTGGGTGGTGCTGATGGTGCTGTTCAACCAGCCGGGGGCGGAAGCCGCCTTCGCCTGGATGGAAACACAGATGTTCGGGGACGACCCCGAGCCCATCCACTAGGCGCTCTCCGGCCATTTCTCACAGAGTTGTGAGACGTTTCCCGATCGGCCGCGCTTGACACGGCCGGTCCCCGGGTCCACCTAATAAATAAGAGCAGCCGGGGGCGACGTCCCTGGCAGGCCCCGTTCCCGGGCCGTTTTCCCGATCCTGAACGCGGCTGGCGGCGGTCCCCGACGCCAGCCCGGACCCGAACACCATGGCCAAGAACCTCCTCATCGTCGAGTCGCCCGCAAAGGCAAAGACGATCAACAAGTACCTCGGCAAGGACTTCACCGTCCTGGCCTCCTACGGCCACGTCCGCGACCTGGTGCCGAAGGAGGGCGCGGTCGACCCCGAGCACGGCTTCGCGATGCGCTACGAGCTGATCGAGAAGAACGAAAAGCATGTCGAGGCGATCGTCCAAGGCGGCGAAGTCGGCGGAAGCCATCTACCTGGCGACCGACCCGGACCGCGAGGGCGAGGCGATCAGCTGGCACATCTCCGAGATCCTGAAGGAACGCGGCCTGCTCAAGGGCAAGGACGCTGCACCGGGTGGTGTTCACCGAGATCACGCCCGCGGGCGATCCGCGAGGCGGTGTTGAACCCGCGCAAGATCGCCGGCGACCTGGTGGACGCGCAGCAGGCGCGGCGCGCGCTCGACTACCTGGTCGGCTTCAACCTGTCGCCGGTGCTGTGGCGCAAGGTGCAGCGCGGCCTGTCCGCCGGCCGCGTGCAGTCGCCGGCGCTGCGCATGATCGTCGAGCGCGAGGAGGAGATCGAGGCCTTCGTGCCGCGCGAGTACTGGTCCATGGAGGCCGAGCTGGCGCATCCGCAGCAGTCCTTCACCGCGCGCCTGGTCAAGCTGGATGGCAAGAAGTTCGAACAGTTCACCATCACCGACCGCAAGTCCGCCGAGGCCGCGCGCGAGCGCCTGGTCAAGGCCGCGGGCGATGCCCTGCACGTCACCGACGTGACCAGCAAGGAACGCAAGCGCCGGCCCTCGCCGCCCTTCATCACCTCCACGCTGCAGCAGGAGGCCGCGCGCAAGCTCGGCTTCACCACCAGCCGCACCATGCGCGTGGCGCAAAAGCTGTACGAGGGCTTCGCGCTGGGCGAGGAAGGCACGGTCGGCCTGATCAGCTACATGCGTACCGATTCCACGCACATCTCCGACGAGGCGCTCGCCGAACTGCGCGACGTGATCGCGCGCGACTTCGGCACCGGCGCGGTGCCGGACAAGCCCAACGTCTACAAGACCAAGTCCAAGAACGCGCAGGAAGCGCACGAGGCGATCCGCCCGACCTCGGCGCTGCGCACCCCCGCGAGTGTGGCGAAGTACCTGGGCGAGGACGAGCGGCGCCTGTACGAACTGGTGTGGAAGCGCGCGGTGGCTTCGCAGATGGTTCCGGCGACCCTCAATACCGTCTCGGTCGAGTTGGCGGCTGGCGGCGAGCACAGCTTCCGCGCCAGCGGCACCACCGTGATCGATCCGGGCTTCCTGGCCGTCTATGAGGAAGGCAAGGACACCAAGGGCGCGGACGACGACGACGAGGGTCGCAAGCTGCCGGCGATGAAGCTCGGCCAGAACGTCCCGCTGTCCGCGATCCACACCGACCAGCATTTCACCGAGCCGCCGCCACGCTTCTCCGAGGCCTCGCTGGTGAAGGCGCTGGAGGAGTACGGCATCGGCCGTCCCTCCACCTATGCCAGCATCATCCAGGTGCTGCTGTTCCGCGATTACGTGCAGCTCGACAACAAGCGCTTCCGCCCCAGCGACGTCGGGCGCGCAGTGGTCAACTTCCTGACCGGGGAGTTCGGCCCCTACGTGGACTACGACTTCACCGCGAAGCTCGAGGACGAACTCGATGCCGTCTCGCGCGGCGAAGAGGACTGGGTTCCGCTGCTGGACAAATTCTGGGGCCCGTTCAAGGCAGCCATCGACGCGTCCGGCAAGGTGGAGCGCCCGGGCGGCGATCGCCCGCTCGGCACCGACCCCGCGTCCGGTCGGCCGCTCATTGTCCGCCTGGGCAAGTTCGGCCCGATCGCGCAGATCGGCGGTCCCGATGACGAAATCAAGCCGCGCTTCGCCTCGCTGCAGGCCGGGCCAGAGCATGCACACGATTTCCCTGGAGCAGGCGCTGAAGCTGTTCACCCTGCCGCGCACGCTCGGCGAACTCGACGGCAAGGAACTGACGGTGGCGGTCGGCCGCTTCGGGCCCTTCGTCAAGCGCGGCGACACCTACGCCTCGCTCGACAAGACCGACGATCCCTACGACGATCGACTACCAGCGCGGCGCCACGCTGATCCGCGCGCGCGAGGAACTGATTGCCAACCGCCTGATCCGCGCCTTCGACGACAGCCCGGTGCAGGTGCTCAACGGCAAGTACGGCCCCTACATCACCGACGGCGAGAAGAACGGCAAGATCCCGAAGGACCGCGACCCGAAGACGCTGGCGCTGGACGAGTGCATTGCCATCCTCGCCGCGGCGCCGGTGCGCCCGACGCGCGGGCGCTTCGGCAAGAAGGCCGTAGTGAAGAAAGCCGCGCCGGTGAAGAAAACGGCTGCGAAGAAGACTGCCGACGGCGCGACCGCGCCGGCGAAAAAGGCCGTGAAGAAGGCCACCAGGAAGGCGACCAAAAAAGTGACCAGCAAGTCGAACGGCACCAAGACGGCACAGAAGGCCGAGGCCAAGGCGGCGCGCGAAGCGGCCAGCGCCACCAAGAAGGCAACGAAGAAGGCGCCCGCGCGGCGCGTGCCGAAGGGCCTGCCCACGCACGTACCGGCGCCGGTGCTGGCCACCCCCGCGCCCTTCCTGGGCATCAAGCGATTAGTAAAAAAGGCCGAGCCGACCACCTAGGGGACAGGACTTCAGTCCTGTCCCGCGCACCAGCATTCCGACAGCGAGTCGGAACGCTGCAGCAGCCTACTTGCCGCGCAATTCCCGCTTGAGGATCTTGCCCGTCGCCGTCAGCGGCAGCTTGTCCACGATCTCGACGATGCGCGGGTACTTGTACGAAGCCATGCGTTCGCGGCACCAGGCCACGATCCCCTCCGCGTCCACCGGGATGCCGGGCTTGGGCAGCACGAAGGCCTTGATCTCCTCGCCGTGCACCTCGTGCGGCACGCCGATCACCGCCACCATCGCCACCGCCGGGTGCTGCATCAGCACTTCCTCGAGCTCGCGCGGATAGACGTTGAAGCCGCCGCGGATGACCATGTCCCTGAGCCGGTCGACGATGTAGTGGTTGCCGTCGGCGTCGCGCCGGCCGATGTCGCCGGTATGGAACCAGCCGTCGCGGATCGCCTGCGCAGTGGCCTCGGGCCGGCCCCAGTAGCCGCTCATCACGTTGTGGCCGCGCACCACGATCTCGCCCGGCTGGTCGGTGCCGAGCAGCTTGCCGGCCTCGTCCATGATGCCGACTTCGACGCCCGCGATCGGCACGCCGACGCTGCCGGCGACGCGCTTGCTGTCGAAGTGGTTGAAGGTGGCGACCGGACTGGTCTCCGACAGGCCGTAGCCTTCGAGGATGACGATGCCGAAGCGCTTTTCGAAACCCTCGAGCACGGCAACCGGCATCGCCGCGCCGCCGGAAACGCCCAGGCGCAGGGTCGCTGCCAGGTCCGGACCCTGCCACGCGTGGTGGAGCAGCGCGATGTACATGGTAGGCACGCCGCTGAACACGGTGACGCTGTGGTCGGTCATCGCGCGCATCGCCGCCTCCGGCTCGAAGCGCGGCAGCAGCACCATGCTCGCCCCGCTGGCAACGCTGGCGTTCATCTGCACGGTCTGGCCGAAGCTGTGGAACAGCGGTAGCGCCACCAGCGACACGTCGCGCGAATTCATGTGCGTCATCGCCACGCAGGCCAGCGCATTCATGCACAGGTTCGAATGCGACAACGCGGCGCCCTTGGGCACGCCGGTGGTGCCCGAGGTGTAGAGGATCACGGCGGTGTCGCCCGGCGCGCAGTCGACCGTGTCTAAGTGCGAAGGCTGGTCCTTCGCCAGCGCCTCGAGCCTGTCTTCGCCCGCCTCGCCGCGCCCGATCAGCGCGAACAGCGTGCAGCCGGCGACCTGGGCAAAGGCGGCGCGGCCTTCGGCGCCCAGCGGCAGCTCGGGGCTGCCCTCGAAGCACAGGAAGGCGCAGGCGCCACTGTCTTCCAGGTGGTAGGCGATCTCGCCCGCCTTCAGCAGGATGTTGATCGGCACCAGCACGGCGCCCAGCTTGAGTACCGCGTAGTAGGCGATGACGAACTGCGGGACGTTCGGGCAGGCGAGCGCGACGCGGTCGCCGCGCGCCACGCCGCGCGCGCGCAGGCCGTGCGCGAGCCGGTTGACGGCGGCGTCCAGGCTGGCCCAGCTCAAGGCGGTGGGGCCGAAGACGATGGCGACGTCCTCGGGGAAGACGGCGGCGGAACGCGACAGGTAGCTGGCGAGGTTCATGGCGCGTCTCCGGGTTGCGCGAGGCGCTCGATGCCCAGGCGCTTCTTCTCGTCCGCGACCATGCGCCGCACCTCGGCGCGCAGCGCCGCGGCGTCATGCACGATGCCGTCCTTGATCACCAGGCGCACGCCGCCGACGCGGCGGTTGACGCCGTCCTCGCCCAGGCGGATGTGCCCGGTGCCGTACAGCACCTTGAGGTTGGCCAGCGGGTTCTCCGCCACCACCACGAAATCGGCGAGCTTGCCCGGCTCGATGCTGCCCAGGTCCGCGCCGCGCCCGAGCGCCTCGGCCCCGCTCAGCGTCGCCGAGCGGATCACTTCCAGCGGGTGGAAGCCGGCCTCGCGCAGCATCTCCATTTCCTGGATCGTGCCGAAGCCGTAGATCTGGTAGATGAAGCCGGAGTCGCTGCCGACGGTGACGCGGCCGCCACGGTTCTTGTAGTCGTTGACGAAGGACATCCAGCGCCGGTAGTTGTCGCGCCAGGCAGTCTCCTGCTCGGTGCCCCAGTCGTAGAAGAAGCTGCCATGGCGGTTGCGGTCCGGCGCGAAGAAGTTCCACAGCGAAGGCAGCGTGTAGGCCTGGTGCCAGTCGGCCTGGCGCGCGCGCATCAGGTCGCGGCCGGCGCTGTAGATGCCGAAGGTGGGATCGAGGGTGAGGCCGCGCTCGAGCAGCTCCTTCATCACTGCCTCGTAGCGCGGGCTGCCCTTCTCCGCCGCCTGCATCCACAGGCGGCCGGCCTCGCCGAAGCGGCGCGACTCGTCGAGGAAGTTGTAGTCGGCCGGGAAGTCCTGCAGCGAATGCGCGTCGAGCAGCGATTCCGGCAGTCCGTACCAGTGCTCCAGCGTGGTCAGGCCGGCGCGGGTGGCGGTGAGTGCGTTGACGCGCGCGACCTCGGTCTGCGCCAGGTGGCAGGCCGCGCGCATGCCCTGCTTCCTCAGCTCGTCGAGCGCGGCCGCCAGCACGTCTGGCTTGGCGCCGAAGCACTTCATGCCGAGCATGCCCTGCGCCCTTGCCGTGCGTACCCATTGTCGCGCCTGCTCGGGCGTGCTGACCTGCGTCTCCGCGCCCAGGCCGAGCCAGGCGTAGGGGAAAATACGCGGCGCGACGATGCGGTTGGCGGCGCTGCGCGCGCTTTCGCTGGCGCAAAAGGCGATGCCGTTGCCGCAGCCCGGGTCGCGGATGCTGGTGACGCCGTGGCCGAGCCACAGCTTGTACACGTACTCGGCCGGCGTGCCCTGCTCGTCGCCGCCGATGTGGCCGTGCATGTCGATGAAGCCCGGCAGCAGGTACTGGCCGCCGAGATCGATCTCGCGACCGCCCGGGTCGAGCTTCGGGCGCGCGTCGTCGGCGATGACCGTGCCGGGTGCACCGAGCATGACCACATCGACGATGCGGTTGCCGCGAACCACCACGTCGGCCGGCCCGAAGGGCGGCGCGCCGGTGCCGTTGATGACGGTGGCGCCACGCAGGATCAGTTGCGGATACGGGCCTTCGCCCTGGCCGGGCGCGCGCTCCGGAGCGGGCGCGACCGCGGCGGTGGCCAGGCCGGCGCTGCCGGCCAACAGGGCGAGCATGAACAGTGCGTGGCGCATTGCGTCTCCCGTGCTGGCGGCCGCCGCCGGGCAGTCGCACAATGCCGCCATGAAGGTCTGGCTGCTGTCGAGCTTAGCGGTTTTGGCCAGCGCCGTCGGCGTGGTTTCCGGCAACGCAGCCGCGAGCGGAAGCGCGGCCGCGGCGATGGAGCCCACGGTGACGCTGCGTCGTTGCACGGATGCGCGCGGCAAGGTCACCTGGCAGGACGACCCTTGCCCGAAGGGCAGCACCGAACTCGTGCGCGAGATGATCCGCCCGCTCGATCCGCCGAGGTCGAAGGCGAAGCCTGCGCCGGCCCCGGTGGCGCCGCCCGTCGCATACGATCCGCCGCCGCGCACGCGCGAACTGATCCCGCCGCCAGCGATGTACAAGTGCACCAGCTATGACGGCAACGAGCGCTACAGCGAGTCCTACGACCCGAACCCGCGCTGCGAGCCGATGGTGATCTATTACCCCTACCCGAACCTGCTCACGCCGGCGCAGGCGCTGAGCTGCCGCTGGGTCGAGGACAGCTGCGTGCGCCTGAGCGATCGCGCTGCCTGCCTGCGCTGGCGCGAGAAGCACAAGGAAGCGGTCTCGCTGCTGCAGCGCTCCTTCTCGGACACCGCGGAGTACCGCAAGTCGGAACTGGCGCGCATCAACCAGATCGTCGAGGATAGCTGCCCCTAGGCAAGGCTTTCCACGCCACCATGACCGCGCTGAAATCCTTCCTGCGCATCGAACTGGTCGCGCTCGCCGCCCTGCTGCTGGCCGCCGCCGGCATGGCGCTGATCGGCGCGCTCGATGCGCGGTCCAATCCGGGCTCGCTGTTCGGCCCCGGCGCCATGGCGCAGCTGATGTTCGGATTCACGCTCATGCTCGGCGTGTTGCCGGCGCTGGCCTTCGGCGCGCCCATGTACTGGTGGCTGCAGCGCAAGGGCAAGGCCAGCTGGGCGAGCGCAGCGCTGCTGGGCCTGCTGCCGGGCGCGCTCGCCCTCTTCCACGATCCCGGGCTGGGCGGCTACGCGATGGGCTGCGGCCTGTTCGTCGCCCTGGCCACGCATGCCCTGTGCCGGAACCCGCGCTAGCGTGGACGCGGTCGTGGCGGTTTCCGAAGTGTCCATCACCGACGGCGTGCAATCGCGCGCACCTGGTCGAAGCGATGGCCGCAGCCAGCGGCGCTCAGAAACCGTAGCGCAGGAAGCCGCCGTCCACCGCGATGCACTCGCCGGTGACATAGCTCGCGGCCGGCAGGCACAGCCAGGCCACCGCCCCCGCCACTTCCTCCGGCTCGCCGATGCGGCGCATCGGCGTGCGCGAGAGCACCTCGTCGAGGTAGTCGGGTTGCGCCAGCGCGGCGGAGGTGCGGCGCGTGCGGATGTACCAGGGCGCGACGGCATTCACGCGCACGCCGTCCTCGGCCCATTCGCAGGCCAGGTTGCGGGTGAGCTGGTGCAGCGCGGCCTTGGCCATGCCGTAGGCGGCGCCGGTGCGCACGTGCGTGAGTCCGGACACGCTGCCGACGTTGACGATGGCGGAAGCGGCGTGTTGGGACAAAAGCGGAAAAGCCAAGCGTGATAGTTCAAACGCGGCAAATAAATTGGTCTCGAAGATCTCGCGCCATTCGGCGTCGGCGTAGTCGATCGCGGCGCGGCGGGTGTTGCTGCCGGCGTTGTTGACCAGGATGTGCAGGCCATCGCCCAGGTCCTCTACCCAGTCCAGGATCTCGCGCCGCTGCTCGGCGTCGGCAACGTCGGCGGCGAAGCGCCGCACTTCGCGCCCGGGGAATTCCTCCTGCAGTTCCTCCGCGCTGGCGGCGAGCTGCGCCTCGTCGCGGGCGACCAGCAGCAGGTCGGCGCCCAGGCCGAGCAACTCGGCGGCAATGGCGCGGCCGATGCCGAGGCTGGCGCCGGTCACCAGCGCGGTCTGGCCGTCGAGTCGCCAGCGTTCGGCGTGCATGCGCGGTCTCCGGTGCGCGCCGGTGGTGGCGCGATCGGGCGTAGCATAGCCCGCGAGCCAACCTGCCAGGACCGCCCATGCGCCCGCCCCTGCTGCTCGCCTGCCTGTTGTTGAGCGCCTGCGACCTCGCCCCGACGCCGCCCGCCGAGCCTGAAGCCGAGCCTGCCGCCGCCGCCACGCGCGAGGCAACGCAGCGCCACGAACTACAACAGGCGATCGATTCGGTGGACCACCGCGACAAGGCGGCGGCCGCCGGCGACCCGGTGCTGGAAGCCGACAGGAAGCGCGAACAGGACCTCGAGGACTCCGGCGGGTAGGAGCGGCTTTAAGCCGCGACTGCGTCCAGCAAAGAAGCAGTCGCGGCAGAATGCCGCTCCTACAGTCCGCAGAAGCAGTGCGCCACGGTGCGCACCGGCAGGCCGTGCTTCGGCGCCTGCAGCCAGGACAGTTCGCCGCGCACGCGCTCGAGCTGGTCCTCGCCGAGCAGCGCGCTGGCCGGGCCGAGCGTGCGCACCAGCGCCGACAGGCGCGCGCGCTTGCTCATGTCCAGGAAGATCTGCTCGAGCGGCGACATCGGCGCCTCGACGTAATGCACCTGGTAGTCCTGGGCGTCGAGCTTGGCCAGCTTCGCCGCCTCGGCCAGCGCCTCGACCAGGCCGCCGAGCTCGTCCACCAGCCCGCGCTCCTTGGCCTGCGCGCCGCTCCAGACGCGACCGCGCGCCATGCTGTCGATCTTCGCCGGCGTGCTGTCGCGCGCCGCCGCGACCTTGCCGATGAACTCGGCGTAGCCGTGGTCGATGACCGACTGGATCAGCATGCCCGCGTTCGGGATCCAGTGCGCGGGTCGGGTCGAAGGCACCGGCCAGCGGCGTGGTGCCGACGCCGTCGGTGTGCACGCCGATCTTCTCGAGCGCGCGCGGGCCGCTCATCCACAGGCCGAAGATGCCGATCGAGCCGGTGATGGTGGACGGCGTCGGCGTAGATGCGGTCGGCGTTCATCGAGATCCAGTAGCCGCCCGAGGCGGCCACGTTGCCCATCGACACCACCACCGGCTTGCCGGCCTCCTTGGTCAGCTCGACCTCGCGGCGGATCTGCTCGGAGGGGAACACGCCGCCGCCGGGCGAATCCACGCGCAGCACCAGCGGCCTTGACGTTGTCGTCCTCGCGCGCCGGCGGAGCAGCGCCGAGGTGGAGTCGCCGCCGACCGTGCCCTGCGGCTGCTCGCCGTCGGTGATCTCGCCCTGCGCCACCACCACGGCCACCTTCGGGCGGCTGTCGCCGCAGCAGGTCGCGCGCATCCGGTGGCCGGCCAGGTAGCCGTTCAGGTCGACCTGGCGGAAACTGTCGCTGTCCTCGTCGGCGCGCCGCGCTCGACCAGCAGCTGCTCCATCTCGTGGCGGGGTCTTCAGGCCGTCCACCAGCTTCGCGTCCAGCGCGAGCTTGGCCAGGTCGCCCTGCGCGGCCTTGCACGCGCTCCGGCAGCGTCGTTGATCATCGCCTCGAGCTCGGCCTGCGGCAGCTTGCGCGCCCTGGCGATGTCGGCGACGTAGCGCTGCCAGAGGTCGTTCATCCAGAACAGGTCGGCCTCGCGCGATTCCGGCGAGGCGGCGTCGAGCACGTAGGGCTCGGCGGCGGACTTGTATTCGCCGACGCGGAACAGGTGCACGTCCACGCCCAGCTTGTCCTGCAGCGCCTCGCGGTAGTACAGGCGGTAGCGGCCCAGGCCCTCCAGCAGCACGCCGCCCTGCGGGTCGAGGTAGACCTCGTCGGCCTGCGCGGCCAGGTAGTAGGCCTTCTGGTCCATCAGGCTGCCGTAGGCGACGACCTGCTTGCCGCTGGCGCGGAACTCGCGCAGCGCCGCGCCGAGCTCGCGCATCGCGGCGAAACCGGACACGCCGAAACCGTCGGTGAGCAGCACCACGCGCTGGATGTGCTCGTCGTCCTTGGCCACGCGCAGCGCCTTGAGCAGGTCACGCAGCTGGATCTCCCGCCCCTCGTCGCTGCCACTGGCCGCCGCGAAGGCACGCGCAAAGGGCGAGGCGGTGTACTGCTCGACCAGCTGGCCGTCGAGGTCGAGCACCAGCGCCGTGCGCTTGGTCAGCGGCTGGAAGCCGCCGGCGCGGTCGCGCGCCGACATCCCCACCGACACCAGCGCGAGCAGCATGATCAACAGGAACAGCATGATCAGGTTGAACACGAGGGTGTTGGCGAAATTGATGAACCTGCCCAGGCCGAGCAGGAAGCTCCAGACGGGGCTGGGGGTGTTGCCAGGGGAAGACATGCAGAAAACTCCGAAAATCCTGCCTCGATTCTAGCGCCCGTGGACCGCCCGGGCATGCCCCAAGGGTCACCCTTGATTCGGGCGCAGGCGTGCATTCACACGCAGCAGCAGGCCGGCGGCGGCGGCCGCGAGTCCGAGGATCAGGCCGAGCCACAGGCCGGGCGCGCCGCGCTCCAGGTGCAGCCCGAACCAGGCGCCGAGCGGCAGGCCCACGCCCCAGTAGGCGAACACCGTGATGATCATCGGCCAGCGCGTGTCCTTCAGCCCGCGCAGCACGCCATTGGAAAGCACCTGCAGGCCGTCCGGCAGCTGGAACACCGCCGCGTAGAACATCAGCGTCACCGCCAGCCCGACCACGCGCGCGTCGGTGGTGTACAGCGACGCGATCCAGCCGCCCGCGAACACCAGCAGCGCCGCCGCTGCGGCCTGGGTGAGCGCGCCCAGGCCGTAGCCGGCGAAGGCGGCGCGGCGCACGCCGGCATGGTCGTCCGCGCCCGCGGCGTGGCCGACGCGCACGGTGGTGGCCATGGCGATGCCGAGCGGCAGCATGAAGCACACGCTGGCAACGTTGATCGCGATCTGGTGCGCAGCGACGTCAACCGCGCCGATGCGCCCGATCAGCAATGCGGTAGCGACGAACAGGCTGCCTTCCATGAATATGGTCAGGCCCATCGGCAGGCCCAGCGCGAGCAGCCCGCGGATGGTCGGCCAGTGCGGGCGTTCGAAATGCGCGAACAGTCCGAGCCCGGCGAAGCGGCGCGAGCGCCGCAGGAACAGCGCGAAGGCGAGTACCTGCAGCCACAGGATGATCGCGGTGGCGATGCCCAGGCCGGTGGCGCCGAGTTCGGGCACCGGCCCGACGCCGAACATCAGCGCGTAGCCGAGCGGCACCAGCAGCAGCAGGCCGGCCAGGCCCGTGTACATGCTCGGCGTGGAATGCTGCAGGCCTTCGGCGAGGTAGCGCAGGCCGAAGTACAGCGACAGCGCCGGCGCGCCGAAGGCGACCGCGCGCAGGAAGCCGGCCGCGAGCGGGCGGATTTCCTCGACGATGCCGATCGCCTCCAGCGCCCGCGGCGAATGCCACATGCCCAGCGCGAGCAGCAACCCCAGCGCCAGCGCGATCCACAGCGACTGCCGCCACAACGGCGCGATCTGCTCGCGGCGGCCGGCGCCGGCCAGCTGCGAGACCGAGGGCGGGATCGCCATCAGCACGCCGACGCACAGCAACAACGCCACGCTCCAGATCGAACTGCCAACGGTGACCGCGGCGAGCGTGTGCAGGCCGTGGCGGCCGGCGAGCATGGAATCCACCACGCCCATGAACATCGCCGCCAGCTGGCCCAGGGCCAGCGGCAGGGCGAGCGCAAAGGTGGCGCGCAGTTCGCGCCAGGCCATGGCGCGGCCGCTTCGGGTGGGCATGGCGGTGCGCCGGCGGACGGGGTCGCTATGATAGCGGCGTTGGCCGGGGAGCTTCGATGAACGCAACACCAGACAGCACGCCGCCGCCGGCGTCGCCCGCAACGCCGCCGACCGCGCCGCCGCCGGAAGCGGCCGCGCGGCGCTGCGAGAACTGCGGCGCCACGCTTTTCGGCGACCACTGCTTCGCCTGCGGCCAGCCAACCAAGGGCCTGGTGCGGCACTTCTCCAGCATCATGGGCGACTTCGTCGATACCGTCTTCAACATCGACTCGCGCGTGCTGCGCACGCTCGGGCCGCTGCTGGCGGTGCCGGGCTTCCTGTCGCTGGAATATTTCGCCGGCCGCCGCGTGCGCTACGTGACGCCGATGCGCCTGTTCCTGTTCCTGAGCCTGCTGGCCTTCTTCGCCGCGCAGGGCACCATCGAGTACGAGGACGCCGCCGCCGACAAGGGCGCGAAGTCCGGGCTGCGCGTGGGCTCCGCGCAGGAAGACAGCTTCGAGGCGGCGGACACCGTCGCGGAAGTGGAAAAGGTGCGCGCGCTGGGGCTGGCGGAACTGGCCAAGGCGCGCAAGTCGGTGGAGGGCGTGCCCGCTGGCACCGTCGGCATCGACATCGCCATGCGCGAAGTGGAGCAGAAGGCGGCGCGGCGCATCGCGCGCATCCGCGAGCTGGAAAAGGCCAAGGCGGAGGGCAAGGCCCCGCCCGCGTTGCCGGACAGCCAGGACCGCGACGACATGGACTTCCGCTTCAACGGCGAGCAATGGGATCCGGTCAGCAACCCGCTGACCTTCGGCTGGCTGCCCGACGCGGCCAACGCCTCGCTGAACCGGCGCATCGGCCACGCGCGCGAAGTGCTGCGCCAGAGCAAGAGCCCGAAGCCGGTGGTGGACGCCATGTTCAACGTGCTGCCGCAGACGCTGCTGGTGATGATGCCGCTGTTCGCGCTGATGCTGAAGGTGGCGTACTTCTTCAAGCGCCGGCTGTACATGGAACACCTGATCGTGGCGCTGCACAGCCACAGCTTCATCGCGCTGGCGGTGATCCTGATCATCGGCGAGTCGTGGCTGCTGGCGCTGGCGCCCGCCGGCGGCTTCTGGGAGGGCGCGTTGAACTGGCTGCGCGGCCTGACCATCGCCTGGATCCCGCTGTACCTGCTGCTGATGCAGAAGCGCGTCTACGGCCAGGGCTGGCCGATGACGCTGGCCAAGTTCGGCGTGCTGGGCATGTGCTATTCGGTGCTGCTGAGCTTTGCGATGGGCGCGGCGATCCTGGTCGGGCTGCTGACGCTGTGATCGTCTACGAGGTCAACCTGACCGTGGCGCGCGCCATCGAGGCCGAATACCGCGCCTGGCTCGCCGCGCACGTGCGCGAAATCGCCGCGCTGCCGGGCTTCGCCGGCGCCGAGGTGTTCGAGCGGCGCGAACCGGCGCCGGGTGCGGACGAATTCGTGCTGTGCACGCAGTACCGCCTGCACGACGCCGCGGCGCTGGCGGACTACCTGCGCGAGCACGCGCCGCGCCTGCGCGCCGACGGCATCGCCCGCTTCGGCGACGGCTTCCGCGCCGAGCGCCGCGTACTCGAGCGCAGCGACCGCGCCTAGGGCAGGCGCGAGGCGGCGAGCTGCTCGTGCACGAAGGCGGCGCGCCGCTCCGGCGGCAGCGCCAGCAACTGCCGGCGCAAGGCCTGCTTGCCGGCCGCGTCCAGGCGCGGCGCCAGCAACGACAGCTCCACGCGCGCGACCGGATCCAGGCCGCGCAGCGCCTCGAGCAATGCGGGCCGGTCCGCCTCCGGCAAGAAGGCGAACAGCACCGCGATCGGCGCCAGCTGCCGGCCGAGCTCGGGGCCCAGCCACCACACGCGCTGGGTGTCGGCATCCAGCGCCGCGAACTGCACCCGCAGCGCCGCCTGCTGGTCCGCGGGCAGCGCCTTTGCGTGCGCGTGCGCGCCGGCGACGCGCTTGCGCTCGCCGGCGGGCAACTCGCTCCAGGCGTGGAAGGGCAGGCGCCGGCGCGCGCGCTCCGCGGCCGGTTGCGCATCCCAGGCCTGCAGACGCGCGCGCAACGCGGCGCGGCGCGGGGAACTGGTGGCGTGCCAGTCGTTGGCGTTGGCGCGCAAGTCCTCACGTGCCTTCGGCGCCAGCGTGGACCACACGCCGGCGGCCGATGAGAGCATGTGCTGCTCGCGCCCGGACAGCGCGGCGAAGTCCTGCGGCGCGCTCGCGCCGGTGCCCGCTTCGGGCACGGGTGCGGGCGCCGCGCTGACGCGGTTGGCCGACAGCCACGACAGGAAGGCCAGGTCGCGCGTGATCGCCTCGAGCTCCGGCTCGGCCAACTGCGCGAAGTCGGGGTGGGTGACCACGACGGTGTCGCTGAGTTCGGGTGGCGGCGGCACCGCTTCCGCCGGCAGGCGTTCGCTCTCGCCCGGTTTCAGCCGCCCGGGCAAGGGCAGCACCAGGCTGAGCAGCAGCGCGAGCAGGAGCATGCCGAGCCCGAACCAGGGCCAGCGTGGCGCAGCGTGCGGCGTCGGTTGCGCGCTGACGACCTGCGCCGGGGCCGGCGTGTGCGCGGCCGTCCCGGCGCCGCTCGCGGCCTCTGCGAGCACTTCGCGGCGGATGGCATCCAGGTGTGCGCGTGTGGGCGCCGGCAGCTCGTGCGCGAGCGCATGCAGCTGCTCGCGCAGATTCGGCAACCAGTTGTCGGGATGGCCGGGGGCGGCCAGCGCCTGGCCCAGCGCCGCCTCGTAGGCACGCACGCTGACACCCAGCGCCTCGGCCGCGTGTGGCACGTCCAGGCTGGCGAGCAGGCGCAGCAGCAGGGCGGCACGCGGCCCCGGTTCCAGCCGCGACAGGTCCAGCTCCGGGTCCAGCGGCGCCAGCAGCCCGGGCTGGCGCAGCAGCGCCGCCCAGAATTGCAGCGGCCACCGGGCCAGGGGCAGGGCGCCGGCGCGGGCGACGAACTCGCGCTCGGCGCCGGCCAGGGCCTGGTCGGCGCGCTGCGGCTCGCCGCCCTGGCACAGGGCAAACACCCAGGCACGGGCTTCGATCCCGTGCAGGAAGGCGGTGAGGGCGCTGATCGGGAGGGCGCGGGGGGCGCCCGGGGTCACGGGGGCATCGGAGGGCATCGACCCATTCTAGTCACTGCCGCCGTGGAGCACGCTTGACCTTGGCGCCTCGACCCGCTCCGCCGCCTCTGGCGCGGCTTTCCGCGTGGAACGTTGTGCACAGCGTCGGCTGGCTGAGCTAAACGGACCGCTCGCGCCATGTGAAGGCGCGAAATTCGTGCGCGTGTAGAACACAAGCCATTGAATTTGAACGCATATGACCGGCTGGTTAAAAAATCGCCAAGGCGGCGCGAGGGGCGTTTCCTGCGGGGGTGCGCACGCCTGGCCGGTCGCTGGTGCACAGAGTTATCCACAATTTGTGTGGATAAGGAAATTTCCTTAACGCGGCCAAGCGCTTGCCCGACATTTCTTTGTCATTTATCAGAAGGGTGTCGCAAGTCGCCTTCCGAGCGGTCGGCGCGCCCGTTCAGGCTAGACTGGCGCATGCCCGCTGCATCCCGCGAGGTGCTGCGCGTCGCCTTGCCGGTGCCGCTGCCCACCCTGTTCGACTATCTGCCACCGCCCGGGACGCTGCCGGGCGCGGATTGGGTCGGTCGACGGGTGCGGGTGCCCTTCGGCCGCGGCGAGCGCATCGGGGTCGTGCTCGAGCTCGGGCCGGCGGCGGCGGCACCCGCCGCCCTGCGCGAAGCCAGCGAGTTGCTGGAGCCAGCCCCTTGCTGGGCGACGAACTGCTGCGCACGTTGGCCTTCTGCGCGCGCTACTACCACGCCCCGCCGGGGGAAGTGCTCGCCACGGCCCTGCCCGCCGGCCTGCGCGAGGGCCTGCCGCTGCCGGAAACCACGTCCGCCGGCTGGCAGGCGACCGATGCCGGCCGCCTGGCGCTAGCCCGCCCCGGGCGCGGGCGCCCGCGGCAGCTGCTGGAGCGCCTCGCCGCGGCCCCCGCCAGCGAGGACGAGCTGGAAGCGCAGTTCGAAGGCTGGCGCGCCGCCGCGCGCACCCTGCAGTCGCGTGGCGAGGCCGGCCGCGTGCCGCTGTCGCCGCGCACCGAACCGCTGCCCGACCATGGCGCGCCGGTGCCAACGTCGGCGCAGGCCGAGGCGCTCGCCGCGCTGCGCGCGGGTAGCGGCTTTCGCGCCTGCCTGCTGGAAGGCGTCACCGGCAGCGGCAAGACCGAGGTGTACCTGCAGGCGATCCGCGACTGCGTCGAATCCGGCCGCCAGGCGCTGGTGCTGGTGCCCGAGATCGGCCTGACGCCGCAGACCCTGCAGCGCTTCCGTGCGCGCCTGGGCGGCTTGCCTGTCTGGGAATCGCACTCGGGCCTGTCCGACGGCGAGCGCGCGCGCGCCTGGGCGGCGATGGCGCGCGGCGAGGGCCGCGTGCTGGTGGGTACGCGCTCGGCGGTGTTCGCGCCGCTGCCGCTGGGCGGCCTCATCGTCGTGGACGAGGAGCACGACGCTTCCTACAAACAGCAGGACGGCATCCGCTACCACGCCCGCGACGTGGCGCTGGTGCGCGCGCGTGCGCTCGAGGTGCCGATCCTGCTTGGCAGCGCCACGCCCTCGCTGGAGTCGCTGCACAACGCGCACGCGGGACGCTACCAGCTGCTGCGCCTGCCACGCCGCGCCGGCGGCGCGAAGCCGCCGACGGTGCGCGTGCTGGACGTGCGCAAACGCTTGCTGGTGCATGGCCTGAGCGAAGACGCCTACGCGGCGGTCGCCGCCTGCCTGGCGCGCGGCGAGCAGGCGCTGGTATTCCGCAACCGCCGCGGCTACGCGCCGGTGCTGCTGTGCCACGACTGCGGCTGGCGCGCGAGCTGCAAACGCTGCGATTCCGCGCTGACCGTGCACGGCGCCGGCCGCAGCCTGCTGTGCCACCACTGCGGCGCGCGCGCGACGCGGCCGCTGGCCTGCCCGGATTGCGCCAGCCTCGGCCTGCAGCCCCAGGGCTTCGGCACCGAGCGACTGGAGGAGGCGCTGGCCGCGCGCTTCCCCGACGCGCAGCTGCTGCGCGTGGACCGCGGCAGCACGCGCCGGCGCGGCGCGCTGGAGGCGCAACTGCGCGCCTTTGGCAACGATCCGGGCATCCTCGTCGGCACGCAGATGCTGGCCAAGGGACACGACCTGCCGCGGCTGACGCTGGTGGTGGTGGTGGGCGTGGACGAAGGCCTGTTCTCCGCCGATTTCCGCGCCGGCGAAAAGCTGGCGCAACTGCTGGTGCAGGTGGCGGGGCGCGCCGGCCGCGCCGAGCGGCCGGGCGAGGTACTGCTGCAGACGCATCATCCGGGTCATGCACTGCTCGCCACCCTGCTCGGCGGCGGCTATCCCGCGGTGGCGGCGCTGGCGCTGGCCGAACGCGAGGCGGCGGGCTTTCCGCCCTACGCGCACCTGGCGATGCTGCGCGCCGAGGCGATCCGCGAGAGCGACGTGCAGACCTTCCTCGGCGAGGCACACGCTTGCCTGCCGGCGGTCGCCGGCGTGCACGCCAGCACGCCGATGCCGGCGCCGATGCCGCGCCGCGCCGGGCGCGCGCGCTGGCAGATGTTGCTGACGGCGCAGCAGCGGCCGGCGCTGCACGCACTGCTCACGCCCTGGGTGGCCCAGCTCTACGAATTGAAGTCGGCGCGGCGCGCGCGCTGGTCGCTGGATGTGGATCCGATCGACCTGTATTGATCACAAGGCGTGGCCGATGCGTCGCTCGAGGAAAGCGAAGACCTGCGCGCACTGCGCCTCGCTGGCCTCGTCCAGGCTCTGCACGCACAGGAAGGCAAGCGCCTCGTCGGCATCGGCCCGCGCCAGCGCGGAGCGCAGCGCCGCGGCCGACTGCCGCGCCGGCTGCAGGCGCAGGCTGCGCAGGCGGTTGTCGATCAGCGCGTGGCCCTGCGCGATCTCCAGGTGGTTGGCGAGCGCGACGGTGAGGAACTGCTCGGCCGAGCGCAGGCGGAAGGACAGGTTGCGCTCCAGCGCGGCCGGATTGGCCGCAAACCACGCGGCGATGGTGTCGCGGCGCAGGGGCGCCGGGCAGTGCGGGAACTGGAAATAGCGCGCCGGGAAACCGGCCATGCGTGCGCTCATCTGCTGCGCCTCGTGCTGGCCGGGACGCGCCACGCGCGCCGGCCCCGCCCCGCCCGGAAAAAATCGCGACAGCGTGGCGCGCAGGCGCTGCCAGCGTGCGCGCGCGACGCCATCGCGCCAGCGCCCGCGCAGCACCACGGAATCGCCGCGGAAGAAATCCCCCGGCGCCACCGGCCGCAGCAGCATGAAGTCGTCGTTGAGGTAGAGGAAGCGCGCCGCCAGGCCGGGCGTGCGATGCAGCATCGCCTCGATCGAGCGGTTGCTGAAGGTCGGCAGGTACTGCTCGTAGCCCTGGAACAGTTCCCGGTGGTCCACCAGGCGCACGCGCTGCGCCAGCGCGGTGTGCGCAATGCGCGCGAGGAAGGCCGGCTGCTGCTCGTCGGTGACGATGTGGATGCGGCGCAGCCAGGGCGCGAAGCGCAGCAGCGAGGCCACGCACCAGGCGACCTCACCGCAGTCGCCAAAGCGGGTCGCGTCGGCGGCGGCATGGCGCTGCGCTTCCTCTCCCAGCACGCGCGCGCGCTTGCGCGCGTGCGCAGGGTCGGCGCCGTCCACCCAGGTGATCACCGCATCTATCGGGCCGGCCGCGTCCATGGCGACACTGTAACCGCGCGATCGGACGGAGCGAATTCCCGGCAAGAAAAGGGCCGCGCATTTGGCGCGGCCCTTCTGGCGGGAGAGCAGCAGTCGCGGCTGAAAGCCGCTCCGACAGATCAGGCGGCGAACAGCGCCCGCATCTTCTTCAGGGCGTTGGCCTCGATCTGGCGCACGCGCTCGGCGGAGATGCCGTATTCGTCGGCCAGCTCCTGCAGCGTGGCCTTCGGCTCGCCCAGGAAGCGGCGCTTGAGGATGTCACGCGAGCGCGGGTCCAGGTCGGACATGCCCTCGCGCAGCAGCTCGAGCTGGCTTTCCTCGTGCGTCTCGCGCTCGTAGCTCAGCGCCGGGTCGTCGTTGTGGTCCACCAGGTAGTGGATCGGCGCCGGCGGGCCGTGGTCGTCGTCGTTGTCGGTGGGCGCATCGAAGCCGATGTCGCGCCCGGACAGGCGCGACTCCATCTCCAGCACCTCGCGCTCGGACACATTGAGGTCCTTGGCCACTGACGTGCGCTCGGCCGCGGTCATCCAGCCCAGGCGCTTCTTGCTCTTGCGCAGGTTGAAGAACAGCTTGCGCTGCGCCTTGGTGGTGGCGACCTTGACGATGCGCCAGTTGCGCAGGATGAACTCGTGCATCTCCGCGCGCACCCAGTGCACGGCGAAGCTGACCAGGCGCACGCCCTGGTCGGGGTCGAAGCGCTTGACCGCCTTCATCAGGCCGATGTTGCCTTCCTGGATCAGGTCGCCCATGCCCAGGCCGTAACCCTGGTAGCCGCGGGCCACGTGCACCACGAAACGCAGGTGCGACATGATCAGGCTCTTGGCCGCGTCCAGGTTCTCCTCGTCGCGGAAGGCGCGGGCCAGGGCCTGCTCCTGCTCGACGGTGAGGACGGGCACCTGGTTGACGGCCGAGATGTAGGCGTCCAGCGACCCGAGCGCGCTCGGGATCGGCAGGCTGTTGGAAATCAGGGCGGTGGTCATCGGGCTCTTGCTCATGGGGCCAGTTTAACACCCGGGTTTCGGGCGCCGGACTGGCGGGGGACGGGAGGCTGTGTTCCGTTCATGGAACAGTGCTTGGACAGTTCTGGGGCCTGGGAATTCCCGTTCAAGGGCAATTCGGTTCAGGCTGGGTACTGCGCCTCGATATGGAGGCGCACCCGCTCGGCGCTGGTGCGCACGTCGGTGCTGGCGGGCAGCAGTTGCGCCCAGTTGGCGGCCCGGGCCTCGGCTTCCAGCGACTTGGCGGCCTCGGCCAGTTCCATCGCCCCCACCAGCCGCGAGGAGCCGCTGATGCGGTGCGCCTGGCGGGCCAGCGCCGCCGTGTCGCCCAGCTCGAAGGCGTGTTGCAGCTCGGCCAGGTCGCCGGCGGTGGTCGCCAGGTAGTCGCGCAACAGCACGGCGGCTTGCGCCAGGTTGCCGCCGGTCAGCTCCTCGACCACGCCGGGCATCAGCGGCAGCGGCGGCTCATGCGCCTGCGGCAGCGGCCCGGCCTGGGCCTGCCCCGGTGCCGCCGTGTGCGGCAACCATTTGTGCAGGCAGGCGGCCAGCACCGGGATGCTGACCGGCTTGGCGAGGTAGTCGTCCATGCCCGCGGCCAGGCAGCGTTCCGCCTCGCCCGCCAGCGCCGCCGCGGTCAGGGCCACGATCGGGGTGCGTTCGCGGCCTTCGGCGGCTTCCTCGCGCCGCCACTGCTGCGTCATCTCGTAGCCGTCCATCACCGGCATGTGCACGTCGGAGAGCACCAGCGCGTAGCGGCCGCTGCGCATCGCCTGCAGCCCGGCCTCGCCGTCCTCGGCGGTCTCGCTGGCAAAGCCCGCCAGCGCCAGTTGCCGGCCGATCACCAGGCGGTTGGTCGGGTGGTCGTCCACCACCAGCACCAGGCTGCGCTCGGCTTCGGCCTGCGCGGCGCTCGGCAGGGGCCGCGGCACGAAATCGGAGCTGGCGATGGCCGTCGCGGTCGCCTCGATGTCCTCGACCCGGCCGACCGGCAGCAACAGCGCCAGGCACATGGTGGTGCCGGCCCCCGGTTCGCTGTTCATGGTCAGGTGGCCGCCCATCAGCTCGGCCAGGCGCTGGCTGATCACCAGGCCCAGCCCGGTGCCGCCGTAACGCCGGCTGGTGCTGCCTTCGGCCTGGCTGAAGGGCTGGAACAGGCGCGCCTGCTGTTCCGGCGTCACCCCGATGCCGGTGTCGGTGACACGGAACTGCAGCAGCTCCTGTTCGCCATCGCGCCGCCGCCGCTCCAGCGCCAGCTCGATCGAGCCGTCCTCGGTGAACTTGACCGCATTGGAGACGAAGTTGGCGATCACCTGGCGCAGGCGCAGGCCGTCGGCGACATGCGCCGGCGCCACGCGCGGGTCCAGCCGCAGGCGCAGCACCAGGCCCTTGCTGGAAGCCGAGCCGGCGAAGCCCGCCAGCACCGATTGCAGCAGGTCCTGCAAGCTGAGCGTGGTCGGCGCCAGCTCGATGCGCCCGGCCTCGACCTTGGAGAAATCCAGGATGTCGCCGACGATGCGCAGCAGCGAGGCCGCCGACTGCTGGATCACGTGGATGGTGCGCCGCTGCTCGCCGTCCAGCGCCGAGTGCGAAAGCACCTCGAGCATGCCGGTGATGCCGATCATCGGCGTGCGGATCTCGTGGCTCATCACCGCCAGGAAGGAGCTCTTGGCGATGCTGGCCTCGCGCGCCGCCAGTTCGCTCGCGCGCAGGCGCTGCTCGAGTTGCTTGATGTGCATGAGGTCGGTGGCCACGCCGAGGAAGCCGACCAGCTCGCCGTCTTCGCCGCGCATCGCCGAGGTCGCCACCAGCACCGGCACGTGGCTGCCGTCCTTGCGCACCCACGTCCATTCCCGCGCCGGCATGTCCAGTTCGACCATCAACGGCAACAGGCGCCCGTCGGGGGAGACGTTTCGCTCCAGCGCCAGCGACAGCTGCCCGGCGACCCGTTCCATTTCCTCGCGCAGCAGCAGGCGCTCCAGCCCGCGCGGACCGTGCAGTTCGTCCGCGCGGTATCCGGTCAGGCGCTCGGCGAAGGGATTGAAGCTGCTGATCTGGCCGGCAAGGTCGAGGGAAATCACCGCCACCTGCGCCGCCGACAGCAGCGAGCGCTGGAACACCTCGCTCTGCTCGAGGCTGGCGCGCACCTGCTCGTTGCGCAGCAGTTGTCCGTTCAGTTCGTTCTCGAAGCGGCGCACGTCGTCGCGCATCTCCAGGAAACCGTCCATGACCTGGCTGAGTTCGCCGCGCGGCTGGAAACGCGGCGGCGCGTCGTAGTTGCGCAGGCGCATCTGCGCCGACAGGTCGCGCAGGCTTTCCACGCCCTTGTAGATGTTGCGCACCATGGACGCGGCCAGCAGCCCCATCAGCAGCAGGCCGGCGCCGGCCAGTCCCAGCCGCGTCAGCGAAGCCTCGCGCGCGCGCTCGGCGGCTTCGCGCACGCGCCGGTCCGCCTCGATCAATTGCAGGTCGCTCAGCGCCTTCAGGCGCTTGGCGACCGGGTCCATCGCCGGGAACAGTTCGGTGTCGGCGAACACGCCGATCGCATCGGCATCCTTGCGCACCAGGATGTCGCGCAGCTTCGCCGCCGCCGCGTCGGCCGGGCCGCGCACCTGCTTGATGCGGCTGAGCATCTCGCGCTGCCGCTGCGTGCGTGGATTGTCGGCGAGCAGCGCCCAGCTGCGCTCGATCTGCAGGTGCGCGTTGTCGACGATGCGCACGCCCTCTTCCCAGCTGATCAGGTCGTTGCGCACGCGGAAGGTGGCGCCGATGTAGTCCAGGCCGTAGGCGTCCGACATCGCCTTGGCCAGGCGCAGGCTCTGGATGGATTCCTCGCGCAACTGGTCCACCACGCGGGCGTTGTCGCGGCGCTCGGCCTCGTCCAGCAGCAGCACCGCCACGGCGGCGCCGAGCACGAGCGCGAACAGCCCGATCAGCTGCATGCGGATGCTCAGGTGGCGCGAGAGCCCGAGCATCCCGGCCTCAGTCCTGCGGCCGGCGCCAGTTCCGGATCGTCTCGGCGAGGCGCTCGCCGGGCACCGCCGGCGAGATCAGGTAGCCCTGCGCGATGTCGCAGCCCAGCGCCGCCAGCAGTTTCCATTCCTCCATCGTCTCCACGCCCTCGGCAACGACGTTGAGGTCGAGCTTGCGCGCCAGCTCGATGCTGGCTTCGATCACCGCGCGCTTGCGCGCCTGGGTCGGCGAGCCGGTGACGAAGCCGCGGTCGATCTTGAGCTCGGTGAAGGGGATCTGCGACAGCTGCGCCAGCGAGGAATAGCCGGTGCCGAAATCGTCCACGCTCAGGCCGAAGCCCTTCAGCCGCAGCCGCGCCAGCATGCCCAGGCTCTGCGCGGTGTCGCCGATGCCGGTGCTCTCGGTGATCTCGAGCAGCACCTGGTTGGGCTGCACGCCGAGCTCGCGCACGATGCGCTCGTAACGGTCGGCCACTTCCGGACCGGTCAGCGTGCTGGCCGACACGTTTACCGACACCCGCAGCGACAGGCCCTGCTCGCGCCAGCGCAGCTGCCAGCGGCAGCACTCGGAAAGCATGTGTACGGTCAGTGCTTCCATCATGCCGCCGCTTTCCACCAGGCCCAGGAAGGCGACCGGCGACACCGCGCGGCCATCGGCCAGGCGCCAGCGCGCCAGCGCCTCGACGCCGACCACCTTGCCGTTGTGCAACTCGACCTGCGGCTGGAACCAGGGCTGGATCTGGCCGGCGGCGAGTGCCGCGCGCACCTGCTCGACGGTCACCGGCACTTCCTCGAAGTCGGTGGCGGCGAGCGGGCCGTCGCCATAGGCCGAGAGCAGCGCGGAGAGCTTGCCGCGCGACAGCGGCTTTTCCACCGAGCCGATCACCAGCAGCCCGGAGGCCTGCGCCATCATGTGCACGGTGTGCATCAGCGCCGGATCCATCGCGCTTACCACCGCGATGGACTTGGCCAGGCGTTCCTTGGCGACATGGCCGATGAACTCGACGCCGTCCATGCCGGGCATGTCCAGGTCCACCAGGATCACGTCGGGCAGGCGCCGCGCCGCGCGCAGCAGCGTGAGCGCGGCGCTGCCGTCGGCGGCGTCCGACAGGTGGGTGAGCCCAAGGTCGGCCAGCAACGCCAGTCCCAGCCGCCGCTGGAAGCCGTGATCCTCCACCAGCATCACATGCAGGTCGGACAGGCTCATCGAGGGCGCCCCCTTCGGAATTGCTTCGACTTTAGCCAGTAACGCCCGGGGGCGGAAGGGCATCGGCCGGCGGCAGGCGCCAGTCGATGGTGGCGAGGCCACGGCCGGCCAGCCAGCGGTTGGCCGAGGAAAAATGCCCGCAGCCCAGGAAGCCGCGGTGCGCCGACAGCGGCGACGGGTGCGGCGCGCGCAGCACGCAGTGCCGCCGGTCGTCGATCACGCGGCCCTTGGCCTGCGCGTAGCTGCCCCAGAGCAGGAACACCAGGCCCTCGCGCTCGCGCCCCAGGGTTTCGACCACGTGGTCGGTGAAGCCTTCCCAGCCCTTGCCCTGGTGCGCGCCGGCGCGGCCGGCTTCGACGCGTGAGCACGGCATTGAGCAGCAGCACGCCCTGGCGGGCCCAGGGCAGCAGGCAGCCGTGATCGGGTCGCGGCGAGCCCGAGATCGCGCTGCTGCTCCTTGAAGATGTTCTGCAGCGAGGGCGGAATCCGGCACGCCCGGCGGCACCGAAAAGCACAGGCCGTGCGCCTGGCCGGGGCCGTGGTAGGGGTCCTGCCCGAGGATCACCACCTTCACCGCGTCGAAGGACGTGGCGTCGAAGGCGGCGAACATCTGCGCGCCGGGCGGGTAGATGCGCTTGCCGCGCAGCCACTTCCGCGACGCAGGAAGTCGCCGAGCGCGCGCATCTCCGGGCGTTGCAGGTAATCGCCGACGCGCGGCTTCCAGGACGGCTCCAGGCGCACCCGCGACGCGGTCATCGAATCAGGCGGCGCTGTGCGCGCGCGCGGCCGCGACTGGCGATCTTCTGCCGCAGAGCCGGCCGACGCGCAGCTGGAACAGCAGCTTGGTGACCAGCAGGCGTTCTTCGATCGGCTTCTGCACCAGGTCGTTGGCGCCGGCGCGCAGCAGGTCGGTCTGGTTGGCGGGATTGGCGTCGCCGGTCATCACCAGCACCGGCAGCAGTCCCTTGGATAGCCGAAGCGTTCGCGGATGGTGTGCGAGCAGGTCCTTGCCGGTCAGATCGCCTTTCAGATAGACGTCGGTGAGCACGACGTCCGGCCCCGGGATGCGGCCCTGCGCCTTCATCGTTTCCAGGTGCGCGATCGCGTCCTCGACGCCGGTGCAGTGGATCACCGTCAGGCCGTGCTTCTCGAGCATGCGCCGGGTGGCCAGCGCGACCACGCGGCTGATCCTCGACGTACAGCACTTCGCCGCCGGGTTCGGATTCCGGCGCCACGTAGCCCTTGATGAAGGCGGCCAGCGCGTTGAATCCGAGCGACTTGTCGAAGTAGTCGGTGACGTCGTCGGTGAAGCTGCGGCTCTCGAGCCGCTCCTGCACGTCGCCGGACACGACGATGATCGGGATGTAGGCCTGCGGCGTGTGCTCGCGCAGGTAGCGCGCGAGCGTCCAGGCCATCCATGTCGGGCAGGCGCAGCGCGGTGGTGACCAGGCGACGGCGCCGGTCTGCAGCGCAGCCTTGGCTTCCTCGCCGGTTTCGCAGCCAACGAACTCTATCGACGCCAGCTGCTGCCGCAGCACGCCCTCGATCATCTTGCGCACGACCTTCGAGCCATCCACCACCATGATGCGCGGCGTGGTCGCTTCGGAGAGTCGGAATCCAGTGGTGCTCATGCCGGGGGCTGCGGGATCACAAGTCGGTGGGACGAGTCTGCCTCAGATGGTGCCCGCTGGCGAGCCACGCGCCCAGCCAGCCGACCGCGGTCGTGGCCAGCAGCAGCAGGCCGACGAGCAGCGGCTCCGGGCCGCGCAGGGCGAAGCGGGTGCCGTAGCTGCCGGCGAGCGCGGCCAGGCTCGGCTGCAGGAGCGCGGTGGCGGCGGCCAGCAGGGCCAGCGCCAGGACCCCGCCCGCCAGCCCGTACCAGGCGCCCAGATAGATAAACGGCCGCCGGATGAAACCGTCGGTGGCGCCCAGCTGCTGCAACACCGCGATCTCTTCGCGGCGGTTGCCGATGTCCAGGCGCACGGTGTTGCCGACCACCAGCAGTACCCCCAGCCCCAGCAACCCGGCCAGCACCGCAGTCAGCGTGGCGCCGAAATCCAGCCAGGCCGACAGGCGCTGGCGCCAGGCGGCATCGTGCTGCACGAACTCCACTTCCGGGCGCGCCTGCATCAGCGTGGCCAGGCGCGCGCCATCGTCGAGCGGGGTCACCCGCAGCACGCTGGGCAAGCGGGTTCTCGCCCAGCGCGGCCACCGCCTCGCCCAGGCCGCCGAGGGCCTGGAACTCGCGCAGCCCGTCCTCGGGCGTGCGCAACTCGACCGCGGCCACGTCGCGGCGTGCGCGCAGTTCCGTGGCCAGGCGCTCGGCCTGCGCGGCGTCGAGCTCGACGCGCAGGAACAGGCCGATCTCGCGCGAGGCCTGCAGGCTGCCGGACAGCCGCTGCAGGTTGCCCAGCGCCAGTCCCAGGCCGAGCGGCAAGGCGATCGCCACCGCCATCACGCCGACCGTGAGCAGGGTGGCGAAGGGACGCTGGAAGAAGCGGCCCAGGCTGGAGACCAGCGAGTACGCGTGCTGCTCGCGCCAGGCGCGCAGGCGCTGCCACGCGCTGCCACTGCTCATGCGCATCGCGGCGGGTTGGCTGCGGGCCTCGGTGCGTTGGGTATTCACGCCGCGAGATCGTCCGGCGAGATGTCGTCGGTCAGGCGGCCGTGGTCGAGCACCAGCACGCGCTTGCGCATGCGCCGCACCAGGCCCAGGTCGTGGCTGGCGACCAGCACCGTGGTGCCCTGCGCCTGCAGCGCCGCGAACAGCTGCATGATTTCGCCGGCGAGGGTGGGATCGAGGTTGCCGGTCGGCTCGTCGGCGAGCAGCAGCAGCGGTTGCGCGACCAGTGGCCCGCGCGATGCCCACGCGCTGTTGCTCGCCGGTGGACAGCTCGCGTGGCTTGGCCTTTTCGCGCGCCGCCAGTCCGACCTTGTCCAGCATCGAGCGCACGCGCTTGCCGGTCTCCGCGCCCGGCATGCCGGCGATCAGCAGCGGCAAGGCGACGTTGTCGAAAACGCTGCGCTCCATCAGCAGGCGGTGGTCCTGGTGCACCACGCCCACTTGCCGGCGATGCAGCGCGACCTGGCGCCCGCGCACCTGGCGCAGGTTGCGCTCGGCCACCAGCACGGTGCCGCGGGACGGCCGCTCGCTGAGATGGATGAGCCGGAGCAAGGTGCTCTTGCCGGCGCCGGAGTGCCCGGTGATGAACAGCATCTCGCCCGGCTCGACCGCGAAGCTGACTTCCGAAAGCGCGGCCTGCCCGCCGGGGAAGGACTTGCTGACGTTGTCGAACTTCAGCAGGGGCATGAAGGCTCGGGTAGTTGCGTGCTTGGGCGCGACGGGGACAGGGGTAGTTGCGTGCTTGGGCGCGACGGGGACAGGACTGAAGTCCTGTCCCCAGGGCGCGCGACTAGTTGCTTTTCGACGGGCCGACGAGTTCGCGGACCGAGCGCGTGAAGCGCTTCAGGAAGGATTCCTTGGAGACCGTCTGCGCCGGCGGCACCGGCAGGCGCGCGGTGATCTTTGCGTCGGAGGGCGCGGCCTGGGCCGACGCCGCTTCCGGGCGGCGCGCCGGACGGTCCTCGCGCGGGCCGCGCTCGCGGCGCGGACGCGGCGGACGGCTGGCATCCCCGGGCTGGGCGGCGCGCGCGGCTTCGCCAGCCGGTCGCGCCTCGCCATTGGCCGGACGCGGTGCGCGCTCGCCGCCACTGCGGCCACCGCCACCGCTGCCGCTGCGGCGGCCGTCGCTGCCCTCGCGGCGCGGGCCACTGGAGCTGCTGCTGGAACTGCCGCTGCGGCCGCCACCGCCGCCGCCATCGCGACGGGCAGGGCCGGCGAGGCGACCGCGGCCGCTGGCTTCGGCCTCGGCGCGGGCTTCGCGGAAAATGTCGGAGATGGTTTCGGCGGGCTCGCCGTCGGTGCCGACCAGCGGCGCGCGCGGCGTGCGCGGGATCGCGGTCAGCATTTCATTGGTCATCGGCTCGACCGGGATCATCTGTTCGATATACGCTTCGATGTCCGGCAGCCCCTGCGCGTAGCGCTCGCAGGCGAAGCTGATGGCGTCGCCCTCGCGCGCCCAGGCGCGCGGTGCGGCCGATGCGGTGCACGTAGTCCTCGGCGTCGAACGGCAGGTCGTAGTTGTAAGACGTGCGAGACGCCGTCGATGTGCAGGCCGCGGGCGGCGACATCGGTGGCGACCAGGATGTCGAGGTCGCCGCGCTGGAAGCTTGGCCAGCAGCGTCTGGCGCTTCTTCTGCGGCACGTCGCCGGACAGCACGCCGACGCGGTAGTGGCGCCTTCTCCAGCGCGCGGGCCACGCGCTCGACCCAGACCTTGGTGTTGACGAAGACCATGGTGCGCGCGCCTTCGGTGCGCGACAGCAGGCCGATCAGCAGCGGCAGTCTTCTCTTCGTTGGCCGGCAGGTAGATCACCTGGCGCACGCGCGAGGTGGTCACGGATGTCGGTCTCGACCACGACCTTTTCCGGCTCGTTCATGTGCTCGTAGGCAAGCTCGAGCACGCGGTGGCTGAGCGTGGCCGAGAACAGCAGCGTCTGCCGCTCTTCGCGACGGGGCAGCTTGCGCAGCAGGAAGCGGAGTCCTTGATGAAGCCCAGGTCGAACATGCGGTCGGCTTCGTCGAGGATGCAGACCTCGCAGGCGTGCAGGTGCACGACGCCCTGGCGCACGTAGTCGATCAGCCGGCCCGGGGTGGCGATGATCACGTCGCAGCCGGAGGTGCAGTTGGGCGCGCTGCTTGTCGTAGTCCACGCCGCCGTAGATCAGGGCGAAGCGCAGGCCCAGGTCGGCGGCGAATTTCACGGCGTCCTTGTGGATCTGGATGGCCAGCTCGCGCGTGGGCGCCAGGATCAGGGCGCGCGGGTCGGCCGGGCCGCGATCGGCCAGGGCCGGTCGCGTCAGCAGGCGATTGACCAGGGCGACCAGGAAGGCGAGGGTCTTGCCGGTGCCGGTCTGGGCCTGGCCGGCGACGTCGCGGCCGGGCAGGGCGATCGGCAGGGTCATGGCCTGGATCGGGGTGCAGCGGGTGAAGCCGGCGGACTCAAGCCCGGCCAGTAGCGGCCGGGTGCAGCTCGAAGCTGGAAAAAGCGATATCGGTCAGTGGCTTGTCGTCGACGCTGTGGATGGGTGTCGCATTGGTCTGGGCGTTCATCGGTTCTCATTGCGCGGTCGGGCCGCGCTTGCGCGTGTTGCCCGGGGGTCGCAAACTGGCTGCGGACCGGGGCTGTCGCCGTCTTGTGATCGGCAGGTTCAACGCCCCAGTTTAACCCAATCGGCGGCCGATTCCGGCCGCTCGCTTCATTAGACAAATCAGGAGTTTGGCCATGAGCTGACCAGGTTGTGCACGTGGGCGATGACTGACTTCGAGGCCCAGGTGCTGAAGTCCGACACGCCGGTTCTGGTCGATTTCTGGGCCGAGTGGTGCGGCCCCTGCAAGATGATCGGGCCGATCGTTGACGAAATCGCCACCACCTACGCCGGCAAGGTCAAGGTCGTGAAGATCAATATCGACAACAACCCGCAAGGCCGCGCCAGTACGCGGTGCGCGGCATCCCGACCCTGATGATGTTCAAGGACGGCAAGGTGCACTCGACCCAGGTCGGCGCGGTCGGCAAGTCCCAGCTCACCAGTTCGTCGACAAAGCCTGCTAGAAAATGGGGTCAGAGGAGATTTTCCTCGGCCCCGCAATGCCGCCCAGGCTCAAGAAAATCTCCTCTGACCCCATTTTCGGGGCTGAACGAGGGCGGGGGCGGTGCTTGTCTGGCGGTTGCGGGCGGTGTTACGGTAGTGGCCAGCCAGGTGCGATCCACGGCACCGCTCTTCTGCACCATCCCCTCCTCCCCCACACTCGCATTCGCGAGGTGATATCCTGTGTCCGATAACGAAACCGAAACCGGCAGCATTGCCGAGAAGCGCCCGCGCAAGCCGCGCACCCTTTCCAAAGCCGGCTCCGACGCCGACACGCCCGCCCAAAGCGCGGGTGCCGCCGATGCGCCGCGCGTCGAGCGCGCGCCGCGACCCGAGCGCAGCGAGGCCCCCAGTGGGGCTGCGCCTGTGCGCGAGGCCGGCAACAGCGATCCGGGCCAGGGCAGCCAGGGCGGCGGCGACGGCGGTGAAAACCGCGCTCCGCCGCAGAACGCCAACCCGAACCAGAACCAGGGCGGCCAGCAGAACCCGGGCGGCCCGCCGAACCAGGGCGGCCAGCAAAACCAGGGCGGCCAGAACCAGGGCGGCGAAGGCGGCGACTTCCGCAAGGTCGCAATCGCACCGCCGGGATCGCTTCCGCGACCGCCCGCGTCGGCGGCCGCGCGGTGGCGGCGGTGGCGGCATGCGCGACGACGGCGACGGCAGCAATGCCGGCCGCAGCAGCCCAACACCGCCCGGCGCTGCCCCCCGACTTCCCGAGCTACCGCCTCACCGACCTCAAGCGCATGCCGGCGCACAAGCTGCTGGAGATGGCCGAAGTGCTGCAACTGCACGAAGGCGTGGCGCGCATGCGCAAGCAGGACGTCACCTTCGCGCTGCTGAAGGTGCTGTCGCGCCACCCGAATGGCGTCGCCGGCGACGGCGTGCTCGAGATCCTGCCCGACGGCTACGGCTTCCTGCGCAGTGCCGATGCCAGCTACCTGGCCGGCCCGGACGACGTCTACATCTCGCCCAGCCAGATCCGCCGCTTCAACCTGCGCACCGGCGACGAAATCACCGGCCGCATCCGCAGTCCGAAGGACGGCGAGCGCTACGTCGCGCTGAACACGCTCGACACGCATCAACGGCGAGCCGCTGGAAGCGTCCAAGGGCAAGGTGCTGTTCGAGAACCTGACGCCGCTGTTCCCGCGCAAGCGCTTCACGCTGGAGCGCGGCAACGGTTCCACCGAGGACATCACCGGCCGCGTCATGGATCTGATGGCGCCGCACGGCAAAGGCCAGCGCGCGCTGATCGTCTCGCCGCCGAAGGCCGGCAAGACCATGCTGATGCAGAACGTCGCCCAGGCGATCGTGCACAACCACCCGGACGTGCACCTGATCGTGCTGCTGATCGACGAGCGTCCGGAAGAAGTGACCGACATGCAGCGCACCGTGCGCGGCGAAGTCATCTCTTCCACCTTCGACGAGCCCGCCGCCCGCCACGTGCAGGTCGCCGAGATGGTGATCGAGCGCGCCAAGCGCCTGGTCGAGCACAAGCGCGACGTGGTGATCCTGCTCGACTCCATCACCCGCCTCGCCCGCGCCTACAACATGGTGGTGCCGAGCTCCGGCAAGGTGCTGACCGGCGGCGTCGACGCCAACGCCCTGCACCGCCCGAAGCGCTTCTTCGGTGCCGCGCGCAACGTCGAAGAAGGCGGCTCGCTGACCATCATCGCCACCGCGCTTGTGGATACCGGCTCGAAGATGGACGAGGTGATCTACGAGGAGTTCAAGGGCACCGGCAACTCGGAAGTGCACCTGGACCGCCGCATCGCCGAGAAGCGCGTCTACCCGGCGATCAACATCAACCGCTCGGGCACGCGCCGCGAAGAGCTGCTGATCGAGCCGGACCTGCTGCAGAAGATCTGGATCCTGCGCAAGCTGCTGCACCCGATGGACGAGCTCAGCGCGATGGAATTCCTGCTCGACAAGATGAAGACCACCAAGTCGAACGACGAGTTCTTCGGCTCGATGAAGCGCTGACGCAGGCTTCGCTGCAACGAAAAAAGCCCCGCTTCGGCGGGGCTTTTTCTTGCGCGGCATTCGGGTTCAGAGCACCGGCGCGCCCGCCATCGGCGTCTGCAGGCGGAAGCGGCTTTCGCCGCCGGCCAGGCCGCCGACCGCGACCGCCTGGTCGAGCATCTGCCGGGACTTCTCGCGCGGCAGCCAGGCAATCGGCTGCGACTGCGCGCGCTGCACGGGCAGCCACTGGCCCGGCTTGCTCAAGTCGAAGCCGCCCTTGAGATCGAAAATGAAGGCGACCAGCGTGGTGGCGGTCATCTGGTCGGCGTTGCGGATCGCGGCATCGGCCGGCACCTTGTACGACCAGCCGCGCGCCGCCCCCAGGGCCGCGACCTCGAAGTTGCGCAGGGCGCGACGCGCACGCACCGGCGAAACGCCAGTGTCGTAGATCATCCCCTCCACCACCTGGACGTCGCCGGTGCGCCCTTCGGGCGTGATGCGGATGGCGAGCTTGACTGTGCCCATGATCCCGCTCATCTGCTCGGCCCGCGGGAAGCGCGGCGGGTCCAGCCTGCCGGGGCGCAGCGTCTGCTCCGGATCCGGCGCGAGCTCGGGTGTCTCCCCCTTGGGCGCAGGGAAGGTGATGGCGTCGATGCGTGCACGGATGGACTCGCCTTCGCGCGTTCCGGCAAGCACGACATGGAATCCGGTTTTTGCCCGCACCAGTTCGCCTTTGATGCGGATCGGCTCGAAGCGCATCTTGCCCAGGCTCGCCTGCAGGGCGTCGTGCAAGGCCGGGCTGAGCGGCGTGTCGATGGCAACCGACTCGACGCTGCCGTCTGTGGCTACCACCAGGCTGCCGCCTGCCTCGAGCAGCAGCGCGGGACTGACCTCGTACTCGGCGGCGCGCGCAGGAGCCGTGACGCCCGAGGACCACAGCGCGAGAGCGAGTGCGAGAGAGTGGACTATCCGGTTCATGCCTGGCTCCGTGAAATCAGGCCCACATCATAGTGGCGAATGGCCAGGTCGTACTCAGTCGGCGGCGTCGCCGCTGTCCACCACGGCGCGGTCGCGGCCGCCTTCCTTGGCGCGGTACATGGCGGCGTCGGCACGCGCCAGCCAGGACTGCCAGTCCTCGCCCGCCTGCAGCGCCGCCGCGCCGAGCGACGCGGTGACCGAACCATAGTCGCCCTGCAATCCGCTGCGGATGGAAGACAGCAGTGCCGCGGTCATCGGCCCCAGTGCCGCCGCGTCGGCGCCGGGCAACAGCAGCACGAACTCCTCGCCGCCGAAGCGGAACAGCCGGTCCACCTTGCGCGTGGACTCGCGCACCAGCTCCGCCAGCCCGACCAGCACCTGGTCGCCGGCCTCGTGGCCATAACGGTCGTTGATGCGCTTGAAGTGGTCGAGGTCGAGCAGCATCAGGCCGAAGGCGCCGGCGCCGCGCCGGTGTGCTTCCACCGCGACCTGCAGTTCCTCCTCCATCGCGCGGCGGTTGGCCGCCCCGGTCAACGGATCGCGCGTCGCCAGGCGCAGCAGCTCGAGCCGCTGTCGCTCGGTGCGCGCGGCGAAGATGTAGGCGAACAGGCTCGCCACCAGCGCGCTGAGCAGGAAGGAAAGGCGCTGGCCGTGGTCGGGGAACACGCCGGGATGCAGCGCCAGCACCAGCAGCGTCAGCGCAGTCAGGAAAATCGCCGCGCTTCGGCGCAGCAGGAAGAAGTTGGCAAGCACCAGCGCGTACACCCAGAACACGCCGTCCACGCCGATCAGGTGCGCCACCGCCAGCGCGCCGGCCGTGGTTGCCAGCATCAGCGCCAGCCCCGTCCGTCGCGTGTCGCCGCTGTGCCAGGCGTAGCCCACGCAACCGGCGATCACCGCCAGCAGGGCGACGTCGAGCACGGCCACCAGCGTCATCCCGCTCATGACGCGGTACACGGCCAGCGGCAGGATGCCGAGCATCGCGCACGCACCGAACAGAGTGACGATCGCCAGCTGGAAGTCGCTGCGTAGCCGATGGAGCATCCCAATCTCCGGGAGCCGAACCCAGCCATGGGACCAGCTTCGCCGCCGAATCGCAATCTCGCGCGGGCATAATCCGGCCAAGGGGGCGCGCGCATGCACCAGGGCAATCTCGAACTGTTCCTGATCTTCCTGCTGGCCGCGGTGCTGGCCGTGCCGCTGTTCAAGCGCATGGGCCTGGGCGCGGTGCTGGGCTATCTGGTCGCCGGCGTGGTGATGGGGCCGTACGGCATGCGCCTGGTGAAGGAGCCGGAGAGCGTCCTGGCACTTCTCCGAGTTCGGCGTGGTGATGCTGCTGTTCGTGATCGGCCTGGAACTGTCGCCGGCGCGGCTGTGGGTGATGCGCCGCAGCGTGTTCGGCACCGGCGGCCTGCAGGTGACGCTGACGTGCGCTGGCGCTGGGCGCGGTCGCGCTGGGCCTGGGCATCGGCTGGAAGCCGGCGCTGATCATCGGCCTGGGCCTGGCCTTGTCCTCGACCGCGGTTGGCCTGCAGCTGTTGTCCGAGCGCAAGGAACTGCAGACCGGCTACGGCCGCCTGGGATTCGCCGATCCTGCTGTTCCAGGATCTGGCGGCGATTCCGCTGCTGGCGATCATCCCGCTGCTGGGTCCGCCGCCAACGCCGGCACGGATGCCAGCGCCTGGCCAGCGATCGGACGTGCGCTGGGCATGATCGCGCTGATCGTGCTCGGCGGGCCGGCTGGTGCTGCGGCAACTGTTCCGCGTGGTGGCATGGACGAAAATGCCGGAGGTGTTCACCGCCACGTCGCTGCTGGTGGTGGTGGGCACGGCCTGGCTGGTGCAGCTCGGCGGCCTGTCGATGGGCCTGGGCGCCTTCCTGGCCGGCGTGCTGCTGGCCGACTCCGAGTTCCGGCACGAGCTGGAATCGCAGATCGAACCGTTCAAGGGCCTGCTGCTCGGCCTGTTCTTCATCGCGGTGGGCATGAGCATCGACCTGCTGCGCGTGCGCGCCGAGCCGGCGCTGATCGCCGCCGGCGTGGGCGCGCTGCTGCTGGTCAAGGGACTGGTGCTGTTCGCCGTCGGCTGGCGTCCCGGCAAGCTGCACTGGCGCGAATGCGCTGCTGCTGGCGACGGTGCTGGCGATGGGCGGCGAGTTCGCCTTCGTGGTGTTTACCGAGGCCTTCCGCCACGGCCTGTTCGACGCGCAGCTGCGCGACCGCCTGGTCGCGATTGTCGGGCTGTCCATGGCGGCGTCGCCGCTGATCCTGCTGGCGCTCGGCAACTGGCTGCAGCACAACCCGCAGAAGAAGCCCGAGCGCGACGCCGACGCGATCGACCACGAGCACCCCAGGGTGATCATCGCCGGCTTCGGACGCATGGGCCAGATCGTCGGCCGCATGCTGCGCGCGCAGCAGCATCCCGTTCACCGCGCTCGAGCACAGCGTCGAGCAGGTCGAACTGTCGCGCCGCTTCGGCACCATGATCTACTTCGGCGATCCCGTCGCGGCGCCGACCTGCTGCGCGCGGCGCATGCCGAGCGCGCCGAGGTCTTCGTGCTCACCACCGACGATCCGGAGACCAACGTGCGCACCGCGCGCCTGCTCCGGCGCCTGTACCCGCAGCTGAAGGTGTTCGCGCGCGCGCGCAACCGCCAGCACGCTTTCAAGCTGATGGACCTGGGCGTGGAGGTGGCGGTTCGCGAGACCTTCCACTCCAGCCTGGAGCTGGGCCAGCACGTGCTGGAGGCGCTGGGCATGCCGCGAGGAAGCGGCGACGGAGCAGCGGCGCCGCTTCCGCGCGCACGACGAGCGCCTGCTGTGCGAACAGCACCTGGTGTACGACGACGAGGCCGCGCTGATCGCCTCCAGCGCGCAGGCGCGGCGGAGCTGGAGAAGCTGTTCGAGGCCGATGCCGCGCCGGAGGCGGAGGCGGAAATCGAGGATGCGACCGCGCCGAAGCCGTTGCCGCGGGAGTAGGGCAGTCGCGGCTAAAAGCCGCTCCTACCGCGGTTCGCGCAGGAAGCGGGCCAGCGAGGGCGCGGCGCGCGTGGGTTCGAATTCGGAGGCGATGTCCACGAAGCCGCGCAGCACGCGCGAGGTCGTGCGCGGTGCGGCCGAGCGAATCGCGGGCACGGGCGATTGGCGCCCTCGCGCAGCAGCCGCTGCACGATCGCGCAGCAGGCCGTGCATGGCGGCCAGGTGCAGCGCGCACGAGGCCGCGCTGGTCCTGCGCGTCGAGGCAACGTCTTCGTTGAGCAGGCGCTCGAGCACGGCCAGCAACACGTCCTCGTCGCAGGCCGCGCCGGGCTCGGCGCGCGCGCCGAGCAGCAGCAGCAGCGGCGTCTGGCCGGCGTTGCTGGCGTCGTCGGGGCTCAGGTCGGCGGGCAGCAGCAGTGTCGAACAGCGCCAGTACACGCTGGCGGTCGCGCGCGGTGAAGGCATGCAGCGCGGCGCAGTGCAGCGCGCTCAGGCCCTGTGCGTCGCGCGCGCCACGCTTGGCGCCGCTGCGCAAGCAGGCGGCGAGACGAGTTCCGGCAGGCCCAGCGCCGCGGCCAGCATCAGCGGCGTGACGTCGCCGGGCAAGGCCAGGTCGGGCTCGGCGCCGGCGCGCAGCAATTGGTCGACCACGCCGCGTGGCGCATGCTGATCGCCGCCGACAGCGGCGTGGCGCCGGTGCGCGCGGCCAGCGTGCGGTCGGCGCCGCGCTCGAGCAGCAGCTGCCACGATCTCGGCGTGGCCGCCGCCGGCCGCACGCAGCAGCGCGGTGCAGCCCTGCGCGTCGACGCGCGTCCACCGGCAGGCCGAGCTCCAGCAGGCGCAGCACCGCCTCGGCATCACCGGCCATGGCCGCGGCGGGCAGGTCCGATCGCCTGCAGCGCGCGACCGGGCAGCGACCAGGCGCGCCACTCGAGCCAGTGGCGAAGTCGCGGCGGTCGGCGGCGAGCACCAGGCGCCGAGCGGCGTCTGGCCGTCGGGCGAACGCGCAGTGCGGCGAGCGCACCGTGCGCGAATCAGCACGCGCAGCGTCGGCTCGCGGCCGAGCGCGGCAGCGACGTGGAGCGCGCTGTGCCCGCGGCCATCGCGCTGCGTTCGGATCGACGCCGGCGCGAGCAGCGCCTCGACCAGGCGTCAGCCAGCCCAGGCGAATCGCCAGCCCCAGCGGCGGCTCGCGGCCGGGACGCGCGCCGAAGGCGTCGGCGCCGCGCTCGAGCAGCGCCAGCGCGAGCTGTTCGGCGCCGCGCGTGGTGTGCTCGCCGTGCAGGCAGGCGAACAGGAAACGCGCCAGGCCGCCGCGGCCGCCGACCGCCTGGCCGCGCTCCAGCAGGCGCTGCAGCGCCGCCAGCGCGTGGCCGCCGCGTCCAGCAGCTGGAAGAGCACGCTGTCGCGATCGCCATCGCGGACGTCGGCCGAGGCGCCGTGGCGCAGCAACCAGTCGAAGGCCGGCAGCTGGTCGTCGGCGGCGAAATCGCAGCAGCAGTTCCGACAGCCAGTCGGTGGCGCCAGTACCCAGCGCCAGCAACGCTTCGGCTTCCGCCAGCCGGTTCGACGACAGCGCTTCGCGCAGCAGGTCGCGCGGGCTGCGCAGCAGCTGGCCGTCGGCCAGGCCTTCGGCCACCGTCGCCGGCAGCGCGTATTCGGGATCGAGCACCGCCACCTGCGGCCAGCGGCCGTGCGCGATCGCGACGTCGATCGCGCGCCGGCCCTCGGCGTCCGCCTGCTGCGGATCCACGCCCAGCGCCAGCAGCTGCTGCAGCAACTCCGGGCCCGCGCCGCCCAGGCAGGCGAGCATCAGCGCGTTGCGCTGCTGCGCGTCCACCGCGCGCGCATTCGGCTTCGTCGCCGCCAATCGCGCGACGACGGCGGCATGGCCGTGCCGCGCCGCTTCCAGCAGCGGCGTCATGCCGTCGGCGTCCTGCGCGTTGCGGTCGGCGCCGGCGTCGAGCAGCACGCCGACGATGTCGACGTTGCCGCAGGCGCAGGCCTGCAACAGCGCCGTGCGATGCTCGGCGCCGCGCGCATCCACGCGCGCCTTGTGCCGCAGCAGCAGCTGCACGCCACCCGGGTCGTCGTCGCCGGCGACGGCGGCGAGCAGCGCCGGCTCGCCTTGGCCGGCTCCGGGCGCGCGCCGTGCTCGATCAGGAAGCGCGCCAGGCGCCAGTTGCCGGACCCGCAGGCGATCGCCAGCGGGCTCTGCCCTCGCCGTTGATCGCGTCCACGTGCGCGCCGGCGTCGAGCAGCAGCGCCGCGACGGCGGGGTCGGTGCTGCGCGCGGCGTGATGCAGCGGCGTGTTGCCTTCGTTGTCGGTCGCGCGCGAGTCGGCGCCATTGGCGAGCAGCGTCATCACCGCTTCCGGGCGGCCGTGCCAGCTGTCGCGCGTCGCGGCCAGCAGCGGTGTCATGCCGGCGTGCGCCTGGTTCAGGTCCACGCCGCGCGCGATGAGCTGCGCGCAGCGCGCGCAGGTCGCCCAGCAAGGCGGCGAGCATCGGCAGGTTGCGCTGGTCGCGCTCGTTGCCGCCCGGCAGCGCGTGTGCGTCGGCGCCGGCGTCGAGCGCGGCGAGTGCAGCATCCACGCGGCCGCTGCGCAGGGCGGCATACAAGGCCTCGTTGGCATCCCCGGGCGCAGCGGTGGAAGCACCGGCGGGCCCTGCAGCCTGATCCCCGGCAGTCGCGGCCTGGCGCGGCTTCGGCGGCGCGTCCGCCAGCAGCGCGACCCGATGCACGCGCCGCGTGCAGCAGCAGCGAGGCCAACGGGAAAGCGATCAGGATCGGCAGGCGCACGGGCGCGGTCACCACGCCCGGCCACATCAGCAGCAGGTTGCCCGCGAGCAACACGAACACCAGCGTGGCCAGCAGCAGGCCCCACGCGCTGGGCCGCGGACCGGCGCGCGCGGCAATCGCCACCAGCTCGGTGAACGCTTGCCCGCGGCGCGCGCCCAGCGCGAAGGCGGGCCACAGGCGCCACAGGGCGATCAGCGAAAAGCCGGCGCAGGCACTCAGCAGCAACGCGGGCACCAGCGCGCCGGTTTCAAGCAGGGCGGCCAGCGGCCAGGCGAGCAGCAGCGCCACCAGCGCGAAGGCGAGCCACCACAACAGCGAAACCGCCAGCAGGTCCTGGTGCCAGGGCAAGCTCGCCGGCTCGCGTTCGCGGCCGCGCCAGGCACTCCAGGACAGCAACAGCAGCGGTTGCGCCAGCAGCAGTCCCGCCAGCGCCCACGCGGAGTCGAGCCAGGCCGGCAACAGTGCCAGTGCCACGCCAGCGAGCAGGCAGCCCAGCGTCACCGCCGGGCGCGCGCGTTCAGCCATCGCCGACACCGCCGGCGACCAGGGGGTCGAGTTGCGTTTCCGGAAACTGCAGGTGGAAGCCGCGTGCGACCAGATTCTCGCGCACCACCGCCGCGTCCACGCGCGCCAGCTTGCGTTCGGGGGTGAGCGCCAGCTCCATCACGAAGGCCAGTTCGCCCAGGGGCGCGCGCACGGGGTCCGGAAGCAGCCCGAAGGCGTCGCGATCGCGCAGGTAGAGGTAGGTGTCCGGCTTGCGCAGGGATTTGTAGACGAAGGCTTGCATGGCGTCGCCGCGGGGGTTTGCCGATTGTCGCCGCAAACCGCCCCCTGTGAAAGACGCCACATGCGGCGAAGCGAGCCGCTTTGCTACCCTAGCTGGTCCTGCATCCCTGCCTCGCCGCCGCCCGGAGCCCGCATGCGTTTTCGTCCCGCGCACCTCGCCCTCGCCCTTGCCCCCCTGTTCGGGGCGTTGCCCTTGCCGGCGCTAGCGCAGACGCCGATCACGCTCGACCAGGCGATGGCGCATCCGGACTGGATCGGCCCGCCGGTGGAATCGGCCTGGTGGTCCTGGGACGGCCGGCAGGCCCTCTACACCGCTCAAGCGCCCCGGTTCGCCGGTGCGTGATACCTTCGCCATCGCGCTCGGCGGCGGCGAATCGCGGCCCGTGCAGGCCAGCGAGTCTCGGCCGACGCTCGACGCCGACAAGCCGGTGTTCGACGCCAGCCACTCGCGCATGCTGTTCGTGCGCAACAGCGACATCTTCGAGCGCGACCTGCGCAGCGGCGCGCTGACGCAGCTCACGCGCAGCGCCGAGCTGGAGGCTGCGCCGCGTACGCCGCGACGGCCGCCGCGTGCAGTACCGCATCGGCAACGATTGGTCACGCTGGGATCCGGCCCGCCGGATGGCCTGGCCGGTGGCGCTGCCGGTGGCAGCGAAGGACCCGCAGGCGCCGGCGGCGCCCGACGCCCTGCGCGACAGCAGCTGCGGCTGAGCGCCACGCTGGCGCGGCAGAAGGCCAGCGCGAAGCGCTGCGCGACCGAGCCGGAGCGTCTTCGCGTCGCCGATCCCGGCCGCGCCGCGCGCCCCGCCTACCTCGGCGAGAGATCGAGATCGACGGCAGCATGCTCTCGCCGGACGGCCGCTGGCTGCTGGTGGTGACCTCGAAGAAGGGCAGCGACAGGGCCGCGTCGGCAAGCTGCCGCAAGTACGTCACCGAGTCGGGCTACGAGGAGTTCGAGGAGAGCGCATGCGCGTCGGCCGCAACCTGCCGAACGGCGAGGGCCTGCTAGCTGGTGGACCTGGCCGACAACAGCGTGCATCCGCTGTCGCTCGACGCCCTGCCCGGCATCGCCATCGATCCGCTCGCGGCGATGCGCGCCGCGCAGAAGCTCGAGCCGCTCAAGGGCGAACCGCGCCGTGCGCGTGCTGGCGCAGGGCGACAACAGCGGCGGCGACACCGTGCGCTGGAGCGCCGACGGCGCGCGCGTGGCGATCATGCTGCGCGCGGTGGACAACAAGGACCGCTGGATCGCGACCCTGGAGCCGGCCAGCCGGACGCTGGCGAGTCGCACACCGCCTCAGCGATCCGGGCTGGATCAACTGGAACTTCAACGATTTCGGCTGGCTGCCGGACTCGCGCACGCTCTGGTACCTGTCAGCGAAGAGAGTGGCTGGTCGCACCTGTACACTCAAGCCGGCGAGCGGCACCGCGAAGTCGCTGACCAGTGGCAAGTGGGAAGCCTCGGCGGTGCAGTGGTCGCCCGACGGCAGCACGGCCTGGTTCCTGTGCAACCGCGCAGCGGCCCGGCGACTACGAAGTCTGCGCGGTGCCGCGCGATGGCGGCGACGGTGCGCGAGCTCAGCGCGCTCGACGGCGTCGAGGACTTCAAGCCCGTCGCCGGACGGCAGCCAGCTGCTGCTGCGCTGGTCTTCGGCCTACATGCCGCCGCAACTGGCGGTACTGCCGGCTGCCGGCGGCGAGGCGCGCAAGCTCACCGACACGCGCAGCGGCGCAGTTCCGTCGCGCGCCAGTGGATCGAGCCGCAGTACGTGCAGGTGCCGTCCACGCACGGCGCCGGCGTCGTCTGGGCAAAGCTGTACACGCCCAGCGACGATGGAACCGGGACGCAAATACCCGGTGGTGATGTTCGTGCACGGCGCCGGCTACCTGCAGAACGTCAGCTCGAAGCTACCCGAACTACTTCCGCGAGCAGATGTTCCACAACCTGCTGGTGCGAGCAGCGGCTACATCGTGCTCGACATGGACTACCGCGGCTCCGAAGGCTATGGCCGCGACTGGCGCAACGCCATCTACCGGCGCATGGGCCACGCCCGAGCTGGAGGATTACCTCGACGGCGTGAACTGGATGGTCGCCAACAAGCAGGGCGACCGCGAGCGCGTGGGCATCTACGGCGGCAGCTACGGCGGCTTCATGGCCTTCATGGCGCATGTTCGAGACGCCGGAGGTGTTCAAGGCCGGCGCCGCGCCTGCGCCCGGTCACCGACTGGACCACCTACAACCACGAGTACACCTCGAACATCCTCAACACGCCGGACGTCGATCCGGAAGCCTACAAGCGCAGTCCTCGCCGATCGAGTTCGCGGACGGGCTGCAGGGCCACCTGCTGATCATGCACGGGATGATGGACGACAACGTCTTCTACCAGGACTCGGTGCGGCTGGCGCAGCGCCTGATCGAGCTGAAGAAGGACCACTGGGAGCTGGCTTCCTATCCGCTCGAACGGCATTCCTTCGTGCAACCCGAAAGCTGGTACGACGAGTACCGCCGCATCTACCAACTGTTCGAACGCACCCTCAAGTAACTACGCGCAACGTAGGAGCGGCTTTTTCCTCAGGGAAACGAGCAGGTCGGGGCCGCGCCGCGGTTACTGCTTGGCGCGCTGGGCGGGGATGAACTCGTCGCGGACGGCCTTGGCGAGCAGGTCCGGCGGCAGCAGGCCCTGGTCGAGCAGGAAGTTGTTGAAGGCGAGGCGGTCGAACTTCGCGCCCAGCGCAACTTCGGTCTCCGCGCGCAACTGCAGGATGCGCGAGTAGCCGTAGAAGTAGCTGCCGGCCTGGCCGGGCGAGTTGAAGGTGTAGCGGTCGAGTTCCTGGCGCGCCATCGGCGTCGACAGCACCACGTCCTGCGCGAGCACGCGACCGGCCTCCTCGCGCGTCACCAGGCCCAGGTTGAGCATCGGGTCGAGCATGGCGCGCGCCGCGCGCAGCAGGCGGAACTGCAGCGCGATCATCTGCCCTTCCAGCGGCTCCGAAGGCACCATCTCGGCTTCGGCGTACAGCGCCCAGCCTTCGACGTTGACGCTGTTGAAGGCGTACAGCGTGCGCGCCTGCGACACGCCGCGCTCGACCATGGCGGTGAACTGCAGCTCGTGGCCGGGACGGCCCTCGTGCGCGCTCAGCGTCCAGGTGGCGCCGGGGAAATTGAAGTCGTCGTAGGCCTCCTTGCCGCCCGCGGCCGGGTTGCCGACCGGCAGCACGAACTTGCCCTGCTCGCCGGTGTTGCCGATCAGCGGCGGCGGCTGCATGTTCGGCGCCGGCTGCGCGGCCGACTCCGCTTCCGAGGCCAGCTGCATCAGCATCGGGCGCGCCGGCAGGTCCACCACGCGGTGTGCGCGGATCGCCGCCTCCAGCGAGGTGTTGACGTCCTTGTAGACCTTTTCGAGGCGGTCGTTGGGGATCGTCTCCTTCTTCAGCGCGCGGATCACGTCGCGGTAATCGGTGGCGGCGATGCCTTTCTGCTTCGCCACCAGCGGCGCCAGCGCCTGCATCGCATTGCGCGTCTCCATGAAGCCGACCTCGGCGCGCTGCACCAGCAGCTCGGGCGCGATGTCGATACCCATGCCCTTGAGGCGGAAGGCGTACAGCTCGGGCGGCAGGCGGAAATCGGTACGCGCCTTCGGCAGCACCTGTGCGCGCTGCCATTCGGCGAAGTCGGTGAGCTGCTTTTCCATCGCGTCGAGCGCGGGGCCGGCGCCCTCGATCTTGTGGGTTGCGAACAGCTCGCGGATGCCCTTGATGTAGGTCGGTACGTTGGTGAGCGAGCGCTCCACGCGCGCCTTCACCGGATACAGCAGCGCGGCATTGCCCTGCTTCTCGGCGAAGCGGGCCTTGGCCTGTTCGACCAGCGAGGTGCTGCCGGGATAGATGCCGGTGTAGCGCTGCAGCCGCTCCAGCGCCTTGGCGCGGCGGGCCGCCGGCAACTGCTCCTGCAGCAGCGAGCGCATGCTGCCGAACACCAGCTGCGGCACGTCCACCCAGGTCAGCATGTACTTTTCGTTGAGGCGGGTGCCGGTGATGTCGTCCTGCACCGAGGCGATCAGGATCTCCAGGTCCTGGCGCACCTGCGCATTCTTTTCCTCCGCGAGCAGGCCGCGCAGGCGCACCAGGTCGGCCTCCGAGGCGGCGATGCTGCGCGCGGCGATGTCCGGGCCGAAGTCGCTGACGAAGCCGTCGAACTCGACCAGGCCGGCGCCGGAAACACCTTCCGGAGAGAGCTTGGCCTGCGAACGCAGCAGTTCGGTGGTGATCGCGTTGCTGCGCGTTACCCAGGCTGGCTCCGCCTGCGCGGCCGGCGCCGTTTGTGCCACCGCGGGCGTGTCGGCGGCCCGGGCCGGCAGGGCAACGCCGGCCGTGGCGCCGATGAGCAGGGCAAGGGCGATCGCATGGCGCAGGGGCATGGCAGGCACTCCGGGGAAATGGCCTCGAGCATGACCGTCCGGGCGCGCACCGGCAACCCGCCGGAAGTCATGCGGCCGGCGAGGGCTCAGGCCAGGTAGCCGCCGTCCACGACCAGCGTCGCGCCGGTGACATAGCTGGCCGCCGGGCTGCACAGGAACAGCACCGCCGGCGCGATCTCGCCCGGCTGCGCCACGCGCGCCAACGGGATCATGCGCATCATCGTGCCCAACAGCTTGTCGTTGCCGGTGATCGCCGAGGCGAACTTCGTTTCGGTCAGGCCGGGCAGCACCGCGTTGACGCGGATGCCCTCGGCGGCCAGTTCCTTGGCGAAGCCCTCGGTCATGTTGACGATGCCCGCCTTGGTCATCGAATAGATGCCCTGCCCCGGCGCCGCGCGGCGCGCGTTCACCGAGGCGATGTTGACGACCGCGCCACCGCCGCCGCCGGCACTGGCGCGCATGCGCCGCGCCGCCTGCACCGTGCTCCAGAAATAGCCGCGCAGGTTGACCTCGACGGTCTTCTCGTAGCTGCCCAGGTCCATATCGAGCATCGGCCCGAAGTACGGATTGGCGGCGGCGTTGTTGACCAGGATCGAGGCCACGCGCCCTTCCGCGTCCAGGCGGGCGAAGCTGGCCTCGATCGCGGCCGGGTCGCCGACGTGCATCGCCATGGCCTGCGCCGAGCCGCCGTCTTCGCGGATCGAGGCGGCGACCTGCTCGCAGCCCTCGAGCTTGCGGCTGGTGCAGACCACGTGCGCGCCGTGGGCGGCGAGCAGGCGGGCGATGCTTTCGCCGATGCCGCGCGAGGCGCCGCTGACCAGCGCGGTGCGGCCGGAAAGGTCGAATAGCGAGTCGCCCACGCTGGCCTCCGTCGCGGCGCAAACACGGCCGCTTGATATGCTCGGGACATTAGCACAGGGGTGCATGGGGACCGCGATGGCAGAGCAGTCGAATACCGGCGCACGGCGCGTGCTGATCACCGGCGCCGGCAGCGGCCTGGGCCGCGCGCTGGCGCTGCGCTATGCGCGCGCCGGCGACCGCGTCGCCTGCGCGGACATCGACCTGCACGCGCCGAAGAAACGCGTGCCGCAGCTGCCGGGCGCGGGCCACCTCGCGCTCGCGGTGGATGTCGGCGACGACGCGGCGATGGCAGCGCTGCACGCGGTCATCGAGCGCGACTGGGGCGGCGTGGACGTGCTGGTCAACAACGCCGGCATCGCCAGCGGCGGCAGCGATGGTGGAGACGACCATGGCGGAGTGGCGGCGCATCCTGGAAGTGGACTTGCTGAGCGTGGTGCGCGGCTGCCGGCTGTTCCTGCCGGGCATGCTCGCGCGCGGCCGCGGCCAGGTGATCAGCACCGCCAGTTTCGCCGGGCTCGCCGGCGCGCCCGGCCTGATGAGCTTACGGCGTCGCCAAGGCGGCGGTGGTGGCGCTGTCCGAACAACTGCGCGCCGAGATCGAGCCGAAGGGCGTACGGTGAGCGTGCTGTGCCCGGCCTTCTTCCGCACCAACCTGCTGCGAGAGCGGCATCGGCAACCCGGCTATGATGAAGATGGCGCTGCGGCTGATGGAAAAGTCGCCCGACACCGTGGACTCGGTCGCCGACCGGGTCTACGCGCAGGCCGAGGCCGGGCGACTTCCTGATCCTGCCCACCCGCGACGAGCCCGGGCGCTGGCGCCTGAAACGCTGGTTCCCGGGCCTCTACTACCGGATGCTGAAGCGCAAGTACGCCGGACTTGCCGCGGCGCGGTGAAGCGCACACTCGCGATCGCCACTTTGCGATAGGGTATGCGCTCTAGGTTTGACGGGACCCTTGCCATGAGCGAGCGCGAAGACCTTCTGCAACTCCTCGGCCACGCGCTGGAAAATGGCGAGTTTGAGATGTACTTCCAGCCCGAGTTCAGCACGGCCGACGGACGTCCGATCAGCATCGAGGGCCTGATCCGCTGGCGTCATCCGCGCCGCGGCTTGCTGGCGCCGGCGGTATTCCTGGCCATCTGCGAGGACCACGGACTGCTGCTGCCGATCGGGCGCTGGGTACTGGAGGAAGCCTGCAAGTACCACGTGCGCCTGGCCGAGGCCGGCTGGCCCGGGATTTCGGTCTCGGTCAACATCTCCGAGAGCCAGTTCCGCGATCCCGGCCTGATCGACATGCTGCGTGAACTGATCGACTCGAAACAGCTGCTGCCTGGCGCAATCGAGCTGGAGTTGCCGGAAGGCGTGGTGATGAGCGACCCGGACCACTCGGTCACGGTGATGAGCGCGATCCACACGCTGGGCGTGGCGCTGGTGATCGGCGACTTCGGCACCGGCTATTCGAGCATGTCCACGCTCTACCGGGTTCCCTGCGATCGCATCAAGATCGATCGCAGCGTGGTGCGCGGTGTGCCCCAGGATGCCAACAGCGCGGCACTGTGCCGGTCCATCATCTCGCTTGCGCACGGCAAGGGCCTTACCGTCGTTGCGGAAGGCGTCGAGCTCCGGGAGGAGCACGACTGGCTTCGCACCAGCGGCTGCGACGGCGTGCAGGGCTACCTGTTCGCGCGGCCCGCTCCCTTCGAGGACATGCTGAAGGCGCTCGGGTCGCTGCCCGGCTGAAGCCGGCCGCGCGCCAGCCAGGGCGGCGCTGAGGGGGCCGGTACAATGGTGACATGGATGTCTCGCACCTGCTCGACGAACTCAACCCGGCGCAGCGCGACGTCGTCTCCGCCCCGCCCGGCCACTACCTGGTGCTGGCCGGCGCCGGCTCGGGCAAGACCCGCGTGCTCACGCACCGCATCGGCTGGCTGCGTGGAAGTTGTCGGCGTGCCGGCGCACGGCACTGCTCGCGGTCACCTTCACCAACAAGGCCGCGGCGGAGATGCGCGGGCGGGTGGAATCGCTGCTGCGCAACGGCACCCGCGGCATGTGGGTCGGCACCTTCCACGGCCTGGCGCACCGGCTGCTGCGCCTGCACTGGCGCGAGGCGGGCCTGCCGGAAAGTCCTTCCAGGTCATCGATTCGGACGACCAGCTGCGCCTGGTCAAGCGCATCAGCGCCGACATGGAGCTGGACGACGGCCGCTTCCCGCCGCGCCAGGTCGCCTGGTGGATCAATGCGCAGAAGGACGAGGGCCGGCGCCCGCGCCACGTGCAGCGTGTCGGACAACGATTTCTACACCGGCACGCTGCTGAAGGTCTACGAGGCGTACGAACAGCGCTGCCAGCGCGCCGGGCTGGTGGACTTCGCCGAGATCCTGCTGCGCTCGCCGAGCTGTTGCGCGAACAACCAGCCGCTGCTGCGACCACTACCGGCAGCGCTTCGGCCAGCTGCTGGTGGACGAGTTCCAGGACACCAACAGCCGTGCAGTACGCCTTCGTGCGCCTGCTCGCCGGCGACAGCGGCCAGGTGTTCGTGGTCGGCGACGACGACCAGGCCATCTACGGCTGGCGCGGCGCCAAGGTCGAGAACGTGCAGCGTTTCCTGCGCGACTATCCGGGCGCGCAGCACGTTCAAGCTCGAGCAGAACTACCGCTCCACCGGCCACATCCTCGCTGCCGCCAACGCGGTGATCGCGCACAACCCGCAGCGCCTCGGCAAGCAGCTGTGGACCGACGACCGGCGAAGGCGACCCGATCGACCTGTTCACCGCCTACAACGAGGTGGACGAGGCGCGCTTCGTGGTCGAGCGCGTGCGCGCCTGGATCGACGATGGCGGCGCAGCCGGCGGCTGCGCCGTGCTCTACCGCAGCAACGCGCAGTCGCGCGCCTTCGAAGAGCAGCTGGTGCAGGCGCGGCCTGCCCTACCGCGTGTACGGCGGCCTGCGCTTCTTCGAGCGCATGGAAATCAAGGACGCGCTGGCCTACCTGCGCCTGGTCGCCAACCGCGACGACGATGCCGCCTTCGAGCGCGCGGTGAACACGCCGCCGCGCGGCATCGGCGGCGCGCACGCTGGACGAGGTGCGCCGGCTGGCGCGCGCGCAGGGCGTGTCGCTGTGGCAGGCGGCGGCGCGGCTGTCGGCGGGCGCGGCCGCGGGTGGCGACGGCGGCGCGCTGGCCGGGCGCGCGCGCAACGCGCTGCGCGGTTTCGCAAGCGATCATCGAGGAGCTGTCGGCGCAACTGCCGCAGATCGCAGCTGCACGAGCAGTTCGACCACGTGCTCGAGCGCAGCGGCCTGCGCGCGCTACTACGTGCAGGAATCGAAAGGCCAGCTGGAGTCGCGCGTCGAAAACCTCGACGAACTGGTGTCGGTGGCCAGCCGCTTCGAGCGCCGCGCCGACGAAGAGCGCCGAGGGCATGAGCGAGCTGGTGGCTTTCCTGGCCTACGCCGCGCTCGAGGCCGGCGAAGGCCAGGCCGAGGCCGGAGAGGACGGCGTGCAGCTGATGACGCTGCACAGCGCCAAGGGCCTGGAATTCCCGCATGGTGTTCCTGGTCGGCCTGGAGGAAGGCCTGTTCCCCGGGCAGCGCTCGGCGGAAGATCCCGGTCGGCTGGAAGAGGAGCGTCGCCTGGCCTACGTCGGCCTGACCCGCGCGCGCCGAGCGCCTGGTGCTGAGCTAGGCCGAATCGCGGCGCATCCACGGCAGCGAGATGCACGGCGCGCCATCGCGCTTCCTGCGCGAGATTCCCGCCGCGCTGATGCGTGAAGTGCGGCCGCGCTCGAATGTCGCGCTCGCCGGTGGCGCCGCGCATCCGCGACCTGGGCGAGGTGGCCGGCGTGGGCGGCGGCCCCACCTTGAAGCTGGGGCAGCGCGTTGCGCACGCCAGCTTCGGCGCAGGCATCGTCACCGACTGCGAAGGTAGCGGCGCGCACGCGCGCGTGCAGGTCAACTTCGAACGCGCCGGCAGCAAGTGGCTGGTGCTGGCCTACGCCAACCTGGCACCGCTGTAGGACTCAGCAGCGGCGCTGGGTGCGGCAGAGGTAGGCGCGGCGCGCGGCGGCAGCATCGACGCGGCCGCCACCGCCTGCGTCGTCGGAGACTGTTTCGTCGTCCGCGTAGGGATCTTTTGGTTCCGCGGCCTTGGCTGCGGCCGCGGCAGCGCGTCGGCGATCGCGGGCTTCGCGCGCCGCCGCCGCGATTTCGGCCAGGCGCTGGCGGCGCTCGACTTCCTGGTTGATCAGGTCTTCGTTGAGCGCAGCGGTGGCGGCCGGATCGACCGGCACCGCACCTTCGGCCGGCTGCAGCAGGGCCGCCGCGGGGGCCGATGCGCTGGCCGGCACGGCGATCCCGCCCGCTGCCATCGCCGCCTGCGATCCATCGGGCTGCTGCACCGGCGGCGCCGGCGGGTAGGCGGGCGGCGGGACCGAGCTGGTCGCGGCAGCGGGGTCAGTAGCCACGGCCTCGGTTTTGGCGCCAAAAGGCAGCATCCGGCTCAGGCCGTAACCGCCGAGCGCGAGCAGCAGCACGGCGGCGATCGCGATCGGCAGCGCCTTGCTCTTCTTTTCGGCCGGCGCGGCCACCGGCGGCAGCGGTCCGGTCTGGATGGTGGCGGCCGCGCCCGCGGCCCCGTGCGCCATCAGCGGCTGCGTGCGCGCACCGACCTGCGGCGGCGGCGTCGCCCCGCGCGGCGGCCGGTGCCCGCCGGTTTGCGGCGTCGGCAAGCCGATCATGGTCGCCTTCGACGAATCCTCGGGCTTTTTCTGCTGCATCTGCAGCGGACCGATCGCCAGTGGGTGCTTGAGCAGGTCGGCGCACAGCTGGTCGCAGCTCTGGTAGCGATTGGCCGGGTCCTTTTCCAGCATGCGCGACAGGATGCGCACCGTTTCCTCGTCGACCTCCGGGTTGAACTCGCGGATGTCGGGAATGTCCGCTTCGACGATCGACAGCATCAGCTTGAGCGGACTCTCGTCGTTGAAGGGCATGCGCCCGGTCAGCGTCTCGAACAGCACGATGCCCAGGGCGAAGATGTCCGAGCGCTGGTCCACCGCCTTGCCCAGGCACACCTCGGGCGGCAGGTAGCCCGGCGTGCCGACCAGCGCACCGGTGCTGGTGAGCTTGCTGCTGCTGATGTCGTTGCTGGCCAGGGCGATGCCGAAGTCGGCGACCTTCACCACGCCGCGGGCGTTGATCATGATGTTGCCGGGCTTGATGTCGCGGTGGATCACGCCCTCGGCGTGCGCCGCGGCCAGGCCCTGCGAGGCCTGCAGCAGGATCTTCAGCGCATCGCCGGTAGACAGCTTGCCTTCGAGCTTGAGCCAGCCCGACAGCGAGTCGCCGTCGATGAACTCCATGGCGAAGAAGGTCTGGTCCTCGTCCTGGCCGATGAAGTAGATCTGGATGATGTGCGGGTCGTTGAGCGTGGCCATCGACCGCGCCTCGCGCAGGAAGCGCTCGACGAACACCGGGTCGTGCGCCATCGCGGTCGACAGCACCTTGATCGCGACGTAGCGTCCAAGCGCGGCTTCGTAGCCCTTGTAGACCACGCCCATGCCGCCGCGGCCGAGTTCCTCGACGATGTCGTAGTGGCCCAGTCGCGCCGTCATGCTTCCGTCCTGCTTCCCGATGGGGCAATGTTAGCCCCGATACCGGCCCCGGGGAACGCCGCTGACCGCCCGCGGGGCGCGGGCGCGTTATGGGACCGGTAACGTGCAGGCCACGGGGAAGGGGTCATTCATGCGCAGGTTCATCAAATGGGTCGCCGTGCTGCTCGGTGTGCTGCTGCTGGCGCTGGCCGCGGTCTATGCGCTGGCGCACGTGCGTTCCGAGCAGGCGATGGCGCGCAGCTACGCGATCGCGGATCCGCCGCTGGCGCTGTTGCGCGACGCCGAAACGCTGGCGCGCGGCGCCCACATCTACGCCACGCGCGGCTGCGCCGACTGCCATGGCGCCGCCGGCGAGGGCCGGCTGGTGTTCGATGCCGGCCCGGTCATCAAGGTGGTTGCGCCCAACATCACCGCCGGCGGACGGCTGAAGTCGGCAAGCGCCGACCAGGTCGCGGTGGCGATCCGGCACGCCGTGCGCGCCGACGGCCGCCCGCTGGTATTCATGCCGAGCGAGGATTTCCAGCAGATGAGCGACGCCGACACCGCGGCGCTGGTCGCCTACATGCAGTCGCTGCCGGCCTCGGCCAGCGACCCCGGCCCGCTGGAAGTGCGCCCGCTCGGGCGCCTGATGTGGCTTTTCGGCGCCTTCCCGCTGCTGCCGGCAGAATCGCTGGACCACGCGCCGCGCGCGCGCAGCGCGCCGCCGGTCGCCGCCACCGCCGCTTACGGCGCGTACCTGGCGCAGGGCTGCACCGGCTGCCACGGCGCGAACTTCGCCGGCCAGCACGTGCCGGGCACGCCGCCCGAGTTCAAGGACGCAGCGAACCTGACGCCGGCGGCGCTGGGGGCCTGGAAGGAAGCCGACTTCTTCCGCGCGATCCGCGAGGGCAAGCGGCCCGACGGCAGCGCCATCGACGCCTTCATGCCATGGCGGACCTACGCCAAGATGAGCGATGTCGAGCTGTCGGCGCTGTGGGCCCACCTGAGCCAGTTGCCGCCGGTGCAGTCCAGGCGCAAGCGCTGATCGGTCAGTTCCACTCGTAAATGGTGTAGTAGACCGGCGAGATGTCGTTCTTCTCGGCGTCGCTGCGGTCCAGGCGCCCGTCCTTGTTGTCGTCATAAAGCGTGTAACGCACGCCGTTCTTCGGCGTCACCACGACCATGAACACCTGGCCATTCTGGCGGTATTCCTCGACGCGGTCGCCGCCTTCGGTGGTGCGGATCGTCACCGTCGGCACATTCTCGTCGGTGGCCGGCGGCGGTTCCTTCGGCGGGATCGGGGCTTCCGGCGCGGGTGCGGGCTCCGGCGCGGGTGCGGGCGCGGGGGCCTGCGCCTGCGCGATGCCGGCGAAGGTCAGTAGCAGGATGCTGCGAAGCGAAGCCATGCGCATGGCGGATCTCCCGGGAGCGGGCGCATCGCCCGCGTGGTTCCAAGCTAGCCGCGCGCTGCTGGCCCGGCGCTGAATCTCCGGCCCGTGGCGCGCTTTTACTTACACTAGCATGCCCCCGACTTAGGCTCCGCGCATGCCCCGCCTCGTCCTGATCGACGGCTCTTCCTACCTCTACCGCGCCTTCCACGCGCTGCCGCCGCTGACCGCGCCGGACGGCTCGCCGACCGGCGCGCTGTTCGGCATCGTCAACATGCTGCGGGCGACGCTGAAGGAAAATCCGGAGTACTGCGCGTTCGTGGTGGATGCCTCCGGCCCGACCTTCCGCGACGCGATCTATCCGGAGTACAAGGCCACGCGCGCGCCGATGCCCGACGAGCTGCGCGCGCAGGTCGAGCCGATGCTGGAGATCGTGCAGGCGCTCGGCTTCCCGATGCTGCGCGTGTCCGGCGTCGAGGCCGACGACGTGATCGGCACGCTGGCGCTGCAGGCCTGCGCCGACGGCATCGACGTCACCATCTCCACCGGCGACAAGGATTTCGCGCAACTGGTGCGCGCCGGGCGTGACCCTGGTCAACACCATGAGCGGCAGCGTGCTCGACGAGGCCGGGGTGATGGCCAAGTTCGGCGTGCGCCCGGCACAGATCGTCGACTTCCTGGCGCTGATGGGCGACAGCGTCGACAACATTCCCGGCGTGGACAAGTGCGGCCCGAAGACGGCGGCCAAGTGGCTGGCCGAATACGGCACGCTGGACGCGGTGATCGCCAACGCCGGCGGAGCTCGGCGGCAAGATCGGCGAGAACCTGCGCGCCGCGTTGCCGCGGCTGCCGCTGAACCGCACACTGGTGACGATCAAGATCGACGTGCCGCTGGCGCAGCGGCCCGCAGGACCTGGCGCTGCGCGCGCGCGACGTCGAGGCCCTGCGCGCGCTGTACTCGCGCTACGGCTTCCATGCCGCGCTGCGCGAACTGACCGGCGCCACCGCCGCAGGCGCAGGCGTGGCCGGCGCTGGCGGCGCGGCGGAAGCGGGGCGCCCGGCGCTGAACCTGCGCGCGGCCTCGCCGGCGCCGTCCGAGCCGCCGGATCCGGCGCTGGCGCGCAAGGGCGAGTACGAATGCGTGCTCGACGCGCGCGCAACTGGAGGCCTGGCTGCCGAAGCTGCAGTCGGCGCCGCTGCGTCGCTTTCGACACCGAGACGGATTCGCTCGACCCGATGCGGGCCGAGCTGGTCGGCCTGAGTTTCGCGGTCGAGCCCGGCCGCGCCTGCTACATCCCGCTGGCGCACGACTATCCCGGCGCGCCGGCGCAGCTGCCGCTCGCGCGAGGCACTGGACGCTGCTGCGCCCGCTGCTCGAGGACCCGGCGCGGCCCAAGGTCGGCCAGCACGGCAAGTACGACCTTCACGTGCTGCGCCGTCACGGCATCGCCGTGCGCGGCTACGCCGACGACACCATGCTCGAGAGCTTCGTGCTCAACGCCGGCGGCCAGCGCCACGACATGGATTCGCTGGCCGCAGCGCTACCTCGGCTACGCGACCATCAGCTACGAAGAGGTCGCCGGCAAGGGCGCCAAGCAGATCTCCTTCTCCCAGGTCGGGCTCGAGGAGGCGACCGCCTACGCCGCCGAGGACGCCGACATCACCCTGCGCCTGCACCGGCGTGCTGTCGGCGAAGCTCGCGGCCGAGCCGGCGCTGGCAGCGCGTGTACCGCGAGATCGAGATGCCGCTGGTGCCGGTGCTCGAGCGCATGGAGGCCACCGGCGTGCTGATCGACGTCGGACGAACTGCGCCGGCAGAGCGCACGTGCTTGCGCAGCGCATGCACGAGCTGCAGCAGCGCGCGCAACGAGATGGTCGGGCACAGCCTTCAACCTGGATTCGCCCAAGCAGCTGGGGCAGCTGCTGTTCGAGGAGCTGAAGCTGCCGGCGCTGGTGAAGACGCCCGGCGGCGCACCGTCCACCAACGAAGAAGCGCTGGAGGCGATCGCCGACCAGCACGAACTGCCGCGACTGATCCTCGAGCTACCGCGGCCTGGCCAAGCTGCGCAACACCTACACCGACAAGCTGCCGGTGATGCGTCAATCCGGACACCGGCCGCGTGCACACCAGCTACCACCAGGCCGGCGCCGCCACCGGGCGCCTGTCCTCGAACGATCCGAACCTGCAGAACATCCCGATCCGCAGCGAGGACGGCCGCCGCATCCGCCAGGCCTTCGTCGCGCCGCCGGGGCGCCGGATCGTCGCCTGCGACTACTCGCAGATCGAGCTGCGCATCATGGCGCACCTGTCCGAGGACCCGGGCCTGGTCGCGCGCCTTCGCCAGCGGCACCGACGTGCACGCGCGCGACCGCCGCGGAAGTGTTCGGGCTGACGCCGCAGACGGTCACGCGCGAGCAGCGCAGCGCCGCCAAGGCGATCAACTTCGGCCTGATGTACGGCATGAGCGCCTTCGGCCTGGCGCGGCAACTCGGCATCGGCCGCGGCGAGGCGCAGGACTACATCGCGCTGTACTTCTCGCGCTTCCCGGCGTGCGCGACTACATGGAACGCATCCGCGCCGCAGGCGCGCGAGGACGGCTACGTCGAAACCGTGTTCGGCCGCCGCCTGTACCTGCCGGAGATCGACTCGCGAAACCAGGCGCAGCGCGCCGGCGCCGAGCGCGCGGCGATCAACGCGCCGATGCAGGGCACCGCCGCCGACATCATCAAGCGCGCGATGGTGACCGTGGACGCCTGGCTCGAGGCCGGCGCCAAGGCGCAGGCACTGATGCTGATGCAGGTGCACGACGAGCTGGTCTTCGAAGCCGACGAGGCCTTCGTGCCGGAGCTGCTGGCGGCGGTTAAATCGCGCATGGAGGCGGCGGCGGAACTGCGCGTGCCACTGGTGGTCGACAGCGGGGTGGGCGCGAACTGGGACGAAGCGCACTAAAGGAAGTAGGCCATTCGTCACGGTTTCCAGCGGAAATAAACGCCGCCTGAATCGTACCTGGCCGCTGCCGCGATGTTCACGAACTCCTAATGCCTTGGGTGGTCAACTAGCTGCGACGGATGCAACGTCCGTCGCTTGGATACACTCCCTCCCCTGAGTGATCCGAACTGGAAACAGGCTCTCCCCAGCCTGTTTCCGAACCCCGCCCCGCAAGCTTCCCCTGGCTTGCGGGGTTTTTTATTGCCCGGCGGCAGGCAGATCGCCGGCCAGCCAGTCCCGCGGCTTCAGCCAGTCGGCCAGCGCCGCCTCCGGGCTGCCCGGCTCGGGCTGGTAGCCGTACTCGAAGCGCACCCGCGGCGGCAGGCTCATCAGGATGCTTTCGGTGCGCCCCCCGGACTGCAGTCCGAACAGGGTGCCGCGGTCCCAGACCAGGTTGAACTCCACGTAGCGGCCGCGCCGGTAGAGCTGGAACTCGCGCTCGCGCTCGCCGAAGGGCGAGTCCTTGCGCGCGGCGACGATCGGCAGGTAGGCAGCGAGGTAGCCGTCGCCGACCGCGCGCAGGTAGGCAAAGCAGTCCTCGAAGCCACCGGCGTTGAGGTCGTCGAAGAACAGCCCGCCAACGCCGCGCGCCTCTTCGCGGTGCTTCAGGTGGAAGTAGCGGTCGCACCAGGCCTTGTGCGCGGCATAGCGGTCATCGCCGAAGGGCGCGCACAGCGCGCTGGCGGTGCGGTGCCAGTGCAGCACGTCCTCGGCCACCGGATAGAAGGGCGTCAGGTCGAAGCCGCCGCCGAACCACCACACCGGCGCGCCGTCCGCCGGCTGCGCCTCGAAGTAGCGCACGTTGGCGTGGCTGGTCGGCACATGCGGGTTGCGCGGGTGCACGACGAGCGAGACGCCGAGCGCGCGCCAGCTGGCGCCGGCCAGCTCCGGCCGCATGGCGCTCGCCGCCGCCGGCAGCGCCGCGCCGGCGACGTCGGAAAAGCCCACGCCCGCCTGCTCGAACACCGCGCCCTCGCGCAACACGCGCGAGCGCCCGCCACCCTGCAGGTGGCCCTCGCGGGTCCACGCGTCCTCGTGGAAGCTGGCCGAAGCATCGGCCCGGGCCAATCCCGCGCAAATGCGGTCCTGCAGGCCGCGCAGGTAGCTTTCGACGGCGGCGAGCTGGCTCATTCGGGCGTTCCACGGGCAGGAAACCGGATGATAGCGGGGCGGCGGATATAATCGCCGCACGCATGAGCCTCCCACCCACCGCCCCCGCCCGCCTGCGCATCACCCACGGCGAGGACGAGGGCGCGCTGCTGCGCTTTTCCTTTGGCGCACATGGCGACTCCCCCTTCACGATCCCCTGTGCCCGCCTCGCCGGCCCCGAAGGCGAGGAGTGCTGGCACGCCGGCGAGATCAGCGAGAGCGCCGACACCTGCGGCGCGGCCTGGGCGCACGGCGAGCATTACGCGATGGTGGCCCTGCGCGTGCCCGAAGACGGCGACATCGAGCGCGCCTCGCGCGAAGCCTACGCGCGCCTGATCACTTGCGTACGCCCCTCCGCGCATCCCTTCCTGCTGCGGATCTGGAACTACTTCGCGCAGATCAACGACGGCGACGGCGATGGCGAGCGCTACCGGCGCTTCTGCGTCGGCCGCGCCGCCGGCGTGGACGGCCGCTTCAATGACCCGCCGCCGGCGGCGACCGCGATCGGCGCCAGCGAGGCCACCGGCCACCTGCAGGTAATCGCGCTGTGCGCGCGCGCACCGGCGATCGCGCTGGAAAACCCGCGACAGACGCCGGCTTGGCAATACCCACGCGAATACGGCCCGGTGTCGCCGGGCTTTTCGCGCGGCGCCCTGCTCGATGCCGACACGGTCGGGCCGCGCCTGCTCGCCTCCGGCACTGCCAGCATCGTGGGCCACGTTTCGCGCCATGCCGACGACGTCGCCGCGCAACTGCTCGAATCGGTCGCCAACCTCGAGGCCCTGCTCGCCGAAGGCAGCGCGCAGTGCTCGGTAGATTTCGGCCTGGCCGGCTGCGAAGCGTTGCGCGTGTACCTGCGCGAGCCCGCCGACCTGGCGCGCGTGCAGGCGGCCGTGGCCACCACCGCGCTGCCGGCCGACCGCGTCCTCTACCTGCACGGCGACGTCTGCCGCCGCGAACTGTCCGTCGAACTCGAAGGCATCTTCAGATAAGTTCGAGCCAGATGGGCGCGTGGTCGCTGGGCCGGTCCCACAGGCGCGGCTCGCGGTCGATGTGCGCGCCGGTGGTGCGCGCCTTCAGCGCGTCGCTGACCAGCGCCAGGTCGATGCGCAGGCCGAGGTTGCGGCGGAATCCCGCGGCGCGGTAATCCCACCAGCTGAAGTGCCCTGCCTCGTCGTTATGCAGGCGGAAACTGTCGTGCAGGCCGAGCGCCTGCAGGCGCCGCAGCGCCGCCCGCTCGGCGGTGGAGGTGTGGATGCTGTCCTCGTTCCAGATCGCCGGATCGTGCACGTCGCGATCCTCGGGCGCGATGTTGAAGTCACCGAGCACCACCAGCTGCGGATAGCGCTTCAGCTCGTCGGCCAGCCAGCCATGCACGGCCTCGATCCAGCGCAGCTTGTAGTCGTACTTGTCGCTGCCCACGCTTTGGCCGTTGACCACGTACAGGTTGACGATGCGCACGCCATCCACGGTGGCGGCGATCGCGCGCTTCTGCTCGTCCTCGAAACCAGGAATGCCCATCTGCACGTTGCTGGCGGGCGAGCGGCTGAGGATGGCGACGCCGTTATAGGTTTTCTGCCCGCAGAACACGCTGCGATAGCCCAGGCCAGCCAGCGCCGTGTCCGGGAACTTGGCGTCCTCCACCTTCGTTTCCTGCAGCGCCAGCACGTCCGGGGCGCGCAGGCGCAGCCACTCCTCCAGATGGGGCATGCGCACGTTCAGGCTGTTGACGTTCCAGCTCGCTATTTTCATGAGCGAAAGCGTAGCCGACTTGCGCGCTGCTTGGTCGCCGGGGGTGGAGGGGGTCCCGCGGCCGACATCGAAACGTCCTGTTTCGAAGTCGGCCGCTATTGGCATCCTGCCCCGCTCCGCGGGACCCCCTCCACCCCCGACGCCCGCGCAACACCACTCCGCTTCGCTTCGCTCGCTCGACGCACGACCAGATTTCGATAGCGCGCTGCACCTGCTTTTTCATTGGGGAAAAGCTGACGAAGCGAGCCGGGCACCGCGACGGCAGTCGGGGCCGGGCCGATGGCGGGGGTATCGCGCGCCAAGCCGGCCATGGATGGCCGGCGCCCGAGTAGAGGCAGGAAGCCTCTACCGAGGGGAAAGCGCGATACCCCCGCCATCGGCCCGGCTCGCCGTGATGGCATCATCAGGGGCATGGAATGGATTGATTTGCGCAGCGACACGATTACGCGGCCAACGCAGGCAATGCGCGAAGCCGGCCTGGCCGCCCCGGTGGGCGACGATGTGTTCGGCGACGACCCCACGGTGAATGCCCTGCAGGAACGCCTGGCCGCGGAACTGGGCTTCGAACGCGGCCTGTTCGTGGCCAGCGGCACCCAGTCCAACCTGCTGGCGCTGATGGCGCACTGCGAGCGCGGCGACGAGTACCTGGTCGGCAGCGAAGCGCACACCTACAAGTTCGAGGGCGGCGGCGCCGCCGTGCTCGGCTCGATCCAGCCGCAGCCGGTGCCGCAGTCGGCCGACGGCACGCTGCCGCTGGACGCGGTCGAGCGCGCGATCAAGCCGCTGGGCGATTCGCACTTCGCGCGTACCCGCCTGTTGACTCTGGAGAACACCTGGCACGGCCGCGTGCTGCCGCCCGACTACGTGGCGCAGGCCGCGGCGCTCGCGCAACGGCATGGCCTCGGATTCCACCTCGACGGCGCGCGCCTGTTCAACGCCGCCATCGCCCGCGGCGTGCCGCCGCGCGACATCGCACGCGACTTCGACAGCGTCTCTGTGTGTTTTTCAAAAGGCCTCGGCGCGCCGGTCGGCTCGATGCTGCTGGGCAATGCGGCGCTGGTCGAGCGCGCGCGCCGCTGGCGCAAGGTGGTGGGCGGCGGCTGGCGCCAGGCCGGATTGCTGGCGGCAATGGCCGACCACGCCCTGGACCACCATGTCGCGCGCCTGGCCCAGGACCACCGCCGCGCGCGCGAACTGGCCGAAGCGCTGCGGCAACTGCCGGCGCTGTCGGTCGATGGTCCGCATACGAACATGGTCTTCGTCACCCTGCCCGGCGACGGCGTGGACGCCTTCGCGAGGCATCTGGAAACCAGGCGCATCCGGGCCGCGCTGCGCGGCCCGCTGCTGCGGCTGGTGCTGCACCTGGACGTGGACGACGCCGGGCTGGAACGCGCCGTCGGCGCGTTCCGCGACTTCTACTTCGAGGCGGCGTAGGCCTCGCGCTCGGCCTTCATGCGCGCCAGGTCGATCGGCCGGATGCCGCGGATGCGGCACTTCATCTGCCCGACGATCAGGTCGTCGCCGACCCGCAGCACGCCGCGCACCGAAGCCACGCCGCCGATCTCGATGGTGGCGCGCGCACTGCGCAGTTCGCTGCAGGTCCAGGCCAGGTCGAGCATGTAGGCGGCGCTGGGCTTGGTCCACAGGATCACCGCCTTGTCGGTGCTGCGCTGCCAGTTGTAGAGCTGGTGGTAGCGCACTTCACGCAGGCTGTCGTCGGTGACGTAGTCGGCGTACTGCTGTTTCAGGCGGCCGCCGGCGCTGGCCGACGCGGCGAGCGTGAGGCCGACCAGCAGGACGAGGAATTTCTTCATTGCGGCTCTCCGGTGCGCAGGGACTTGCGGGATGCCGCGACCGGCGGGATGCCGTCGCGGCCGTGCAACTTGCACACCAAGATACCGCCCCGTCGGGCGAAATGAGCGACCGGCGCGCGCCGTGCTTTAACCGCCAGTCAGCCAGCGGACCAGTTTCGCCGCGAAGCCGCCGTAGGGCGGGTCGAACAGCTTCATGCCGTTGAGTCGCGACTGGTACAGCACCGGCATCACCTTGCTGAAGGTCAGGAAGCCGGTATGGCCGTGGTAGGCGCCCATGCCGCTGGCGCCGACGCCACCAACCGGGAATTCGCTCTGCCCGAACTGGATAAGCACGTCGTTGACGCAGGCCATGCCGGCGCTGACGCGCTCCAGGATGCGCTCGACGCGATCGCTGTCGCGGTCGAAGGCATAGAAGGCCAGCGGCTTGTCGCGGCCGAGCACGTAGGCGATGGCTTCGTTGACATCGTCGTAGCCCTTCACCGGCAACAGCGGGCCGAAGATTTCCCCGCGCATCACCAGCGACTCGTCGGGCGGATCCAGCAGCACGGTCGGCGGGATCAGCTCGAGGCCTTCGGGCACCGCGGCTTCGCCCTCGGGCGAATACTGGCGGATGGCGACCCCGCGCTGGCGCGCGTCCTCGAGCCACTCGCGCAGGCGCCCGGCCTGGCGGCCGTTGATGGTGGTGGTGTAGTCGGGGTTGCCGGCCAGGCTCGGGTAACGCCGCTTCACGCTGGCCAGGTAGGCCTCGACGAAAGCGTCGCGCTGCGCGCGCGGCACCAGCACGTAATCGGGCGCGACGCAGGTCTGGCCGCCGTTGAAGCACTTGCCGAACGCGATGCGCTCGGCCGCGTGCGCGATCGGATAGCCCGGCGCGATGAAGGCCGGGCACTTGCCGCCGAGTTCGAGCGTCACCGGCGTGAGGTTGGCCGCCGCCGCCGCCATCACGCGCTTGCCCACCTCGGTCGAGCCGGTGAACAGCAGGTGGTCGAAGGGCAGCGCGGTGAAGGCGGCGCCGAGCGCGGCATCGCCCTGCACCACCAGCACCTGGTCGGGGCCGAAGGCCTCGCCGAGCATACGCGCCAGCAGCGCGCTCACCTGCGGTGTGAACTCGGAAGGCTTGATCATCACCCGGTTGCCGGCGGCGAGCGCGCTCGCCAACGGCACGATCGCCAGCTGGAAGGGATAGTTCCAGGGCGCGACGATGCCGACCACGCCGAGCGGCGCGTGGCGCACTTCGCCGCGCGCCGGGCGGAAGCTGAGGTTGACCGCGCGCCGCTGCGGCTTCATCCACTGGCGCAGGCGCTTGCGCGCGTGGCGGATCTCGTCGAGGCTGACCATCACGTCCGCGCCCAGCGTCTCCAGCGGCGCCCGCCGCCCGAAGTCGGCGGAACAGGCGGCCACCAGCGCATCGCGGTTGGCGACCACGGCGCGCTCGAGGCGCTCGAGCGCGGCGATGCGCTCGCCGTAGCTGGGGATGTGCGCCAGGTGCGCCGCACGCAGGCGATCGAAGGCCGGGCGCAGGCTTTCCACGGGGCTCAGGGAAGTATCCATGCCGGCAGTCTAGCGCCAGCGGTTGGGCGCTTGCTCTAGACTGTCCGCGTGCCCCTGAGACCCTTCCTCGACCAGTTCCCCAGGATCGGCCAGCGCGCCTGGATCGACCCGGCCGCGACCGTGATCGGCGACGTCGAGATCGGCGATGACGCCTCGGTCTGGCCGGGCGCGGTCATCCGCGGCGACGTCAACGCCATCCGCATCGGCGCGCGCTCCAACCTGCAGGACGCCTGCGTGGTGCACGTCACCCACGACGGCCCGCACGGCCCCGCGGGCGGCCTGGCGACGCTGATCGGCGAGGACGTCACCATCGGCCACGGCGCCATCATCCATGCCTGCAGCATCGGCGACGCCTGCCTGATCGGCATGGGCGCGATCGTGCTGGACGGCGCGCGCGTGGAGCGCAACGGCTACGTCGGCGCCGGCGCGGTGCTGACCCCGGGCAAGGTGGTGGGCAGCGGCGAGCTGTGGCTGGGCACCCCGGCGCGTTGCGTGCGCCGGCTCAGCGAAGCGGAGATCGCGCAGCTCTACTACTCCGCCCAGCACTACCTGCGTCTGAAGGACAAATACCTTGCGCAGGCCCAGGGGCAGGCCCCGGCTTGATGCTCGACACGCTGCGGGAAGTCGAGACGCCCGAAGGCGTCGCCCTGCACCTGCGCTGCGCCGGCGTGGTGCCGCGCGCGCTCGCCTGGGGCATCGACTTTTCGATCCGCATGGCCGGCATTTCGGCGGTGACGATGTTCCTGGGCCTGCTCGGTGGCGCCGGCATCGGCATCGCGATGGTGGTGATGTTCCTGGTGTACTGGGCCTACCCGATCGTGTTCGAGGTCTGGCAGGACGGGCAGACGCCAGGCAAGCGCAGCCTTGGCCTGAAGGTCGTCAACGACAACGGCACCCCGGTGACCTGGCTGCCCTCGGTGGTGCGCAACCTGATGCGCACGGTGGACATGCTGCCGATGCTGTACGGCTTCGGCATCGCCTCCGGGCTGCTGGATCCGGCCGGGCGGCGGCTCGGCGACCATGTCGCCGGCACCGTGGTGGTGTACGCCGAGCGCGAGCCGGCGCGGCCGCCGGCGCCCGACGCGGCGCCGCAACGCCCGCCGTTGCCGCTGCAGTTGGACGAGCAGCGCGCGATCATCGCCTATGCCGAACGCGCGCCGCAGACCACGCCCGAGCGCCAGGCCGAACTCGCCGAGGTGCTGGCGCCGCTGACCGGGGCGCGTGGCGAGCGCGCGGTCGCGGCGGTGCTCGGCATGGCCAACTACCTGCTGGGCCGGCGATGAGGCAGGACGCCTTCGTCGCCCGCCACGACCCGGAGTGGCGCGAGCTTGAGGAATGGCTGCGCCTGCGCGGCGCGGCGGCGGCGCGCAATCGCCAGCCGCCGGAGAAGGCGCCGATCGACGACCTCGACTTCGCCGGCCGCTACACGCGCGTGTGCCAGCAACTGGCGATCGCGCAGCGGCGCGGCTACAGCGCGCGCGTGCTCGAACGCCTGGAGACGCTGGCGCAGCGCGGCCACGACGTGCTGTACCGGCCGCCGGCGCCGCGCTGGCAGCGCCTGCTCGGCTTCTTCGCCGCCGACTACCCGCGCCTGGTGCGCCGGCACGCGCGCTACATGTGGCTGTCGGCGCTGCTGTTCTTCGGCCCGCTGCTGGCGATGCTGGTGCTGCTGCAGTTCCGGCCGGAGCTGGTGCACTCGGTGTTCTCCAGCGAGCAGATCCACGGCTTCGAGAACATGTACGACCCGGCCGCGCCGGGCCACGCACTGGGCCGCGAAAGCGGCAGCAATCTGCAGATGTTCGGCTACTACATCCTCAACAACATCAGCATTGGCTTCCGCACCTTCGCCAGCGGCCTGCTCGGCGGCGTCGGCGCGATCGCGGTGCTGGTGATGAATGGCGTGGTGATCGGTACCGTGGCCGGGCACCTGACCGCGATCGGCTACGGCGATCCCTTCTGGCGTTTCGTGTCCGGGCACTCGGGCTTCGAGCTGAGCGCGATCGTGCTTGCCGGCGGCGCCGGCCTGCGCGTGGGCTGGGCCTTGCTGGCGCCCGGGCGTCTGTCGCGGCGGCGGGCGCTGGTGGAAGCCGGGCAGGACGGGGCGAGGATTGTTTTCGGTGTGTTCGTATTGCTGGTCCTGGCGGCCTTTGTCGAGGCCTATTGGTCTTCGATCGGCTGGATGCCCTCGGCGGTGAAGTATTCCGTCGGCGGCGCGGCCTGGGTGGCGGTGTGGTACTGGCTGTGGCGCGGGGGACGCGATGCGTCCTGAGCAGCTGAGCGTGGCGCTGCGGCAGCGCGATCCCTGGGAGGCGATGGACCTGGGCATCGCGCTGTGGCGCCGCCATTTCGCCGCGATCATGCGTCCGTGGCTGGCGCTCAGCCTGCCGCTGCTGGCGCTGGCCTGCGCGGCCGGCTGGTGGCTCGACGCGCTGTGGGCGGTGCCGCTGCTGATGTGGTGGCTCAAGCCCTTCTTCGACCGCGCGCCCCTGTACGTGCTCTCGCGCGCGGTGTTCGGCACGGTTCCCGGCCTGCGCCAGGTGCTGCGCGCGCGCGAGCTGCGTTCGCCCGGCCTGTTCGCCTGGCTGAGCTGGCGGCGGCTGCATCCGGCGCGCTCGCTGCTGCTGCCGGTGGATCTGCTCGAGGGCGCCGGCGGCGCGCGCCGCGCGCTGCGGGTGAAGGTGCTGCAGCGCGCGGTGAGCGGCCAGGCCTTGGGACTGCTGGCGGTGTGCTGGGGGATGCAGCTGGCGGTGCTGCTGTCGCTGCTGTCGCTGGGGCTGATGTTCGTGCCCAGCGAGTTCCTGTCCGAATCGGCGCGTGCGATGTGGGCGACGATGTTCGAATCGCCGCCGCCGTGGGCGCAGCTACTGGGCATCGTGATGTGGTGGAGTGCGATCAGCCTGGTCGAACCGGTATACATCGCTGCCGGCTTCGGCCTCTACCTCAACCGGCGCACGCAACTGGAGGCCTGGGACGTGGAGCTGGTGTTCCGGCGCCTGGCGACACGCGCGCAGGCCGCGGCTGGCGGCGCCGCGGCGTGGCTGGCCGCGGCGCTGTTACTGGGCGCGCTGTGCCTGCCGGCGCCGGTGCGCGCCGCGACGCCGGCCGCCGACAAGGCGACAAGCAGCGAGGAGGCACCGACCCTCACGCCCGCGCAGTTGCTCGGCGACGCCGCGCGTCCACCCGAGCCGCGCTTCGCGCGTGCGCTGGAACGCGCCTATGCCGATCCTTCACTGGCGCGCACGCGCGCGGTCACGCGCTGGCAGTTGCGCACGCCGCTGGACCGCGAAGACGACAACAAGGAGCCGCCCGAATGGCTGAAGGCGATCGGTGCGGTGCTGGCGGCGATCGGGGAGTACGGGCTGTGGGCGCTCGCTGCGGCGCTGCTGCTGTTCGTGCTCTGGCGCCTGCCGCGCTGGTTGCCCTGGGTCCGGCGGCAGTTGCAGGGCGACACGCCGCTGCCACCGGTGCGGGAACAGCCGCTGGCCGAGCCGCCGCCGCTGCCCGGCGATATTCCCGCCGCTGCCGCGGCGCTGTGGCGCGAAGGCCGGCAGCGCGATGCGCTCGCGCTGCTGTACCGGGCGAGCGTTGCCCGCCTGGCGCTGCGCCTGGGCACGCCATTCCCGCCCGGCGCCACCGAAGCCGAATGTCTGCGCCGCGCGCGCCGGCTGGATGACGCCGAGGCGCGCACGGCCTTCTCTGAAGTCGTGCGCACCTGGCAACGCGCCGCTTACGCGCGCCAGTTTCCCGATGCCGACGCCTTCGCCACGCTGCTTGCCGGCTGGGCGCAGCGCTTTCCGGAGGCCGCGTGAAGCGCAGCCACCTCGCCATTGGGCTGGCCGCGCTGGCGCTGCTGCTGCTGGCGATCTGGTTCCTGTTTCCGAAGCTGTTCAAGCCGGTGGTCACGCAGGAGCCGGTCAGCCCGAGCGGCGAAGCGGCCTACAACCCCTTGTACGCATTGAAGCTGGCCCTGCTCGTGCACGGCGAACGCGCCGCCGCCTGGCCCAACCTCGCGGCCGCGGAGAATTCGCTCGGCGCGCGCGACACGCTGCTGCTGTTTGACCGCCCGGAGGCGATGACGCAGGCGCAGGCGCAGCGCCTGATCGACTGGGTGCGTCGCGGCGGCCACCTGCTGATGCCCGGCCCGCCCGGCTCGGTCGCGCCCGGGCCGCTCGCCGAGGCGCTGGGCCTGCGCGCGGTGTTGCCACCGCCGGAATCGGAAAAGGAAGGCGAGGAAGAAAGCGACGAGGAAACCTCCTCCCGTTTCCAGTGCGATCGCGTGCGCCTGCCCGGCGTGGCGCTGAAGAAGGACGCCGGCACCTGGCTGTGCGATCCGCGCTTCCTTGCCCGCGACGCCGGCTTCCTGCTCGCCGGCGGCGACCCGCAGCGCGGCTACCGTTTCGCGCGCCGCGCCCTCGGCGCCGGCAGCGTCACCGTCGCCGAGCTGCGCTACCTGCACAACCGCCAGCTGCGCGAACCGGAAGCGCGCGCGCTCGCCTTCCAGCTGCTGGCGCCGGGCCTGGGCCGCGGCACGCTGCACCTGGTCTATTCCGCCGACGTGCCCTCGCTGGTGCGCCTGCTGCTCACCCATGCCTGGATGGTGCTGCTGCCGTTGGCGCTGGCGCTGGCGGCGTGGCTGGCTTTCCGCGGCCAGCGCTTCGGCCCGCTGCAGGCGCTGCCCGAGCCGCGCCGGCGCGCGTTGCTCGAGCACGTGCAGGCAAGCGGCGAATTCGCCTGGAGCCGCCACCGCGGCGCCGCGCTGCACGCCGCCGTGCTGCGCCTGTTCCGCCAGCGCCTGCAGCGGCGCGCGCCCGAGATCGATGCGTTGTCCGGCGAGTCGCAGGTGCAGGCGCTGGTCGCCGCGCTGTCGCTGCCGGCCTCGCGCGTGCGCCAGGCGCTGCTGCCGCAAGGCCTGCAGCAGCCGCTCCCCTTCACCCAGTCCATCGCCACCCTCCTGCAGATGAGAAGCCGACTATGAGCACGCCCAATCCCGCACCCGCCAACGAAGCAATCACCGGCGAGGCCCTCGCCGCGCTGGTCGATTCCGCGCGCACGCAGGTCAGCCAGGCCTTCGTCGGCCAGGCCGAGATCCTCGACCAGCTCCTGATCGCGCTGCTCGCCGGCGGCCACGTGCTGGTCGAAGGCGTGCCGGGCCTGGGCAAGACGCTGCTGGTGCGCGCGCTCGCCACCGCGCTCGACTGCAGCTTCGCGCGCGTGCAGTTCACGCCGGACCTGATGCCCAGCGACGTCAGCGGCCACGCCTTCTACGACCCGAAGTCGGAGGAGTTCCGCATCCGCCGTGGCCCGGTGTTCACCAACCTGCTGCTCGCCGACGAGATCAATCGCGCGCCGGCGAAGACGCAGGCGGCGCTGCTGGAGGCAATGCAGGAACAGCAGGTGACGATCGAAGGCCGCAGCTATCCGCTGCCGCCGCCCTTCCTGGTGATCGCCACGCAGAACCCGGTCGAGCAGGAGGGCACCTATCCGCTGCCCGAGGCGCAGCTGGACCGCTTCCTGCTCAAGATTTTGATGGATTACCCGGAGCACGCCGACGAGGTGCGCATGGTGGACAACGTCAGCAACGGCCGCAACGCCAGCGATTTCGACCTGTCGCGCGTGCAGCGCGTGCTCGACCGCGCGCAGATCGGCGCCATGCAGCGCGGCACCGCGCTGGTGACGGTGGATCCGGTGGTGCTCGACTACGCGGTGCGGGTGGCGCGCGCGACGCGCACCTGGCCGGGCATCTCGCTCGGCGCCGGGCCGCGCGGCAGCCTGGCGCTGGTGCGCGCGGCGCGCGCCTCGGCGGTGCTGCAGGGCCGCGACTTCGCCACCCCGGACGACGTGCGCGCGGTCGCGCGGCCCGCGCTGCGCCACCGCCTGACGCTGGCGCCGGAACTGCAGATCGAAGGGCAACGCGTGGACGCGGTGATCGACGGACTGCTGGCGAAGGTGGAAGCGCCGCGCCGATGAGGCCGACGCCCGCCCTCGCGGGATGGCTGCTGGCCTGGGCGGCGCTGGGCCTGGCCTGCGCCTTCGGCCTGCTGCCGCTGTCGGCCTGGCAGCTGGCGGGCGCGCTTGCTGCTGCTGGCAGCGGCGGTCGACGCCGCGCACCTGCGACGCGTGCCCGATCCGCTGCTGCGGCGCGAGCTGCCGCGCATCGTGCCGGTCGGCATCGAACGCGAGGCCACGCTGTACCTGCAACCCGGCGACGCGCACGCGCAGCAGGTACAGGTACACGACCTGCTGCCCGGCGCCTGGGGCTCGACCGGCCTGCCGCGCACGGTGCAGTTGCACGCGGGCGGCGAGCTCGGGGTTGCCTATCGATTTGTTCCGGGCGCACGCGGCGCCTTCGAGATCCCTGGCTGCGACCTGCGCCTGCGCTCGCGCTGGCGACTGTGGCAGCAGCGGCGCACGCTGGCGCTTCGGCAATCGCTGCGCGTGTACCCCAACTTCGCACCGCTGGCGCGCTTTGCGCTGTTCAGCGCCGAACTGGCCTCGCGCGTGGTCGGCGCGCACGTGCGCCGCAACCGCGGCGAGGGCACCGAGTTCCACCAGCTGCGCGAGTACCGCGTCGGCGACAGCCTGCGCCAGGTGGACTGGAAGGCCAGCCAGCGCGCACGCAAGCTGATCTCGCGCGACTACCAGCACGAGCGCAACCAGCAGGTGCTGCTGCTGCTCGACACCGGCCGGCGCCTGCTGGCCAAGGACGACGCGCTCTCGCACTTCGACCACGTGCTCGACGCCTCGCTGGTGCTGGCCTACCTGGCGCTGCGCCAGGGCGATGCGGTCGGGCTGATGGCCAGCGGCGGCGACGAACGCTGGCTGGCCCCACAGCGCGGCCTGGGCGCGATAGACACGCTGCTCAACACCGTCTACGACCTCGAGGCGCGGCCGGTCGCCACCGACTTCCTCGCCGCGGCCACGCAGTTGTCCACGCGCCAGCGCCGGCGCGCGCTGGTGATGCTGGTCACCAATGTGCGCGACGAGGATTTCGAGGAGCTGCTGGCGGCGGTGAAGCTGCTGCAGAAAAAGCACCTGGTGTGCATCGCCTCGCTGCGCGAGAAGGTGCTGGACGAGGTGCTGGAACTTCCCGTGGACACGCTCACCGACGCCATCCGCGCCGGTGCCCTGGCCCGCCACCTGGATGCGCGCGAGCGCGCGCACCGCGCGCTGCGCAGCCAGGGCGTGATGGTGCTTGACGTCACCTGCGCGCAGCTGCCGGCGGCGCTGGTCGAGCGCTACCTCGCCGTCAAGCGCGACGGCCTGCTGTAAACGGGGACGGGGCTAGTCGCCGGTTGCCAACGCGGCGGAGCGCGAGCTCAGCTCGGCATGGATCGCGTCGGTCGCCGGGCGCACGCCGAACCAGTCGTGGAAGCTTTCCGCCGCCTGCTCGACCAGCATACCGAGGCCGTCGATCGCCTGCGCGCAAGCCGCGCCGCGCGCCCAGGCCAGGAAGGGGATGGCGGCATCGCCGTAGCTCAGGTCCACCGCCAGCGAGCGTGGCGTGGCGATGCCCATGGGCAGCGCCAGCGTGCCACCGTCGCGGCCGGCTGCGGTGGCGTTGACGATGAATTCGAACACGCCCAGGCCGTTGAGGTCCTGCCAGTAGCGCGAGTGCACGCGGCCGGGCTGGCCGAGCGCATCCACCAGCGCGTCGGCGCGCGCCGAGTCGCGATTGACGATGAACAGCTCGCCGATGCCCGCATCGAGCAGCGCCGGCGCGACGCCATGCGCGGCGCCGCCGGCGCCCAGCAGCAGCGTGCGGCGGCCGCGCAGGTCGAGCGCGTGGCGCTCGGTGAGGTCGCGCACCAGGCCGATGCCGTCGGTGTTGTCGCCGGCCCAGCCCTCGCCCTCGCGGGTGAGGGTATTCACCGCGCCGGCACGCTGCGCGCGCTCGCTGAGCCGCGAACACAGCGCGGTCGCGGCCTGCTTGTGCGGCAAGGTGATGTTGGCGCCGCGGCCGCCGCCGGCGGCGAAGGCGGCCAGCGCCGATTCGAAGTCCGCCGGCGCGACGTCGATCGCCTCGTAGGCGATCGCGCGCCCGGCCTGGCGCGCGAAGGCGGCATGGATGCGCGGCGACAGCGAATGCGCCACCGGGTGGCCGAATACCGCGTAACGGTCGCTCATCGGGAATCTCCTTGCAGCCAGCGCGCCGCGTCGAGCGCGAAGTAGGTGAGGATGCCGTCGGCGCCGGCGCGCTTGATCGAGGTGAGCGCCTCCAGCGCACAACTGCGCTCGTCCAGCCAGCCGTTGCCGGCCGCGGCTTTCAGCATCGCGTACTCGCCGCTGACCTGGTAGACGAAGGTGGGCGCGCCGAAGTGGTCCTTCACGCGCCGCACGATGTCGAGGTATGGCAGGCCGGGCTTGATCATCACCATGTCGGCGCCCTCCTCGAGGTCGAGCGCGACTTCGCGCAGCGCCTCGTCGGAATTGGCCGGGTCCATCTGGTAGGTGTACTTGTTGCCGCCGCCGAGCGCGCCGGCGGAGCCGACGGCGTCGCGGAAGGGGCCGTAAAAGGCCGAGGCGTACTTGGCCGAGTAGGCCAGGATGCGGGTGTTGGCGTGGCCGGCGTCTTCCAGCGCCTCGCGGATGGCGCCGATGCGCCCGTCCATCATGTCCGAAGGCGCGACGATGTCGGCCCCGGCCTCGGCGTGCGACAACGCCTGGCGCACCAGCGCGGCGTTGGTCAGGTCGTTGGTGACATAGCCGCTGTCGTCCAGCAGGCCGTCCTGGCCGTGACTGGTGTAGGGGTCCAGGGCGACGTCGGTGACTACCCCGAGCTGGGGGAAGTGCTGCTTGAGCGCACGGATCGCCCGCTGGGCCAGGCCCTCGGGGTGCCAGGCGGCAGCCGCATCCAGCGACTTGGCCTCGGGCGCGGTGACCGGAAACACGGTGATGGCGGGGATGTCCAGCCTCGCCGCCTGCTCGGCCACGCGCAGCAACTCGTCCACGGACAGGCGCTCCACGCCGGGCATGGAGGCCACGGGAACGCGTCCCGACAGCTCATGCACGAACACCGGCAGGATCAGGTCGTCGGCCGTCAGGCGCGTCTCGCGCATCAGGCGTCGGGAGAAATCGTCCCGGCGCATGCGCCGCGGACGTGAATACGGGAAGGCCATTTGCCGCTCCGTGTGTAGGAAAGGCCATGATAGCGCCGGGGTCGCGTTAGGATGGCGGCGGGAGAGCGGATGTTGAAGAATCCAGCCATAACCAGCCAGTCGATGCGCCCGCTCGCGCCTGAGCCGGAGTCTTTCGTGCACGCCCTGCTGGCCGCGCAGGACATCGCCACGCTGGCGCTGGTCGCGGTGCGGCAGTTGCAGAACCTCGGCCTGCGCCAGGTGCAGCTGGTGTGGAACCACGCGCCCAGCCCCTCGGCGCCGCTGCACACCTCCAACGACACGCCCCCCGACGCCGCCACCATGGCGCTGCTGGAGGCCGCGCGCCGGCAGGGCGGCCATGCCCAGCGCAGCGACGAGACCGGTTTCGTGCAGTGCGTGCAGGTGGTGGCGCAGAACACCGGCCTGTGGGTGGCGCTGTCGGTGGGCTACGAGCCGGCACGCGCCGATCCCGAGTGGCAGGCGAAGATCGCGCCGCTGTCGGTGCGCTGCCAGTCCCTGCTGTACACGCAACGCCTGCAGGTGGACGTCGAGCGCCTGGCCAGTGCCGAGCGCCTGCAGCGCGCGCTGTTCGCCATCTCCGACATCGCCAGTTCCGACCACAGCACCGCCGAGGTGCTGTCCGGCCTGCACGAGATCGTCGGCAGCCTGATGTACGCGGAAAACTTCTACATCGTGCGCTTCGACCCCGGGCGCCAGACCATCCGCTTCCTGTACTTCGCCGACAGCCACGACCCCAGCGTGCCCGGACCCCGACGACACGCTGAGCTCGGAGGAGATGTCGCAACTGCGCTGACCCTGGCGCTGCTGCGCCACGGCAAGCCGATCCGCGGCCCCTCCGAGCAGCTGCGCAAGATGCTCGACGTGCCGCGCGACGACACCCTGGGCCCGGATACCGAGGACTGGATGGGCGTGCCGATCGTCGAGGACGGCACGGTGCTCGGCGCGGTGGTGGTGCAGAGCTACGACCCCGCGGTGCGCTACAGCGAGTCCGACCAGCGCGCTGCTCGGCTACGTCGCCCAGCACATCCTCACGCGCACTGTCGCGGCGCGACGCGCAGGAAGAACTGGAACGGCGCGTCGAGGAGCGCACCCGGAGCTGCGCAAGCAGATCCACGAGCGCCAGCGCAGCGAGCAGCTGCAGGCGCGCCCTGTACCGGATCACCGAACTGTCGGTGTCGAGCGACAGCATCGAGATCTTCTACGCCTCGGTGCACGAGCATCGTCGGCGAACTGCTGGACGCGCGCAATTTCTACATCGCGCTGCTGACCGAGGACGGCGCCGGCCTGGAGTTCCCCTACTCGGTGGACGAACGCGACCAGCGCCAGCGCAGTCGCGCGCTCGGCCGCGGCCTGACCGAGTACGTGCTGCGCACGGGCGAAGCCACTGCTCGCCGACCGCGCCGGCATCGAGGCGCTCGAATCCCGTGGCGAAGTGCATTCGCTCGGCACCAAGTCGGTGTGCTGGCTGGGCGTGCCGCTGCATGATCGACGGCCGCGCCCGCGGCGTGATCACCGTGCAGAGCTACACCCCGGATTACCTGTACACGCCGCGCGACCAGGAGCTGCTCAGCTTCGTCTCGCTTCCACATCGCCAGCGCGCTCGAGCGCCGCCAGGCCAACGAATCGCTGCGCCAGGCCTATGCCGAGCTCGAGCAGCGTGTCGAGCACGCGCACCAGCGAGCTGGCCGACACCAACCGCGAGCTGCGCGACGCAGATCAGCGGTGCGCGAGCGCATGGAGCACAAGCTCAAGCACGAGGCGCTGCACGACACGCTGACCGGCCTGCCCAACCGCAGCCAGCTGCTGGGCCGCTGGGCAAGGCGCTGCGCGCTTCCGGCACGATCCCGCGCAGCTGTTCGCGGTGCTGTTCCTGGACCTGGACCGCTTCAAGGTGGTCAACGACTCGGTCGGCCACCTGGTCGGCGACGAGCTGCTGAAGGAAGCGGCGCAGCGCATCGGCCGCTGCGTCCGCGACCCGGACATCGTGGCGCGCCTGGGCGGCGACGAGTTCGCGATCGTGCTCGACTTCATCCACGACGCGGACGAGGCGGTGATGCGTGGCCGAGCGCGTCATCCGCAGCCTGGCCGAGCCGATGCGCATCGCCGGCAAGGAGCTGTACACCTCGGCCAGCATCGGCATCGCCTTCGCGCACCCGCGCTACCGCAGCCCGGAAGAACTGCTGCGCGATGCCGACGTGGCCATGTACCGCGCCAAGGCCGACGGCCGCCAGCGCTTCGCGCTGTTCGACGAAGGCCTGCATGAGGACGCGCTACGCCAGCTCGAGCTCGAGGGCGACCTGCGCCGCGGCGCTGCTGCGCAACGAGTTCGAACCCTACTACCAGCCGATCGTCCGCCTGTCGGACGGCAGCGTGGTCGGCTACGAGGCGCTGATGCGCTGGCACCACCCCGAGCGCGGCGTGCTCGAGCCGGCCGACTTCATCACCATCGCCGAGGAGACCGGCACCTGGCGCAGATCGACTGGCAGATCTACGACCAGGTCTGCCGCGACATCCGCAGCCTGGGCGCGGCGGGCGTGTACGTCACCATCAATGTCTCGCCGCGGCACCTGCGCGCGAACGATTTCTCCGAGCGCCTGCTGGAGCTGCTGTCGCGCCACGACGTCAAGGCCTCGTCGCTGCGCCTGGAGGTCACCGAGGGCGCACTGCTCGAGCAACCCCGACCAGGTGCAGCTGACCTCGGCCAGCTGCGCGACGCCGGTGTGCAGACCCTGCTCGACGATTTCGGCACCGGCTATTCGTCGCTGTCCTACCTGCACCGCTTCCCGCTGCACGGCCTGAAGATCGACCGCAGCTTCGTCGCCGAACTGCGTAGTGGCGAAAGCGGCGGCAGCACCGCGATCGTGCGCGCGATCCGCCTGCTGGCCGATTCGCTGGGGCTGGAAGTGGTCGCCGAAGGCATCGAAATCGGAAGAACAGCGCCACCAGCTGCGCCTGCTCGGCCTCACCCTCGGCCAGGGCTACCTGTTCGCGTGCCCGTCCTCGATGGTGGATGTCTCCGCACGCATGGCCGCCGCCAGCCCCGCCTGAAAAACGGGGACAGGTACAGTTAATTCGAATTAGCTGTACCTGTCCCCGTTTTTCAGCATGCCTTGGGCGCGCAGCCAGGCCAGGGTGTCGGCCAGCAGCGTGCCCAGCTCGGTTTCCCGGTAGCCCAATTCGCGGATCGCCTTGCCCGAGTCCACGCGCAGGTCGTGGCAGGTGAAGGCGGCGGCTTCCGGCGTGATCTCCGGCACGCGGCCGGTGAGCCCGGCGAAGCCCGCGGCGGCGCGCGCATAGATGCGCAGCAGCGACGCCGGCAGCGCGCGCTTCGGCGTCGGCCGACCCAGCGCCACGCCCACGCGCGTGATCAGGTCCAGGAAGCTCGCGTGCTGCCCGCCGAGCAGGAAACTTTCGCCGAAGCGCGCGGCGCGCCAGCCGCACACCTGTGCGCGAGCAGATCAATCCGTCGTACGCTGAATCGACCACCACCTCAGCAACGGACGCTGGGTGGCCCTCCATGCCTTCAGCGCAGCAGGTCGAACAGCGTCCGCGCCACGACCTTGGTCGCACGCAGCAGGTCGTCGAGTTCCAGATGCTCGTCGGCACGCTTGGCGTTGCTCTCCAGCACGCTGCGTGGTCCGGCGCCGTAGATGACGGCGGGGATGCCGTGCGCGCCGTAGAGGCGCGCGTCGGTGTACAGCGGCGTGCCCGACGTCGGTATGGGTTCGCCGAATACTTTCTTGCCGTGCCGCTGCAGCGCCTCCACCAGCGGCAAGCTGCCAGGCTGCGGCTGCAGCGCCTCGGCCAGCAGCAGGCGCTTCAGCTCCACGCGGATTCCCGGATACTCGGCCGCGGCGTCGGCAATCACCTGCCGCAGGTCCGCCTCGACCGCGGCGGGATCCTCTTCCGGAATCATCCGCCGGTCGAGCCGCAGCACGACCCTGCCCGGGACCACGTTGGTGTTGGTGCCGCCTTCGATGCGCCCGACGTTCAGATAGGGATGCCGGATTCCCGGGATACCGGGACATGGTCGAGCGGTAGCGATGGTTCTGCGCGTAAAGCGCATTGAGGACGACGACCGCGCCCTGCAGCGCGTCGACGCCGGTTTCGGGGATCGCGGCGTGCGCCATCTTGCCGTGCACCGTCAACTCCATCTGCAGGCAGCCGTTGTGCGCGTTCACCACCTGATAGCTGAATCCGGCGGCGATGGCGAGGTCCGGCTTGGTCAGGCCCTGCTTGAGCAGCCAGCCGGGACCGAGTTCACCGCCAAACTCCTCGTCGTAGGTGAAGTGCAGTTCGACCGCGCCCTTGAGGGGCTCGTGCAACGATTCCAGCGCGCGCACTGCGAAGGCATAGGTGGCGAAGTCTCCCTTGCTGACCGCGGTGGCGCGGCCGTAGATCCTGCCGTCGACCACTTCGCCGCCGTACGGATCGTGCGTCCAGCCGTCGCCGGGAGGAACCACGTCACCATGGGCGTTCAGCGCAATGGTCCGCCCCGCGCCGTACTTGCGCCGGACAATGAGGTTGGTGATCGACTTGAGTCCCCGGTCCTTGACCAGCGGGTGCCGGCACAGGATGCTTTTCAGCGTCGAAGCCGAACTCGGAAAGAAGTTCCGCCGTGCGCTGCGCGTGCGGCGCGTTGTCTCCGGGCGGCGTGTCGGTGGGTACGCGCACCAGCGCCTTGAGAAAGGCCACCTGCTCGCGGAAGTGCGCGTCGATCCAGCTGTCGAGCGCCGTGTAGTGCTGTTCGATCATGCGTTGTCTCCGTCCAGTTGATCGAGCAGTTTGGCGAATGCCTGCGTGCACAGTTCGGCGTCGTCGCTGGTGATGGCTTCCAGCGGATTGTGGCTGATGCCGGCATTCTGGCCACGCATGAACAGCATCGCCTGCGGCATGATCTCATGCAGTTTCATCGCATCATGTCCGGCGCCGCTGGGCATGCGGTGCACCGGCAGTCCGAGCGCCTCCACCGCGCGTTCCCAATGCCGCTGCAGTCGCCGGCGCGCTCGGCGCCGCGGCAGCGCGCATCGACTCTTCCAGCCGGAAGTGCAGCCCGCGCCGCGCGCAGATGCGCGCAAGTTCGGCTTCGAGGTCGGCGGCGCAGGCGTCGCGCACGGCATCGGTGGTCGCCCGTACGTCGAGGCTGAACCGGCAGCGCCCGGGCACCACGTTGATCGAGCCGCCGGGCACGTCGAGCATGCCCACGGTCGCCACCAGGTCCGGGGCGCCGCCGCCCCGCGTCTCGACGTACAGCAGGAATTCGGCGGCGCCTGCTGCGGCATCGCGCCGCTGGTTCATCGGCGTCGTGCCGGCGTGACTGGCCATGCCGGTGATCTCGCCCGCAAAGCGCAGCCCGCCGTTGATCGAGGTGACGACACCCAGCGGCAGGTCGATGCCGTTCAGCACTGGTCCCTGCTCGATGTGCACCTCGACGAAACCCAGGTATTTCGCCGGGTCGCGCCTGAGCGCCGGTATGTCCTCGCAGCGCAGCCCTGCCTGCCGCATCGCGTCGCGCATCGTGATGCCGTCCGCATCGCTCTGGTCCAGCCAGCGCGGGTCGAAGTTTCCGGTCAGCGCGCCCGAGCCCAGGAACACGGCCTTGTAACGCTGGCCCTCCTCCTCGGAAAAGCCGACCACCTCGATGCCGCAGCGAAGCCGGCGTCCCTGGCGATGCAGTTCGCGCACGCAGGCCATGGGTACGAGGATGCCGAGGCGCGCCGTCGTACCTGCCGCCGTTGCGGACGGTGTCGTAGTGGCTGCCGGTCAGCAGGCGCTTCGCGTCCCGTTCCGTCCCGTGGTAGAGGCCGACCACGTTGCCGACCGCATCGATGTCCACCTCGTCGAAACCGCAGTCATCGCGCATCCATTGCGTCAGCTGCCGGGCGACCGCCCGGTGCGCGTCGGTCAGGTAGGTCACCGTCAACTGGCCGCGTTCGGCGTAGCCCGGGTCGCTGTGCGCCGCCAGCCGTTCGGCCCAGTCCCAGACCCGGTTGCCCTGTTCCGGCGGCATGCCGAAACGCTCGTCCAGGCGGATTTCCGCGATGCGATGGACGTTGCGCAGGCATTCGGCGAACTCGAAATCGGGATGATGCGCGAGGCGTCGCTCGAACGTCGCGATGATCTCCGACCTGCCCATGCCCAGTCCGCGCGGACCGCGCACGGCAAGGATGAACGGAAAGCCGAATTTCTCGTTGTAGGCGGCGTTCAGGCGCTGGATGTTGGCGAATTCCTCCGGCGTGCAGGCGGTCAGGCCCGCACTGCCCTGCTCCGCCGACGACTCCGCGGTCAGCGTCCCGGCAACCATCGCCCGGCCGGCCAGCTCGGGATGCGCGCGCAGCAGCGCGAGCTGCGCGTCGCGGCCGGCATCGCGCACGGCCTGCGCCAAGGCCAGTTTCAACTGCGCCAGGCTGCGCAGCGGACGAACCTGCGCGGCCCGTTCGGCAACCCACGGCGAGTGCTCGTAGATGCCCTCGAGCATGGCGACGAACCCGGCGGGTGACGCGGCGTTCAGCCGATCGATGGTCGGGGTGTCTGCCACGCTCACTTCTCCCAGACGAAGGCGGTCGCGGCATCGAAGGGATGCACTGCCTTCCAGTGGCGCGCGATCTCCAGCCGCCGCGCGATCCAGACCCCGTCGTGTCCCTCAACGTGGTCGAGAAAGCGTTGCAGCGCGCGCATCCGTCCGGGCCTGCCGAGCAGCCGGCAATGCATGCCGACGCTCATCATCGCCGGCCGTTCCCCGCCTTCGGCCCAGTGCAGGTCGAAGGCGTCGCGCAGGTACTCGAAGAACTCGCCGCCATGCGAAAAGCCCTGCGGCAGCGCGAAACGCATGTCATTGCAGTCGAGCGTATATGGCACCACCAGCTGCGGCGCCAGCGCGCCATCGGTCTTGCGGACCTGCAGCCAGAACGGCAGCTCGTCGCCATAGTAGTCGCTGTCGTACTCGAAGCCGCCGTAGTCGGCCACCAGCCGGCGCGTGTTCGGGCTGTCGCGGCCGGTGTACCAGCCCAGCGGACGCGCGCCGGTCGCGCGTTCGACCGCCGCGACGCCCAGGCGCAGATGCTCGCGCTCGGTCGCCTCATCAACGTTCTGATAGGAAATCCAGCGCCAGCCGTGACAGGCGACCTCGTGGCCGAGTTCGACGAAGGCAACGGCGGCCTCCGGGCTGCGCTCCAGCGCCATGCCCACGCCGAACACGGTCAGCGGCAGGCCGCGCTTCTCGAACTCGCGCAGCACGCGCCAGACGCCGACGCGCGCGCCGTATTCGTAGCTGCTCTCCATGCTCAGGTGCCGCGCCGGGTAGCCCGGCGGCGCGGAGAGTTCGGACAGGAACTGCTCGCTGCCCGGATCGCCGTGCAGCACCGAGTTCTCGCCGCCTTCCTCGAAATTGAGCACGAACTGCAGCGCGACCCGGGCGTTGCCGGGCCAGCGTGCCGACGGCGGATTGCGCCCGTGGCCGCGCAGGTCGCGCGGGTAGCCGGGTGCGGGCGCGCCGCGGGTCATCGTGAAGGCGCTCCATCGTCGGGACGCAGCGCCGCGGCCAGATCGCTGGCGCGCGGGTCAAGACGCAGGTTGCGCTCGACGCTCGCCAGGTGCTGCTGCATCAGCCGCGCGGCGGCGCGGCCATCGCGGCGTTCCAGCGCATCGACGATCTGCACGTGTTCTTCCTGAGAGTGTCCGGCCGAATGCGACGACTGGTACATCAGCGCGATCAGCGACGAGCGGCTCAACAGATCCGCCAGCAGCTGCGCCAGCACCTCGTTGCCGTGCATCCGGGCGAGGACCATGTGAAAGTCCGCCAGCAGTCGCGTCCTTCCAGGAACATCGATCCTGGACAGCGCTTCGCGTTCGTGGCGCAGGTGCATATGCAACTGGGCGACCTGCGCTTCGGTGACGCGCGCGCAGAGCTGCCGGATCAGCGTCCCCTCCAGCATCTGCCGTACTTCGAACACCTGCCGCGCCTCGTCGACCGACGGACTGGCGACGAAGGCGCCGCGCGCCGGTTCCAGCGATACCAGCCGATCCCGGCTGAGCTGATTGAACGCCTGGCGCACGATGGTGCGCGAAACGGCGAAGATGTCGGCAATGCGCTGTTCGACCAGCTTTGTTCCGGGCATCAGCCGGCACTCGACGATCGCGGCGGTGATGGACTCGACGATGCGCTGGGTGGCGCCTGCGGGCGCGCGTCCGGGCGGGGACTGGGCGGGGACTTCCGCGCCCGCCGCGACGGCGCCGGGGTCTGCTCGATCGGGACCCGACCCCGGCGCAGGTGTCCGGTCCTCGGGCTTTGGGGAGTTTGCGCGCTTGACATGTATGCTGCAATGTATACACTTCCTGCGCCAGCGGCAACGACTTTCGCATCGATCGCCGCGAGGGAGGTCGCACACTCGCCGGCTGGCGCAGGCATGGTTTGCCGGCTGCGTTCGCCGGAGGTCCGGGACGCCCGGCCGGCTCGAAAAGAGAGGACTGGGATGGGACGAGCTAAGCACGCACGTGCTCGACACCATGCATGGTTGCCCGGCCGCCGGAATGAGGGTCACGCTCTTTCGCCTCGACGGCGACCGGCCGGTTGCGCTGAAGACTCTGGTCCTGAACCGGGACGGGCGCAGCGACGGCGGCCCGCTGCTCGACGCGCCGGCGATGGCAACGGGACGCTATCGTCTGGTGTTCGAGGTCGACGACCTATTTCCGCGATCGTGGCGTGAGTTCTGCCGAAGCCCGCGTTCGTCGACCAGGTGCCGGTGGATTTCGGCATTGCCGACGCCGCCGCCAACTACCACGTGCCGCTGCTGGTGAGTCCCTGGTCCTACTCGACCTACCGCGGCTCATGAGCTGCGGACCTGACGTGGAAGCCTACCTGCTCGACTGGGTCAACCTGCTGCTGCGCTGGGCGCATGTCATCGTTGTCATCGCCTGGATCGGCTCGTCGTTCTACTTCGTCTTTCTCGACAGCAGCCTGACCAGGCCGACGTCGCCCGACCTGCTGGAAAAAGGCGTCGATGGAGAAATCTGGGCCGTGCATGGCGGAGGCTTCTACAACCCGCAGAAGTATCTGGTCGCGCCGAAGACGCTGCCCGAGCACCTGCACTGGTTCTACTGGGAGAGCTACTCGACCTTTCTGACCGGCTTCGCGCTGTTCGTGGTGCTTTACCTGTTCAACGCCAATACCTTCCTCATCGACCGCAACGTGCACGACTGGTCGGCCACCGCGGCGGTCGCCGCGTCGCTGGCCTTTCTGGTCGCCTTCTGGTTCGTCTACGACGCCATCTGCCGGGTGTTCGGCCAGAAGCGCCACGGCGACCTGATCGTCGGCGCGCTGGTATTCGTGTTCATCGTCATCGCCACCTGCTTCGCCTGCCGCCTGTTCGCCGGCCGCGCGGCCTTCGTGCTGGTCGGCGCGATGATCGGCACGGCGATGAGCGCCAATGTGTTCGTCTGGATCATCCCGGGGCAGCGCAAGGTCATCGCGCAGATGAAGGCCGGTCAGGCGGTCGACCCCATCTACGGCTGGCGCGCCAAGCAGCGTAGCGTGCACAACACCTATTTCACGTTGCCAGTGCTGGTGGCGATGCTGTCCAACCACTACGGCTGGCTGTACCAGGGTCCGCACAACTGGGCCGTGCTGGTGCTGCTGATGCTGGCCGGAGCGCTGATCCGCCACAGCTTCGTCGCGCGGCACAAGGCGCTGGTGGAGGGCCGGCGAGTGCCATGGGAACACGCGATCGTCGGCACGCTCACGCTGATGGGACTGGCGATCTGGCTGGCGCCCGCGCCGCAGCCTGCCGCTGCCACGGCCGCGCCGGCCACCTATGCCGAAGTGCGCGCGGTGATCGACCAGCGCTGCGCCATGTGCCATAACGCGACGCTGGCACAGAAGAGTATCGCGCTGCACACGCCGGAACTGCTCCGCCAGCACGCGCAGATGGTCTACCAGCAGGCGGCGGTTCTGAAGCTGATGCCGTTGTCCAACGCCACGCAGATGACCGACGCCGAGCGCGCGCTGATCAAGCGCTGGTACGAAGCCGGCGCGCCGGTGCAATGAACGGATGTAATATTCGTGCCGGAGAAGTCCCGACAATGCAACAGAGCGATCCACGCCAGCAGCGGACAATGCACAGGCATGCAATCCCGGTCGGCACCGACCGCGATCATCGCGGCACAGGCGTCGGCACCGACAGGGTTTCCTGGTCGCGGACCGCGCTGGGCCTGATCGGCGCGCTCGTTCCGCCGGCTGCGCCACGTCCGAGGTCGCCCGCCTGCCCAAAGCCGGCGCCGAGGTCGCCTGCATCTCGCAGCCGATGCCGCAGGATACGATCGTGGGCGTGTCGCTGTCCGGAGGCGGCAGTCGCGCGGCGTTGTTCGGCGCGGCAGGCCTCGAAGCGCTCGCGCGATTGCCGGCCCCACAAGGAGGATCGGTGCTGGAGCAGGTTTCCTACCTTTCCAGTGTGTCGGGGCGGCCTGGCGGCTGGCTACTTCGGCCTGCACAAGCCTCCACGCGCGACGCCCGTCCTGGGACCGCAGGGCGCGATGACGGAGGACTACGAGACGTTCTTCACCGGCTTCCACACCAAGCTGGCGCAGGACTTCCAGAGCGCGCTGATCTGGCGCCAGTTGAGCGAGCGCCGCTTCATGCTCAATTCCGCGTTGGCCGCGCGTTCGCTGCAGGAGGTCATCGACGAGCTACTCATCGGTCCGGCCACCTTCGCCGATCTTGGCGCGCGCGAAAAGCTGGGCGACAGCCCCCGCATCGTCTTCAACGCGACGCTGTACAACAACGGCCGGCGTTTCATGTTCAGCACGCTGCCTCCGGAAACTGCACAGTTCGACTTCGTTGGGGACCTCGACCGGTCGCTGGCCAGCCGGGGAATCACCCGAAGGCTCCCGGAGGTCGCCAGAAGACGCTGGGACAAGTTGCTCCCGATCTCGCCGCTGGAACTCCAGATCGATCCCTGTCCCGTAGCGGTGGCCGGCGCCGTCACCGCATCGGCTTCGTTTCCACCGCTGGTCGGCCCGATCACCTTCACGCGTGGGCGACGACCTGGACTACTGGCATGTTGGTGACGGCGGTCTTTACGAGAACCTCGGACTCGAGACACTGATGTTCACGTTTCTGAAACAGATCCAGGACAAGAGGGTGCGGCGCGGCCTCATCATTTCGTTCAACAGTTCCTACCCGTTTTCCGTGGGTTTCCGGCTTCTGGGAAGACGCAGCGAGCCCTGGACCATCTTCAACTACGATTTTTCGCGCATTCCCAGCGTCATGGAGGAACGCGCCACCGCCTATTGGTCGCTGTTCTACCGCAGCCTCCAGGTGGAGGGCGTGTTTCCGGACGATACGACCCTGCGCATCATTTTCCTGAACCACGACAGCGCCAGGTGGGAGGATGATTTGAGCGATCTTCCAGAGGTCTGCCGCAACGAGACACCGCCATTGACGAGGCCTGAGGATGTTCAGGAGCGCATCGCCGAAATCGCAACCAAGCTGGCGATGGAGTCGAAGTGCGACCAGCAGTTGCTGCACACCGCTGCCGCCAAGGTAGTCGCGCAGAACCGGCAGGCAATCCAGGACTTCCTGAAGGAGACCCGGCCGTGAAGCTGGCCGATCGCATCCTCGGCGCGACCGCCATTGCCGTGATTGCCTTGTTTGGCGGGGCGGACGACGCGCAGTCCAGGACCGAGATCTCGTTCTGGCACGCCCAGGAGGGAAAGCCTCGCGAGGCCATCGAGGCGCTGGTGCAGCGGTTCAACCAGAGCCAGGACGAGGTCGAGGTCACGGCTGTCCGCAAGGGCACCTATCCGGAGGTGCTGACCGCCGCCATGGTCGCGCACCGGCGCAACACCCCGCCCCACATCGTCCAGATCTACGAGGTCGGCACGCAGAGCATGGCCATGTCCGACGCCATCGTCCCGGTCCATCGGCTGATGCGGCAACAGAAGGTCGCGGTCGACTGGCCCGACTTCATCGAGACGATCACCGGCTACTACTCGACCAACGGCAAGCTGGATTCCATGCCGTTCAACGTATCGACGCCGATCCTCTACTACAACAAGGACATCTTCCGAAAGGCGGGCCTTCCCGACAAGGCGCCCGCCACGTGGTCCGATGTCGAGGCCGCGTCCAGGAAGATCCTGGCCACCGGCGCGGCCAAATGCGGCTTCACCACGCCGTCGCCGTCATGGGTGCTGCTCGAGAATTCGTTCGCGTGGCACGACCAACCCTTCGCCACCAACCAGAACGGCTACACCGGCCTCGACACCAGGCTGCTCATCAACAGCGACTTCGGCCGCATGCACATCGGCGCCTTCGTCCGCTGGCAGAAGGACCGCGTTTTCGTCTACGGTGGCCGGCAGGGGACGCCGAACAATCTGTTCGTCGACGGCGAATGCGCGATGGTGCTGCAATCGTCGGCCTATCAGGGGGACTACGGGTCGCTGGCATTCGGCTGGGGGACCGGCCAGCTGCCGCACTGGGGCCCGCCGTATCCCAAGACGAACACCATCCTGGGCGGCGCCACGCTGTGGGCAATGCGGGGGCACAAGTCCGCGGACGACAAGGCGGTCGCGAAGTTTCTCCGCTTCATCATCGACACCTCCCAGCAGAAGTTGTGGACGTCCGCCACGGGCTACATCCCGGTCACCAGATCGGCCGTCAAGGGCCAGGTTGACGACGGCTTCTACAAGCAATATCCCGAGCAGTGGACGGCCATCAGTCAATTGCTCAACGCCGCGTCCACGCCAAACAGCCAGGGCTTGCGGCTCGGCAACTACGTCCAGGTCCGCGAGTCCACCATCGAAGTCGAACTGGAGAGCATCTTCACCGGGAAGAAATCGGTGGCAGACGGGCTCGATGCGGCAGTGAACCGTGGCAACGCGATCCTCCGCCAATTCGGCGTTACCAACGGGGCCGCGCCTTCAGGGGAGATCTGACGCCGGCGCTCTATTGCGGCGCAGGATCCGGCGGTGAAGGTGATGGCGGCACCGTCGCCCCGGTCGTACGAATATTCAGGTCGCGCTGCGGGAAGGGAATCTCGATTCCCTCCTCGTTGAGTTTGCGCAGGATGGCCACGCGCAGCCCTGTCTTGGCCTGCAGGCCGACGTCCACCGTCGTCACCCAGGCGAGCAGCCGGAAGTCCAGCGAACTGTCTCCGAAACCTTCGAAGGTCGCCTTCGGCGGCGGGACGGACATGATCTGTGGCACTTCCTTGGCAGCCTCCTCCAGCAGGCGCATCACCGTCTCAGGATCCGAGCCATAGGCGACGCCGACGTCGATCTCGTAACGACGCTGGCGATCGGAGCGCGTCCAGTTCACCACCTGCTTCGACGCCAGGTCCGAGTTGGGCACGATGACCTCGGCGCCCTCGGGGTGCGTACGGTGCTCGAGCGGATGCCGATGCGCCGGACCTCGCCGAGCAGCGGTCCGATCTCCACGATGTCGCCGACCGGCCACCGGCCGCTCGACGATCAGGATCAGCCCGGAGACGAAGTTGTTGACCACGGTCTGCAGGCCGAAGCCGATGCCCACGCCGAGCGCGCCGGCGAGCACAGTGACTTCTCGGGTCGAGTTCAGCGCCTCGAGGGTCAGCATGACGCCGACGATCTCGATGACCCAGCGTGTGAAGGTGGCCATCGCGTAGCCGGCACCAGCGCTCATGTGCAGCCTCGGCGCAATCTCGCGCTTGAAGATAAATTCCGCCACCGTGGCGACCACCGCCGTTGACACGATCACGACCATTGCGGTCACCACCGCCCCGATCGAAATCGACAGGGTGCCGAACTCCACGGTCGCCGACATCGAGGCCCGAACTGCAGAGAGCACTGTCAGCA